>NZ_CP180350.1:2813199-3486399 GCF_048006315.1 Seohaeicola sp. | reverse complement strand
GCATGCTGTCCGCCCGCCTGCAAGGTCACGCCAAGCGCAGCCTCCACATGGGCGCGCCCCTCCTCGAGCGTTGCGGCGGCAACCGCCAGGTGATCCAGCTCCAGCATCATCGCATCTTCTTGCCTGAAATATCCTCGGGGGGTGTCCCGCAGGGACGAAGGGGGGCAGACGGCCCCCCTTGCGCCATGTCAGCGCCGCGCATCGCGGATCAGGCGCAGGATATCCTGCGCGGCCTCGGGGATATTCGTGCCGGGCCCGAAGATCGCCTTGACCCCTGCCGCCTTGAGGAAGTCGTAATCCTGCTGCGGGATGACCCCGCCACAGATCACGATGATGTCACCGGCATCCTTGTCCTTCAGCGCCTGGATCAGCTGCGGGGCCAGCGTCTTGTGACCTGCCGCCTGGCTGCTGATCCCAACCACATGCACGTCATTGTCGACGGCATCCTGCGCGGCCTCTTCGGGCGTCTGGAACAGCGGGCCCACATCCACGTCAAATCCGATATCGGCAAAGGCCGTGGCGATCACCTTGGCACCGCGGTCATGCCCGTCCTGGCCCATCTTGACCACCAGCATGCGGGGGCGGCGCCCCTCTTCCTCGGCGAAGGCCTCGACCGAGGCCTGGATCGCGGCAAAGCCCTCATCCCCTTCATAGGCGGCGCCGTAGACACCTGCGAGCGTCTTCACCTCGGCCCGGTGCCGTCCGAAGATCTTTTCCATGCTCATGCTGATCTCTCCCACAGATGCCCTTGCGCGGGCCGCCTCGACCGCAGCTTCCAGCAGATTGCCGCCTTCTGCCGCGCGGCGCTCCAGTTCGGCCAGCGCCGCCTGGCAGGCGGCCTCGTCGCGGGTCGCGCGGATCTTTTCCAGCCGGGCAATCTGGCTGGTGCGCACGGCGGCATTGTCGATATCGAGGATGTCGATCGGGTCTTCCTTGTCCTTGCGGTACTTGTTGACGCCGACGATCACCTCTGTGCCGCGGTCGATCCGGGCCTGGCGTGTCGCCGCCGTCTCTTCGATCCTCAGCTTGGGCATGCCGCTGGCCACGGCCTTGGTCATGCCGCCCATCGCCTCGACCTCCTCGATCAGGGCCCAGGCCTTTTCGGCCAGCTCATGGGTCAGGCTTTCCACGTAGTAGCTGCCAGCCAACGGGTCGATCACATTGGTGACGCCGGTTTCTTCCTGCAGGATCAACTGGGTGTTGCGCGCAATGCGCGCCGCGAATTCGGTCGGCAGGGCAATCGCCTCGTCCAGCGCGTTGGTATGCAGGGACTGCGTGCCCCCCAGCACGGCCGACATCGCCTCGTAGGCGGTGCGGATCACGTTGTTGTAGGGGTCCTGTTCCTGCAGGCTGACACCGCTGGTCTGGCAATGGGTCCGCAGCATCGAGGATTGCGGGTTCCTGGGTTCGAATTCGGCCATGATCCGGTGCCACAGCAGGCGTGCGGCGCGCAGCTTGGCCGCTTCCATGAAGAAATTCATCCCGATGGCAAAGAAGAACGACAGACGTCCCGCGAACTTGTCCACATCCATGCCCGCCGCGATCGCGGCACGCACGTATTCGCGCCCGTCCGCCAGGGTATAGGCCAGTTCCTGCACCAGGTTCGCGCCCGCTTCCTGCATGTGATAGCCGGAGATCGAGATCGAGTTGAACTTGGGCATCTCGTCCGAAGTATACTGGATGATGTCCGAGATGATCCGCATCGAAGGCTCGGGCGGATAGATATAGGTGTTGCGGACCATGAACTCCTTGAGGATGTCGTTCTGGATGGTGCCCGACAGCACCGCGCGGTCATGGCCCTGCTCTTCGCCGGTCACGATGAAATTGGCCAGGATCGGGATCACGGCACCGTTCATCGTCATCGAGACTGACACCTTGTCCAGCGGAATGCCGTCGAACAGGATCTTCATGTCCTCGACGCTATCGATGGCAACACCCGCCTTGCCCACATCGCCCACCACGCGCGGATGGTCGCTGTCATAGCCGCGATGCGTGGCCAGATCGAAGGCCACCGACACCCCCTGCTGACCGGCCGCCAGCGCCTTGCGATAGAAGGCGTTCGATTCCTCGGCGGTGGAAAAGCCCGCATATTGCCGGATGGTCCAGGGCCTGCCGGCATACATCGTGGCCTTGACGCCACGGGTGAAGGGGGCAAATCCCGGCAGGCTGCCCAGATGCGGCAGCGCCTGCACGTCCTCTTCGGTATAAAGCGGCTGCACCTCGATCCCTTCGAGGGTCTTCCAGGTCAGGTCTTCGATCGGTCTTGCACGCAGCTCCTTCTGCGCCAGGTCACGCCACGCGTCCTTCTTGCTGGTCATCGTCTAGTCCTCTTGTCAGTGAATCGCGCTGCGGAGTTGTCCCCGTCTGATCGCGCGTCTTTTCGGTTACAAGTCTGGCCAGGCCATCGGCCCCGGAGGCCAACCAGAACAGATCGTCCTGATAGGCCTCGCGCAGCCGCGCCCGCTGTGTCGCATCGAACGGCTCGTAGCGCCCCTCGTCGGGACCAAGCTGCGCCGGATCCTCGCCGCGCAGGGCAAGAACCTGCCGCAGCGCCGCAAGGTCCGGTCCGCGGTTCAGCCAAAGCCGGTGTTGCTGGGTCGGCGCGGCCCAGTCGGCCGCCGTCATGATCTCCAGCCGCCGCTCGGGCATGCCGCCGAAGGTTTCGTGCGGCAGCACCAGCAATTCGACACCCGGCAAGGCGCAGGACAGATCGGTGATCACCTCGCGCCAGCTGCGCGGCTGCTGCGCGACCGCCTCCAGATAGGCGGGATCCGGCAGCGCATGACCGCGGCCGATGCCGAATGCCAGCGCCGAGGACCAATAGCTGTCCAGACAGCGGATCGACAGGACCACCCGCGTGATGCGCCCGCCAAAGGCCGCCGCATGCCGCGCCATCCGTTCGCCCGCACCGCGATAGAGCGCCGTATCGCGCAGATTGCGCCGCGGTGCGCCGATGATGTTCTCGTCCGTCACGATCAGCTGGCGCATGCCGTTCAGCTGGATGCGGTCGATCTGCAAGGCGATCCGCCCCTTGGCAAGGCGCGCCTGCCGTTCCAGCCGGGGCGATCCGTTCACCGGCACGATCCCCGAAAACAGCCCGCGACGCGTGCGCATCGGCCCCCAGAAGCACAGACCCCGGTCTTCCAGCGCGGTCGCATTGGCGCGCAGATAGGCCTGAAAACTGGTCGATGCGGTGCGATGTGCCCCGATATGAAGAATGATGTCCATCGGACTGCAAGCCTTGTGCGAGGGGGCCATGACGAACCACCCGGAGGGAAAGAACCGCCCCGATCATCGTCCCGCACCCGTCACCAGGTCTTTAACATCGAAAAACTTTAGCCCCTCCCGTCGAAAGCCATTCGCATTTGGCAATCCACCGCCTATATCTGACAGGACAGGAGGCCGCATGAAAAACATATTCGCCCTTGTAATCGCAGGATTATTGGCCTTTCCGGCGGGTGCCGCAGATACCGCCGAAGGACCGCCCGCATTGCCCCTGGTCCAGGGAAGTGATGTGGATTTGAGCGAATTTTTATGGACAAAAAGGCCGATCGTCGTCTTTGCCGACACGCCGAACGACCCGCGCTTCATCGAGCAGATGAATTTCCTGAACGCCGACATCCCGGCGCTTTTGCTGCGCGACATCGTCGTGCTGACAGATACCGATCCCGCCGCGCGGTCCGATCTGCGCCGCAAACTGCGCCCGCGCGGGTTCATGCTGGTGCTGATCGACAAGGATGGCGGCGTCAAGCTGCGCAAGCCCGCCCCCTGGGACGTGCGAGAGATCTCGCGCAGCATCGACAAGTTCCCGACACGGCAGCAGGAAATCCGCGAGAGCCTGGGCAAGGAATGATCCGGCCCCCGCAACGCCACGCGCAGCTCCCCCCCACGGGGGAGCGATGCGCGCGCGGCATGTGCATGGGCGCGGGTCATGGGATCACTCGAACTCCATGATCACGGCATCCACGGCCAGGCTGTCGCCGGGGGCCGCGTTGATCTTGGCGACCACGCCCTTGCGTTCGGCGCGCAGGATGTTCTCCATCTTCATCGCCTCGACCGTGCACAGCGCCTGACCGTCCTGCACCTCGTCGCCCACCTCGACATTGATCTTCACGATCAGGCCGGGCATCGGGCAAAGCAGCAGCTTGGATGTGTCGGGCGGCGTCTTCTCGATCATCAGCCCAGCCAGTTCGGCCTGGCGCGGGGTGCGCACATGCACCTTCAGATCGGCGCCACGCGACCGGATGCGGAACCCGCCCGAGATCTTGCCGACCTTCAGCACCAGAGGCTCTCCGCTGACATCCAGCGTGGCCAGCTGATCGCCCGGCGTCCAGTCGCTGGTCACCCGCAATTCCGAACCGTCGTCGAAACAGACGGTCGATCCGCCATGGTCGGCCTTGATCGTCACCGGGTACCGGTGCCCCTGCAATGACACCACCCAGTCGCTGCCGACCTTGCGTTCATGGTTGTCCATCCGCCCCGACACGCGCGAGCGCCGGATCTCGGCCACCCGGTGCATCGCGGCACAAGACGCCGCGATCCGCCGCAGTACATCATCGGGAAGGGCCACGCCGTTGAAGCCTTCGGGGAATTCCTCGGCGATGAAGGCGGTGGTGATGGTGCCGGCCACGAATTTCGGATGATCCATCACCGCGCTCAGGAACGGCAGGTTATGCCCGATCCCTTCCACCTCGAACCCGTCAAGCGCGTTGCGCATGGCCTCGATCGCATCGGACCGCGTCGGTCCCCATGTGCAGAGCTTGGCGATCATCGGGTCGTAATACATGCTGATCTCGCCGCCCTCATAGACGCCGGTATCGTTGCGCACCACATGGCCGGGCTCGGCCACTTCGGCAGGCGGGCGATACCGCGTCAGCCGCCCGATGGAGGGCAGGAAGTTGCGATAAGGGTCTTCGGCATAAAGGCGGCTTTCCATCGCCCAGCCATTCAGCTTGATGTCCGCCTGCTTGAGGGCCAGCGCCTCGCCGTAAGCCACGCGGATCATCTGTTCCACCAGATCGACACCCGTGATCAGTTCGGTCACCGGATGTTCCACCTGAAGGCGCGTGTTCATCTCGAGGAAGTAGAAGTTGCGCTGCCCGTCGACGATGAATTCCACAGTACCCGCAGAGGTATAGCCGACCGCTGCGGCAAGGGCGCAGGCCTGCTCGCCCATGGCCTTGCGCGTCGCCGCATCCAGGAAGGGGCTTGGCGCCTCTTCGATGACCTTCTGGTTCCGGCGCTGGATCGAACATTCCCGCTCGCCCAGGTAGATCGTGTTTCCGTGGCTGTCGGCCAGCACCTGGATCTCGATATGGCGGGGCTGGGTCACGAATTTCTCGATGAAGATCCGGTCATCACCGAAAGAGCTGGCCGCCTCGTTCTTGGATGACTGGAAGCCTTCGCGCGCTTCCTCGTCGTTCCAGGCGATGCGCATGCCCTTGCCGCCGCCGCCCGCCGATGCCTTGATCATCACCGGATAGCCGATCTCGCCCGAGATTTTCACCGCCTCGTCCGCATCCGCGATCAGGCCCATGTAGCCGGGCACCGTGGACACGCCCGCTTCGGCCGCGATCTTCTTCGAGGTGATCTTGTCGCCCATCTTCTCGATCGCGCCGACGGGCGGCCCGATGAAGGCAACGCCGGCCGCGGCCAGCGCCTCGGCGAACTTGCTGTTCTCGGACAGGAAGCCATAGCCCGGATGGACGGCTTCCGCGCCGGTCTGACGGATCGCCTCCATCACCTTGTCGATCACGATATAGGATTGGTTCGCGGGTGCCGGCCCGATATGCACCGCCTCGTCGGCCATCTGCACATGCAGCGCCTGCCGGTCGGCATCGGAATAGATGGCGACCGTCTTGATCCCCATCTTGCGGGCGGTCTTGATGACGCGGCAGGCGATCTCGCCCCGGTTCGCGATCAGGATCTTCTTGAACATTTCAGGTCCCTTCTTGTTCTTGGCCGCGGGCACAGCGCCCCGCGGGAGTCGGTTCTTCGGACAGCAAAAAACCACCGGCCCACGTCAGGGTCCGGTGGTCTGTTTCGGATAGGATGGGCGCGCGCGGGATCAGCCGCGCGACGGCATCAGCAGCGCGATGGGTACTGACGGCAGTAAAGCACGTTGGCCGCGCCGCCGACGACTGCGCCGGTGACCGGGTTGCCATCCAGCACGACAGCCGCGGCCGTGCCTGCGCCCGCGCCGATGAGCCCCTGCTCAAGCGGCGAGTCGCCACAACCTGCAAGTGCAAGGGCGCAAGCTGCGCCGGCGATCCATTTGGTGAACTGCATCCTTGAGTGCCTTCCTTTTCAAGCGGTCTTCCTTGCGCGCAAGATGGCAGGATCGGCTGAAAGATCAACGCCGCAGACGCGCGGACAGCCAGACTGGCGGTCCTCCGCCTATCGGACAAATACCGGTTTTCAAAAAGGAGAAACGCGGGTGGAGCGCCTGGGGGACGGGCACTCCACCCGTCAAGGGTAGGGTAACGGTTCAGGCTGCCAGACCTGAGACGTAGAGCAAAGGTAACCACTACGTCCCGCAGACTGCCGCATGACCCGCGCTGCGCCAAGATGGATTCCGGCACCATGAAATCTTGGGCGTTTTCCCGCCCAAGTGGATCATTCAGGTGCAGAAATCCGCCGATCATTCTTCGAATACCTCGGGGAACGAAGCGCGCGCCGCAGCCTCGTCGATCACCAGAAGAGCATCGTAGCTGGCGGGATCGAAAGGATCGGTTGCGGGAATGACCTCGCGGCCGAAAAGCCAGCTCAGCCGGCCTGCATCCAGGTTGCCGCGCTCGAACGGTTCATCACCGAAATGATCCCAGAGGGCGGCCATGAACACCGCATCGGCGTGCCGATCCACGGCCTTGCGGTCGCGGTAACGCTCGCGCCGCGTCAGGGGCGTCACGCCCTTGGGGTTCGCGCGGCGGATGGTGAACTGGAAATCAGACCCCGGAAGCCGCCCCGGAAAGCCGCGATGCTTCAGCATGGGCCGACCCTCCCGCCGGTTGCCGTGATCGCCCCGCGCACCGCAAGGGTGGCGCGGTTGGAAGGGACCGGCCCGGACGCCAGGCGTCCTGCAACCGGTCCCGATCCCGATTTACTTGTATTTGCCGGTGTAGCTTGGCTCGACCGAGATGGGCTCGGGATCGACCACGACGAATTCTTCTTCCTTGGGCTGCGAGCAGGCGGCCACGAGGGCAACCATGCACAGAGCCAGCATGCTCGTGATGTTCTTCGACATCTGTTTCTCCTGTTACTTGTTCCTGACAGAACGCCGGAAACCCGGACGACCTGCCTCTTGCACGAGGTAATGATCACTTGGGCGTGACCATCTGCGATCATACCGGAACGCATGGGTGAAACATATCCGGCGCCGCGAAAGAGGCCCGGCTGTGTCGGAAAAGACTCAGATTCACGAACGAATGAGGTCCGCCCCGCAAGATATTGTGGATGCATCAAAATTCCTCCCAGATGCAGCGGCCGTCGCGGATCGCGAATGTCTCGAAATACTGCACTGTGCCGGGGTCGGATTGACCGAATTCCAGCGGCTTGTCCATCAGCGAGACGATGACCTGCGAGACCTGCTCGCCCGCATCGGACAGCATCGGCAGGGCTTGCGCCTCGCACAGAACGACGAAATCCTGCTGCACGCTGTCGAAATCCGCAGTCTCGGCCAAGGCCGGCATGACATAGCGGAACCGGGCCCAGCGCGCACCGTCCGGCTGCACCTCCACGAACCCTTCCATCAACCCGGCCTCTAGGCCTGAGGGCAGTTGCACTCCCGTTCCGGCGGCCATTGCCGCCCCCGGTGCAAAGCCAAGCGCCGCCAAGGCGGCAATCGCGCCGATCCGCATCATGTCCGCACCTGCGCATGCCGGATCCAGCGCTGGCGGGATGCCGGATCTGCCAGAACCTCGGCCAGGGCGGATTGCGCCCAGGACAGCGGCGCCGCCGCATCCAGCGCGCCGCCCGCGGTGACATGCATCCCATCCGCCCTCTGTTCCAGCCTGACGGCAGGCACGAAACCGCGCAGCCTTTGCAGGCGGCGCCAGACATCCTGGCGGATCTGGTGGGCCAGACGCGCCCGCGCCAGCACGCGGCCGGACGTCGGCAGCACCGTGCAGGCCGAAAGATCGAAGCGCACGGGCACGCGCCGCGTCAGGGTCAGCACCGGACCCTCCCGCAGCAGGTGCCAGCCGTCCCGGCCTTTCCCCCGCACATGTTCCGCAGCCCCTGACATCTGGCGCAGCCCCTCCTTGATCCTGGCGAAAATTCTCGATGTTTCCGGACCTGCCCGCACGCCTCCTCGCGCGCGGGCAAGCCTCTCGTCCCGCCTTACAGCGGGATGTTGTCGTGCTTCTTCCAGGGATTCGTCAGCTTCTTGCTGCGCAGCGCCGCAAAGGCGCGCGCCACCCGGCGGCGCGTGCTGTGGGGCTGGATCACCTCGTCGATGAAGCCACGCTCGGCGGCCACGAAGGGGTTGGCGAAACGATCCTCGTAATCCTTGACGCGCCCGGCGATCTTTTCGGGATCGTTCAGCTCGCTGCGATAAAGGATCTCGGTCGCGCCCTTGGCGCCCATCACGGCGATCTCGGACGTCGGCCAGGCATAGTTGATGTCGCCCTGCAGGTGCTTGGAGGCCATGACCACGTAAGCGCCACCATAGGCCTTGCGGGTGATCACCGTGACCTTCGGCACCGTCGCCTCGCCATAGGCGAACAGAAGCTTCGCACCATGCTTGATCACGCCGTTGTATTCCTGCGTCGTACCGGGCAGGAAGCCGGGCACATCCACCAGGGTCAGGATCGGGATCTCGAACGCGTCGCAAAAGCGCACGAAACGCGCGGCCTTGCGGCTGCTGTCGATATCCAGGCAACCGGCCAGAACCATCGGCTGGTTCGCCACCACGCCCACGCTCTGCCCTTCCAGACGGATGAAGCCGGTGATGATGTTCTTGGCGAAATCCTCCTGGATCTCGTAGAAATCACCCTCGTCCGCGATCTTCAGGATCAGCTCCTTCATGTCGTAGGGCATGTTGGGATTGTCCGGCACCAGCGTATCGAGGCTCATCTCGACGCGGGCGGGATCGTCGAAGAACGGGCGCACGGGGGGCTTTTCGCGGTTGTTGAGCGGCAGGAAATCCACAAGGCGGCGCACTTCGCTGAGGGCTTCGACATCGTTCTCGAAGGCACCGTCGGCGACGCTCGATTTCTTGGTGTGGGTCGAGGCGCCACCAAGTTCCTCGGCGCTCACGACCTCGTTGGTGACGGTCTTGACCACGTCGGGCCCGGTCACGAACATGTAGGAGCTGTCCTTCACCATGAAGATGAAGTCCGTCATCGCAGGGCTGTAGACCGCGCCACCCGCGCAGGGGCCCATGATCAGGCTGATCTGCGGCACCACGCCCGAGGCGAGGATGTTGCGCTTGAAGACCTCGCCATAGGCGGCCAGCGAACTGACCCCCTCCTGGATGCGCGCGCCACCCGAGTCGTTGATGCCGATGACCGGCGCGCCGTTCTGCACGGCCATGTCCATGATCTTGCAGATCTTGGCGGCATGGGTTTCGGACACCGATCCGCCCAGCACGGTGAAATCCTGGCTGAACACATAGACCATGCGCCCGTTGATCGTGCCCCAGCCGGTCACGACGCCATCGCCGCGCGGCTTGCTGGCCTCCATCCCGAAATCGGTGCAGCGATGGGTCACGAACATGTCGTATTCCTCAAAGCTGTCCTCATCCAGCAGCAGCTCCACGCGTTCGCGCGCGGTCAGCTTTCCCTTGGCGTGCTGCGCATCGATCCGAGCCTGACCACCGCCCAGGCGGGCCGTGTTGCGCCGCTCCTGGAGTTCCTGAAGGATATCTTTCATCGCCACTTCCCTGCTGCTGGCCTTTCGCGTCGCGCGCGGTCCAGGCCTGTCTGTTCCCGATGGCCGCCCGGCCCCGCGGACGCCCCTCCATCCAGCCGGTATAGGGGCAGGCAAGGCAGGCGCAAAGCAGATTTCGGCAAATTTGCAAATAATTGGAAAGCACTACGCTGCGAATTGCAAAATAGCAAATTCAACCATCTATTGAATGGACTTCCCCCAAGGCGCGCCCTACCCCTTTGGACATGCAAGACCCCAAACCGGTCCGCTACCTGGACCGCTCCACCGCACCTCATGTCTCGACGCTGATCCTGCTGGCAGGCATCTCGGCCATGGCCATGAACGTGTTCCTGCCATCGCTGCCGGGCATGGCCGCGCATTTCGAGGTGGATTACAGCGTGATGCAGCTGTCCGTTGCCACCTATCTGGCAATGAACGCAGTCCTGCAGGTCCTGATCGGGCCGGTCTCGGACAAGATCGGGCGCCGCCCCGTGATCCTGTCGGGCGTGATCCTGTTCTGCCTGGCGACCATCGGTTGCCTTCTGGCCCCGAACGCCACCGTTTTCCTGATCTTCCGGTCCCTCCAGGCCGTTATCGCCGTCGCCATGGTCCTCAGCCGGGCGGTGGTGCGCGACATGTACAGCCAGGACCGCGCAGCTTCGATGATTGGCTATGTCACGATGGGCATGGCCGTGGTGCCCATGGTGGCCCCCGCGATCGGCGGCATCCTTGAAGACGCCTTCGGCTGGCGCGCGAATTTCCTGATGCTGCTGGCGTGCGGCCTTGTGGTTCTGGCGATCAGCTGGCGGGATCTGGGTGAAACCAGTGCACCGACCGAAAATTCACTGCTGCAGCAATTCCGCGAATATCCTGAACTTCTGAAATCGCCGCGTTTCTGGGGCTACTGCCTGGCGTCGGCTTTCGGATCGGGGGCTTTCTTCGCCTATCTGGGCGGCGCGCCCTTCGTCGGAACAGAGGTCTTTGGTCTGACACCCAGCCAGCTTGGCCTTTACTTTGCGGCCCCCTCGATCGGGTATTTCCTGGGCAACTGGGTCACCGGCCTGCTGGCGGCACGAAAGGGCGTCAACACCATGGTGCTCTGGGGAACGCAGATCTCGACACTGGGCATGGGCCTGTCGCTGATCGTCAGCTATGGCGGCCATTCCAGCCCGCTGGTTTTCTTCGGCTTCATGAGCCTTGTGGGTATCGGCAACGGCATGACCATCGCCAATGCAACCGCCGGCATGCTGTCGGTGCGCCCCCATCTGGCGGGCACCGCATCGGGCCTTGGCGGCGCGATCATGATCGGGGGCGGCGCGGGCCTTTCGGCCCTGGCAGGTGCCCTTCTGAAACCGGGGCGGGGCGAATTTCCGTTGGTCTGGATCATGTTCGTGACCTCGGTGCTGGCCGTGATCGCCATCCTCTACGTCATCCGGCGCGAGCGACAGCTGGGCCTCTGACGCCGCTTGCCTCCACGGCTTTGCAAAGCTACGCTGGATGGGTCGCGACAGTTTGCAAAGACACCCAGATGGCCACGCAGAAACTCTATGCCGGTGCGAAACTGCGCGAAACGCGGCAGCGCCTTGGCCTGACCCAGAAGGAATTTGCCGGCAAGCTGGGCGTCTCGCTTCCCTATCTGAACCAGATGGAGAACAACAATCGCCCCGTGTCCACGGGTGTGGTGCTGTCACTGGCGCAGGAATTCGGCTTTGACGTCACCGAACTCAGCACCGGCGACAGTGAACGGCTTGTCTCGGACATGCGCGAGGCGATGGCCGACCCCGTTTTCGCCGAAAATGCCCCCCCGCTGGCCGACCTGCGCCTGACCGCCTCGAACGCGCCCGCGCTGGCGCGCGCCTTTCTCGACCTGCACCGCGCCTATCGCCAGACCCACGAGCGGCTGGCCTCGCTGGACGAGGCCCTGGGCCGCCAGGATGCCCGCACCCAGCCGTCGCCATGGGACGAGGTCCGAGACTTCTTTCACTATTGCGACAATTACATCGACGCCGTGGATCGCGCCGCCGAGCGTTTCGCGAACCAGGCGGCCGGCAAAGGGATCCGCGCCCATGCCCTAAGCACGCTGGAAGATAGCGGGATAAGTGTCTCGTTTCAGGATATTTCCACGATCCGCCACTTCGATCCAACCAGCCGTCGCCTGACCCTGTCATCGCGCGCGCAACCGGAAACCCAGGGATTCCAGCTGCTGCTGCAACTTGCCCTTATCAAACAGGATGCCCTGATTGAGGCAACACTGGACCTTGCCCGGTTCCAGTCGGAACAGGCCCGCGCCATCGCCAAGATCGGACTTGCAAATTTCTTCGCCGGCGCGGCGCTGATGCCTTACGGCGCGTTTCAGACCACAGCCCATGAAACCCGCCACGACCTTGAACTGCTGGCCCATCGCTTCGGCGCCTCGATCGAACAGGTGGCGCATCGCCTGTCGACCCTGCAACGACCGGGCGCCAAGGGCATCCCCTTCTTTTTCGTGCGCGTCGATCAGGCCGGCACGATCACCAAGCGGCATTCGGCCACGCGGCTGCAATTCGCCCGTTTCGGCGGGGCCTGCCCGCTGTGGAACGTCCACCGCGCCTTCGAGACCCCGGGCCGCTTTCTGCGCCAGCTTGCGGAAACCCCGGATGGCGTGCGCTACATCAGCCTTGCGCGGGACGTGTCGAAACCGGGCGGCAGCTTTGGCGCACCGACCCGGCGTTTCGCCATCGCTCTGGGCTGCGAGGTGCGACATGCAGCGGATCTTGTCTATGCGGACGACATGGACCTTGCCAATCCGCGCGCATTCGAGCCGATCGGCATCTCCTGCCGGATCTGCGAACGCAAGGATTGCCATCAGCGTTCGGTTCCGCCGCTGGAACGCAGGCTCAGCATCAATTCCGACGAACGCGGCGTCTTGCCCTATCGGGTTGACTGAACAGGAAAAGGCGCGGAAGTTTCCCCCGCGCCCGGTTCCACAGATCGCGATCTGCTCAGTCCTTGAGATACCCGTAGATCTGGTCTTTCAGCGATGCGCGTGTCTTGCGCATCTCGACTTCCGCCAGTTCCTCGACCGGTTCGACATTGGTCTCGGCCCGGTGAACGGCGCGGTTGATCTTGTGATATTCCTCGGCAAGGCGCGCGAAATGCCCGTCCGACAGCTTCAGCGCGGCAATGCGGGCCGCATGTTGGGGGAACTCGTCCTGCAGTTCATGGGGTGTGTTGGACATCGCGCCTGTCTCCTTCAAGTTGCGTTGCCCGACCCTAGCCCGCCGCTTGGCCCTGCACCTTGAGACAGATCAAACTGCGCCGCGGCATCACGACATCTCGGCGCCATATTCCAGAACGATCGGCACGATGATTTCTTCCTCATCCATCAGGTGCCGGTCCAAGAATGTCTTGAACCCTTCCTGCGCCGCCAGCAACCGGCCGGCCTCGTCGCGCGCCGTCTGACCCTGCTGCAAGGCCCGCAGCACCAGGTTGGTATGATCCGCAAGACTGTTCAGATGATGGTCCAGCGCATGATGGTCCGCATCAAGGATCTCGAAGGCCTGTTCCAGCCGCGCATCCATCGCCATGAACTGCGGAAAATAATGCTGATCCTCGATCTGGTGATGCCCGTGCAACTGGTTCAGGAAAAACCCGGTATAGCGGGACAGTTCCGGGCCATAGCGCGTGGCCTTGCCGTCAAGATGCGCCTGGGTGTCGCCGATCACCTTGTCCAATACCTGCCTGAACATCAGGTGCCGCTCCAGCCAGAAGGACGTCAGATCGTTGAAATTCATATGCCCGCGCCATTCTGCGCGCGGATAGCGATCGGCCAGCACCCGCAGATGCGCCGGCAGGCCCTTGCGGGTCTCGATGGAAATGGGCTCTGTCATGGGGACGAAGATAGCCGCCTTGCGCCAGAAATACAGCCCATCCCGATGCACAATGGATGTGCGTGATCTGAACCTCTCAGGCGGCTTCTTCTTGCCTGAAGTATCCTCGGGGGGGATGGTCGGCCGCAGGTCGGCCATGGGGGGCAGACAGCCCCCCGCGCGGCGGGGATCAGCGGCGCGCGGCGCGCCACCCGGCCGCCTCGGCCTCGGTCGCCGAACAGAACCACCGCTCGCCCTGCGCGGTATTGATCCGGGTCCGGTCATAATGCTCCTGCCCCGGACGATGATAGATTCGCTCGCCCTTGGCCGAGATATTTCCCTTGATATTGCAATCGCTTGCAACCTGCTGCTGCGGCGCGCGCGCAGCGGGCTGCCCGTTTTGCCGATAGGCCGCGGGATTTTGCACATTCATCGCCCAGAGACCACGATCCGCCACAGCGGCCTGTTTCTCGATCAGATCGTAATCCATCGCATAGCGCCGGTAGGCGAAAGCCAGCCCCTCGGCGACAAGGGTGGCGCCCATGTCTTCGCCCCCCACCATGCAGCGCGCCACCGTCCGTCCATAGCGATCCTGGTCAAGCGGCGTACAGACTGCCTTGCGCCCCTGGTAACGGGCCCGGACCTCGCGGCTGACCCATGCCCCGCAATCCCAGGATTTGCCCTGTTCGGTGCTGCAGGTCTGGCTGGATTCGGGTGCGTCGATACCGTGCAGGCGCACCCGTGTGCCTGCGACCTCGATCGTGTCCCCATCGATCACGCGGATCGTGCCTGTCACCGATCCCGCCATCGCGAGTGACGCAATCAGCAAGCCGACAGCGAAAATAAGAAGAACCACGATCCTTGACATGCACCCGATATCAAACGGAATTCCAGCCGGTGCAACCCAAAGTTTAACAATTCGTTAACATTCATTAACCAACTGTGAAGTAGACGACATATGCAAGCCGCCGCAGGCTTATCGCTGGGTCGCCTGCCAATCGGGATGAATCCATGGCAGGTGATTGTCCGAGGGCAGCGGATCACGCCCCAGCAGGTGATCGCTGACCTTCTCGCCCACCATGATCGACGGTGCGTTCAGATTGCCGTTGGTGATACGCGGGAAGATGCTGCTGTCGGCCACGCGCAGCCCCTCGACCCCGATCACGCGGGCCTGCGGATCCACGACGGCATCCGCATCATCGGCGCGCCCCATCCGGCAGGTGCCGCAGGGATGATAGGCGCTTTCGGCATGCTCGCGGATGAAATCATCCAGCTCCGCATCGCTCTGTACCGCCGCACCGGGCTGGATCTCGTGTTTCACGAAAGGTTTGAACGCCTCCTGCCCGAAGATCTCGCGGGTCAGGCGGATGCATTGGCGGAATTCCCACCAATCCTGCGGATCGGACATGTAGTTGAAACGGATCACGGGATCGGCCGCAGGATCGCCCGAGCGCAGCGTCACCGCGCCGCGCGAGGCGCTGCGCATCGGGCCGACATGGGCCTGGAAGCCGTGCCCCTCGGCCGCGACCTTGCCATCGTAGCGCACGGCGATGGGCAGGAAATGGAACTGGATATCGGGATAGTCGATACCGGCACGCGACCGGATGAAGCCGGCGCTTTCGAACTGGTTGCTGGACCCCAGCCCGGTGCCGGTGAACAGCCATTGCGCGCCCACAAGCGCCTTGCCCCAGAGGTTCCAGTACTTGAACAGGCTCACGGGCTGGCTGGCCGCCATCTGGATATAGAGTTCCAGGTGATCCTGAAGGTTGGCGCCGACTCCGCGCCGGTCGGCCACCACGTCGATCCCGTGGTCACGCAGATGGGCGGCCGGACCGATGCCGGACAGCATCAACAGCTTGGGCGAATTGATTGACGAGGCCGCCAGCACCACCTCGCGCCGCGCGCGGATCACCTCGCGGGTGCCGCCGCGCGTCACCTCGACGCCCACGGCGCGGCCATTCTCGATCACCACGCGGCGCGCGAAGGCGCGGATCAGGGTGCAATTGGCCCGCTTGAGGGCCGGTTTCAGATAGGCATTGGCCGCCGACCAGCGCCGCCCACGGAACACCGTCTGCTCCATCGGGCCGAACCCCTCCTGCCGTTCGCCGTTGTAATCCTCGGTCACGCCATAGCCGGCCTGACGGCCCGCCTCGACAAAGGCATGAAACAGCGGGTTCTTGCGCGGCCCGCGCGTCACATGCAGCGGCCCGTCCGTGCCGCGCCATCCCGCCTGCCCGCCATGGGAATGCTCCATCCGCCGGAAATAGGGCAGCACATCGGCATAGCCCCAGCCATCCGCGCCCTGGTCGCGCCAGTGGTCGTAGTCGCGCGCGTGACCGCGCACATAGACCATCCCGTTGATGCTGCTGGAGCCGCCGATCACCTTGCCGCGCGGCACCGCCAGCCGGCGGTTGTTCAGGTTCGGCTCGGGCTCTGACCGATAGCCCCAGTCATAGCGGCGCATGTTCATCGGATAGGACAAGGCCGCCGGCATCTGGATGAACGGCCCCGCGTCCGAGCCGCCATGCTCGATCACCAGCACGGAGGCGCCCGCCTCGGCCAGCCGGTAGGCCATGGCACAGCCCGCGCTGCCCGCCCCCACGATCACGAAATCCGCTTCCATCGTCACTGTTCGTCGTCCTGTCCGTCTCAATGATCACCCGGCCCCGATCCGCCATGCCGGCGTGGGGTGGGCGGGTGGGAACGCCGGCATGGCGGCCCCGGTTGCCTGTCAGAATGGCGCCTCGACCCGGCCCATGCGCACGAAGACCGATTTCAGCTGGCTGTAATGCGCGATCGCCGCCTTTGCGTTCTCGCGTCCCACGCCCGACATCTTGGTCCCGCCGAAAGGCACTTCGACAGGGGCGTCGTTATAGGTGTTGATGTAGCAGGTCCCGGCCTCCATCCGCGCCACCACACGATGCGCGCGGGTCAGGTCGCGGGTGAAAACCCCCGCCGACAGGCCGAATTCGGTATCGTTGGCGCGGGCGATGACCTCGTCCTCATCCTCGAAATCCAGCACGCACATCACGGGGCCGAATATCTCCTCGCGGGCGATGGTCATGGCGTCCGTCACATCGGCGAAGACCGCGGGCGTGATCCAGAACCCGTCCTTGTCAAGCCGCTTGCCGCCGCAAACCAGCCGCGCGCCCTCCTCGACACCCTTGGCGATGTAGCGCTGCACGATGCTCAACTGTCCCTCGGACACCATCGGGCCGAAATTCGTGGCCTCGTCCAGCGGGTCGCCGATGACCGCATCGGCCAAGCGTTCCGCAAGCCGCGCAAGAAAGGCCTCGCGGATGCCTTTCTGCACGAAGACCCGCGTGCCGTTGGAACAGACCTGCCCGGAGGAATAGAAATTCCCCAGGATCGCGCCACCGACCGCATCCTCCAGATCGGCATCGTCAAAGATGATCAGGGGCGATTTGCCCCCCAGTTCCATCGTGACATGTTTCATGCCATCCGCCGCCGCCGCATAGACCTTGCGCCCTGTCGGCACCGATCCGGTCAGCGACACCTTGTTGACGCGCGGATCCGTTACCAGAGAGGCCCCTACCGCCCCGCGCCCCTGCACCACGTTGTAAAGCCCGGCAGGCAGGCCGGCCTCGTGCAGGATTTCCGCGATCTTCAGCGCGCAAAGCGGCGTGGTTTCCGACGGCTTGAAGATCATCGCATTGCCGCAGGCCAGCGCGGGCGCGCCTTTCCAGCAGGCGATCTGGGTGGGATAGTTCCAGGCCCCGATCCCGACGCAAAGACCCAGCGCCTCGCGCACGGTATAGGCCCAGTTCTCGCCAAGCGGGATATGCTCGCCCGTCAGGCTGGCGGCCAGCCCGCCGAAATATTCCAGCGCATCGGCACCGCTGGTCGCATCCACGTAAAGCGTTTCCGACAGCGGCTTGCCGGTGTCATGGCTCTCGAGGATGCTGAGTTCGCGATTGCGGGCGCGGATCATGTCCGCAGCACGGCGCAGGATGCGGCCCCGCTGCACGCCCGGCAGCGCGGACCAGGCCTTCTGTGCGGCGCGGGCGCTGCTGATCGCCTCTTCGATGACCGCGGGCGTCGCCTCGTGGACCCGTGCGATGATCTGGCCCGTGGCGGGATAGATCACGTCGATCGGCGCGCCGGCTGTGTCTTCGACGTAGCGGCCGTTGACGAAATGGCTGGCGGTGGGCTGTGTCGGGTAACTGGTCATTTTGAGTGTTTCCGGCAAAGTGAAAGGATTGTGTCGTGACAGGGATCGCGCGGCGTCATTCCCCGCGCGGAAAGCGTTTGCTTTCCTCGAGGATGTTGAGGTCCATGTGGTTGCGCATGTAGCGTTCGGATGCCTTTTGCAGCGGCTGGAAATCCCAAGGGTAATAGCCGCCCTGGCGCAGCGCCTCGTAAACCACCCAGCGGCGGGCCTGGCTGATCCGCACATCGGCATCGTATCGCGCAAGGTCCCACCGCGCCTCGGACTTGGCGCGCAGTGTTTGCAGCGTGCCCTGATGCGCGGGATCGGCCGCAAGGTTGTGCAGCTCGTGCGGATCGGCCTCGATGTCGAACAGCATCTCGGGGTCCAGCGCGCAGCGCGTGTATTTCCAGCGGCCATAGCGCAGGCAGACCAGCGGCGCCTCGGAGGCCTCGGCGGCGTATTCCATGGCCACAGGGCTGGTGCGGTCGAACCCCTTGGCCAGCGGCACAAGGCTTTCACCCGTGGTCCATGGCATCACCTCGTCCATGCTGACACCGGCCAGGTCGCACAGGGTCGGACAGACGTCGATCGTGCTGACGGGCTGGTCGATCCGCCCCGCCGGCAGGCCGGGCGCCGCGACCATCAGGGGCACGCGGGCAGACCCCTCGAAAAAGCACATCTTGTACCACAGCCCCCGCTCGCCCAGCATGTCGCCGTGATCGCTGACAAAGACCACGACGGCCTGCTGGCGTGTCGCCTCGAGCGTGGCGAGAATCTCGCCGATCTTGTCGTCGAGATAGGAGATATTCGCGAAATAGGCGCGCCGCGCACGGGCCACCATCGCGTCGGTCAGGTCATAGGACCGCCAGTCATTGGCGTCGAAAATGCGTTTGGAATGGGCATCCTGCTGCGCATAGGGGATCGGCCCCACCTCGGGCATCAGATGGGCGCAATCGGCATAGAGATCCCAGTATTTCCGGCGCGCCACATAGGGATCATGCGGATGGGTGAAGCTGACCGTCAGGCACCAGGGCCGCGCATCGCCACCGCGCGACAGGTCATAGATCTTCTGCACGGCCTGATGGGCGACATCGTCGTCATATTCCATCTGGTTGGTGATCTCGGCCACGCCCGCGCCGGTCACGCTGCCCATGTTGTGATACCACCAGTCGATCCGCTCGCCGGGCTTGCGATAGTCGGGCGTCCAACCGAAATCAGCCGGATAGATATCCGTGGTCAGCCGCTCTTCGAACCCGTGCAGCTGATCGGGTCCGACGAAATGCATCTTGCCGGACAGGCAGGTGTAATAGCCCGCGCGCCGCAGGTGATGCGCATATGTCGGAATGCTCGAGGCGAATTCGGCCGCATTGTCATAGACCCCCGTGGCACTGGGCAGCTGGCCGGACATGAAGCTCGCGCGCCCCGGCGCGCAGAGCGGCGAGGCCGTGTAGGCATTGGCAAAGCGCGCTGACCGCGCCGCCAGCGCCTTGAGGTTGGGCGCGTGCAGCCAGTCCGCAGGACCATCCGGGAACAGCGTTCCGTTCAACTGGTCGACCATGACGATCAGGATATTGGGCCGCGCGCCGACCTGAACATGCGCATCCCTCATACCGCACCCCTCTGGATTTCAAGGTCAAGACAGCCCAGCACGCTATCGACGGCCTTGCCCGCATCGGGCTGCCCCAGCCCCAGCGACTGGCGCAGGTAGACCCCGTCGATCAGGGCCGCGATCCGGTCGGCCACCACGGGCGCGCGCGCACCCACAAGCGGACGCAGATCGTGGGTCAGGTTCGACCGCAACCGCCGCTGATAGACCGACAGCAGCTTGCGCGCATCGCTCGACACCTGGGCCAGGACATAGAAGTTCAGCCAGGCCGCCACCACGTCGCGGCGAAAGTTGCTGCCGGCGAAACTGGCGCGCACCACGGCCTCGAGCCGGGCGCGCGGACCCGTGGCCATCGCCAGCGCCCCGCGCACGCCCGCGGCATAGACCGTCAGCGTATGGCGCATGGCGGCAAGGAAAATCTGCTCTTTCCCACCGAAGTAATGATGGGCCAGCGCCGATGACATGCCCGCCCGCCGCGCGATCTGCGCCACGGTCACGTCGAGGGACCCGGTACTGCCGATCTCGGCGATTGTCGCTTCCACCAGGGCGGCGCGGCGTATAGGCTCCATCCCGAGCTTGGGCATGGTTTTCTCCAATAAACTTGCCCCGAGACGCTAAATGCTTTTTTATTGACTCGTCAATCAAGAACAACACGGGAGACCGCGATGACCTTCAAACCCGCCCTGACGGCCCTGGCCCTGCTGGCCGCCACCCCTGCCTTCGCACAATGCGACAAGGTCACATTCTCGGATGTGGGCTGGACCGACATCACCGCGACCACGGCCGCGACATCCGTGGTGCTGGAAGCGCTGGGATACCAGACGGAAACCAAGATCCTGTCCGTGCCGGTCACCTATATCTCCTTGTCCAAGGGCGATATCGACGTGTTCCTGGGCAACTGGATGCCCACGATGGAGGCCGACATCGCCCCCTATCGCGACGCGGGCACCGTGGATACGATCCGCACCAACCTGACCGGCGCGAAATACACGCTGGCGGTGAACCGCGCCGCCGCCGACCTGGGGATCGCCAGCTTTGCCGACATCGCCACGCACAAGGACGCGCTGGAAGGCAAGATCTACGGGATCGAAGCCGGCAATGACGGCAACCGCCTGATCATGGACATGATCGCCGCCGATGCCTTCGGCCTGTCAGGCTTCAGCGTCGCCGAAAGCTCGGAACAGGGGATGCTGGCGCAGGTCACCCGCGCCGACCGCCGGGGCGAGCCGATCGTCTTCCTGGGCTGGGAGCCGCATCCGATGAACGCCAATTTCGACATGACCTACCTGGAAGGTGGCGATGACTGGTTCGGACCCGACCTTGGCGGCGCCGAGGTGCGCACCAACACGCGCGCGGGCTATGCCGCCGAATGCCCCAACCTTGGCGCCTTCTTCGGCAACCTGGAGTTCACCCTGGCCATGGAGAACGAGATCATGGGCGCGATCCTGAACGATGGCACCGATCCGGTCGAGGCGGCAAAGACCTGGCTGACCACCAATCCCGCCGTGCTGGACAGCTGGCTGGCCGGCGTCACCACCCGCGATGGCGCCGAGGCCCTGCCCGCCGCCCGCACCGCACTGGGGCTGTGATCCCGACCGTCGCACCGCGTTTATGACACAACCTTCCCCCTCGCGGGGGAAGGACATGCGCAGGCCCTGCGGCGACCTGCGCCAATAAAGGGGCCTTTACCCGATGAACTGGCTGACCGACACCAAGATCCCCGTGGGCGATTACGCCGACAGCGCCTTCATCTGGCTGGAAACCCATGCCGCCTTTGTCTTCGACGGGATGTCCGACGGGCTGGAGGCCTTGATCGCCGCGATCCTGTGGATCCTGCAATCCCCGCATCCGCTGGTGGTCATCGGGGCCTTTGTAGCACTTACCGTGGTCTTGCAGCGCAGCTGGAAACCGGCCGTGCTGGTGGGGCTTGGCTTTCTGTTCATCGTCAATCAGGGCTATTGGGAACAGACGACGCAATCGCTGACGCTGGTGCTGGCGGCCTGCGTGGTCTGCATGGGGCTGGGCGTGCCCATCGGCATCGCCGCCGCGCACCGGCCGGGGCTGTTTCGTGCCCTGCGCCCGGTGCTGGACCTGATGCAGACGCTGCCCACCTTCGTCTACCTGATCCCGGCCATCGTCTTTTTCGGAATCGGCATGGTGCCCGGCCTGATCGCCACCGTGATCTTCGTGTTGCCCGCGCCGATCCGCCTGACGCATCTGGGCATCACCGCCACGCCCACCGCCCTGCTTGAGGCCGCGCAGGCTTTTGGCGCAACCCCGCGCCAGACCCTGCTGAAGGTGGAACTGCCCTATGCCCTGCCGCAGATCATGGCCGGGCTGAACCAGACCATCATGCTGTCGCTGTCGATGGTGGTGATCGCGGCACTGGTCGGCGCCGACGGGCTGGGCGTGCCGGTGCTGCAGGCGCTCAACCGCGTGAACCCGGCGCTGGGCTTTGAATCCGGGCTGGTGATCGTGGTGCTGGCCATCCTTCTGGACCGCATGCTGAGGATCGAACGGAAATGACCCGCATGACAGCCCCGAAAGACACCGCCGGGATCGCCGTGCGGTTCGACAATGTCTCGATCGTCTTCGGCGATCAGCCAGAGCGCGCCCTGCCGCTGATGGACCAAGGCCAGAGCCGATCCGAGATCCAGCAGGAAACAGGCCAGGTGCTGGGCGTGCATGACTGCAGCCTTGAAGTCGCCGAAGGCGAGATCCTTGTCCTCATGGGCCTGTCCGGCTCGGGCAAGTCCACCCTGCTGCGCGCGGTCAACGGATTGAACCCGGTCTGCCGGGGCGCGGCCCATGTCTGTGACGGCAATGTGCTGGTCGATGTCACCCATGCGGACGCGGCCACGCTGCGCCGCATCCGGTTGCACCGGGTGGCCATGGTGTTCCAGCAATTCGGCCTGCTGCCCTGGCGCACGGTGCGCGAGAACGTGGGCCTGGGGCTGGAACTGGGCGGCATGGGGCGCGCCGAACGCCAGGCGCGTGTCGATGCGCAGCTTGAGCTTGTGAACCTTGCGCAATGGGCCGACCGCAAGGTGGGCGAACTGTCGGGCGGCATGCAGCAGCGCGTGGGCCTTGCGCGCGCCTTCGCAACCGAGGCCCCGATCCTGCTGATGGACGAGCCGTTCTCGGCCCTCGACCCGCTGATCCGCGCGCGCCTGCAGGACGAACTGCTCGAGGTGCAGGAAACGCTGAAACGCACCATCATCTTCGTCAGCCATGACCTTGACGAGGCGTTCAAGCTGGGCAACCGGATCGCGATCATGGAAGGCGGCCGCATCGTGCAATGCGGCACCCCGCAGCAGATCTTCACCAATCCCGCCACCGATTACGTGGCCGAATTCGTGGCCCATATGAACCCGCTTGCGGTGCTGCGGGCCGAAGACGTGATGCAAACCGGTCCGAGCGGGATCAGCGGACCCGCCGTACGCCCCTCCACCCCGCTACGCGAGGTGATGCAGGCGCTGCAACAGGCCGGCGACACGGCGATCGGCGTTCAGGATGAGGCTGGCCGCACGCTGGGCCATATCACCCGCGCCGATGTTCTGGCCGGGCTGCTGGATCCGCGCGGCGCAGCGCATCGTCAGGACTGACCGGCGCGTCGCGCGCATCAGACCTTGGTGGCGGGCGCCGGGGGCGTGACCAGACGGCGCTTGAGCATCGCCTCGCGCCAGGTGATGAAGGTGACCGAACCCAGGATCACACCGCCGCCGACGATCACCCAGATATCGACCCCCTCGTCGAAGAACAGCGCCCCCAGCGCCACGGCCCAGACCAGTTGCAGGAAGCTGACCGGCTGGGTCACGGTCACCGGGGCCACCGCGAAGGCCAGCGTCATCGTGTAATGCCCCGCCGTCGCCAGCAGCGCCACAAGCGTCAGCACCAGCAGCGCATGCGGGCTGGGCGGCACCCAGACGGCGATGGCCATGGGGGCCAGACCGATCGTGACCCAGATCGACAGCATGCCCACCACGATGGCGGCATTCGTCTCGTCGGTCAGCAGCTTGGCCAGCAGGTAGGACGCGCCGAACACGACCGCCGCCGCCAGCATCGCCAGATGCCCCGGCCCGATCTCGCGAAAACCGGGACGCAGGATGATCATCGCCCCGATCAGCGCGACGACCACGGCCACCACCCGGCGCGCGGCCAGCTTTTCACCCAGAAAGATCGCAGCCCCGATGGTGACGTAGATCGGCGCGAGGTAATTCATCGCCGTCACATCCGCGATGGGGATGCGCGCCATGGCATAGAACCACAGCGCCACGCCCATGGAATGCGCAAGACCCCGCGCGGTGAACAGCCCCCATTGCCGGCGCGTCAGGCGCGTTGCCAGAATGGGACGGATCAGCGGAAGCAGGAAAACAAGACCGATGGCGTAGCGCAGAAAGGCCGCCTCGGGTGCAGGAATGCCGGGTCCCAGATACTTGACCAATGCGGTGACACCCACGAACAGAAGGCCCGTCACCAGCATCCAGAGAACCCCAACCACCGGGCGGGTCTGTCTTTGCTCTACGCTCATGGCATGCATCAAGTCACGAAGCCCCGACAGCCGCAAGAGGGCTTGGGAATTTGTTGTGCAGACCAGGGGTTTAGGCCCCCCGGATCAGGGTCGCGGCGATGGCCCACATCAGCACGCCGACCCCGGCATCCAGCAGCCGCCATGACACGGGGCGCGCAAAAAGCGGTGCAAGGCGGCGCGCGCCGAACCCCAGCGTGAAAAAGAACACGAAACTTGCCGTCATCGCGCCCAGCGCGAAGGACAGCCGGTCTTCATATTGCGCCGAAACCGCCCCAAGCAGCACGACCGTATCCAGATAGACATGCGGGTTCAGCCAGGTCAGCGCCAGGCAGGTCAGCAACACGCCGCGCAGCGCCTCGCCACCCTGCCCCATGGCCTCGAGTGCTGCCCCGCCACGCCAGGCCGACAGAAAGGCGCGCGCGCCATAGGCGATCAGGAAAGCAGCCCCACCCCAGCGCATCACGGGTTCGATCCAGGGTGCGGCCTTGGTCAATGTCCCGAAACCGGCCACCCCGGCCGCGATCAGCAACGCATCGCTGATGGCACAGGTCAGGCAGACAGCAAGGACATGGGATCGCCGGATGCCCTGCCGCAGCACAAAGGCATTCTGCGCGCCGATGGCAAGGATCAATGACAGGCCAAGCCCGAAACCCGCGACTGCCGCCTGCATGTCCTACCCCGTTGCCACAAGAGCACTGGCGGGCTAACGCGATGCCCCCATCAAGTCAAGTGAGATCGCGGCGCGACTTGCTGCCCTGAACATGCCCCGCGGCAGCAGGGCCTATTCGGCCGGCTCGGCCAGATCGAGCGAGGCGACCTCGCCCAGCGTCACGGGCTTGAGCGGGGCGCGGATGCGATAGGCGCCCACATCGGCCGGGTCGATCCCCTGCGCCTCGGCCAGAAGCGCCGTCACGCTCAGCCCGCAATAGCGCCCCTGGCAGGGGCCCATGCCCACCCGACCAAAGGCCTTGGTCTGGTTCGGCCCGGAGCAGCCCAGCCTTGCCCAGCCCCGCACCTGCCCGGCCGTCACCTCTTCGCAGCGGCAGATGATCGTGTCATCGGCAGGGGACAGAACCTGTGCCGCAGGCGGATAGGCCGCATCGAGAAAGGGGCGTAGGGCGCGTTCGGCGCCCAGCCGCGCGGCTGGTGCGCGGGCGCGGGCATCGCGCTTTCCGGCATCGATCCGGCCCAGTTGATGCGCCACCTGGCAGGCGGCCAGCCGCCCCGCCTCGGCGGCGGCCAGCGCCCCGGCAATGCCCGCGCCATCACCCGCCACGAAGATACCGGGCTGCGAGGTTTCGCCCCAGGCGTCAAGGCGCGGCGCAAAGCACTGCTGCGCGGCCAGCCAGTCATGATCCAGCCGCAGCGCGCGGCTGGCCTGGGTATTGGGCACCACCCCCTGGTGCAACAGCACCGTATCGCAGGCGATGCGTTGCGTCGCCCCGCCGACGGCAAAGCCCAGCGCCGTGGCCCTGTCCTGTCCTTCGACAGCCAGATCGCGCGTGCCGCTGATCCGGCGCACCCCGGCGCGGCGCAGCTCGGCCAGCAGGCCGAGGCCCTTGAGCAGCGTGCGCCACCCGCGCAGGCCCCGCGCCAGATGCGGCAGGGCGCGGATCGTGTCGCGCAGGCTTTGGGTTTCGACCAATGCCAGCGGCGGCGTGCCCGCCCGCACCATCTGCGCGGCCAGCAGGTAAAGCAGCGGGCCGGACCCCGCCAGCACCGCGCGTTCCGCCACAAGACCGGAGGCCTTGAGCAGGATCTGCCCCGCCCCTGCCGTCATCACGCCCGGCAAGGTCCAGCCGGGGATCGGCACGGGCCGCTCCAGCGCGCCGGTGGCCAGGATCAGCCGGGCCGCGCGCATCTGCGCGGCGTGCCCATCCTGTGACCAGGTCACGGTGATGCCATCCGCGTCAGGTTCGATATTCCAGACCACCGCACCCGTCAGATGCTGCAGGCCCGAGGCCTGCATCGCCCGGGCCAGATCGGCCCCGTCAAGATAGTCCTGCCCCAGGACAGCGCCGCGCTGCGCGCCCGCGCCGGTAACCGCGCGATAGATCTGCCCGCCCGCTGCGGTCTGTTCATCAAGGACCGTCACCGACAGGCCCAGACCCGCCGCCTCGGTCGCCGCCGCCATGCCCGCAGGCCCGGCGCCGATCACGATCAGATCGACCATCCTCATTCCGACACCCTCCCCTTGGGGCGCGTCAAGGCAAGACCGGCGCTGACCTGCATCATGCAGGCCTGCCGCGTTACGCCACCGACTTCGATCAGGCAATCGAAACAGGCGCCCATCATGCAGAAGGGGCCGCGCGGCGCACCGGACAGGGGCGTGGCGCGGAACGACCCGACACCGGCGGCCAGCAGGGCCGCGGCAAGGTTGGCACCGTCCGGCAGGTCCAGCGGCGCGCCATCCAGCGTCACGCGCACGCGCGGCGCGGCAGGGGACAGATCACGAAAGGGCAAAGCGGCGTTCACTGAAAACCTCCAGATCCGGGGCGTCGGCATCCCCCTCCAGCCATTGCGGCAGGCGCAGCGCATGGGCCGCGGCAAGGGTGACGCCGGAATGGCAGGTGACCAGGCTGACGCCCGGCAGGGTCGGGCTGTGCTGGTAGATCGGCAAGCCGTCGGGCGACATGATGCGCAGCGCACCCCAGCTGCGCACCATCTGCGCCTTTTCCAGCCGGGGCATCACGGCCACGGCGCGCGCGGCGATGGCGGCGACGGTCGGCGTGGTGACGCGATCATCCAGCCCCACCTCTTCCTTGCTGTCGCCGATCTGGATGCCACCCTCGTCGACCTGCCGGATGATGCCCGAAGGCCGGTTCATCATCTTGGGCAGCTTTTCGGTGATCAGCACCTGCCCGCGTTGCGGGCGGACGGGTGCGGCAAAGCCCAGTTTCGCGCCCAGATCCATCGCGCCCAGCCCGGCAGACAGCACCACGCGCCCCGCCTCGACCACCTGCCCCGAGGCGCAGGTGACGCGCAGACCGCCATCGGTCTGCGTCACGTCTGTCACGGTCTGGCTGGTCAGCACCTGCCCGCCCTGGCGGCGCACGTCGGCGGCCAGCCCGCGCAGCAGGCGCAGCGGGTTCACATGTCCATCCTGATGATGCAGGATCGCGCCGGCCACGCGGGGGCCGACCTCGGGCTCTTCGCGCTTCAGCGCGTTATGTCCCAGAACCTCGAACGGATAGTCGCCGCCCAGCGTGTCGCGCAGGGCGCTGTATTGGGCGACGCGGGCCTCAAGCTCGGCCTCGTCGAGGTGAAAATCATATCCGCCCTCCTGGCGCAGCGACAGGTCGGTGCCCGCCCCCTCGCCCAGTTCGGCGGCAAAACCCTTCCAGAGCGCTGCGGATTGCTGGCTCCAGCGGGCATAGGCAGGTTGGTTCAAGCCCTTGGACTGCACCCAGACCAGACCGAAATTGCCCCGGCTGGCGCGAAAACTGCCGTCATCGCCGTCCAGCACGATGACCCGGCGGCCCCGGCGCAGCAGGCCCCAGGCCACACTCAGCCCGACGATCCCGCCGCCTATGATCGCGTAATCCGCCTGCATCGGCCTCTTGCCCCGTTGAAAAGGGGCGCCCCGTGACGGGGCGCCCGCCCTGGTTTACTTCGCCACCGCGTCAAGGATCGCCTGACCCCAGTCCGCGCCCACATCTTCCAGGATCTGCGGCCAGACCGTTTCGCGGATCTTGGCGGCCATCCCCTCAAGCTCGGCGGCGGACAGCGGCACGATCGTCGCGCCAAGGCCGGCCAGCTTCTGCTCGTTCGCGCCCTGATCGGATTCGGCCACGGTCCAGCGTGTCGCCTCGAAGGCCTCGGCCTGCGCGCGCAGGGTCGCCTGATCTTCCTCGGACATATCCGACAGGGATTCGTTCGAGATGATCATGTACCAGACTTCGAAATGGGTGTTGGCGGGGATGTAGGTCTTTGTCACATCCCGGAAAGAGGCATAGTAGCCTTCTGCCCCGGACCCGATCACGCCATCCACGACACCTGTCTGCACCGCGGTGAACGCCTCGGAAAAGGGGATCGGTGCCGGGATATAGCCCAGCGCCTCGCCGGTCAGCTGGAAGCTCTTGATGCCGGGGACACGCACCTTGATGCCGTTGGGATCGGTGCTGCCGGGGGTGACGGCCTCGCGGTTCAGGGCGATCCCGCCGAAATAGACCGGATAGGCCGCCAGCATGGTGATATCCTGTGCGGCGTAAAGCTCGACCATCGCCTCGCGCACCGCGCCGCCGGGACCATAGACCGCGCGGGCCTGTTCCCAGTTCTCGGCCAGGAAGGGGAAGGACGAGATCTGCATGCGCCGATCCGCCGCCGTGCCTGCGGGCTGCACCGCCATGTCGATCGCGCCGACCGAGATGCGTTCCTGCACGGTGGTATAGTCGCCCAGCGCAGAGGCCGGGAAGATCTCGATCTTGACGCGGTCGCCGGTGGCGGCGGCAACGGCCCCGGCAAAGGCGCGCACCTCGACGTCGATGGTGGCGTCCTGCGGGCGCACATGGCTCAGCTTCAGATCGCGCGCCTCGGCCATGGGGGCCAGGGCCATCAATGCGCCTGCGGCGGCTGTGAACAGGAATTTCTTCATTTTGGTTCCTCCGGTTGGATCAGGTTCGTGGGTTTCGGATGCGTGATTACGGGTGGTCAGAGATAGCCGAACAGGCGCGGCAGCCAGAGCGACAGGTCCGGCCAGAAGGCCGTGAGGATCACGACGGGCATGTAGCCGGTCAGGATCAGGAACATGGCGGGGCGGATCACCTTCGTGACAGGCACATTGCCGATGCGCGCCCCCAGATAGAGGATCGAGGCATAGGGCGGCGTCACCCCGCCCATCGCGGTGGTCACCCCCATGATCGCCGCGAACTGGATCGGGCTGACATCGATCGCGGTCATCAGCGGCAGCAGCAGCGGCGCGATCAGGATGATGGCCGTCACATCGTTCACCACCATGCCCACCAGCAGCAGCATGATGATCACCATGATCAGCAACAGCGTCCGGTCCTGCGTGATCTCGAAGATCG
This sequence comes from Seohaeicola sp., assembly GCF_048006315.1. Taxonomy (GTDB): domain Bacteria; phylum Pseudomonadota; class Alphaproteobacteria; order Rhodobacterales; family Rhodobacteraceae; genus Seohaeicola. The sequence continues at coordinate 3,457,349 of NZ_CP180350.1, read as the reverse complement.
CGCTGACCAGTTTCTGCGGGATGCTTTCCATCACGAAGATCTGGCTGAGGATCATCGAGAACAGGATCATCAGCATGATCGCGCCCACGGCGGTCGAGGCCTCCTTGCCGGCGGCCAGGAAATTGTCCCAGCGCAGGCCCTTGTAGATCAGGAAACCCACCGGCACCGAATAGATCACCGCGACGGCGGCGGCTTCGGTCGGGGTCATGACCCCGCCATAGATGCCGCCCAGGATGATCACCGGCATCAGGATCGCGGGAAAGGCGTGGATGCCACGCTTGGTGACTTCCGACGACAGTTCCGACAGCGACGGCTTGTCATCCAGCACCAGCGGGAACTTGCGGGCCAGCCACAGGTTCACGACCGAGAAATTGGTCATGATGATCAGCCCCGGCAGCAGCGTGGACAGGAAACAGGCCAGGATCGAGGTGTCGGTGACCCAGCCATAGACGATCATCGTGACCGACGGCGGGATCAGCAGCCCCAGGATCGAGGAGTTGGCGATAAGCGCCGTGGCATAGGCCCGCGGATAGCCGCGCTTTTCCATCTCGGGGATCAGCAGCGGACCGATGGCGGCAATCCCCGTCAGACCCGAGCCGGAAATCGCCCCGATCACCGCGCAGCTGACCGCTGCCACCACGCCCAGCCCGCCCCTTACATGGCCGACAAAGGCATTGACGAACCGCAGCAGACTGGCCGCGATGCCGCTTTCGGACATGATCGTGCCCGCCAGCACGAAAAGCGGGATCGCCAGCAGCACCGGGTTGCCCAGTTGCTGGACACCCCACAGGATGTTGCCCTTCATGATGACGTCACCGACGAAATACATCACCATGATCGCCCCGCCGAAACACCATGGCAGCGGCACGCCCAGGGTCAGCAGCAGAACCAGAAGGCCCACGGCCAGCAATGCGACCTCAACCATTGGCCTGCCCTCCGGCAAGGGCGCGCAGATGGCGCGACAGATGCAGCGCCGACCAGCCCATCATCAGCACCATCGCGATCAGCAGCGCGATATCGGCGTAGAAGACGGGGATGTAGAGGGTCGGGCTTTCGCGCCAGACCCGCACGGAATAACGGGTGAAATCCCACACCCAGGTCAGAAGCCACAAGCCGATGATCAGGCTCAGCACCTCGCCCAGACAGGCCAGCACAAGGCGGGCGCGTTCGGTTTCAAGGAAGATCTCGAGCACGTTGGCGCGGATATGCGTGTTCTCGCGCGAGGCGTTCACCGCCCCCAGCATGTAAAGCCAGAACATCGGATAGAGCATGGTTTCCTCCAGCCCCATCACCGGCGTCTGGAACACGTAGCGCGTGATCACCTGCACGAACTGGCCCAGCGCCACCGTGCAGATCAATCCGGTCAGCAGGATTTGCGCGACCCTTTCCATTCGTCTCCCCTATCCACTGGGCTTTTGCCCGGTTGAAACAGGATTGACGCAAAGCCACGTATAAGATCAAATTTAAAATAACGATGATCCCATAGATATGCATTATACCCAGGAGCGACATCGCCCATGAACCTCAGCTTCCGCCAGCTTCAGACCTTCCGCGAGGTGATGCGCACGGGTTCGATCTCGGAAGCCAGCCGCAACCTTGGCCGCACCCAACCTGCCGTCAGCACCATGATCGCCGGGCTGGAACGCGAACTGCGCTATCCGCTGTTCCTGCGTGAGCATGGGCGCCTGACGCCCCGCCCAGAGGCCCATTATTTCCTGGAAGAGGCCGAGGCGGTGCTGGACCGGCTGGCCCAATCCGCCCGCGTCATGGACGAGATCGGCAAACTGGATCACGGCCGCCTGCGCATCGCCTGCCACCCGGCGGCATCGGGTTTCTTCATGCCCCGCGTTCTGGCCGGCTTCCTTGAGGGGCGCCCCGGTGTCGAGGCCGCGTTGATGATGCGTTCCTCGGCGGTGGTCGAGGACCTTGTTGCAAGCCAGGAATACGACATCGGCCTTGCCGAGACACCGGCCCCGCGCGCGTCGATCCGCACCGAGGATTTCGCCCTGCCCTGCCTTCTGGCCATGCCGGCGGGCAGCCCGCTTGCATCAAGGGACCGCATCGGTCCCGCCGATCTGGACGGGCATCCCATGGCCACGCTTTTCGATGCGCATCACACCTGGCAGGCAACGCGCGCGGCCTTCGATCAGGCCGGCGCAAGGTTGAATCGGCGTTTCGTGCTGCAGACCTTCCTGCCCGCGCTGGAACTTGTGGCCGCGGGTCTGTGCTGCACGCTGTGCGACCGGATCACCGCCGCCAGCCACACGGGCGCGCGCGTGGTCTTTCGCCCATTTGCGCCCGACATCATCAGCAGCGTGTCGATCCTGACCCCGGCGCACCGCCCCCCGTCGCTGCTGGCACAGGGTTTCCGGGGCAACCTGCGACAGGCCCTGACCCGCCTGAACCTGGAACCGGCGCAGAACGCGGCCACGACGGACCGCTGACCCCAAAATGCAAAGGGCGCCCCAAGGGGCGCCCTGTCACATCATCAGGCCCATCCGATCAGAGCTGACCCATCACATCGTCGCTGGCCTCGAAGTTCGTGGTCACGCGCTGCACGTCGTCGTCATCTTCCAGCGCATCTACCAGCTTCATCAGCTTTTGCATGCTGTCCAGATCCATCTCGGTCGTGGTGGTCGGCTTCCAGACCAGCTTGGTGCTGTCGGATTCGCCCAGCACGGCCTCGAGCGCCGTCGCCACCTCGTTCAGATCGGTGTCGGCGCACCAGATCAGATGGCCTTCCTCGCTGCTTTCCACATCTTCGGCCCCGGCTTCGATGGCGGCCATCAGGACGGTATCGGCATCGCCCACCGACGCGGGATAGGTGATCTCGCCCTTGCGGTCGAACATGAAGCCGACCGAACCGGTCTCACCCAGGTTGCCGCCGTTCTTGGTGAAGGTCGAGCGCACGTTCGACGCGGTGCGGTTGCGGTTGTCGGTCATCGCCTCGACGATGATCGCCACGCCATTCGGGCCATAGCCTTCATAGCGGATTTCCTCATAGGCATCGCCCTCGCCGCCGATGGCCTTCTTGATCGCGCGTTCGATCACGTCCTTGGGGCAGGATTGCGATTTCGCTTCCTTCACCGCAAGGCGCAGGCGCGGGTTCTTTTCGGGATCGGGGTCGCCCATCTTGGCGGCCACGGTGATTTCCTTGGACAGCTTCGAGAACAGCTTTGCCCGGACCGAATCCTGGCGGTTCTTGCGATGCTGGATGTTTGCCCATTTTGAGTGGCCGGCCATGCGTGCCTCCGTCTGCTTGTCTGAATTTGCCTGTCTGGCGGTCAGCGCCTCTATATGTCAGCAGCACGGCCCCTCGCAAGGCCGTCCGAGACACGGCGTGACGCCTTCCGGAGGCGGCTCAGCCCAGCGGGCCCGCCGCAACAAGCTTGCCGCCCTGGCGCACCGCGCAGACGCGGGTGGCGCGGCCGGTCATGTCGTCCGTCTCGACATAGACGCCGGACAGGGTCGCCTCGCCCATGGCGGGGTTGAAACGCCCCTTGGCCATGCCTGTCACGAAGCGACGCATGGGTTCATCCTTTTCCATGCCGATCACGCTGTTGTAGTCACCGCACATGCCCGCATCGGTCAGATAGGCGGTGGCGCCCCCCAAGATCATCGCATCGGCGGTCGGCACATGGGTATGGGTGCCCACGACAAGGCTGGCACGGCCCGCGCAGAAATGGCCCATGCCCATCTTTTCGCTGGTCGCCTCGCAATGCATGTCCACGATCGCGGCCTGCACCGCACCACCCAGCGGATGCGCCGCCAGCACCTGGTCCACGGCGGAAAACGGATCATCGAAGGCGCGTTTCATGAACACATTGCCCAGCACCTGCGTGACAAGCACCTTGCGCCCCCGCGCATCCGAAAACACCCGATGCCCGCGCCCCGGCGCGCCCTTGGCAAAGTTCAGCGGACGCAGGATGCGCGGCTCGTTCTCGATGAACTGCAGCATGTCCTTCTGGTCGAAGGCGTGATCGCCCAGCGTCAGGCAATCGGCCCCGGCGGCCAGCAGCACCTTGGCGTGATCCGCCGTCAGCCCCGCCCCGCTGGACGCGTTCTCGCCGTTGACGACAACGAAATCCAGCTTCCACTCGGCCCTGAGGCGCGGCAGGTTTTCCGATACGGCCTGCCGTCCGGCACGACCCATGACATCGCCAAGGAACAGTATTTTCATGCCCAAAGGCCTAGGGCGAATGCCGTGCCACGGCAAGGGTCAAGGTGGCGCGACCACAGGAAATCTGCACGCGCCCGCTTCATCTTTCCACAAATACTCAAGCACCACCCCGGCCGCAGGCGATCACCTCGGCCTCGGTCACGATCAGGTCCAGAGGCTGGTCTGTCGCTTCCAGTGGCAGATCATCGGCTTCCTGCGCCCCGAAGGCAAAGCCCACGGCCAGGACCGGCCCGCGTGCCCGCAGCGCCTGCAAGGTGCGATCGTAGAACCCGCCACCATAGCCAAGCCGCCCGCCCTTGCGGTCGAAGGCCACCAGCGGCACGATCAGGACCTCCGGCGCCAGCCAGTCAAGGCTCGCCGGCACCTGGGCGCCGAATTCACCCGCGACCATCGCGCCCTGCGCCGTCCATCGGGCAAAGCGCAGGGCCACCCCTTTTCCCTGGATCACCGGTACGCAGACCGGCCCCGACGCAGCATGCAAGCGCATCGCCGCCAGGGGGCTGATCTCGGTCCGCATCGGCATGTAGCCCGCCAGCACCTTGCCGGCATGGGGACGCAGCACATCGGCCAGCAGCCCCGCGTGATCGGGTCCGATCACGTCAAAGGCCGCCTTGCGCCGGGCGAATGCGTCGCGCCGGGCCGCGGCCTTGATCGCGGTCAGGTCTGGTTCTGCGGTCATGCGCCCCCCTCTACATCAGCACGGCAGAGGCAAGGCCGAGGAAGGCGAAAAAGCCCACCACATCCGTCACCGTCGTCACGAACGGCCCGGAGGCCAGCGCGGGGTCGATCTTCAACCGCTCCAGCGCCATCGGGATCACAATTCCGCCCAGCGCCGCCGCCACCTGTGTCAGCAGCATCGCCACGCCGATCACCGCCGCCAGCATCGGCACCCCGAACCAGACCCCGGCCACCAGCGCCATGAGCAATCCGAACACCACCCCGTTCAGCGCGCCCACCGACACCTCGCGCCAGATCACCCGCATCGCGTTCTGCGCGGTCAGATCGCGCGTCGCGATCGAACGGACCGCCACGGTCATGGTCTGCGTGCCCGCATTGCCCCCCATCGAGGCGACGATGGGCATCAACACCGCCAACGCCACCATCTGGTTGATCGTCTCGGCGAAGGCGTCGATCACAAGCGAGGCCAGGATCGCCGTCAGCAGGTTCACGAACAGCCAGACCGCCCGGCCGCGCGCAGCCTCGAGGATCGTGTCCGAAAGGCTTGCATCCTCGCTGACACCGGCCATCCGCAGGATGTCCTCTTCGTGTTCCTCGTCCAGCACGGCCATGGCGTCATCGATGGTGATGACGCCCACAAGCCGCCCGTCCTCGTCCACCACCGGGGCCGAGATCAGGTGATACTGGTTGAACGCATAGGCCACATCGCCGTCATACTGGGTGACGGGGATCAGGTGAAACGCCTCTTCCGTGATGTCGCGCAGCGCCACATCGCGGCGCGAGCGCATGATCTTGCCCAAAGTCACGTTGCCAACCGGATGCAGGCGCGGATCGACCAGCACCATGTGGTAGAACTGATCGGGCAGCTCTTCGGAATTGCGCAGGAAATCAATGGCCTCGCCCACGGTCCAATGCTCGGGGGCCATCACGACCTCGCGCTGCATCAGGCGGCCTGCGGAATATTCCGGATAGGTCATCGCCTGCTGCACGGCGACGCGATCGGCATCTTCCAGCGCGTCGAGGATCGCGTCCTGCTGCGGCGCGTCCAGATCCTCGAGCAGGTCGACCACGTCGTCGCTGTCCAGTTCGCGCACCGCATCGGCCAGAACCTGCGGGTTCAGAACCGAGATCACATCCTCGCGGATGCTTTCGCCCAGCTCGGACAGGATGTCGCCATCGAATTCCTTGCCGTAAAGCCGGATCAGCGCACGGCGGTCGTCGCGGTCGATCTGCTCGAGAATGTCGGCGATATCAGCCGGGTGCAGCGGCTCCATCAACTCTGTCAGCAGCGCGGCGTCACCGACCTCGACGGCATCGAGAATCGCGGCGACCGTGCGCCGCTCCAACCCGTAGCTGCCACTGGCCTGCGGCTCGCTTGCGGTGTCGGCGGAACGGTCGATCTGGTCTTCGTCTTCGGCCATGTCACCCTCCTGTCCGCACTGGCCCCTGTTTAGCGGAAAGGGATGGCCGGAAACAATGCTTACCGGGCCGAACCGGGGTGATTTACCTTGCTTCCCGCGATCCTTAGAGTGCCGTCGAAAGGATGACACCATGACCGCACAGACGCTCTTGCTGGGCCAGACCCTGCGCTTTACCGCCGATCCCTTCGCGGAAGGACCAGCCGCCGCCGGCCATGACAGTGCGGGCGGCATCCTGATCGAAGAGGGGCGGATCGCGGCCATTGGCCAGGGTGCGCAACTGCGCGCCGCGCATCCGCAGGCGCGGGTGGTGGACCACGGCGATGCCCTGCTGATGGCGGGGTTCGTGGATGCCCATGTGCATTACCCGCAAACCGCGATCATCGCCAGTTGGGGCAAGCGGCTGATCGACTGGTTGAACCTTTACACCTTCCCCGAGGAAATGCGCTTCGGCGATCCCGCCCATGCCGCCGAAATCGCAGGCCGCTATCTTGACCTGACGCTGGCGAACGGCACCACGACCGTCTGCAGCTATGCCACGATCCATCCCGAAAGCGTGGATGCCTTCTTTGCCGCGGCACAGGCGCGCGGGCAGCGCGTTGTCGCGGGCAAGACCTGCATGGACCGCAATGCGCCCGAAGGGCTGCGCGACACCGCGCAATCGGCCTATGACGACAGCTGCGCCCTCTTGCGGAAATGGCATGGCGTGGACCGTCTGTCCTATGCGATCACGCCGCGTTTCTCGCCCACATCGACGCCTGAACAGCTGGAGGCGCTGGGCGCTCTCTGGGCCGAGCATCCCGATTGCCTGATGCAGACCCACCTGAGCGAGCAGACGGACGAGATCGCCTGGGTGCGTGACCTCTACCCGCAGGCGCGCGACTATCTGGACACCTACGAGGCGCATGGCTTGCTGGGGGCGAACGGTCTTTACGGTCATGCCATCCATCTGGAATCCCGCGAAAGGGACCGCCTGCGCGAGGTCGGCGCAGCCCTCGTGCATTGTCCGACATCCAACACCTTCATCGGGTCGGGCCTGTTCGACATGGCGGGCCTTGTGGCGGCCGGGCATCGCGTGGGGCTGGCCACGGATACGGGCGGCGGGTCCAGCTTTTCGATGCTGCGCACCATGGCCGCCGCCTATGAGATCGGCCAGTTGCGCGGCACCGCCCTGCATCCCGCCCAGCTTCTGTGGCTGGCCACCGTCGGATCGGCCCGCGCCCTGCGGCTGGACGCAAGCATCGGCAATCTTGCACCGGGAATGGAGGCGGATATCGTGGCGCTGGACCTGGCCTCGACCCCGGCCATCGCACAGCGCAGCACAAGGGCGCAGGATATCTGGGAAGCCGTCTTTCCGACGATCATGATGGGTGACGACCGTGCGATCCGGGCGACATGGGTGGCAGGTCAAAGGCTGGTCTGAACGCCTGCCGCGTCAACCGGTTCAGCAGGGGCGGCCCATCACCAGCACCCAGGCACGATCAACGGCCGCGAACCCGTAATGCGTGACCTTGCGCGACAGCGCATTGCGGCGGTGTCCGGGGGAATTGTACCAGCCCGACATGACCTTGGCAGGATCGCGAAAACCCATGGCGATATTCTCGTTCACCGCGCGATAGCAGAACCCGGCCCGCTTGACCCGCTGCGCCACGGTCGAGCCGTCTGACCCGCGATGCGACATGAAGCCATGGCTTGCCATGTCGCGGGCATGCGCCTCGGCGGCGGCCATCAGCAACGCGTGCGGCTGGACCGCATGCAGGCCATGCGCCGCGCGCTGCGCATTGAGAGTCTGGGCGACAAAGCTTTCCGTGCTGGCAAAGGCAGGGGCCAGTGGTGAAAACGTCAGGGCCAGGATGACCAGGATTGTACGGATCATGATCCCTCGAGGGTGGCAGTTGCGACAGATCGGTTTTCTTGCATGGCACTTTGGTGAAATTATGGCCACTTGACCAGACGGCTTTGCAGGCCTCGGCAAGAAACCACCGCTTCGCCGGGCGTCCCTACCCCGCCAGAGCCCGCGCAAGGCGGCGCTGGTCCTCCAGCACGCGGGGCAGATCGATGGTGGCAAGCTGGCCCTCGCGCACCACGCGCCGCCCCTCGACCAGCAGGTCGCGCACCCGCACCGGCCCCACCAGCACAAGGGCCGCAGGATCCCAGCTGCCGGCGCTTTCGACGCCCGAGACATCCCAGATCGCGATATCGGCACGCTTGCCCACCGCCAGCCGACCGACATCAGGCCGCCCCAGCACATCGGCACCGCCGCGCGTCGCGATCTCGAGCGCCTCGCGCGCGCTCATCCGGTCGGCACCAAGGGTGACACGCTGCAACAGCATCGCCTGACGCGCCTCAAGCATAAGGTTGCCGCTGTCATTGCTGGCCGATCCGTCGACCCCCAGACCCACGGGCACGCCCGCATCGCGCATCGCCCGGACCGGGGCCACCCCCGATCCAAGCCGGCAATTCGAACAGGGGCAATGCGCCACGCCGGTTCGGGTTCTGGCAAACAGATCAATCTCTGCGCCATCCAGCTTCACGCAATGCGCATGCCAGACATCGGCCCCCGTCCAGCCCAGATCCTCGGCATATTGGCCGGGACGGCAGCCGAACTGCGCAAGGGAATAGGCGATATCCTCGTCATTCTCGGCCAGGTGGGTGTGCAGCATCACCCCCTTGTCCCGCGCCAGAAGCGCTGCGTCGCGCATCAACTCGCGGCTGACCGAGAAAGGCGAACATGGCGCCACGCCAACCCGGCACATCGCCCCCTCAGCCGCGTCGTGGAAGGCGTCGATCACCCGGATGCAATCGTCCAGAATGGCGGCCTCGTCCTCGACAAGGTCATCGGGGGGAAGGCCGCCCGCGCTTTGCCCGATGCTCATCGCGCCGCGCGTCGGATGAAAACGCAGCCCCAGTTCGGCGGCGGCGTGGATCGTATCCTCCAGCCGTGACCCGTTGGGATAGAGATAGAGGTGATCCGACGACAGCGTACAGCCCGACAGCGCCAGCTCGGCCAGCCCGGTCAGCGTGCTGACGCGCATTTCTTCGGGACCAAAGCGCGCCCAGATCGGATAGAGCGTTTTCAACCAGCCGAACAGCAAGGCATCCTGCCCGCCCGGCACCGCCCGCGTCAGGCTCTGGTAGAGATGGTGATGCGTATTCACCAGACCGGGCGTGACCACGCAACCGGCGGCCTGCAGCACCTCGGCATCGGGATGCGACCGCACCAGATCGGGGCCGATGGCGGCGATCACACCCCCACGGATCAGGATATCTGCCCCGCGCCATTCGGCGCGCGTATCGTCCATGGTCAGGATGTGATCCGCCTTGCGGATCAGGATTTCGGAACGGGTGGTTTGCATCAGGGATGTCACGGGCGCCTCCGGTCAGACAGCGCCCCCTCATCCACGCGGCGCACACCGGAAAGGGGCCAAGAGGCGCGCGCCACCACAGGATAGCCGCGTCAGCGCCGCAGGATCAAGCCGGAACCTCGCGCAGGATCGCCAAGGCCGCCGCATGCTGATCCGCCCCGGCAGCAGCCAGGATACGTCCACCGTGATGGGCCGGACCGCCCTGCCAGTCGGTCACGATCCCGCCCGCGGCCTGGATCACCGCGATCGGGGCCTGCACGTCATAGTCGCTCAAGCCCGCCTCGATCACCAGATCGATCTGGCCAGCGGCCAGCAGCGCATAGGCGTAGCAATCCATCCCGTAGCGCACCAGTTGCACACGGTCGGCCACGGCGCGGAATCCCGCCGCCTCGGCCTGGGTGCCGACTTCGGGAAAGGTGGTAAACAGGATGCTGTCCGACAGGTCACGCGCCCCGCGCACGCCCAGATCCCCTGCCCCCATCGGGCCGCGCATGCCGGACTGGCCGAACCCGCCCCAGAAGCGTTCGCCGATATAGGGCTGGTCGATCACGCCAAAAAGCGGCCCATCCTCATCGGCCACGGCGATCAGAACACCCCAGGTGGGCGCACCGGACAGGAAGGCGCGGGTCCCATCGACGGGATCGAGAACCCAGCGCAGGCCCGATGTGCCGGCCTTGTGGCCGAATTCCTCGCCGGTCACGCCATCATGGGGACGGCGGCGCGCCAGGATGGCGCGCATCGCTTCTTCCGCCGCGCGATCGGCTTGGGTCACGGGATCAAAACCACCCGCCTGCTTGTTGTCCGCCGACAAACCGGCCGCCCGAAACCACGGCAGGACTGCCGCGCGGGCGGCATCGGCCAGCTCATGCGCCGTGGCAATCAGATCGGCGGTCACGGGATCGGATGCGGAAAGACTGGCCATGATACCCCCAAGGCGGATTGCGCCGTCTGGGTAGCGCAGCCAGTCTCCGGGCTCAAGCCACGTCCGACAGCACCCGCGCCAGGTCGAACAGGCGGCGACGCTGGTTTTCGGGGATAGCGTAATAGGTGCGCACAAGGTCCATCGCCTCGCGGTCACCCATCAGATCCTTGGAGCCGCCGGCAGCACCCTCAGCCACCGCCGCACGCGGCGCATGCGCCGTCGCCGGTGCCATGTCGCCATTGGCGGACACGAGCCCTTCGAAGAAGAAGCTGACGGGCACACCAAGGCTGTCGGCGATATCCCACAACCGAGAGGCGCTGACACGGTTTGCACCGGTTTCATATTTCTGGATCTGCTGGAACTTGATACCGACCTGTTCGGCCAGTTGCTGCTGGGTCATGGCCAGTAGCCAGCGACGATGCCGGATACGCTTTCCGACATGCACATCAACATGATGCGACATACTCATACCTTTCTTCCTGCACACGGCGGCATGGGGACACCTGTCCATTCTGCGCGCTACACTCTTAACGCTTCCTTGATACACCAAAAGATCGCGTCAGAATACAGGTTTTCCGCACGGCCCGGTTGATTTCAGGGCCGCTGCCGTGGCCAAGCCGCTTGATCCGGCGGCGCAGCGCTTTGCGGCGGCGCGATTTGCTGCCATAAACGGCGCCGACCCGCCCCAGGAGGTTTCATGCGCGCCTATCACAAACCCGCCCCCGACGCCCCGGCCAGCGTGATGCAGATCGCGATGCCCGAGCCCGCCCCCGGACAGATCCGCATCAGGATCGAGGCCTGCGGCCTGAACTTCGCGGATCTGCTGATGCTGAAGGGGCAGTACCAGGATACGCCCGCCGCGCCCTTCACCCTGGGGATGGAGGTGGCCGGCACGGTCGAGGCCTTGGGGGAAGGCACCGCAGGCCTCGCCATCGGCACGCGTGTCGCCGTGTTCGGCGGTCACGGCGGATTGGCCGAATACGGCTGCTTCGACGCAAGCCGCGCCGTGCCGCTGCCCGACGTCATGAGCATGACCGATGCGGCGGCCTTCCTGATTGCATACGGCACCTCGCACCTGGCGCTTGATCATCGCGCGCGGCTGCAACCGGGTGAACGGCTGCTGGTGCTGGGTGCTGCGGGCGGTGTGGGGCTGACGGCGGTCGAGGTGGGCAAGCTGATGGGCGCCACGGTGATCGCCTGCGCCCGTGGAGCAGACAAGCTCGAGGCGGCGCGCGCGGCAGGGGCCGACCATCTGATCGATGCCGCCACCGATGACATCCGCGCCGTGGTCAAATCGCTGGGCGGGGCGGATGTGGTCTATGACCCCGTGGGCGGCGAACAGTGGAAAGCGGCCTTCCGCGCCTGCAATCCCGAAGCGCGGCTGCTGCCCATCGGTTTCGCCAGTGGCGAGGTTCCGCAGATCCCGGCCAATCACCTGCTGGTCAAGAACCTGAGCGTGCTGGGCGTATACTGGGGCGGCTACATGACGTTCAACCCCAAGGCCCTGACCGACAGCCTGCGCGTGCTGCTGGACTGGTACGCCGCCGGGCGCATCAAACCCCATGTCAGCCATGTGCTACCCCTCTCCCGCGTCGAGGAGGGGCTTGAACTGCTGCGCAGCCGCGCCTCGACCGGCAAGGTGGTCATCACGATGCGGGACGACTGACCGCGCTGTCTGCTGGTTGCATCCCGCGCCCTCACCCATGCACTGGATTCAAGGCGTGCACCGCCCCGTGCCGCCGGATCAGAGGGTCTGATAGGCCTGCCGCAGCAGCGCACCAAGCTGGCTCAGCACCTCGCCGCGGGCGCGTTCCATCCCGTACATGTTGATCTTCTGCAGCGTCAGCTCGGGCAATGTGCCGCCATGGTCGACCTGCTCGAGATGGCGGGGCTGCATGCCGTCGATCATCGCGTTGATGCCCATGTCCGCGCTGACCGTGGCCTCGATCGTGCGATCGGATTCGGTCTCGACCGCCAGTTCCCAGTCGATGCCCGCCGCCTCGAGCGCCGCAATGGCCCCCGCGCGAAAGATGCAATGCCGCCCGAACACCAGCCGTAGCGGGCGTTGCCGCCAGGCACTGCCTCCGGGCGCGCCCACCCATTTCAGCGGCAACGCCGTCAGGGTTTCGCCCCCCGGCTCCAGCGCTGCCTCGGTGGTCAGGATGATGTCGCAGTCCCCGCGCCGGTACTTGGCTTTCAGGTCACGGGTGAAGGTGGTGATCAACTGTACCTTCATGCGCGGAAACAGGGTGTTGAACCGCTGCAGAACATGGGGCACGGCGGGCAGCACGATGTCATGTGGCACGCCCAGAACGATCTCGCCCTCATAGGTCTGGTCGGTCAGGCGCGCCATCACCTCGTCGTTCATGTCCACCATGCGCCGGGCGTAGCCCAGCATCTGCTGCCCGGCCACGGTCAGCGAAACAGTGCGGTTCGTACGGTCCAGCAGGTTGAGGCCCAGCACCTCCTCCAGCCGCTTGATCTGCATCGACACGGCCGACTGGGTCAGATGCAGATGCCCCGCGGCGCGGGTCACGCCGCCAAGGTCGGCGACAGCCACGAAAGAGCGCAAGGTGGTGATGTCAAGATTTCGCATTCATCTGCTTTCGTGATTCATCATGTCATGAACATTCATTTCTCTTATGCGTCCGCATGATCTATCCATCAACGGAAATGATCCCTGCCCCCGCGGGGATCACAAACACGAAAGCATTTGAAATGTCGACACGTCCCGTCACGCGGTTTGCCGGGATCGCCCTGCCCACGCGCCCGACACTGTCGGACCTGCTGCGCCGCGTCACGCTGATGCGCGCCGCGCATCGGCAGCGTCTGGCCCTTGCGCGACTGGATGCCGCAGCCCTGGCCGATATCGGGATCACCCCCGACGAGGCCTGCGTCGAGGCCCGCCGCCCCGCCTGGGATATCCCGCAGCGCTGGCAGAAATAAGCCTTCGCGACGGCCCGGCCGCCACCTTCAAAACAGGTGGCGAAAAAATATGTTTCCTTGCCGGAAAACCTTGAAAAGCGCGGTGCGGTTCCCGATATTCGACCCAATACGTCCACAAAGGGCGTGCGTGTCATTTTTTCGGAGGCATCAATGGCTGAGTACAACACTTACCGGACGGCAACGGCGGGCATCAGCACCGCCCAGATCGACGAGGGTCTTCGCGCCCACATGAACAAGGTCTACGGCACGATGTCCGTGGGCATGCTGATCACATTCGCAGTGGCATGGGCCGTCGGCACCAGCCCCGCACTGCTGAGCGTCTTCCGCGATCCGATGACCCTCAGCCCGAACATCCTGGGCTGGATCATCATGTTCGCCCCGCTGGCGATGGTCTTCGGCTTCTCGGCCATGATCAACCGCTTCTCGGCGGCTGCCGCGCAGACCTTCTTCTACGCCTTCGCGGCCGTGATGGGCCTGTCGCTGTCCTGGATCTTCGTGGCCTTCACCGGCTTCTCGATCGCACAGGTCTTCCTTGTCACCTCGATCGCCTTCGCCGGTCTGTCGCTTTACGGCTACACCACCAAGAAGGACATCTCGGGCTGGGGCGCGTTCCTGATCATGGGCGTGATCGGCCTGGTCGTGGCATCCATCGTAAACATCTTCCTGGGCTCGCCCGCGATCATGTTCGCGATCTCTGTGCTGGGCGTTCTGATCTTCGCCGGCCTGACCGCCTACGACACCCAGAACATCAAGACGACCTACATCCAGCACGCCGCACATGGCGATGCAGAGTGGATCGCGAAGTCGGGCATCATGGGCGCGCTGAGCCTCTACCTGAACTTCATCAACATGTTCATGATGCTGCTGCAGCTGTTCGGCAATCGCGAATAAGGGCAGAAACCTCCGACATGACGAAAGGGCCGGTCAAACGACCGGCCCTTTTTCATTGCACCCACGATATGGCGTCAGACATGCACCCCGAAGAGGCGACCCACGGCCGATGTGACGATCATCGCCAGGCTGCCCCAGAAGACCACGCGCAGGATCGAAGGGCGGACCGGCGCGCCGCCCAGCCGCGCCCCCGCCCCACCGAGGATGACCAGCGCCAGCAAGGCCACGGCAGCCACCACCCAGACGGTCATCCCCTGCGGCGCCAGCACGGCCCCCAGCAACGGCATGGCGGCACCAAGCGCGAAACTGACGGACGAGGCCCAGGCAGCCTGCAGCGCGTTGGCATCCCCGGCCATCCCGTGCATCCCCAGTTCCTCGCGCGCATGGGCATCCAGCGCATCGTGATCGGTCATCTGCTGCGCGACTTCCAGGGCAAGCCCCGACTCGACGCCGCGCGCCTCCAGCCCCTCGGCCAGCTCTGTCAGCTCGTAATCGGGATCGTCCTCAAGCGCCGTCCGCTCGCGCTCAAGATCGGCCGTCTCGATATCCTGCTGGGTCGAGACCGAGACATATTCACCCGCCGCCATCGACAGCGCACCCGCGCTCAGCCCCGCCAGACCCGCCAGCAGGATACCGCTGCGGTCCATCCCGGCCGAGGCCACGCCGACAAGCAGGCTTGCGGTCGAGACAATACCGTCATTGGCCCCAAGAACCGAAGCACGCAGCCAGTTGCTGCGATTGATGAAATGTCCCTCTTTCGGCATCCGACTTGGTCCTGAAACTCATTCGCAAAGGGGGTGAAACGAAAAAGGCCACGCGCGCGGCGTGGCCCTGTCCGAAACGGATGGCGGATCAATTACTTGATCTTGCCTTCCTTGTACTCCACGTGCTTGCGCACAACGGGGTCGTATTTCTTGATCACCATCTTCTCGGTCATGGTGCGGGCATTTTTCTTGGTCACGTAAAAATGGCCCGTGCCCGCGGTCGAGTTCAGACGGATCTTGATGGTCGTCGGCTTCGCCATTGCTGTTCTCCTACGCCGGACGACGCAGCCGCCCGTGAAATTCCTTGAACCCCGGCTTTTACCCGCGCGCGCACCAGAGTCAACAGACAAAGCCGCCGATCCGCGCGGATTTTCGCAAGCCTCGTCCCGCAGGACCGGATCAAAGCGGCGGACGCCCCATCGTGGCATGCAGCCCGTCGCGTTCGTCATCCGACAGCCCAAGGGCCTGCGCCAGTGATCGCAGGTAACTGCGCTCGGCCTCGGTATCGACCTCAACGGCCATGAGTGCCGCGGAATAGACCTGGTTGCGCATCTGCGCCCCGGTATCGCGGGCCAAGGCCTGCACATCCACAGGCGCGTCCAGTTCCGCCTCGACAAAGGCGATTTCTTCCTCCGTGGCATCACCCAGATGATCCAGGATCGCGGCACGCTCCTCTTCGTCGATCACGCCATCCGCCTTGGCAGACTGGATCATGGCCCGGATCATCAGCTTTGCATTCTCCTCCGAGACCTGACCCAGCGCCGTGCCCTCGGTCATTGCGGACATCATACCGCCCAGACCTGCCGCACCCGCACCCGCCATCTTGGTCATGGAACCCATCAGGTTGCCCATCCCCTTTTCGGTGGTCTCGGTCATGTCGGCGGCGCTTTTACCCACCCGGTCGAACATGCTGCGCAGCTGTTCCTGCTGCACGGGCAGGCCCATCTTCTGCGCCATCGCGCCGATCTCGTCGGCCATCCCGCCGGGTTGCCCGGCCTTGCGCAAGGCATCCTTGACGCCCGCCGTGCCGCCCATCTCCTTGACCTTCTGCATGCCCTTGGCTGCGGCGAAGCCCACCGCGAGGGTGGCCAACGTCTTGACAAAACTCATCTGCAAAATCCCTCTGACTACTGAACCTCCGCAGCATAGCGCAGAGTTTGCGACAGTCGCGCGAAATTTTCGACGACCCCGCACCGCGTCAGGCGGCGCGACGGGCAATTGGAGAAAGATGAAGCGCGCGGAGGGCCTGTAAGCCGGATTTTGTCCAAGGGGTTTCCCCCTCTGGATGATCATTCATCTTGAGATCGCGTTACCGCGACCCCTCTAGCTGCCAACCCGGACCTCTGGGTCAAAGCCTGCCCTGCGGTGATATCGGCGAACCGATCAACCCGCGCGAGGTCCCTATTCGGCATTGCTCCTGGTGGGGCTTGCCGTGCCGGTCCTGTTGCCAGTCCCGCGGTGGGCTCTTACCCCACCGTTTCACCCTTACCGCGCCGGAACGCGGCGGTCTGTTCTCTGTGGCGCTTTCCCTTGGGTTTCCCCAGCCGGGCGTTACCCGGCACCATTGCCTTGTGGAGTCCGGACTTTCCTCGGATCGATAGACCCCGACCCGCGATCATCCAGCCCTCCGCGCAGCGCCCACTTAAGCAGTGCGGGGCATGGGGTCAACGGGGAAGCGGGCCGCAAGGTCCGCGGCGATGGCGCGATCCATCATATCCAGCGCCCCGGACGCCTGCGGACGAAAGCGCAGGCGCAGCGCGGTCAGCACCGCCGTTTCGGGATCGGCGCAATCGGCAGGCGGATGCCAGCCCGCGCGCGCGGCATCGGCAAGGAAGTCCGAAGGCGGGCCGGCAGGGTCAGGATCGGGCCAGATCGACAGCCCGCACCGCGCCAGCCTGCGCCAGTCGAAACGCGGCCCCGGATCGGATTTGCGCAAAGGCGCCATGTCGGAATGGCCGATCACCCGCGCGGGCGGAATGGCCCAGCGGGCCATCACGCCCCGCAGCAACCCTTCCAGTGCCGTCATCTGCGGCGCGCTGAACGGATGGTCGCCGCGGTTGGCCAGTTCGATCCCGATCGAGCGCGAGTTGACGTCAGTCACATCGCCCCAGCGCCCCGCGCCCGCATGCCAGGCGCGCATTTCCTCGTCCACCATGTGCCAGATGCGGCCCTGTTCGCAGATCAGGTAATGGGCCGACACTTCGGCCTCGGGATCGCACAGCCGGTCCAGCGCGGCTGCGGCGCTATCCATCGCGGTGTAATGGATCACCACCATGTCAGGGCGCGCGCCATCCCGGCGCGGGCCATTATTGGGCGAAGGGCAGGACATGACCGTCATGCCCGCCCCCGGCGTCAGTTGCGCACGGCCGAACGGAACGGGCGCGGATCCCAGGAACAGGCAAAACCGTCCCCGTCAGGGTCCAGTGAGAGCCGGTCACGCTGCGGGCCGCCACGCGCCAGGAATTCGATCTGCGCCTGATCCGCCGAGGCATATTGCGCACAGTTGCGTTCATGGTTCTGGAAGCTGAGAGAGCTGCGCCGATAAAGCGACACGCCCTTGGGGTTGGTGGTGCGCAGCGCGAATTCGACGATATTCGGCCCGCCATCGCCACTGCGGCGCGGCAGTTCGGTCGGCTGGATGACCACGTATTGCGCCCGGTTGCGGGCAATCGCGGCGGCATCGCTTTCGATGCTGCGCAGCTCGGACACCTCTTCGAAGTTGTTTTCCTGGCTGATCCCGGCGGCGTTCACGGCCACGGGCGCAGGGTTCGATGGGCTGGCCTCGAGCGGCGCGCGCCCGGAATTGAGGGCGGCGGCGGTTTCCGCAGCCAGACGCTCGGCGCTGTCCTCGTCACCCGGCAGCGCAGGCACGGCCGACAGGGGCGCGCTGGACACCGTCGCAGGCGCAGGCAACCCCCTGCCGCCAAGCTGCTGGTCCCGCTGATCCTGCCGGGCCTGATAATCGGAATAGGAGTTGAAACCGACCCCCGCGCCGCTGTCGGGCACCGAAGGCGCACAGCCCGCCAGCGCCGCCAGCGCAACCAGTGAAAGGATCGAAGTTCCGTATCTCACAGTCATCATGTCCGCATCATACCCGTTACGTCCCGATCATCCGACCAGGAGATTGCGCCGCCCGATTACCACCATTTGCCCGGCTTGGCCACAAAACCCGCCGCCTGCTCAAGCGCATAGGCGGTGTTCAGCAGATCGCCCTCTTCCCAGGGCCGCCCGATCAGTTGCAGCCCCAGCGGCAGCCCCTGCGCATCCACTCCGGCCGGAACGGCGATACCGGGCAGACCCGCCAGGTTGACCGTCACGGTGAACACGTCGTTCAGATACATCTGAACCGGGTCGGCATCCTGCATCTCGCCCAGGCCAAAGGCGGCCGAGGGTGTGGCAGGTGTCAGGATCGCGTCGATGCCTGCCGCGAAGACATCATCGAAATCGCGCTTGATCAGGGCGCGCACCTTGCGGGCGCGGTTGTAATAGGCGTCGTAGAACCCTGCTGACAGCACATAGGTGCCCACCATCACGCGGCGCTGCACCTCGTGGCCGAAGCCCTCGGCACGGGTCTTTTCGTACATTTCGGTGATGCCGTCGCCCTGCGCCAGCTTGGCGCGATGGCCATAGCGCACCCCGTCATAGCGCGCGAGGTTCGATGACGCCTCGGCGGGCGCGATCACGTAATAGGCCGGCAGCGCATACTTGGTATGCGGCAGGCTGATCTCGCGGATCTCGGCGCCGGCGGCTTTCAGCATGGCGGTGCCGTCGGCCCAGAGCTTCTCGATCTCGGCGGGCATGCCGTCCATCCGATATTCCTTCGGAATACCGATCACCTTGCCGCGAATGTCGCCGGTCAGCATCGCCTCGAAATCCGGCACGGCCAGATCCGCGCTGGTGCTGTCCTTGGGGTCATGCCCGCACATCGCGCCCAGCATTATCGCGGAATCGCGCACGGTCTTGGTCATCGGCCCCGCCTGGTCCAGCGACGAGGCGAAGGCCACGATCCCCCAGCGCGAGCAGCGGCCATAGGTCGGCTTGATCCCCACGATGCCGGTGAAGGCGGCAGGCTGTCGGATCGATCCGCCCGTGTCCGTCCCGGTCGCGGCAAGACACAGATCGGCCGCCACGGCGGCGGCTGACCCGCCCGAAGATCCGCCCGGCGTCAGCGCCGTATCGTCATTGCCGCGCCGCCAGGGGTTCACCACATTGCCGTAGCACGATGTTTCATTGGACGAGCCCATGGCGAATTCGTCCATGTTCAGCTTGCCCAGCATGACCGCACCCGCATCGAACAGCTGGCTGGTCACGGTGGATTCGTATTCCGGCAGGAACCCCTGCAGGATCCGGCTGGCGGCCTGTGACGGCACGCCCTTGGTGCAGAACAGGTCCTTGACCCCGATCGGCAGGCCACACATGGCCGGCGCGTCACCTGCCGCAAGGCGCGCATCGGCAGCGCGGGCCTGATCGCGGGCAATCTCGGGCGTGTGATGCACAAAGGCGTTCAGAGCGCCCGCGCCCTCGATCGCAGTAAGGCATGCCTCGGTCAGTTCGAGGCTGGTCACCTCGCGCGCGCGCAGCTTGTCACGCGCCTCGGCCAGCGTCAGTTTGGTCAGCTCACCCATCATTCCACCACCTTCGGCACGGCAAAAAAGCCCTCGCGCGCATCGGGCGCATTCTTCAGGATCTGCGCCTGACGGTCACCATCGGTCACCACATCCTCGCGCCGCTTCAGACGCATCGGCGTGACCGACGTCATCGGCTCCACACCGTCAACATCCACTTCGTTCAACTGTTCGATGAAACCCAGGATCGTGTTGAACTCGGCCGCAAGCGCGGGCAGCGCCTCGGGCTCGACCTTGATACGGGCCAGCTTGGCCACACGGGCGGCGGTTTCGGGTGCGATCGACATATGTGATCTCCGGTCTGCTGTCAGGTTGCAGTTGCGTTTAGCGCCCGCAGCCCCTGCCCGCAAGCAGATGCCGCAGCAATTCGGGTCACATCACGCCAGGACGCCCGTCCTTTCATCGTTCCGCAAATGCACTTGCGACGCCGCCCGCGCCCTCTGCGGCCTCTGGCCATCGCGCGGCGCCGTGCTAGGCTTGCCCCCGGACTTCAAGGGAGGATTCATCATGAAGATCATCTGGCTGGGCCACGGCTCTTTCCGGTTCGAGATTGCCGACAAGGTTCTGCTGCTCGATCCCTGGCTTTCGGGCAACCCGATGCTGGCCGAGGACCAGCACGCGGCCGCGACGGCAGGCGCCACCCAGATCCTGCTGACGCATGGGCATTTCGACCATGTGATCGACGTGCTGCCCCTGGCGCGCAAGCTGCAGGTGCCGGTCGTGGGCCAGTACGATCTGATGAGCCATTGGGCCGAGGCCGAGAAGATCGAGACTGTCGGCTTCAACAAGGGCGGTACCGTCGATCTGGGTGGTGTCAAGGTGACGATGGTCAATGCCGTGCATTCCTCGACCTTCGCCAGCCCCGATGGCCCCCGCATCGCGGGCACCGAATGCGGCTTCATCATCGAAGGTGAAGGACATTGCATCTATGCGTCCGGCGATACCGATGTGATGTCGGATATGAAGATCTTCCACGACCTGCACAAACCCGACATCGGCATCCTGTCGGCGGGCGGCCATTTCACCATGGACATGCGCCGCGCGGCCTATGCCGCGAAAACCTTCTTCGACTTCAAGACGGTTATCCCCTGCCATTACCGCACCTTCCCGCTGCTGGAACAATCGGCCGATGTGCTGGCCGCCGCCCTGCCCGGCGTCGATGTGATCGAGCCGCAGGTGATGCAGGCGATCGAGATCTGAACGAAAGACCCCGGCGGATCGCGCCGCCGGGGTCTTGTCTTGTCGGGGCAAGCTGCCCGATCAGGGCCGCAGGTAGGCGTAGCCTTCTGCCTGCAACTCCATCAGTCGCACGGCGCCCGACGGCACGACGGTCGCCTCGCTCAGCAGCGGCACATCCTTCTGGGATTTCTTCTTCATGCCGTTGATCGTGTTCTCGCAGGCCGAGAAGCTGATGTTCGTCATTTCCAGCGCCATGGCAGAGATGCGATCCGCCACCGGCGAGGTATCCGAGCGCAGCATGTGCAGCCCCGGACCATAGGTGACGATCTCGATCGTGACCTCTTCGCCCTTCGCGGCAAAGTAGGATGCAATATTCTGCGCGTTGTTCAGTGCCATGTTCATGACGGCGGGGTCTTGTTCGTCAACATGGATTGCCACCTTGTGAGCGGGGTTGGCCAGTGCAAGCTGCGCGCCCAGCACCAGAACGGCCAGTATCGCCAGCAATTGCTGCGCGGCCTTGGTCGGGTTCAGTGTCATCGTGTCATCCTCCCTGAGACAGTCTGTCGCGCCAGACTTGCAAAGCCTCCGCCGCAAGGCAACACATATATTGAAAATTGAATGATCGGGATCTGCGCTCTAGGCGCGACGGTCCGCGAAGAAATCCCGCAACAGGGTCGACGCGGCCTCGGCACCGATTCCGTCATAGACTTCGGGCACGTGATGGCATTGCGGATGGGTGAAGATTCGCGGCCCCTGCGCCACGCCGCCGCTTTTCGGATCTGCCGCGCCGTAATAAAGCCGGGCGATCCGCGCCGCCGAAATCGCCTGCGCGCACATCGGACAGGGTTCCAGCGTCACGTAGAGATCGCAACCGGTCAGGCGTTCGGACCCCAGCAGACGGCAGCCTTCGCGGATCACCAGCATCTCGGCATGGGCGGTGGGATCGGCCAGCTCACGCGTGCGGTTGCCGGCGCGCGCCAGAACGCGGCCATCCGGGGACACGAGAACCGCACCGACCGGCACTTCGCCACGGGCTGCGGCGGCGCGCGCCTCTTCCAGCGCGTCGGACATGTGGCTGCGGAATGTCATGCCCCTTCCCTGCCGCGCGATCAGCGCTTTCGCAAGCCCTGATTCTGGGCTAACCCCTGCACATGAGCAAGACGCCAAAACCCGCCGCCGCCAGAACCGCAGCCTCCTCGACCGCAGGAGAGCGCATCGCCAAGGTCATCGCCCGCGCCGGCATCGCCAGCCGCCGCGAGGCCGAGAAACTGATCGAGACCGGCCGCGTGACGGTCAACGGCGAGGTGATCACCCGCGCCGCGCTGAACGTGACGCCCGCCGACAAGGTCGTGGTGAACGGCAAGGCGCTGGATGCGCCCGAACCTGCGCGACTGTGGCTCTATCACAAGCCTACGGGGCTGGTGACCACAACGCGCGACGAACAGGGCCGCGCCACGATCTATGACGACCTGCCCGAGGAATTGCCGCGCGTGATGTCCGTGGGTCGTCTTGACCTGAATTCCGAGGGGCTTTTGCTGCTGACCAATGATGGCGCGGTCAAGCGGCAGCTTGAATTGCCCTCGACCGGGTGGCTGCGCAAATACCGGGTCCGCGTGAACGGACGCGTGACCGAACCACAGCTTGAACCGCTGCGGCAGGGCATCAAGGCCGATGGCGAGGATTTCCAGCCCATGATCGTGACGCTGGACCGCCAGCAGGGCGCGAATGCCTGGCTGACCGTGGGCCTGCGCGAGGGCAAGAACCGCGAGATCCGCCGCGCGATGGAGGCTGTGGGCCTGACGGTGAACCGCCTGATCCGCACGTCCTATGGGCCGTTCCAGCTGGGGCAGTTGAAACCCGGCGAGGTCGAAGAGGTGCGCCGCCGCGTCTTGCGCGACCAGCTGGGTCTGGACACGAAAGACGATGAAGACGACGCTGCAAGCACAACAAAGCCGCGAAAAGTCATTGCTCGACGCAACAAATCACGCGAAGCGCCCAGCGAGTCCGATCTGTTCGGTGACCGCCCCGGCGGCAAGCCGATGCGCGGCGCAAAGCCTGCAGCCCGCACGGGCAAGCCGGCCACCGGCAAGCCGCCAACCGGGAAAGCACCGGCTGCCGCAGGCAAACCCGCACAGGGCAGGACCACGGTCGGCAAGCCCGCCGCGGGCAAACCCGCCCCCGGCGGCGATCGCGCCAAGGGGGGTGACAAGCCGCTTCGGACCACCCGCCCTGCCAAGGCGCGCCCTAAACCGACCCGCGGCTGACGCCTGCAGGCCGGGGCCCTCCCGCAAGGCGCGCAGCCGTGTCGGCCACCCTGCTGGCATACATTGTCAGAATCCCATGTTCCCCCTAGTAACCACTGCCTTCATCCCCTAACTTTCGAGATGGGTAGCGTGGCAAGAGGGGTGACATGTCGGGGACGGGCCTACAAAAACTGTCTTTTGTCTTGCTGATTGCATTGATCCTCGTCGTCTCGATCGCGGGGGGGCTTTGATGGCACAGCGCTATGGCGGCAAGTTCAGCCCCGGCGGCACAGGCAATGATCGCACGCCCGCCCCGCCGAAAGGCCCCTTTGACGGCGCGCGCCGCACCCGTGCGGGCGGACGCGTCAACCTTCTGTTCCTGGCTCCGCTTCCGCTGGCCTGGGCGGCATTCACCACAGGCCCCACTGGATTGATCCTGAACCTTGGCGCCCTTGGCACGCTGCTTCTGGCGGCCTGGCTGACCCGCGAAGGGCTGATCGCACAGGAAGCCTATGAGGCGCGCAAGGTCGCGCGCCGCCCAGCCTTTCCGCGCAAGATCACCGGCAGCCTTCTGACCGGCATCGGCCTGGCCGTGGCGGGCTTCGCCGCCTCTGCCGGCGACATGCTGGCGCCCATGGCTTATGGCGTGGTGGGCACAATCCTGCATGCCCTGGCCTTCGGGCCCGACCCCCTCAAGGACAAGGGCGCCGAGGGCATCGACACCTTCCAGACGGATCGCGTGGCCCGCGCCGTGGACGAGGCCGAGAAACACCTGGCCGCCATGACCGACGCCATGCTGCGCGCGGGCGACCGTCAGATGATGGCGCGGCTGGAACGGTTCCAGGTGGTGGCGCGCGACCTTTTCCGCACGGTCGAGAATGATCCGCGCGACCTGACCGCGGCGCGCAAATACCTGAGCGTGTACCTTCTGGGCGCCCGCGACGCGACGATCAAGTTCGCCGACATCTGGAGCCGCAGCCGCGATACGCAGGCACGCGCCGATTACGAGAGCCTTTTGACGGATCTTGAGCAGAATTTCGCCGCAAGGACGCAAAAACTGTTGCTTGACGACCGTAGCGACCTGACCGTGGAAATCGAGGTGCTGCGCGAAAGACTGGACCGTGAAGGGGTGCACCCGCGCGAGTGAACTTGAGACACCCGGTCGGGGCACCCGCCGGGCTTTGAATTGGTACCCCGTCCGCCGCACGGGTGAAAACGTATGAAAAGGAGCCGCCATGTCTGACACCACACGCCAAAAGGCCCAGGAAACCCTCGCCATGGTCGAGGAAGTGACCGCGACCATCCTGCCCGAACCCGGCCCCGCAACCGCGATCGTGCCGCTGGCGCAGGCCGACAGCGCGCTCAGTGCCGAGATCACGCGCCGCATGGCGGAACTGGACATGAGCGATACCCAGTCCATCGTATCCTTCGGCTCGCGCGCCCAGGCGGAATTGCAGACGATCAGCCAGGCCATGCTGACGGATGTGCGCAACAAGGATGTGGGCCCGGCGGGCGACAGCCTGCGCAACATCGTCTCGACGATCCGGGGCTTTTCGGTGTCGGAACTGGACGTGCGCCGCGAACGCAGCTGGTGGGAACGCCTGCTGGGCCGCGCAGCACCCTTCGCGCAATTCACCGCGCGGTTCGAAAAGGTGCAGTCCCAGATCGACAAGGTCACCGAAGATCTGCTGAGCCACGAGCACAAGCTGCTCAAGGACATCAAGTCGCTGGACATGCTTTATGACAAGACGCTGGCCTTCTATGACGAGCTGGCCCTCTATATCGCGGCGGGCGAGGCCAAGATCGCCGAGATGGACAGCACCACCATCCCCGCCAAGGAGGCCGAGGTGAAAGCGGCCCCCGAGAATGACCAGGTCATGCAGGCGCAGGAGTTGCGCGACATCCGCGCCGCGCGCGATGATCTGGAACGCCGGGTGCATGACCTGAAACTGACCCGGCAGGTGACGATGCAGTCGCTGCCCTCGATCCGGCTGGTGCAGGAAAACGACAAGAGCCTTGTCACCAAGATCAATTCAACCCTGGTGAACACCGTGCCGCTTTGGGAAACCCAGCTGGCCCAGGCCGTGACGATCCAGCGCTCTGCCGAGGCCGCCCGTGCCGTGCGCGATGCCAATGACCTGACCAATGAACTGCTGACCGCGAATGCCAAGAACCTGCGCGACAGCAACCGGGTCATCCGCGAAGAGATGGAGCGCGGCGTCTTCGACATCGATGCGGTCAAGCAGGCCAATGCCGACCTGATCGCCACGATCAACGAAAGCCTGCAGATCGCGGATGAGGGCGAGGCCCGCCGCGCCGCCGCCGAAGTCGAGCTGAAGAAGATGGAGGCCGAATTGCGCGACACCCTGGCATCGGCCAAGGCGCGCAAGACAGGCTTGGGCGACACCGCCGGTACGGCAGTTCCAAGGGCCTGAGACTGAATGCGAAAGGGCCTTGGCGTGAAGATTGCGGGATTGCTGGCGGGCCTTGCCTTGCTGGCAGGGTGCGACATGCCCGCCCCTCCGGGGGCGGGCGGTCCGACGACCGCGCCCCGCCCGGTGGACGCGGGCCAGGCACCGGGCAAAACTGCCCCCTCTGGCGAAAGCCTGGCCCTTGCGGCCTATTACGGCAAGCTGCAGGCCGATCTTCTGTCACAGGGCCTGTTGCGGACGGATGGCGGCGGGCGCGATGCGCCATTCGGCGCACGCGATCTGGCCCGCAACTTCGAACAGATCACCTTCTTCGACGAATATGAACGCGGCGCCGGCTTGCGGGCCTCGTCCGGGCGCCCTGTTCCCCTGCGCCGCTGGACCCAACCCGTCCGCGTCAACGTGGAGTTCGGCCCCTCGGTTCCCGAGGACCGCCAACGCGCCGATCGCGGCGCCGTCAGCGCCTTTGCCGCGCGCCTCTCCGACGCCAGCGGCCACCCGGTCGTGATGGACGCCGCCCGCGCCAACATGCATGTGCTGATCTACAGCGAGGATGATCGCGCCTTTCTGCCGCAACGCGCCCGCGAACTGGCCCCCGGCATCAGCCAGGGTGCGCTGTCCGTGTTTCGCAACCTGCCCCGCCAGATCCATTGCTTCGTCATGGCCTTTTCCGGCAACGGGCCGCAGATGCACACCTATACCCGGGCCATCATCGTGA
This sequence comes from Seohaeicola sp., assembly GCF_048006315.1. Classification (GTDB taxonomy): domain Bacteria; phylum Pseudomonadota; class Alphaproteobacteria; order Rhodobacterales; family Rhodobacteraceae; genus Seohaeicola. The sequence continues at coordinate 3,430,991 of NZ_CP180350.1, read as the reverse complement.
TCCGCGCCGAACACCCCGACCTGCTGCGCGACTCCTGCGTGCATGAAGAGATGGCGCAGGGCATGGGGCTTGCCAATGACAGCCCGCGCGCACGTCCCTCGATCTTCAATGATGACGATGAATTCGCGCATCTGACCCGCCATGATGCGCTGCTGTTGAAAATGCTCTATGATCCGCGCCTGAGCCCCGGCATCACGCTGGATCAGGCCCGCCCGATCATCGCGCAGATGGCCGAGGAATTGTTGGGCGGCCCCTCATGATTCCCCCATCCCCGAAACCGATCGATCCAAGCCCAGGGAGCAGCCCATGCCCATTTTCGATTTCCTCCGCGGACAGTTCATCGACGTCATCCACTGGACCGACGATACCCGCGACACCATGGTCTGGCGCTTCGAGCGCGAAGGCCACGAGATCAAGTATGGCGCCAAGCTGACAGTGCGCGAGGGGCAGGCCGCCGTCTTCATCCATGAAGGCCAGCTGGCCGATGTCTTCACCCCCGGCCTCTACATGCTGGAAACCAACAACATGCCGATCCTGACCAGTCTGAACCACTGGGATCATGGCTTCCGCTCGCCCTTCAAATCCGAGATCTATTTCGTTAACACCACCCGTTTCAACGATCTGAAATGGGGCACCAAGAACCCGATCATCGCGCGCGACCCCGAATTCGGCCCGGTGCGGCTGCGCGCCTTCGGCACCTATTCCGTGCGTGTCACGGATGCTGCGCGCTTCATGACGGAAATCGTGGGCACCGACGGCGAATTCACCGCGGACGAGATCACCTTCCAGATCCGCAACGTGATCGTGCAGGAAGCCAGCCGCGTTCTGGCCGCCTCCGGCATCCCGGTGCTGGACATGGCCGCCAACACGGGCGAACTGGGCAAGCTGGTGGCGGCGCAGATATCGGCGACGGTCGCCTCCTACGGGTTGACCATTCCCGAACTCTATATCGAGAATATCTCGCTGCCCCCGGCGGTCGAGGCGGCGCTGGACAAGCGCACCTCCATGGGGATCGCGGGCGATCTGACCCGGTTCACCCAGTATTCCGCCGCCGAGGCCATGACCGCCGCGGCCGCCAACCCCGCCGGCGGGGGCGGCATGGGGGCCGGTCTTGGCATGGGCATGGGCATGGCCATGGCGAACCAGATGGCACAGCCCGGCCCTTGGGGCGCGGCCCCCGTTCAGGCACCCGCAGCACCGCCGCCGCCCCCGGTCGAGCATGTCTGGCACATCGCAGAGAATGGCCAGACCAGGGGGCCATTCTCCAAGGCGTCGATGGGCCGCATGGCCGCCGATGGTGCGCTGAGCCGCGACAGCCTGGTCTGGACCCCCGGCCAGGATGGCTGGATGCGGGCCGAGGATGTGGCCGAACTGGCGCAGCTGTTCACCATCCTGCCCCCGCCGCCGCCACCACCCGCCGGCTGACCCACCGCGCATCCTTCCCGCGCGCCACGGCTTGCGCGCCGGACGCTGAAAGACCCTTTTCCGCATGACTGACGCCTCAGCCCCCGCCCCGGTTCAGGAACACCGCTTTCCCTGCGAGCAATGCGGCGCCGATTATCGCTTTGCGCCCGGCGAAGGCGCGCTGGCCTGTGATCATTGTGGCCATCGTCAGCAGATCGCAGCGCCGGGGCCCTGGTCCGGCGCGCTGAGAGAGCTGGATTTCAACGCCGCCCTGTCGCACAGCCTGCCCGCCTCGGAGATCGAGGAGACGCGCATCTCCACCTGCACCAGTTGCGGCGCGCAGGTCGAATTCGATCCGGCCGTGCATGCGCTGGAATGTCCGTTCTGCGCGACCCCGCTGGTGGCGGATACCGGCACGCATCGCCATGTCAAGCCGCGCGCGGTGCTGCCCTTCGCGCTTGACGAACGCGCGGCGCGCCGCGCCATGACCGACTGGCTGGGCAAGCTGTGGTTCGCACCGAACGGGCTGCAGGACTATGCCCGCAAGGGGCGCGCCATGGCCGGCATCTACGTGCCCTACTGGACTTTCGATGCCGATACGCAAAGCCGCTATACGGGCCAGCGCGGCACGGTCTACTACGAGACGATCACCGTGATGCGCGACGGCAAGCCCGCCCGCCAGCAGGTGCCGCGCATCCGCTGGACGCCCGTGTCCGGCCGCGTGAAGCGCTGGTTCGACGATGTGCTTGTGCTGGCCGCGAACAGCCTGCCGCGCCGCTATACCGAAGGGCTGGAACCCTGGGACCTGTCCGCCCTGCAACCCTATCGCCCCGAATACCTGGCCGGATTCCGCGCCGAGGGCTACACGGTCGATCTGGAACAGGGCTTCGGCCTTGCACGCGAAAAGATGGACCGCGTGATCGAACGCGACATCCGCTTCGATATCGGCGGCGATCAGCAGCGCATCGGTCAGGTCGATACCCAGATCAAGGACGTGACCTTCAAGCATGTGCTGCTGCCTGTCTGGCTGGCCGCCTATAAATACCGTGGCCAGACCTACCGTTTCGTGGTCAATGGGGCGACCGGCCGGGTGCAGGGCGAAAGGCCCTGGTCGGCCTGGAAGATCGCCTTTGCCGTGATCCTTGGCGCGCTGGTCGCGGGGGCTGTTGGCTACGGGATCGCACTGAACGAAGGAATGATGTGATGACTGACACCGCCGCAACCCTCGACGGGCTGCTTCTCGCCCGCCACAGCTGCCGCGCGTTCCGGCCCGACCCCCTGCCCGACAGCCTGATCGGCGACATCGTGGCCAGCGCCGGGCGCGTGCCGTCGTGGTGCAACGCGCAGCCCTGGCAGGTCATCGTCACCCGCGCCCCCGAAACAGACCGCTTCCGCGAAGCGCTTCTGGCCGCGGCCACAAGCCAGCCTGCCCAACCCGATCTGGAATGGCCGCGCCAATATACCGGCGTCTATCGCGACCGCCGCCGGACCTGCGGCTTCCAGCTATACGACAGCCTTGGCATCCCCAAGGAAGACCGCGCCGCGACCCATGCGCAGATGCTGGAAAACTATCGTCTTTTCGGCGCGCCCCATGTGGCCATCGTCACGACCGAGGCCGATCTGGGCCCTTACGGCGCCATGGATACGGGCGGTTTCGTGGCGCTTTTCACCCTGGCGGCGCAAGCGCGCGGCGTGGCCTCGATCCCGCAGGCCGCAGTGGCGGCACAGGCCCCTTTCCTGCGCGACTGGTTCGGCATCCCCGCGCATCGCCACATCCTGTGCGCGATTTCCTTCGGCTTCGAAGACGCGGACCACCCGGCAAATACCTTCCGCACGGAACGCGCCCCCCTGTCCGAGGTCCTCGAGCTGCGCGGCTGACCGCCCGGTTCTTCTTGCGTCAAATATCCTCGGGGGGATCGTCGAACCGGGTTCGACGCAGTCGAACGCTGTTCGACGTTGGGGGGCAGACAGCCCCCCGCCCGCATTGGCCACGAACCGCGCCCGGCATTACCCCTGGCGGATCGGCACCCTTGCGCTTTTGGCCGCTTCGGGGCCTTTCCTGGGGATGCTGATGGTCAGAACGCCATCCTTCAGATGGGCATCCACCTTGTCGGCCTGCGCATCGGTCGGCACGCGAAAGCTGCGGCTGAAGGATCCGTATTGCCGTTCGCTGAAGAACCAGGTCTCGCCCTTGTCCTCGCGGCTGGATGATTTCTCGCCCTTGACGGTCACCATGCCCTCGTGAACCGACACGTCGATATCCTTTTCCTCGACACCGGGCAGTTCCATCGTGATGCGGTAGGCATCGCCATTCGTCGAGGCATCTGACGCGGGCGCCAGCCAGTCGGCCATGCGCGTCCCCAAGCTGCGGAACGGCTCGGCCAAAGAGGGCCACAGCCCCGCGGCATGTGTTTTCTCGACCATGATACTCCTCCTCCTTCAGAAGTTTCGGTGATGCTGCAACTCTGCTTTGACGCGAATCGCATGCCTTGATCCGGATCAAAGTCCGGCGTAGTCAGGGCGCAAACAGCAAGGAGACACGGTACCATGCGCGCACTCATCCAGCGGGTCACCCGCGCCTGCGTCAGCGTGGACGGGCAGCAGATCGGCCAATGCGGGCATGGCCTGATGATCCTGGTCTGCGCCATGCAGGGCGATACCGAGGCCGGGGCCGATCAACTGGCGTCCCGGATCGCCAAGCTGCGCATCTTCAAGGATGACGAGGGCCGGATGAATCGTTCGGTGCTGGACACGGCAGGTTCGGCGCTGGTCATCAGCCAGTTCACCTTGGCCGCCGACACGTCGCGCGGCAATCGCCCCGGCTTTTCCGCCGCAGCCGCACCCGAGGACGGCCGCAGGCTCTACGAGCGTTTCGCGGCCAGCCTTGCAGCACTGGGGATCGCGACAGAAACCGGCCGTTTCGGCGCGGATATGGCGGTGGAGCTGATCAATGACGGCCCGGTGACCATCTGGCTTGAAACCTGAGGCCGTCGGTTACGGTTCGCGAAACGCCTCGCGCGACTTGTAAAGCGGCTTGAGAAGGTATTGCAGCACCGTCTTGCGCCCCGTGTGCAATTCGACAGAGGCCTGCATCCCCGGCCGGATCTGGACCGAGGCCTGCCGGTCGGTCAGGTTCTCCATATCCACCCGCAGCGTGACCCGGTAATGCGCCGCCGCATCCGGGTTGCGCGCACGTTCGTCCTTGAACGTATCGGCCGAAATCACATCGACCCGCCCCTTGAGCGTGCCGAAGATCGTATAGTCATAGGCCGTCAGCTTGATCGTCGCCTCCTGGCCGGGCCGGATATTGGCAATGTTCTCGGGGCGTACGCGCGCCTCGACGAACAGTTCCTCGTCCAGCGGGATGATCTGCAGGATCTCCTCGCCGGGGCGCACCACCCCGCCGATGGTCGAGACCGACACTGCCTTGACGATGCCGCGCAGCGGGCTGACCAGCACGGTCCGCGTCAGCTGGTCCTGGCTGGACTTGAGGTTCTGGCGCAGCGTGGCCAGTTCGCGCAGGGTCGTGGCATAGGCGTCGGCGCGTTCCAGCTCGGCCCCGGTGACGATCTCGTCATGGCGGATGCGGGCATCGGCATGGGCCTTGCGGGCGCGTGTCACCTCGATCAGGGACACGATCTTGCGCTCCAGCATCGTCTCCATCATCTGCATTTCCTGCCGGGCCTGATCCATCACCCGGCGCGCGCCGGCCGCGCGGCTTTCGAAATCGGTCTGGCGCGCCTGCAACAACACCTGCTCGGACGCCACCATCGCCGGATTGCGCGCGGCCAGATCGGCAGGCACGCCAAAGGCGGGCTGTCCCGCCAACTCGGCCTCAAGCCGCAGGCGGCGGATTTCCAGCGCCGCGATCTGGTCCAGCAGGTCATCGACCGAAGTGCGGAACTGCGTGCCCTGCAACCGCGCCAGCACATCGCCACGCTGCACCATGTCGCCTTCGCGCACCGCCAGTTCGGCCAGGATACCCCCTTCAAGGTTCTGGATGATCTGCGGCCGCGAGGCCGAGATCATCTCGCCCTCGGCGCGCACGATCTCGTCGACCCAGGCCATGCTGGCCCAGATGATGAACAGCCAGACGGTGCCCGCGCAAAGCCATATCGTCAGGCTGGGCCCGCGCAGCCGCGCGTTCAACTGCGCGGCAAGGCTGATGGCGGGATGCGCCATTCTCATAGGCCGCCCCCCGCCGGTGTCGCCAGATGCGCCAGCACCTGATCGCGCGGCCCATCCACCGCCATTCGCCCGTTCTGCAGCACCATCACCCGATCCGTCAGCGACAGGATGGGCATCCGGTGGGTGGCGATGACGACCGTGCGCCCCTCCATCCAGCCTTCGAGGCGGCTGATCAGCGTCGCTTCAAGCCGCTGATCCAGCGCGGCGGTCGGTTCATCCAGCAGGCAGACCGAAGGGTTCTGCAGCCACAGCCGCGCCCAGCCCAGCGACTGGCGCTGCCCCACCGACAGACCCGCACCGGCATCGCCCAATTCCAGGTCCAGCCCGCGCGGGTGCGCCTTGACGAAGGGACCGAGCCCCGCGAAATCCAGCGCCTCCATCAGACGATCGTCATCACGCTCCAGCAGGCTGAAGGTCAGGTTGTCGCGCAGGCTACCCGCGAAAAGGCGCACATCCTGCCCAAGGTATCCGATGGCGCGGCGCAGGTCGCGCGGCGCGATCTGGCCCATTTCCGTGCCATCGACAAGGATGCGCCCCCGCGACGGCCCATGCAGCCCGGACAGCAGCCGCAGCAGCGTGGACTTGCCCGAGCCATTGGCGCCCAGAACCGCCACATGCTGGCCCGGCAGGATCGCAAGGGCCGGAATGTCCAGCACGGTTGCCGCCTCGTCGCTGTAGCGGAACTGGATCTCGCGCAGCTCGTAATGCCCCGCCAGACGGTCGCGCCGCAGATAGCTGCGCCCCGTTTCGTGATCCTGCGGCGCATGGGCGATGTCATCCAGCGCATCCAGCGCCGTGCGCACATTACCCCAGCGCGCCATGGTGCTGGCCAGTTGCGACAGCGGCGCCAGCGTCCGGCCCGTCAGGATGCCGACAGCGATGATCGAACCCACGGTGAATTGCCCGGCAAAGACCAGGTAGGCCCCGATCACCACCGCCGCGACATAGGTGGCCTGCTGCACGCCCTGCGCCCAGATCGTCAGCGCCGAGGCCAGCTTGCGCTGCTCGGACGAGGTGACCGCCGACAGTGTCGTCAACTCGGACCACAGGCGCCGCATCCGGTCTTCACCGCGCAGGGTCTTGACCGTCTCATGCTCGTAGATGACTTCCTGCAAAAGCCGCGCCGCGCGGACGGACGCGCCCTGCCCCTCTTCGGTCAGGCGCATCATGCGCCCCTGCATCAGGAAACCGGGCAGCACCATCAGCACCCCGCCCAGCACCAGCACCCAGACAACGTTGCCCCCGATCGAGGCGACAAGCAGCAGGAACACGAACACGAAGGGAATATCGGCCAGCGTGCCCACCGTGGCCGTGGTGAAGAATTCCCGCACCGATCCGAAGTCGCGCATCGCGCTGAATATCTGCGAGGGGCTGCGCCCCGCGATATCCGACCGCGCCCCGAGAATGCGGTCCATCAGACGCGCCTGCACGGCCAGTTCGATCTGACGGCCCGCCCCGTCCATCAACTGCGCCCGCGCCGCCTTGAGCGCGGCCTCCATCAGCAGCGCCAGCATCGCACCGCCCGCCAGCACCCACAGGGTCGCCTGGGACTGGTGCGGGATCACGCGATCATAGACCTGCAGCGAAAACAGCGCGACCGCCACCGCCAGCAGGTTCGCCACGAAAGACCCCAGCATCACATCGGCGAAAGGGCGCCGCAGGGCGGCAAACTCGCCCCAGAACCAGTGCCGCGCCGCGGGGGGCGCCACATGGGCCGTGGCAAGCCCCGCGACCGGCGCTTCGGCCTGCACGATCATGCCAAGGAAATGCGGCAGGAAATCCGACAGCGGCACCTCAAGGCGCTTGTCCGGGCTGGTTGCCTCGAAGATCGTGACCGCGCCATCAGCTGCATCACCCGCCTGCCCCAGCACCAGAACCCATTGCCCGCCCCGCATCTGCGCCAGCGCCGGCCACATGTCCGGCGTGAAGGCGATCACCCGGCGAACCTGCGTGGCCAGGCCGCAGATCGCATAGCACGGCGTCACCGCATCCGCCGGGCTGTCCGGGGCGGCATCGGCCACAACAAGCGCCTCGATCACATCGCGGCGCGACAGGTTGCGCCCCAGCAATCCGGCATGGGCCACGACAAGACTGGCCAGATCGCCGATTGCCGGATCGATCGATGCCAGGCGCGGATCGACCGTGGCCGGGCGCGGATCGGCCACGGATTGCAGCCGCGTGCGCGGGGCCTCTGCCGGATCGACCCGATCCGCGATCCGGGGTTGCACCGCCCCGGTCACAGCTTGTCCCCGTCAGCCAGAAGGCCCAGTTCGGCCGCGATGTCCAACTCGGCCTGCATGGCACGATAGGCCAGCCCCGCCGCCTGCTGCTGCTGGCGCGCGAATTGCTCGTAAAGGCCAACCACATCCATCACCTGCCGCTGGCCGGCATCATATTGCGCCTGAAACAGATCCAGATTGGCCTTGGCCTTGCTGGTCAGCACCATGCCTTCCTGCGCCTGACGCGACAGCGCGGTGCGTTCCTGCTGCAGGCGGCGCAGGCGCCGTTCGGATTCCTCGCGGGCCTGATCAACCTTGCGCCGCTCGCTTTCGGTCGCGGCCTCGACCGCGCGCAAGTCATCGGCGGTGCCGAACCCCAGCGGGCGCGCAGTGCGGATATCCAGCGAGGGATCGGGCGCGCCACGCCCCAGCGCGGCAGTGGCGCTGAGCCCCGGCAAAAAACCCGCCCGATCGATGCGGGCACGCGCCATGGCGCGTTCCTGCTCGGCCTCGGCCATGCGGACAGGCAGCGGCACCGGCACCGGATCGGGCAGCCGCAGCGCGGCAAGACCGCCGCGCGTCAGGGCTTCACCCTGCAGCATGGCCGGATCGACGCCCACCGCCGACAGTTCCGCCACCGCCGCGCGTGCCGCCTCGCTTTCGCGCTGTTCGGTCGAACGGATCTCGGCCAGCTTCTGGCGCAGCACCTGCAGGTCGGACTGATCCGAAATGCCGCCCGCCACGCGTTCGGACATGATCCATTCGAAATGTGACATGTCCCGTTCCGCCGCGCGCGCCAGTTCCGACTTGTCCTGCGCCTCGCGCGCCGCCAGATAGAGCGTCAGCGCGCTCAGCACACGGGCATTGCTGTCCTGCACGAGGGTCACGGCGGCCACCTCGACATCGGCCTTGGCGAAATCGCGTTCCGCCTTCTTGCGCCCGTTGTCGAAGATGACCTGTTCGACCACCAGCATGGCCACCACCGAACCAAGACTGGTCAGGCTGACCTGCGGGCCGATACTGGGCAACCAGTTGCGCGACTGCGCCCGCGCGCGCAAACGGGCGCTGCGCAAGGCAGCCCCCGCAGGGCGGCTGTCCGCCGCCAGGACCGCATCCGCCACGCTGGCCAAAGCCGAGCCGCCGGGCAGCGCGCTGCGCCGCCCCATCAGATCGTTCAGCAAGGCCGAGGCTTCGGCGGCATCCTGCCCCGCACCACCCGGATCGAGGCCTTCGGCCACGGGTGCCGGTTCGGGCATCAGCATGCGGCTGACCCCCGCCCCTTCGGTTCCCGGCAAGCAGCCCGGCAGACCCAACAGCGCGACACATGCCAGAAAGGGCCCTGCCTTGCGGGTTGCTCTGCATTTCCTGTCGCCCTGCCTCATGCCAGCCCCTTGTTGCGGTGCCTGTTCTTTTGGCGTGGCCATCCTGTGCATGGCCACGCGGTTGTCCGGCCCTCTGGCCTGCGTCAGAAGATCCTCACATCCTCGTCCACGATCACGCGCGCCTCGCCTAGCGAATAGACCGCGTAATTGCGGCCTTCGACCACCTCGGTCCCGTCGCGCATGGCACCGGCCAGCGTAAGGCTGTCATCGCTGCCGCCATGAATGGTCAGGCTGCGCTGATCCGGCGACAACGCAAGGATCTGCGCCTCGGTCAGGGTCAGGGTGCTGTCCTCGGCGAAAGACAGGTCGATCGCGTCGATGCGCGCCCCAGCGGCAACCGGCCCCGCAAGGTCGATGACCGAGGTATTCAGCGCATCGAAGGCCAGGAAGGTGCCGCTGGCATTGCCCGCCGTGTCCGTCGCGGTGATCAGCAGGTTCGACCCGTCCGGTAAATGACCGCCGACAAAGCCGCCCGCCTCCGTGATCATGCCGAAACTGTGCAGCGTTTCACCCAGCGGCGCGATGGGCGTGGCAACATTGTCCACCGGGGACAGATCCCCATCGGCCTCGATCTCGGTCAGGGTGATCTGATCGCCCGTCATCTCGATCGAGACAGAGCGGATCCCGGCTGCGTCGCGCGTATAGGAGGCCACGATCGGGTTGGTCGGCACATCGGTATCGATGGTCAGCACCTGTGTCAGGCTGCCCATGTTGCCCGCCGCGTCGCGCGCATGCACGACCATGTCCAGCGTGTGGTTGCCCTGCGGCACGACCTCGCCCGGAATGAAGGCGCGCCAGTTGCCCGCCGCATCCACACTCGCCTGGTAGAACTGGCCCTGGAATTCGACCTGCACCGTGGACCGCTCCGTGATGCCGGGAAGCGCCTCGACCTGGCCGGTGACGGCGAAACCCGCCTTCGCCTCGTCAAGGTTGATGGTGTTGTCGCCGGTCACGGGCCCGGACAGTTCCAGCAGGTTGAGCCGTGTATCCACGCGCACGGATTGGCTGATCACATCGGTATTCTGCGCGCTGTCGGTGGCGACGGCGCGCAATTCGGTAACATATTCGCCGGTGCGGATCTCGGATGGCGTGAAACGCACGCTCCAGCGGCCATCGCCCAGCACGCGCGCCTCGTGCTCGACCCCGTCCAGCGTGACCATGACGCGCGACCCCGGCTCGACCTGGCCGGTGACGAACAGGCCGTCATCCGCGTCATCGCCATTGATCACCCCGTCAGCGGCCACGCCGGTCGAGGTCCAGTTGAAATCGCGCACCTCGGTATCAAGCACAACCGAGCGATTGGCACTGGTGCTGTTGCGCGCGGCATCCGTCGCCGTGGCGGTGACGGCAAGATTGCCCTGTCCTTCCGGCAGGTCAGCCGTTTCGAAACGCACGCGCCACAGGCCCGCGCCATCCACATCGGCCTGTTTCCTGACATCGCCGACCTGAACCCAGACCTCGGCGCCCGGATCGGTGGTGCCGCTGATGCGGACACCCGCCTGACGCTCGGCATCGTTGATCAGGCCGTTGCGGCCGATCCCGTCGTCGATGGTCACATCGACAACCGTGTCCACCCGCACGGTGCGGCTGGCCGTATCCACGTTGCCGGCCGCATCGCGCGCCGTGACGTTGAAGGTGGCGTCATATTCGTCGCGTGCGAAATCATTGCCCGCGAAACGCGCCGACCAGGTGCCATCATCGGCCACGGTGGCCTGGCGCGTGATCGAGCCGAACCGCACCTCGACCTGCGAGCCGGGCTGCGTCGTGCCGCGCAGGGTCACCCCGCCATCGGCCGCATCGGCATTGATCACATTGTTCGTCCCCAGCGGCGCGGGGTCGATCGTCAGATGATGCAGCGTATCCACGCGGATCGCCGCCGTGGCGCGACCGATATTGCCCACCGCATCCGAGGTGGTCGCCGTCAGCGTCGCCTCATGCTCGCCGGAACCGGCCGATCCGGCCGGATAGGTGACGCGCCAGGTGCCATCGCCCTGCACCGGCACGGTGCGGGTGATCGTATCGGTCCCGTTGAACAGGGCCAGCGTCAGCATGTTGCCGGGCGTCGATGTCCCGGTCACCACCAGATCGCCCGTCGCCTCGTTGCGGTTGACGGTACCGTCACCCGCCACAAGCCAGGACTGGATCACGATCGGATCGGGGATCGTGTCGACCCTGACCGTATCGCGGTAGCTTGCGCTGTTGTTGTAGGCATCTGTGGCCGTCACGGTCACGTCGCGGGTATAGTCACCTTCGGGCAGTTCGCCCGGCGTGAACAGGACCGTCCATTGGCCTTGCTCATTGGCAGTCGTACTGTGGGTGACATTGCCGATCGCCACGTCGATCCGCGCGTCCGCCTCGCTGGTGCCGGAAATGTCGACACCATCGCGGTGATCGTCGCCATTCACCACATGCCCTGTCGACACGGTCCCGTCCGTGAAGGTCAGGTCCGGCGGTGTGGTGTCGATGGTGACCGAAGGCCCGCTCAGGTCGATCTTTGCGCCACCGGGTTGCGTGACCTCGACCTCCACGGGATAGGTGCCGTCCGCGGGAAAAGTGTCACCCTCGAAGACGACCTGCCAGTTCCCATCCTGATCGGGCCGGGTCACGATGACCTTGTCCCCGATGGTGACCTCGACTTCGGCGGCGGGATCCGCGGTGCCGCTGATGCCGATGCTCGGGCTGTCACCGCCCCCCAGGACAATCGGATCACGCTCGTTGACGGTGGGCAGGCGCGGCCCGGACGGCACCTGCTGGACAGGGATGTCGGGCTGGGCCGGCGCGGGTTGGGCGCCGGGTTGCGGCTCCGTGCCGCCACCGCCACCCAGCAGCGCCCCTGCCGCCACGGTTCCGGCCGCGAGGGCGCCAAGGCCACCGGCGGCACCCAGTCCGCCACCGCCCAGCAACAGCCCCGCCCCCAGCATGCTGACATTGTCGTCATCGCTTGCCGGGGCCAGTATCTCGTCACCGCCAAGGAAAACGAGGTCCTCATGCGGGCTCCACTTGCCCCAGACCTCGGTCGGGCCGTATTGCGCATAGATCGCGCCGCCTGCCCCTTCCACAAGGGTCACCTCGCTGAGATAGCCATCGGCACTGATGAACAGTCGCGCGACCGCGCCCTCATCCTCGGCAAAATAGCCCTTGAGGACGATCACCCTGCCATCGGCCAGCGTGACATGCAGATCCGAACCGACCTTGTCATAGGCCTTGAGTTCGAACTGCCTGATATTGAGAGAAATCTCTTCCCCGGCCGATACGTCGATCACCGAGGTGGCAGCGCCCGCATCAACCGTGCCGCGCCGGGTTGCACCCATGATGGGGCGCACGACAAAATCCATTGTCTTCATGTTATCACCGCTCTACTCGTTACCGCCGATTGACCCGGCTTTTTTACTACTTGGCTGACAGCATAGGCGTTTCGCCGCCCTCTTGCTAGAGTTTTTTTGGCCACACACCCCCAGATAGGGGCCATGCCCCCAGATATTGTTGCGATCTGCCGCGCTTTCTACGTGGCTTGTGCCTCGGAAGATCTGCCGCCTAGTCTGTCAGAAAGGGCGCCGCCCGCATGGTATCGGGGATGGGCGCACCCAGCCGCGACAGGATCGTCGGCGCCAGTTGCAATTGGTCAAGCAGGGTGTCGGACGCCGGACCGCGGGCCGGACCGAAATAATAGAGCGCCACATCCCGCTGCAGATCAGAATTGCCCCCGTGATGGCCACGCGCGTCCTGACCATGGTCGGCGGTCACGATCACCTCATACCCCATGGCCAGCCATTTCGGAATGAACGGGGCCAGCATCTCGTCCATGACTGCGCAGGCGTGATCCATCTCCTGGCAGTCGTGGTAGAAACGGTGCCCCATGCTGTCCAGGGTACAGGTATGAAGGATGCCGTAATCCAACCCGTGACGGGCGCAGAGCATGGTCAGAGTGGCGAAAAGATCCACGTCCGAGGGTGTCATCTGGTTGATCAGGCCGTAGCCGGTCATCGTGTGGAACCGGCCATGGTTGATCGTGGCGCTGTCCGGTTCGTCATATTCGATATCCCGCACCAGGTCGAACGGTGCGCGGTTGAAGAATTCGGACCAGAAGGAATGCGTGACCGCGCCGGTGATGCCCCCCGCCGCACGCACCTGCGAGAACACGTCAGGCTGCGACAGGCGGAAGACGTTGCCATTCCCGGTGCAGCCATGTTCCTGCGGGGTCACGCCCGTATGGATAGAGGCATAGCAGCTCGCCGAGATCGAAGGCAGCACCGATCGCATGACCCAGGTCTGCGCCTGCCCCGCCTCGACCCAGCCTTCGAGATTGCCGAACAACCGCCGCCAGTTGCGCAACGGCACACCATCAAGAATGATCAGAAGCAGCTTGTGTTGCATGGGGTTTTCTCTTGCAGGCCGCGCACCGGCGGCGAATGTGGGAGCCTCCGGCGGGGATATTTGGGGCAAGAAGAAGCGGTCCCCGGATTTCTTCTTGCCCCAAATATCCCCGCCGGAGGCGGAACACTAATGTCCTGCGCTTTCCATCTTGCGATGCGCGATGACCTTCTCGAGCCAGCCCAGCTCCATCTCGGGGACAGAGGACAGCAGCAGGTCGGTATAGTCGTCGAAAGGCGGTGCCAGGACCTGGCTTTTGGGCCCGTAGCGCACGACACGACCACGATACATCACCGCGATGCTGTCAGCGATGGCGCGCACCGTGGCCAGGTCATGGGTGATGAACAGATAGGCCACGCCTTCGGATTTCTGCAGGTTCAGCAATAGCTTGAGGATCCCGTCCGCCACCAGCGGATCCAGCGCCGATGTCACCTCGTCGCAGATGATCAGGCGCGGGTTCGCCGCCAGCGCGCGGGCGATGCAGACACGCTGCTTCTGCCCGCCGGACAGTTCCGCCGGATAGCGGTCGATGAAGCCCTTGCCCATCTCGATCGCATCCAGAAGTTCCGCGACACGCGCCTGTTTCGCCGCGCCCTTGAGGCCGAAGTAGAATTCCAGCGGTCGCCCGATGATCGTGCCCACGGTCTGGCGCGGATTCATCGCGACATCGGCCATCTGGTAGATCATCTGCACCTCGCGCAGATCCTCGCGCGACCGGCCCGCAAGATCCGGTGACAGCGACCGGTCCGCAAAGGTGATCTGCCCTTCGGTGGGCGGCAGAAGCCCGGTGATCACGCGGGCCAGCGTCGACTTGCCCGATCCGCTTTCGCCGACCACCGCAAGGGTCTGGCCGCGATGCACCTCGACATTGACATCATGCAGCACATCGAAGGCCGTACCGCGATAGCGTGCGGTCACATGTTCCACCCGCAGCACCGGGTCGTCCGACGGTGCCTTTTCATCATGTTCGATCGAGCGGACCGAAACCAGCGCGCGGGTATAGTCCTCGCGCGGGGCGGTGATGATCTGCCCCGTCGTGCCGTATTCCACCATGTGCCCGCCCTTGAGCACCATGATATCGTCGCTGACCTGCGCCACCACCGCCAGGTCATGCGTGATATAGAGCGCGGCCACGCCGGTTTCGCGGATCGCATCCTTGATCGCGGCCAGGACATCGATCTGCGTGGTCACATCCAGCGCCGTGGTCGGTTCATCGAAGATCACGAGGTCCGGCTGCGGACACAGCGCCAGCGCCGTCATCGCGCGCTGCAGCTGTCCGCCCGACACCTGATGGGGGTAGCGGCTGCCGAAGGTCTCGGGATCCGGCAGACCCAGCGTCGCAAAGAGCTTCACGGCGCGCGCCTCGGCTTCGGACCGGCTGGCCCGGCCATGTTCCAGCGTCGCCTCGATCACCTGCTCCATGATCCGCTTGGCCGGATTGAACGCGGCGGCGGCGGATTGCGCCACATATGTCACTTCGGCCCCGCGCAGCGCGCGCAGGCCCCGCACGCCCAGTTGCAGGATGTCGCGCCCGTTGACCAGGACCTCGCCCCCGGTGATGCGCACGCCACCGCGACCATAGGCCATCGCCGACAGCCCGATGGTGGATTTGCCCGCGCCGCTTTCGCCGATCAGGCCCAGCACCCGGCCCTTGTCGAGCGCGAATGACACGCCTTCGACGATCGTGATCTCCTGCGGGGGTTCCCCGGGCGGGTAGGCTGTCGCCTCGATCTTGAGATCCGTGACCTTGAGCAAGGGATCAGCCACCGCGCCCCCCTTTCACGCTTGTGGTGCGGTTGAGGATCCAGTCCGCCACCAGGTTGACCGAAATCGCCAGCGTCGCGATCGCAAAGGCGGGGATCAGCGCCGCGGGGATGCCATAGACGATGCCTTCCTTGTTTTCCTTCACGATGCCGCCCCAATCGGCCAGCGGCGGTTGCACACCAAGGCCAAGGAAGGACAGGGTCGAGATGAAGAGCACCATGAAGATGAAGCGCAGGCCCATTTCCGCCACGAGGGGCGACAGCGCATTGGGCAGGACTTCGCTGAAGATGACCCAGCCGCGCCCCTCGCCGCGCAGGCGCGCAGCCTCGACATAGTCCATCACCGTGATGTCCACAGCCACCGCCCGCGACAGGCGGAAGACGCGCGTGGAATTGAGGATGCCCATCACCAGGATCAGCACCGGCACCGTGACCGGCATGACCGACAGCACGACCAGCGCGAAGATCAGCGAGGGGATCGCCATCATCAGGTCGACGAACCGCGACAGCAGCTGGTCCAGCCATCCGCCGGCGACAGCGGCCGTGAAGCCCAGCACGGACCCCACGGAAAAGGACAGCAAGGTTCCCATGGTGGCGATGAAGATCGTGGTCTGCCCGCCGTAGATCATGCGCGACAGCAGATCCCGTCCGATGTTGTCCGTGCCCAGCCAATGCTCTGCCGAGACCGGATCCCATACGCCGCCCACGATTTCCGCCATGCCGTAAGGGGCGATCAGGTCGGCGAAGATCGCGGCCAGGAAATAAAGCGCGGTGAAGAACAGGCCGATGGCGGCCGAAATCGGCATTCTCATTTCGGGTGCCTCAACCTCGGGTTGGCCAGGATGGACATCACATCGGCCAGAAGGTTCATGCCGATGTAGACGGCGGCGAACACAAGCCCGCAGGCCTGCACCACCGGCACGTCGCGCTTTGCCACGTGGTCAACAAGGTATTGCCCCATGCCGGGGTAGACGAAGACAACCTCGACCACGACGACGCCGACCACCAGGTAGGCAAGGTTCAGCATCACCACGTTGATCACGGGTGCGATGGCGTTGGGAAAGGCATGGCGCGCGATCACCGCAAAGCCGCCCAGCCCCTTGAGTTCGGCCGTCTCGATATAGGCGGATTGCATGACGTTCAGGATCGCCGCGCGGGTCATCCGCATCATGTGTCCCAGAATGGTCAGCGTCAGCACGAGGATGGGCAAGGCGATCGCGTTCAGCTTCTCTCCCAGCGACATCGAGTTGTAGACCGTCGAAATCGATGGAAACACCCGGTATTGCACCGCAAGGAAAAAGACCGCGATATAGCCCAGAAGGAACTCGGGCACCGACACCGTGGCCAGCGTGGTTCCGGAAATCAGCTTGTCGGGCCAGCGGCCCTGGTAGCGCACCGCGACAAGGCCCAGCAGGATCGCCGTCGGCACGGCGATCAGCGCCGTCCAGAAGGCCAGGAACAGCGTGTTCCACAGACGCCCGCCCATCGCGGTTGCGATGTCGCGCCCATTGGTCAGCGAGGTCCCGAGATCCCCGGTCAGCACACCGCCCAGCCACGCGAAATACCGCGTCACGGGCGGGTCGTTCAGCCCCAGTTCCGCGCGCAGGTTCGCCAGCGATTGCGGCGTGGCGGCCTGCCCGAGGATGGATTGCGCGACGTCACCCGGCAGGATCTGCGTGCCCACGAAGATCAGGACCGACGCCGCCCAAAGGAGGAGGATGCCCAGCGCGACGCGCTGGGCAACCAGTTTCAGGATAGGATGCACAGGCGCGTCCTCAGGCCGTCAGCCAGACCTTGAGGCCCGCGATCCCGCTCATCATCTCGCCACCGGGGTCGGCGACGAAGCCCTGCACGTTGGGACCATGCGCATCGATGAAGTCGTTGAACATCGGGCAGATCAGCCCGCCCTCATCGTGCAGGATGCGTGCCATTTCGGCATACATGCCCTTGCGCTTGGTGGTATCCAGTTCCGCGCGCGCCGACAGCAGCAGGCTGTCGAAGCTGTCGTTGAAGAACCGCGTGTCGTTCCAGTCGGCGCCCGAGTAGTAAGCCGTGGAATACATCTGGTCCTGCACCGGACGGCCACCCCAGTAGGAGGCGCTGAAGGGCTGCTTGTTCCAGACTTCGGACCAGTAGCCGTCACCCGGCTCGCGCTTGATCTCCAGCGGGATGCCCGCCTTGGAGGCCGACTGCTGGAACAGCTGCGAGGCATCGACGGCGCCGGGGAAGGCCACATCGGAGGTGCGCAGTACGATCGGCGTGCCGTCATGGCCCGACTTCTTGTAGTGGAAGGCGGCCTTGTCGGGGTCGTAAGCCCGCTGCGGGATGCTGTCGTCGAACAGCGGATAGGCGCTGTTGATCGGAATGTCGTTCCCGATCGTGCCATAGCCGGCAAGGATCTTTTCCACCATTTCCTGGCGGTCGATGGCATATTTCAGCGCCAGCCGCAGGTCGTTGTTGTCGAAGGGTGCGGTGTTGCAATGCATGATGAACACGTAATGCCCGCGACCACCCGCATTCGCGACAGTCACGCCCGGCGCGCGTGCCAGCAGGCTGGCGGTGCGCGGTTCGACGCGGTTGACCAGGTTGATCTGACCGGACTGCAGCGCAGCCATCCGTGCGGTCGGATCGTTGATCACAAGCACCTCGATCTGGTCGACATGGCCCCGGTTCGCGCTGTCCCAGTAGTTAGGGTTGCGCTCGAACACGTGGCGCACGCCCGGCTCGTCGGATTTCAGCACATACGCACCCGAGAAGGTCGCGTCGGCCGGTGCATCCTTGCCGCCATTGGGCTGGATCATCAGGTGATAGTCAGCCATCAGGTAAGGCAGGTCGGCATTGGCCGTGGCCAGCGTCACGGCCACATAGTCGCCATCGACCTTCATGGACTCGATGCCCTTCATGATGCCAAGGGCACCCGACTTGGCATTCTCGTCGCTGTGCCGCTCAAGCGTGGCCAGCACGTCGGCGGGGGTCAGGTCCTTGCCATTATGGAAGGTGATCCCCTTGCGGATCTTGAACATCCAGGTCTTGGCATCGGCGCTGCTTTCGACGGCCTCGGCCACGCGCATTTCAAGGTCGCCCGTGGGGGTCACTTCGACCAGCGTTTCCGCCGCGGCGTTCAGGTTGAAATAGGGCACCTGCGACGTGGCCAGTGCCGGATCCATGCTGTTGGTGGATTCGCCGCCCTGAAGGCCAACCTTCAGGATGCCGCCCTTGACCGGTCCTGCCGCGCGCACCGCCTCGGCATAGAAGGTGCCTGCCATGGCGGCGCTGACACCCAGGGCGCCCATGCGGCCCATGAATTCGCGCCGCGACATGCGGCCGAGGCCCGCGCGCAGTTTGAAGTAATCAATCTGATTCTTGTCGATCTTACCGGTCATTTCCATCTCCCTGTTGGCATCCGGTCGCTTGGCGCGATCCTTTTTGACCTTGCTATCCCGCAGCAGCCTTGCGCCTGCCTTGGGTTCCTTTCGAGGCCGGTCCGCCTTGCGACGTGACACGCCCGTCCCGGGTTGTTGACTCACGAGTCAACTTTGCCCATCGCGCCCCAGTGTTCAACCAAAAAAGCGTCTGACTGCGACAGATGCGTGACAGAGGCGACATCGGCGGCAACAAAGGGGCTAAAATCCGCTATCCGACAGGGCCAGTCTAACCACTTATGCATAATCCCTGTCGATAGCCTCGTGCAGATCGCGTGCATGAACCAGCCGGGCCGTGGCGCCTTGGCCTTCCCAGGCTTCCAGCCGCGCGGTCAGGTGGAACTGTCGCGCATCCGACCACATCTCGGCATGGGTCTCGGTGCGGGTCACGATGCCGTCGCGCTCCACCTCCATGGTCCAATGGGTGCGACCACGGGCAGAAAGCGGATCATCGGGATGAATGTCCCACCATTCCCGCGCCACTCCGCCCGAAACAAGTCCATGCCCAAGGTCCCGGCGCTTGCCGAAATCGTCCAGGATCCGCAGGCTGACCAGCCCGGTCGTCAGGTCGGTCGTGACCGCGCGCTCGTGATGTTCGGGGCGCAGCACCTCGACCTGCAGCGCGGGGGCTGCATCGGGGGCCGGAAAATCCCATCCGGGGCCGTCGGGGGCGGGATGCACCGGCAGGTCCAGATGTCCTTCGGACAGCATCAGCGCAGCAGACTCGGGCGCGGGCCATAGCATCGGCCAATAGCTGGACGACACCGCCAGCCGAAGCCTGTGCCCGGCCGGCACGCGGTAGGCGATGTGATCCAGATCCAGCGTGACGGTGACGGGCTGACCGGGAACAAGCGGCGCGGGGTCGGCATGGCTGTCGCGATGCGAAAGGTTCAGCACACCCCATGTGATCCGGGTCGAGGCGCCATCAGGATGCACATGGCACAGCCGCACCGCGATCTGTGCCTGTGGCCTGTCGGCGGTCAGCGTCAGGGTCACGCGCGGCGCACCGGTAATCGCCGTGTCGCGGTCCAGCGGTGCGGTGTCGAAACGGGCCGACAGCGCGTCATCGGCGCGCTGGTCGCCGGGCTGTTCCGGCCCCAGCCAGATCGCGCAGAACTCGCCCCCCGCCAGGCCGCAGTGCTGCGGGCTTGCAATCAGGCTTTGCAAGGGTTCGGGCGCATCGCCCAATGCCCCCTGCCCCAGATGCAGCCGCCGCATCGGCCCCGGCGCACCATCCCCGGCCAGCCAGCGGCCGGGACGATCCGCATACCATGTGGCAGGGCGCACCCCGTCCATCAGGTATTGGCGATAGGCGGGATCATCCTCGGCCCCGTTGGCAATTCCCTTGAGCCAGCGATCCCACCAGCGCAGCGCTTCCTGCAGGAAACCGATACGCGGTTCGGGCACCGCGAAATGCGGGTACTTGTGCACCCAGGGCCCGACGATCCCCTTGACCGGCGCGGACAGGTTGTCGACCAGCACAGGCACCGCGTTCTTGTAGCTGTCGCCCCAGCCGCCAACCGCCAGCGTCGCCGCCGTGATGGCGCCGAAATCCTCGCAGACCGATCCATGCCGCCAATAGGCATCGCGCCTCTGGTGACGCAGCCAGAGCGCGGGCAGGAACGGCTCGGCCTCAAGGCGCTGCAGCCACAGATCACGCCAATCGGGCCGGAGCGCGGGATCGGGCGGGCGCGAGGAATAGGCCCACATCGTGGCCCCCCAGCCAAGGTTTTCGTTCAGCAGGCAACCGCCCTTGTAATGGATGTCGTCGGCATAACGGTCCACGGTGGAACAGAGCGTGACGATCGCCTTCAGCGGCGCGGGGTCCAGTGCGGCCACCTGCAAGGCGTTGAACCCGCCCCAGCTGATCCCCATCATGCCGACCGTGCCGGTGCACCAGGGCTGCGCGGCCAGCCAGTGGATCACCTCGACCGCATCCGACAACTCCTGCGGGGAATACTCATCCTCCATCAGGCCTTCGCTGTCGCCATTGCCGCGCATGTCCACGCGGATGCAGGCATATCCGCGCGCGGCCATCCAGGGATGCGTCAGCGCATCGCGGGCAGCCGTCCCGTCGCGCTTGCGATAGGGCAGGAATTCCATGATCGCGGGCACCGGATCCGTCGCGGCATCCGCCGGCATCCAGACGCGCGCCGAAAGCCGGCAGCCATCCGCAAGGGTGATCCCCATGTCAGGGGTTTCGGCAACCGGGCGCAGCACATTTTCCATCGCCGCAGCTTCATGGGGCGCAGGGCCGCCTGTCAAGCCATCTCGCGTTGCGCGGCGGGGCGCGGTCCGATGGATATTTGGAGCAAGAAGAAACAGATCGCGGCGCGCATCCCCACAGCGCGGCCCACGCGCCGCTTGCACGACGGGCGCTTTTGAAAAATAGTCATGCGGCACGAGGAGGCAGCAGCATGAGCCAGACATTTCGACATCCCGACATCCTCGAGATTGCGCGGACCGAGGGCAAGGTCACCGTCGAAGGGCTGGCCGAGCGCTTTGGCGTTACCGTGCAGACGATCCGGCGCGACCTGACCGAACTGGCCGAGGCGGGAAAGCTGGAACGGGTGCATGGCGGGGCGATCCTGCCCTCGGGTGTGACCAATATCGGCTATGACGAGCGTCGGCGCCTGAACGCCGGGGCCAAGGCCGCCATCGCGCGGACCTGCGCCCAGGACATTCCCGAAGGCGCATCGGTCTTTCTGAACATCGGCACCACGACCGAGGCGGTCGCGCGCGAGTTGCTGCACCATCGCAACCTGATGGTGGTGACGAACAACATGAACGTGGCCAATATCCTGGTCGCCAACCCCGAGGCCGAGATCATCCTGGCAGGCGGTGTGCTGCGCCGCGCCGACGGCGGCCTGGTCGGCCCCCTGACCGCCAGCGTGATCGAACAGTTCAAGGTCGATCTGGCCGTGATCGGCTGCTCGGCCATGGATACCGAAGGCGACCTGCTGGATTTCGACGTGCAGGAGGTCAGCGTCAGCCAGTCGATCATCCGCCAGGCGCGGCGCACCTGTCTTGTGGTGGATCATTCCAAGCTGCACCGGGCGGCGCCCGCGCGGATCGCATCGCTGCGCCAGATCGACCGCGTCTATACCGACCACGCTTTTCCGCCCGACCTGACGCGGGCCTGCGCGGATTGGGGCACGGAAATCACCATTTGCAACCCCATCCAGACCTGACACGCCTAAAAAACAGGCAGGGCGCCCATGATTTGCGCGCGCACTTCGGGGGGTCAGGCGATTTCTGCTTGGCCCCCAGTCGTTTGACAGGCCATCTTTGCAAAGACAGATACCTCCTCTAACGTGGACCCATGGACAAGCAGAACCGTTTCTTTGACGAGATGTTCGACAGCGCCGGGCAGGCCAGGCAGCCTTATTCACGCTATAACGACTGGTTCAAGACCGAGGATATCCGCCACCTGCGGCGCAAGTCCGAAGAGGCCGAGGCCTTTTTTCGCCGCATCGGCATCACCTTCAACGTCTACGGACAACAGGAAGCCGACGAACGGCTGATCCCCTTCGACGTGGTGCCGCGCATCATTTCGGCGCGCGAATGGGCGCGCCTGGAAGACGGCATCGCGCAGCGTGTCCGCGCGATCAACGCCTTCCTGCACGATATCTATCACCGCCAGGAGATCCTGCGCGCGGGCCGCGTGCCCGTGGACCTGATCGCCCGCAACGAGGCGTTTCTGCCGCAGATGATCGGCGTGAACCCACCGGGCGGGGTCTATACCCATATCGTGGGCACCGATCTTGTGCGCACGGGCGAGAACGAATTCTACGTTCTGGAAGACAACGCGCGCACGCCATCCGGTGTCAGCTACATGCTGGAAAACCGCGAAACGATGCTGCAGATGTTCCCGGAACTCTTCACCCGCCTCAAGGTGCGGCCCGTGTCCAGCTATCCGCAGAACCTGCGCCGGTCGCTGTCCGATTGCGCCCCGCCCGCCTTCGACGGCGACAAGCCCGAGGTGGCGGTGCTGACGCCGGGCATTCACAACTCGGCCTATTTCGAACATGCCTTTCTGGCCGACCAGATGGGCGCCGAGCTTGTGGAAAGCCACGACCTGAGGATCGAGGGCGGACGCGTCTGCATGCGCACGACACGCGGCTACAAGGCGATCGATGTGCTTTATCGCCGGATCGACGACGATTACCTTGACCCGTTGAACTTCAACCCCAACTCGCTGCTGGGTGTACCGGGGATCATGGATGTCTACCGCGCAGGCGGCATCACGTTGGCCAATGCGCCGGGCACAGGCATCGCCGACGACAAGGCGCTTTATAGCTACATGCCCGATATCGTTGAATTCTATACGGGCGAAAAGTCGATCCTGCAGAACGTGCCGACATGGCGCTGCTCCGAGGCCGACAGCCTGAAATACGTTCTCAATCACCTGTCGGAACTGGTGGTCAAGGAGGTGCATGGCTCGGGTGGCTATGGCATGCTGGTCGGCCCCGCCGCCAGCAAGCGCGAACTGGCCCGGTTCGAGAAGAAGCTGCGCGCGCGGCCGGGCAACTATATCGCGCAGCCGACGCTGGCACTGTCGACCGTGCCGATCATGACCAAGCGCGGACTTGCCCCGCGCCATGTGGACCTGCGCCCCTTCGTGCTGGTCTCGCCCAACAAGGTGCAGATCACGCCGGGCGGCTTGACGCGTGTCGCGCTCAAGGAAGGGTCGCTGGTCGTCAACTCGTCCCAGGGCGGCGGGACCAAGGATACATGGGTTCTGGGGGACTGACGCGATGCTGGGAAAAACCGCGGGCGGGCTGTTCTGGATGTTCCGCTATCTTGAACGCGCCGAGAATATCGCGCGCCTGGTCGAGGCCGGGTGGCGCATCGCCCTGACACGCGCGGGCGACGCCGAGAACGAGTGGGAATTGGTGGTGACGACCGCGGGCATGCGCACGGCCTATTGCGCGAAATTCGATGATTTCGACGCGACCCATGTGATCAACTACCTACTGCGCGACCCCGACAATGCCTCGAGCGTGATGTCGGCGATGAACGCCGCGCGGTCGAACGCGCGCCTGGTGCGCACGGCCCTGTCATCAGAGGTCTGGGAGGCGGTCAACGAATGCTGGATGGCGGTCAAGGCCGCGCTGGGCCGGCCAGTGACCGAACGCACCCTGGCCGAAGTGCTGTCCACGATCCGCACCCGCAGCGCCGTGGTGCGCGGGGCGCTGCATGGCACGATGCTGCGCAACGAGATCTACAATTTCTGCCGGATGGGCACCTTCCTGGAACGGTCCGACAACACGGCCCGCATCCTTGACGTCAAGTATTACGTCCTGCTGCCCTCGGCCTCTTTCGTGGGGTCGAGTATGGACAATGCGCAATGGGAAAACATCCTGCGCTCGGTCTCGGCCGAACGATCCTTCAGCTGGCTGCATGGCGGCGAGACGACGCCGCAGGGCATCGCGCAATTCCTGATCCTCGACCGCCGCGTGCCACGCTCGCTGGCCTTCTGCTGCTCAAAGACGCGCGAGCAGTTGGCCCACCTCGAGGGTGAATACGGCACACGTCAGCCCTCGCAGGACATGGCCGACCGGATGTGCCAGCGCTTCAACCAGCCGATCACGGCCATTTTCGACGAAGGCCTGCACGAATTCCTGGATTCCTCGATCCGCGACACGGCCGCCCTTGCCAGCCAGATCGAACAGGATTTCCGCTTTTATGGGTAGGAGGACGCCATGCGCCTGAAGATCAGCCACGTCACCACCTACAGCTATGACGCGCCCGATCACTATGCGCTGCTGCAGCTGCGCCTGACACCGCGCAACGGATGCGGCCAGAAGGTGCTGGACTGGACCACGACCATCACCGGCGGGCAGAAAGAGTTGGGATTTACCGATCAGCACGGCAATCACGTCGATCTGGTGCTGGTGGACCGCGATGCCACCAAGGTCGAGATCCGCTGCGACGGCACGATCGAGACCGAGGACCGCGCCGGGGTGATCGGACCCAACAACGCAATGGCGCCGGTCTGGCTCTATGAGGCGCCGACACCCGCAACCGCGCCGGGGCCGCTTCTGCGCAAGCTGGTGACGCAAGCCCGGCGGCTGGAGGCCGAGAACGATCTGGACCGGATGCATCGCCTGTCCGCGCTGATCCTGCAGACGGTTCCCTGGCGCACCGGAAGCACCAATGCATCGACCACGGCCGAAGCCGCGCTGGAGGCCGGAACGGGCGTCTGCCAGGACCATGCCCACATCATGATCGCGGCCGCCCGTGCCATGGGATACGCCGCGCGCTACGTTTCGGGCTACCTGCTGATGGACGGGCAGACCGAGCAGGAGGCAAGCCATGCCTGGTGCGAGGTTTGCCTAGATCCGCTGGGCTGGGTCGGCTTCGACGTGTCCAACGGCATATCGCCGGATGACCGCTATGTGCGGGTGGCGCTGGGGCTGGACTATGCCGATGCGGCGCCGATCCACGGTCACCGCATGGGCAGCGGCAGCGAGGTCATGAATGTTCACTTGCAAGTGGCGCAGCAGACTGATCAAAGACAGGTCCAGTCGGGCCAGGCCCAACAACAGACATCATCATGAGGCGCGCGCGCCCTTTCCGGACACCACGTCATGACTTATTGCGTCGGATACACCCTCAACAAGGGCATCGTCTTCATATCTGACACCCGTACGAATTCGGGCGTCGACAACATCTCGACCTTCCAGAAGATGGCGATCTGGGACGCCCCCGATGACCGCTGCATCACGCTGCTGTCCGCGGGAAACCTGGCCACGACACAGGCCGTGGTCAGCCTGCTGGAGGAGCGGTCCAAAAGCCCGCAGGATCGCGCACCCAGCATCATGGCCGCCGAAAGCATGTTCCAGGTGGCGACCTTGGTGGGCAACACCCTGCGCGAGGTCATCGCGACCCACGCCATGACCGGTCAGCGTGCCGATGCGACCTTCAACGCGACGCTCTTGCTGGGCGGACAGGTCAAGGGTGGCAAGCAACGCCTGTTCCTGATCTACCCCGAGGGGAATTTCATCGAAGCCAGCGACGACACGCCCTTCTTCCAGATCGGCGAAACGAAATATGGCCGGCCCATCCTGCTGCGCGCCTATGATCCCGACATGACCTTCGAAGAAGCGGTCAAGCTGCTGCTGGTGTCCTTCGACAGCACGATAAAGGCGAACCTGTCGGTCAGCCCGCCGCTGGACATCCACATCTATGAGAAGGACAGCCTGCGCCAGGGCCGCACCCTGCGGATCGGGGCGGATGATCCCTATTTCCAGGAAATCTCCAGCGGGTGGGGTGTCGCCCTGCGAGAGGCATTTTCCAGGCTTCCGCCTTTCAGTTTCGGCACCGACTGACGATCCGGCTTGAAATTCCCGGCGGTCGAAGTTGTCTTTCCTGGTCCAAATCTCCCGCGCGGACCGGGAAAAAACCGCCATAGTTGACTATTCTCGACAAAGCCGCATTCAGGGCCCGACCGAACCGGGGTGCGGGATCACGGCTGTCGCCTCGATCTCGACAAGCGCCTCATCCTCGACAAGGCCAGCCACAACGACCATGGTCATGGCCGGAAAATGGCGCCCCAGCACGCGGCGATAGGCCTGCCCGACCTCGGCCTGACGGGCGAGGTATTCGCGCTTGTCGGTCACATACCAGGTCAGGCGCACAAGATGTTCCGCCTTGCCGCCTGCCGCCTCGACCACCGCCATGATGTTGCGCAGGGCCTGCTCCATCTGGCCGATGAAATCATGGCTGCGAAACACCTGGTTTTCATCCCAGCCGATCTGCCCGCCGACATAAAGGGTGCCATTCTCGCTCAGCACCCCGTTGGCATAGCCCTTCGCCACGGCCCACCCTTGGGGCTGAATGAATCGATGCGCCATCAGTCTGTTCCTTTTACTGCCAATTCCAATGCGTTGCGCAAATCACCCGCCCAGGGCACCGGGCGTCCATCCGGCCCCACATGCACCAGCGTCGAGGTCGCGTTCAGACGCTGCTCGGCCCCGCATGACACCACGAAAGACAGATCGAGGCTGCTGCGCCCGAGGCGGCGGCAGGTCAGCGTGATGTCCAGCCAATCCCCCAGCCGGCTTGGCGCGGTGAAAACCGTGTCGATCCGCGCCGTCGGGACCGCGTGGCCATCATGCAGCCTTTCGAAAGGGCAGCCCAGCACCTTGTCGAAGAAGCATTCGACCGTGTCGTTGAGCATCTCGAAATAGCGCGGATAAAAGACGATCCGCGCGGGGTCGCAATCCTTGAACATGACCTTGCGGCGATGGGTGTAAGGCATCCGTCAGACCCCCAGGTAGCGATCGGCAAGGTCGGGCGTCAGCGCGTCCGGTCGCCCCATCCAGACCGATTTCCCCCGCTCGATGATCACCGCGCGATCCGCGATCTTGTTCAGTTCTTTCAAGGCCTTGTCGACCACAACTATGGCGAGTTCGCTGTCACGCTTCAACGTGGCGATGGCGGCCCATATTTCCTGCCGCACCACGGGTGCCAGGCCTTCTGTCGCCTCGTCCAGAAGCAGAAGGCGCGGGTTCGTCATCAGCGCGCGGGCAATCGCCAGCATCTGCTGCTCGCCCCCCGACAGGGATGCCGCCTTCTGGTCGCGCCGTTCCTCGAGCCTTGGAAACAGCTGGGCGATGCGCGACAGGTCCCAATGGCCGGGGCGCGCGCTGGCGATCAGGTTTTCCTCGACCGTCAGGGGCGCAAAGCAACGCCGCCCTTCCGGCACCAGCCCCAGACCCAGCCGCGCCGCGCGAAAGGATGGCAGCCGCAAAAGGTCATGCCCGTCAAAGGTGATCGCGCCGGACATGGCCGGCACCATCCGGCAGATGGATTGGATCGTCGTCGTCTTGCCCATGCCGTTGCGCCCCATCAGGGCCACGACCTCGCCTTGCGCCACGTCGAAGGACACCCCGAACAAGGCCTGCGAAGAGCCGTATTGCACGGCCAGATCATTCACCGATAACAGGGTCATGCCGCGTCCTCCTCACCCAGGTAGGCGCGGCGCACCTCCGGGTTGGCGCGGATCTCGGCGGCGGTGCCCGTGGCGATGACCTGCCCGTAGACCAGCACGGAAATACGGTCCGCCAGGGCAAAGACCGCATCCATGTCATGTTCCACCAGCAGGATCGGCGCCTCGGCCCGCAGCCCGTCCAGAAAGCCTGTCAGGCGTTTAGATCCGCCCGCCCCCAGGCCCGCCATCGGCTCGTCCATCAGGAACGCCTTGGGTTTGAGGGTCAGCGCCACCGCCACCTCCAGCTGGCGGCGCTGCCCATGCGACAGCTCTGCCGTGCGCATGGCCGCATGATCCTGCAGGCCCACCCGCTCCAGCGCCTCATGCGCGCGCGCCACCAGCGTGCGGTCCTTCATCACGGGCCGGAAGAACCGCATCACGTCACCACGCGCGCCAAGCGCCCCCAGCACCGCGTTCTGCAACACGGTAAAGTCCATCGCGAGGGCCGAAATCTGGAACGTGCGTCCCAGCCCAAGCCGCGCCCGCGCCACGGTATCCAGGGCAGTCACATCCTGCCCCAGGAAATGCACCGTGCCGCTGTCAGGCTGCATATTGCCCGCGATCTGCTTGATCAGCGTGGATTTTCCCGCACCATTCGGGCCGATCAGGGCATGGATCTCGCCCGGACGCAGATCGAGGCTGATCGCGTCCGAGGCTTTCAGCGCCCCGAATGACTTGGTGATGCCGCGCGTCTGCAACAAGGGCTCAGCCATGGGCCACCTCCCGCCCCGCAAGGGTCCCGATCAGCCCGCCGCGCGCAAACAGCACGACGGCCAGCAGCAAGGCACCCAGGAAGATCTTCCAGTAGTCGCTGACCCCGCCCAGAAGATGCTCGAGCAGGATGAACAGCGCCGCCCCCGCCACCGGTCCGTAAAGCCGCCCCACCCCGCCCAGGATCACGAAGATCATGATCTCGCCGCTGGTGTGCCAGCTGAACATCGTGGGGCTGATGAACCGGTTGAGATCGGCAAACAGCGCCCCCGCCAGGCCCGTGATCGCGCCAGAGATCACGAAGGCCACCAGCCGCAGCCGATAGGGCGCGATGCCGACGGTTTCGACCCGGTCCGCGTTCTGCCGCGCCGCCGTCAGCGCCAGCCCGAAAGGCGCCCGCGACAGCCGCGCGGAAAACAGCAGCGCAAGACCAAGGATCACGTAGGACAGGATCAGGAACTGCACCGGCACCAGCGTGTTCAGCCCCGGAAAGCTGTTGCGCACATAGATCGACAGGCCATCCTCTCCGCCATAGGCGGGCCAGCCGATGGTGAAATAGTAAAGCATCTGCCCGAAGGCGAGCGTGATCATGATGAAATAGACACCCGACGTCCTGAGGCTGAGCGCCCCGATCAGCAGCGCCGCCAAAGCCGAAGTGATCATCGCCACAAGCCAGATCACCGGCATGGATTTCGTGCCCTCGATCAGGATCGGCCAGTCCATGATCGGATCGAAGGTCTGCGCATGGCTGGCAAGAATGCCCATGGCATAGCCGCCGATCCCGAAGAACGCCGCATGGCCGAAACTGACCAGCCCACCCAGCCCCAGCGCGATATTCAGCCCCACACCGGCCAGCGCCAGGATCGCGACCTTGGTGCAAAGCGTCAGGATATAGGCCTGCCCCGTGGACCAGGCCCAGAATGGCACCAGTATCAGCAGAAAGGTCAGGCCCGCATTGATATAACTTTCGCGCGTCATCTCAGGCGCTCCCGTACAGGCCCGAGGGGCGCATGATCAGCACGACCGCCATCAGGATATAGATCAGCATCGACCCAAGCGAGGCGCCCACCGTCGTGGCCGCCGAAGGATCAAGAAAAAGCGCGAAGAAACGCGGCAGCAAGACGCCGCCCATCGTATCGGTCATGCCCACAAGCAGCGCGCCCACCAGCGCGCCCTTGATCGACCCGATCCCGCCGATGACGATCACGACGAAGGCCAGGATCAGCACCGGCTCGCCCATGCCGACCTGCACCGACTGGATCGCGCCCACTAGCGCACCGGCAAGCCCCGCCAACGCGGCACCAAGGGCAAAGACCAGCGTGTAAAGCCTTGATATGTCGATCCCCAGCGCTGCGATCATCTCGCGGTCGGCCTCGCCTGCGCGGATCTGGATGCCGATTCGGGTGCGCGCGATCAGCGCGAACAGCCCCGCCGCCACGACCAGCCCTGCAACTATGATCGCGAGGCGGTAAAGCGGATACTGGATCCCCCCCGGCAGCGTGACCGGCCCCGACAGATAGCTTGGCACGTCAAGATAAAGCGGAAACGATCCGAAAACCCAGCGCGTGCCTTCCGACAGGATCAGGATCAGCGCGAAGGTCGCCAGCACCTGATCCAGATGATCGCGCTTGTAAAGCCGTCGGATCACCGTCAGTTCGATCAGCGCGCCCGCCGCCGCTGCCGCCGCAAGACTGGCGATCAGCGCCAGCACGAACGAACCGGTCGCGCCCGCCACCCCCGCCGCGGCAAAGGCCCCGATCATGTAGAGCGATCCATGCGCCAGGTTGATCAGGCCCATGACGCCGAACACCAGCGTCAATCCGGCCGCCATCAGGAACAGCATGATCCCGAATTGCAGCCCGTTCAGCATCTGTTCGGCAAAAAGCAGAAAGGTCATGTTTTCCGTCCGCTTGGGGTAAGAACATCCGGCCCGCGCGCAACCGGCGCGGCCATCGTCCGTGCAGATGGGTCCCGGCACATCCGCGCCGGGACCTGATCAGTGCTTACATCTTGCACTCGGCCGCATAGGCGTCGACGTGATCTTCCAGCGCCACACCGATGATCTTGTTGGTGAAGATGTCACCCTCCTGGATCACTTCGCGGACATAGATGTCCTGAACGGGATGGTTGTTGGTGCCGAACTTGAAATCACCCCGTGTGCTGGCGAAATCGGCCTCTTTCAGCGCCGCGCGGAACGCATCCTTATCCGCGATATCGGCCTTGCCGATGGCCGAAAGCAGCAGGTTCGCCGTGTCATAGCCCTGGCTTGCGTAAAGCGACGGCAGACGGCCGTATTCCTGCTGGAAGGCCGCCACGAAAGTCTGGTTGGCCGCGTTGTCCAGATCCTTGCCCCACTGCGAGGTGTTGACCACGCCCAGCGCAGCCGCGCCCACGGCCTGAAGGATGCCCTGGTCAAAGCTGAAGGCAGGCCCCACCACCGGCAGACCCACACCGCTGTCGGCATATTGCTTCATGAAGGAAATCCCCATGCCGCCCGGCAGGAAGAAGAACACCGAATCCGCCCCCGATGCGCGGATCTGCGCGATCTCGGCGGCATAGTCGGTCTGCCCCAGCGTGGTATAGATCTCGCCCGCCAGTTCACCCTTGTAGAAGCGCTTGAACCCCGTCAGCGCATCGGTGCCCGCCGGATAGTTGGGCGCCAGGATGAAGGTCTTGGCATAGCCCGCCTTGGTCGCATGGGCACCCGCCGCCTCGTGCAGGTTGTCGTTCTGCCATGCGACGTTGAAATAGTTCGGATGGCAGCCCTTGCCCGCCAGCGCCGAAGGGCCTGCGTTCACCGACAGGTAGATCTTGTCCTGTGCAACGGCGGACGGCA
The DNA here is from genome assembly GCF_048006315.1 of Seohaeicola sp. Lineage (GTDB taxonomy): Bacteria > Pseudomonadota > Alphaproteobacteria > Rhodobacterales > Rhodobacteraceae > Seohaeicola. Next base: position 3,399,697 of record NZ_CP180350.1, on the reverse strand, counting down.
CGACGGCCATGGCCAGGTTCGACCAGATGATGCCGGTCAGCACATCGACATTCTCGGCCTGGATCATCTTGTCGGCCAGCTGGACGGCAATCTCGGGCTTTTGCTGGTCATCCTCGATCACCACCTCGACAGCATCGCTGCCGGACAGTTTCAGCGCCAGCATGAAGCCGTCGCGCGCGTCGATGCCAAGGCCGGCACCGCCGCCCGACAGCGTGGTGATCATGCCAACCTTCACCTTGCCCTCTGCCATGGCCGCGCCCGCGGCCAGCAGCGCGGTTGTGGCCAGCATCGCCAGTTTCGTCAGTTTCATCTTGTCTTTCCTCCGTGTTGGCCCGTTTGGGCTTTTGCTTTTTGTCGTTCAGAACGCCTTGAATGTCGGCGTGGTCAGGGTGCGTTCAATTCCGGGAATGTCCAGCAGGTGATCATTGATATATTTGCCCACATCGGCCCCTTCAGGAATATACAGCTTCATCAGAAGATCAAACGCGCCGGATGTCGAGTAAAGCTCGGAATGAATCTCGCGCAGAACGATCTGTTCGGCCACGCGATAGGTCAGGCCCGGCTTGCAACGGACCTGGACGAAGACGCAGGTCATGGCCGCGCCTCCTTCAGGCGGAAACGCTGGATCTTGCCGCTTTCGGTCTTCGGCAGACCTTCGCAAAAGACGATGCGGCGCGGATATTTGTAGGGTGCGATCTGCGCCTTGACGTGATCCTGCAGCGCCTTGGCCGTGGCCTCCGACGCCGCGGCCCCGTCGCGCAGCACCACATGGGCCTGCACGATGGCGCCGCGCTCGGCGTCGGGCACGCCGATGACGGCGCATTCGGCCACATGCGTATGCGACAGCAGCGCCGCCTCGACCTCGGGGCCGGCGATGTTGTACCCGGACGAGATGATCATGTCGTCGTTGCGCGCGGCGAAATGCAGGTATCCGTCCTCGTCCATGACAAAGGCGTCGCCCGTCACGTTCCAGCCATCCTGCACATAGGCCGCCTGGCGGTCATCGGCCAGATAGCGGCACCCCGTGGGTCCGCGCACCGCCAACCGGCCGACCGTGCCGCGCGCCACCTCGGCCCCGTCCTCGCCGATCACCTTTGCCTCGTATCCCCGCACCGGCTTGCCGGTGCAGGCCGGGCGATGATCGTCAAAGCGGTTGGTGATGAAGATATGCAGGAGTTCCGTCGCCCCGATCCCGTCCAGCATCGGCTTGCCGGTCTTGGCCATCCATTCGGCGTAAACCGGCGCGGGCAGGGTCTCACCGGCGGATACGGCGGCACGCAAGGATGACAGATCCGCCCCCTGCTCCATCGCCGCCAGCATCGCGCGATAGGCGGTCGGCGCCGTAAAGCACACCGTCGCGCGGTATTTCTGGATGATCTCGATCATGTTGGGGGGCGAGGCGTTTTCCAGCAGGGTCGCCGCCGCGCCAAAGCGCAAGGGAAACACCGCAAGCCCGCCCAGCCCGAAGGTGAAGGCCAAGGGCGGCGAGCCCACGAACACATCCTCGGGCGTCACGCCCAGAACCTCGCGCGCATAGCCATCCGCGATGATCAGCAGATCCCGGTGAAAATGCATCGTGGCCTTCGGCGCGCCCGTGGTCCCCGATGTGAAGCCAAGAAGTGCCACGTCATCGCGCCCCGTCGGCACGGCCTCGAACTGCACGGGCTTTTCCAAGGCCAGCCGGTCCAGTTCGGCATCATGGTTCGACGTGCCGTCGAACCCCGTCACGCGGGTCAGAAACCGCGATCCCGCCGCGCAAGCCTCCATCTCCTCCATCAGCCGCGTGTCGCACAGGGCATGGGTGATCTCGGCCTTGTCGACGATCTTGGTCAACTCGCCCGCCCGCAGCATCGGCATGGTGTTCACCACCACCGCCCCCGCCTTGGTCGCGGCCAGCCAGCAGGCCACCATTGCGGGATTGTTGGCAGACCGGATCAGTACCCGGTTCCCGGCCTTCACCCCCAGATCATCGACCAGCGCATGCGCCAGGCGGTTGGTCCAGTCCGCCAGCTCCTTGTAGGTCCGCCTGCGCCCGTTGCCGATCAGGGCCGTGCGGTCGCCGAAACCGCGCGCCACCATGGCATCGGTCAGTTCCACCGCGGCGTTCAGCCGTTCGGGATAATCGAACCCCTCCAGCAACAGATCGGGCCATTGCGCGCGGGGCGGCAGGTTGTCCCGCGTGAAGGTATCCACATGCGCGCTTGGTCCCAGCATCTGCATCACTCCCCCTGAAAAGCTCCCATGGCCTGCCGCGCGATGACGACGCGCTGCACATCGGACGCGCCCTCGTAGATCCTGAGCGCGCGGATCTCGCGGTAAAGCCGTTCGACCACGGCACCCGATCGCACCCCGTCGCCGCCGTGCAACTGCACCGCCATGTCGATCACTTTCTGCGCCTCGTCCGTGGCATAAAGCTTGGCCATGGCCGCCTCGCGCGTCACGCGCGCGGCACCTGCATCCTTGGCCCATGCCGCGCGGTAAACCAGCAGCGCCGCCGCATCGACGCGCAGCGCCATATCCGCGACATGCCCCTGAACCATCTGCAGATCGAACAGCGGCGCGCCCTGCACCTGCCGGGCCTGCACGCGGGCCAAGGCCTCGTCCAGCGCGCGCCGCGCAAAGCCCAGCGCCGCCGCGGCGACGGTGGACCGGAACACATCCAGCACCGACATGGCGATGCGGAACCCCTGCCCCCGCGCCCCGATCAGCGCAGAACCCGGCACCCGCACCCCGTCAAAGCGCAGCCTTGCCAGCGGATGCGGCGCGATTGTCTCCAACCGCTCGACCACTTCGAACCCCGGCAGGCCCGCAGGCACCACGAATGCCGACAGCCCGCGCGCGCCCGGCGCCTCGCCGCTGCGGGCAAAGACGGTATAGACATCGGCGATCCCGCCGTTGGAAATCCACGTCTTCTCGCCGTTCAGGACAAACCCGTCCCCATCTGCTTCGGCCGTCATGGTCGAACTGGCCACATCCGATCCCGATTGCGGCTCGGTCAGCGCAAAGGCGGAAATCGCGCGGCCTTCGCGCGTCCGCGCCAGCCACTCGGCTTTCTGGTGATCGGTGCCGAACAGCGACAGCGCCCCGGTGCCCAGCCCCTGCATGGCAAAGGCGAAATCCGCCAGACCGTCATGGCGCGCCAGCGTTTCACGGATCAGGCAAAGCGTACGCACATCCAGTGCGCCCTCCATGGCCCCGGAATGCATCAGCCACCCGCCCTGCCCCAGCATCGCCACCAGCGACCGGCAGGCCGCGTCCGTATCGGCATGATCCACGCCGCCCAGATGCGCCGCGCACCAGCGGTCCAGCGCCACGGCCAGAGCCCGGTGCCGATCCTCGAAGAACGGCCAGTCCAGAAACGACCGATCAGCCATGACGCACCGTCCCCTGTTTCTTCTTGCCAAAAATATCCGAATCCATCGCTCAATCCCCCGCGAAGACGGGCTTTTCCTTCGCAACGAAGGCCTCGTAGGCCCTTGTGAAATCCTGCGTCTGCATGCAGATCGCCTGCGCCTGCGCCTCGGCCTCTATGGCCTGGTCGATCGACATCGACCATTCCTGCGCCAGCATGGTCTTGGTCATCATATGCCCGAAGTTCGGCCCCGCCGCGATGCGCGTGGCCATCTCCTGCGCGGCCTCCGCCAGCCCGTCCCCCGGCACCAGCCGGTTGAAGAAGCCCCATCTCTCGGCCTCCTCGGCCGTCATGACGCGCCCGGTATAAAGCAGTTCCGCCGCGCGCCCCTGCCCGATGATGCGCGGCAGGATCGCACAGGCGCCCATGTCGCAGCCCGCAAGGCCGACGCGGGTGAACAGAAACGCGGTCTTGGCCTCGGGCGTGCCGATCCGCAGGTCCGAGGCCATGGCGATGATCGCCCCCGCGCCCACGCAGATGCCATCCACCGCCGCGATCACCGGCTTGCCGCAGTTCACGATCGCCTTGACCAGATCGCCTGTCATCCGCGTGAAGGCCAGCAGCTCCTTCATGCTCATCCCGGTCAGCGGGCCGATGATGTCATGCACATCCCCGCCCGAACTGAAATTGCCACCGTTCGAGGCAAAGACCACCGCCTTGACGTCATCGGCATAGACAAGGTCGCGGAACCAGTCGCGCAATTCGGCATAGCTGTCAAAGGTCAGCGGGTTCTTCCGCTCGGGCCGGTCCAGCGCGATGGTGGCGATGCCGCCTTCTATCCGGCACAGGAAATGTTGCACATCGGTCCGCATCGTCATTCGGTTGCTCCCTTGTCGTCAAGTTTCTGCGCCAGCGTCCTGAGCCGCGCGGCATAGCTGCGCGCCTCCTCGGGGCTGAGTTCGGCCAGCATCGCGTCGATCCAGGCCTCGTGCTCGGTGGCCTGGCGGGCAAAGACCTCGGCGCCCTTGGCGGTCAGCCGCACCAGCGTGGCGCGCCGGTCGCCCGCCACCGGCACGCGCATGACCAGCCCATCCTCGGCCAGCCGGTCCACGATGCCCGTGACATTGCCGTTCGACACCCGCAGCACCCCGGACAGCGCGCTCATCCGCAGGCCCTGATCATGCCGGCTCAGCGCCGCCATCACGTCGAAACGCGGCAAGGTGCTGTCGAATTCCATGCGCATGCGTTCGCGCAGCTCCGCCTCGATCTTGCGGGTGACCGCCAGCAGCCGCAGCCACAGGCGCAGGCGCTGTTTGGATCCCTGCTCGGCCAGCCTGATCTGTGGTGTGCTGCTCATATCTCGCCCCCCGACACGCTCAATGCATGACCGTTCACCATGGATGCGCCGGGCGACGCCAGGAACATCACCGCCGCCACCACCTCGTCAGGGGCGATCAGCCGCCCCATCGGATTGTCGCTGACCACCTCGGCCAGCGCCGCCGCGCGGGTCAGGTCGAACCGTTTCTGCACCGCGCTGATGGCCGCCTCGGCCAGGTCGGTATCGACGAAACCGGGGCAGACCGCGTTGCAGGTGATGCCCTTGCCCGCCACATCCAGGGCGACGGAGCGCACCAGCCCCAGCACGCCATGCTTGGCCGCCGCATAGGCCGGAACTGTCGCACCGCCCTTGAGGCTGGCGGTCGAGGCCATGGCGATCAGCCGCCCGCCCGCCCCCATGCCGCGCAACGCCTCGCGGAACAGCAGGAACGTGCCCGTCATGTTCACCGCAAGCGTGGCGTTCCAATCGGTCAGGCTGACACCGCGCAGCTTGCCCGCCACCCCGCCGCCCGCATTGGCGATCACCACGTCATAAGGGGCATCGAACAGGGCCTGCACCTGCGCCTCATCGGTCACATCGGCGGTGCGACAGGTCATGTCGAAACCCTGCGCCGTCTCTTCAAGCGCGGCCAGACGCCGCCCGGTGATGGTTACCCGGTCGCCCGTCGCCGCAAAGGCCCGCGCCACCGCCCGCCCGATGCCTGATCCGCCACCTGTGACCAGAACGCGCCGGCTCATACCTTGCCCACCTGTTCGGCGCCACGCTCGGCCAGCCGCATCGCCTGATCCCGCCCCGCGAGGTAGGGCAGCGGCCAGTGCGTCTGGCGGTCACCCAGCGCAACCCCGGCATGCAGCGTCCAGTAGGGATCGGCCAGATGCGGCCGCGCAAGGCACACCAGGTCGGCCCGCCCCGCCATCAGGATCGAATTCACGTGATCGGGCTCGTAGATATTGCCCACCGCCATCGTCGCCAGACCGACCTCGTTGCGGATGCGATCGCTGAAGGGGGTCTGGAACATGCGCCCGTAGACGGGCCGCGCGTCCGTCGATGTCTGGCCCGCCGAGACGTCGATGATATCCGCCCCCGCCGCATGGAACATCCGCGCGATCTCGACCGCCTCGGCCGGGGTCACACCATCGTCGCCCGCCCAGTCATTGGCGGAAATCCTGACCGACATCGGCTTGGCCGCCGGCCAGGCCGCCCGCATCGCGCCAAACACCTCCAGGGCCAGCGCATCCGGTTTTCCAGACTCCCGCCGTATTCATCCACCCGACATTCGACAAGGGCGAGATGAAGGACGACACAAGGTACCCATGCGCCGCGTGCAGTTCGATCATGTCGAACCCCGCGCGATCCGCCATCTGCGCGGCCGCCACGAATTCCGCCGTCACCCGGTCCATGTCGGCGCGGGTCATCTCACGCGGCACGGCGTTGTCCTTGCTCCATGGAATGGCCGAGGCCGAGATCAGATCCCAATTGCCTGTCGCCAGCGGCGCATCCATCTTTTCCCAGCCAAGCTGCGTTGATCCCTTGCGCCCCGCATGGCCGATCTGGCAGCAGATCTTCGCTTGCGTCTCGGCATGGGTGAAATCCACCAACCGCCGCCAGGCAGCCTCATGCGCGGGCGCATAGAGGCCCGGACAGCCCGGCGTGATCCGGCCATCAGCCGACACGCAGGTCATTTCCGTGTAGACCAGCCCCGCGCCGCCCTTGGCGCGTTCGGCGTAATGCACGAAATGCCAATCGGTCGGGCAGCCATCCACCGCCTTGTATTGCGCCATCGGTGACACCACGATCCGGTTGACCAAGTCCATGTCGCGCAACCGGAACGGCGCGAACATCGGCGCGCGCAGCGCTGCATCGGCGGGCACACCCGCCTGCGTCTGGAACCAGCGTTCCGCCGAGGCCAGCCATTCCGGGTCCCGCAGGCGCAGGTTCTCGTGGCTGATCCGCTGGCTGCGCGTCAGCAGCGAGTAGTTGAACTGCACCGGATCAAGATCCAGATACCGCTCCACCTCCTCGAACCATTCCAGCGAATTGCGCGCCGCCGATTGCAGGCGCAGCACGTCCAGCCGCCGCTCGTCCTGATATTTGACGAAAGCCTGTTCCAGCGTGGGTTCGGTATCCAGATAGGTCGCCAGCGCGATCGCGCTGTCCAGCGCCAACCGCGACCCCGACCCGATCGAAAAATGCGCCGTCGCGGCGGCATCCCCCATCAGCACCACGTTCTGATGGTGCCAGTGCGCGCAATTCACGCGCGGGAAGTTGATCCAGACAGCCGATCCCCGCAGATGATTGGCATTCGACATCAGGTCATGCCCGCCCAGATGCCCCTCGAATATCTTGCGGCATGTTTCGACCGTTTCTTCCTTGGTCATCTCGGCAAAGCCCCAGGCATCCCATGTTGCCTGCGTGCTTTCCACGATGAAGGTCGCGGTCTTGTCGTCGAACTGATAGGCATGGGCCCAGACCCAGCCATGCTGCGTCTTTTCGAAGATAAAGGTGAACGCATCGTCGAATTTCTGATGCGTGCCCAGCCAGATGAACTTGCACAGGCGGGTGTCCACATCCGGCTTGAAATGCTCCGCCCACTGGCTGCGCACGCGGCTGTTCAACCCGTCCGCCGCCACCACCAGATCGTATCGGCTTGCGTAATCCTCGACCGGGCCCACCTCGGTTTCGAACTGCAGGTCGACACCCAGCTCCGCCGCGCGTTCCTGCATGATCGTCAGCAGCTTCATCCGCCCGATCCCGGCAAAGCCATGCCCGCCCGACACGGTGCGATGCCCGTCATGCACCACGGCGATATCGTCCCAATAGGCGAAATTCCTGCGGATCGTGGCCGCGCTGACCGGGTCATTGGCTTCAAGGTTCTGAAGCGCATCGTCAGACAGGACCACACCCCAGCCGAAGGTATCATTCGGGCGATTCCGTTCGAACACGGTGATCTGCGCGTCAGGCTGGCGCAGTTTCATCGAGATGGCGAAATAGAGCCCTGCCGGACCGCCCCCAAGACATGCAATGTTCATGCCGCGCCTCCTTCGATGATGTCACAGGCAAAGCCTATCGGGGCTGAAATATATTTCAAGCCTAAATGTTTTAGGTTTGAAATATATTTGCCGCAAACAGGGCAGGCATCCGATGAGCCCGCAGCCATCCGTCCTGATGGGAAAGGCACAAGCTTACGCTGCGTCAAGCATGCCACAACCGCATGAAAATCGCCGGCCAACCTATTGTTTGGCCCAGCCGGTGGCCCAAATAAGGCCCAGCGCGCATTCGATGCCAGTTTTTGAAGTGAATATGCCGGTTTGAGGGGCTCCCTGCACCGGTCAGGGCGAAACCGTGTTGCACACCGGGTTTCAACCTCTTTAAAACGGCGCAACCGCATTGCCGCCAACGGTATGACAGGTCGACCAGGGAGCCCAACACGTGTCTTTGATCCTCATCGCTGCCCTTCCGTTCCTCGGCGCGCTTCTGCCCGGCCTGATGATCCGTTCCGGGCGGACAGCCTGCGCCTGGGCCACGGCCTCGGTCACGCTGACCGCGCTGATCGGCCTACTGGTCCACGCGCCCGCCGTGATGCGCGGCGAGGTGATCCAGTACCAGCTGGAATGGATGCCGCTGCTGGGGCTGAACGCGAACTTCTTTCTGGACGGTCTGGGCCTGCTGTTTGCCGGGCTGATCCTTGGCATCGGGCTTCTGATCATCATCTATGCGCGGTTCTACCTGTCGCGGCAGGACCCGATGGGGCAGTTCTACACCTATCTGCTGCTGTTTCAGGGTGCGATGGTGGGCATCGTTCTGTCTGACAACGTGCTGATGTTGCTGATCTTCTGGGAACTGACCTCTCTGTCGTCCTTCCTGCTGATCGGCTACTGGAAACACCTGCCCGAAGGGCGGCAGGGGGCGCGCATGGCGCTGGCCGTGACCGGCATGGGTGGCCTGGCGCTGATCGGGGGCATGCTGATCCTGGGCAATATCGTGGGCAGCTACGACCTGACCGTGATCCTGCAAAACAAGGAATTGATCCAGGCAAGCCCCCTTTACCTGCCCGCGCTGATCCTGATCCTGCTGGGCTGCTTTACCAAATCCGCGCAATTCCCCTTCCATTTCTGGCTGCCGCACGCGATGGCGGCCCCCACGCCCGTGTCGGCCTACCTGCATTCGGCCACGATGGTGAAGGCGGGGCTGTTCCTGATGGCGCGGCTCTGGCCGGTGCTGGCGGGCACGCCCGAATGGTTCTACATCGTCGCCACCACGGGCCTGATCACCATGGTGCTTGGCGCGGTGATTGCGCTGTTCAAGGATGACCTCAAGGCGCTTCTGGCGTTTTCCACGGTCTCGCACCTGGGTCTGATCACGATGCTGCTGGGCTTCGGCACGCCTTTCGCGGCCGTTGTCGCGGTGTTCCACATCATCAACCATGCCACCTTCAAGGCGGCACTGTTCATGAGCGCGGGCATCGTCGATCACGAGACCCATACCCGCGACATCAAGCGTCTTGGCGGATTGCGCCACCTGATGCCCGTGACATTTACCATCGTGATGGTGGCGGGCCTGTCGATGGCCGGCATCCCGCTGTTCAACGGCTTCCTGTCCAAGGAAATGATGCTGGACGCGGCCACCGAGGCGGCGTGGAACGGCAACCACTGGCTGGTGCCTGCGCTGGCGACGCTGGGCGCGCTTTTCTCGGTCGCCTATTCGTTCCGCCTGATCGTGCACACCTTCCTTGGCCCCAAGCGCGACGATTATCCGGCCAAGCCGCATGATCCCGGTTTCGGCATGTGGGCGCCGCCTGCGCTGCTGGCCGTGCTGGTCGTGCTGATCGGCATCATGCCTGCGCTGATGGTGGGCCCCCTGGTGGCCACCGCATCCGGGGCCGTGATCGGGGGCGATCTGCCCTATTACTCGCTCAAGATCTGGCACGGCGTGAACGCGGCACTCTTCATGTCAATCGCAGCCGTCGTGGGCGGCCTTGTCCTGCTGGCGATGCACCGGCCGCTGGATGCCGCCTGGATCCGCGCGCGCCGCCCCGAGGCCAAGGCGATCTTCGACGCGCTGATGCGCGCCGTGACCGGCGCGGCCAACGCGCTGACAGATGGCCTGCACAACGGCGCGATGACACGCTATGCCGCCGTCTTCACGCTGGCCGTGATCGCTGCGGGCAGCGCGGCCTGGTTCGGCGGCACCAATCCCGCCCCCGCGCGCGAGGCTCTGGCCATCGGTCCGGTCCCCCTGATCGGGTGGATCCTGCTGATGGTGGCAACGGTCTGCATGGTGGCCTACCACCGCAACCGCCTGTTGTCGCTTGTGCTGATGGGGATCGTGGGCCTGATCGTGTCGGTAGCCTTCGCCTACATGTCCGCCCCCGACCTTGCGCTGACGCAGATCTCGGTCGAGGTGGTGACGATCATCCTGCTGCTGCTGGCGCTGAACTTCCTGCCCAAGCATTCCCCCGTCGAAAGCAGCAACGCGCGGCGGTTCCGCGACGGCACCATCGCCGTGCTGGGCGGTCTTGCGGTGGGTGGCCTGTCGCTGGCCATGCTGCTGTCGGATTTCTCGCAGGAAAGCATCTCGGCCTTCCATCTGGCCAACTCCAAGCCCGGCGGCGGCGGCACCAACGTGGTTAACGTGATCCTGGTGGACTTCCGCGGCTTCGATACCTTCGGCGAGATCATCGTGCTGGGCATCGCCGCCCTTGTCATCTTCGCGATGACGGAATTGGTGCTGAACAGCCCTGTCGGCGCATGGCTGAAGCAGCGCCCGATCAACCCGCTGGAGGCCGGTGACCGTCACCCGCTGATGATGGTGGTGGCAACCCGCGTGATGATGCCCATCGCCCTGATGGTCGGTGTCTTCATCTTCCTGCGCGGCCATAACGAACCGGGCGGCGGGTTCATCGCCGGTCTGATCGTGGCGATCGCGCTGGTGATGCAGTACATGGCCAGCGGCTTTGACTGGGCCACGGCGCGCCAGCGCTATCCCTATCACATGATCATCGCGCTGGGGGTCTTTGCCGCCGCCTTCACCGGGATCGGTTCCTGGTTTGCGGACCGGCCATTCCTGACCAGCAACTACGGCTATTTCCAGATCCCGCCGATGGGCGAGTTCGAACTGGCAACCGCCATGGCCTTCGACGTGGGCGTGTTCCTCTGCGTCGTGGGCGCGGTGATGCTGGCGCTGGAAAGCCTGTCGCGCTTTGCCCACCGGGCCGGTGACCGGCCCAGCCCCTACCCCATGGATATCGACCCCTCGCGGGATCTGCCGCAGGAGGCGAAGGACGCGTAATGGAATACCTTCTTGCAAGTGCGATCGGCGCCATGACCGCCGCCGGGATCTACCTGCTGCTGCGGCAGCGCACCTTTCCGGTGATCCTTGGAATCTCGATGCTGACCTATGCGGTGAACCTGTTCCTGTTCGCCTCGGGGCGGATTGCGATCAACCTGCCGCCAGTGCTGCTGAACAAGACGCCCACCTATACGGATCCGCTGCCGCAGGCGCTGGTGCTGACCGCGATCGTGATCTCCTTCGGGATGACGGCGGTGGTGGTGCTGATGGGCCTGGGCGCCTACCTGTCCGCCCGCACCGATCATGTGAACCTGAATGAAGGCCAGGACGACAACGCGGAGGCGGGCAAATGAACCACTGGATCATCGCCCCCGTCCTTCTGCCCGCGTTGATCGCGGCCGTCATCATCCTGGCCGCGCGCTATCAGGTCGCGCTGCAGCGCGTCTTTTCGGTCGCCTCGACCCTGGGACTGCTGGGCATCTCGACCGGCCTGCTGATCGAAAGCATGAGCGGCCGGATCGGTGTCTACGAGCTGGGCAACTGGCCCGCACCCTTCGGTATCGTGCTGGTGCTGGACCGCCTATCGGCCACGATGATCACCCTGACCTCGGCCCTGGCCGTGGCGGTGGTGCTTTACGCCATCGGGTCCGGCTGGGACAAGCGCGGCCATCATTTCCATGCGCTGTTCCAGTTCCAGCTGATGGGCATCCTGGGCGCTTTCCTGACCGGCGACGCCTTCAACCTCTTTGTGTTCTTCGAAGTGCTGCTGATCGCCTCCTACGGGCTGATGATCCACGGCGGCGGCGCGGTACGGCTGCGCGCGGGCGTGCAATACGTGCTTTATAACCTGCTGGGATCGACCCTGTTCCTGTTTGCGCTTGGCACGATCTACGCGGTGACCGGCACGCTGAACATGGCGGACCTTGCGCTGCGGGCGGCAGAGCTGCCTGCGGATGACACCGCGATGATCCGCGTGGCCGCGATCCTGTTGCTGCTGGTCTTCGCGGTCAAGGCTGCGCTGATCCCGTTGCATTTCTGGCTGCCCGCCACCTATGCCGAGGCGCCGGCCCCGATTGCCGCCCTTTTCGCCGTGATGACCAAGATCGGCGCCTATGCGATCATCCGCATGTACACGCTGGTCTTCGGGCCGGATGTGATGGTCACCGCCGATATCATCGGCCCCTGGCTGATGCCCGCGGCCATCGTGACGCTGGTCATCGGCATGGTGGGCGTGCTGGGTGCCACCCACCTTGGACGGCTGGCGGCTTTCGCCGCGGTGGGGTCCATGGGTACGCTGCTGATCGCGGTGGCGCTGTTCACGCCGCAGGCGACCACGGCGGCGCTTTACTACATGATCCATTCGACCCTGGCCGGTGCGGCCCTGTTCCTTGTCGTCGACATGGTCCGCGCCCGCCGCCAGTCCGAGGATGACGCCATCGCCCCCCGCCCTGCCATCGCGCAGAACGGGCTGATCGCCGCCTATTTCTTTGCCGCCGCCATCGCCATGGCGGGGATGCCCCCGCTGTCGGGCTTTCTGGGCAAGCTGCTGGTCATGGACGCGGTGCGCGCGCATGATATGGTCTGGATCATCTGGGCCGCGATCCTGATCGGATCGCTGATCGCGGTCGTGGGCTTTGCCCGCGCGGGCAGCCTGGTGTTCTGGAAGGTGGAAACCCAGCCCGAGGACGCAACACCCGACGCCGGACCGGGCACCCCGCCTGCCGCCCTGCCCTTCGTGGCGACCGGTTCCCTTGTCGCGGGCATCGTGGCACTGACCGTCTTTGCCGGGCCCGTGACGGCCTTCCTGTCGGACACATCGGCGCAGATCTTCGACCGCCAGTCCTATATCGCGGCCGTCATGGAAACGCCCCGCGCCATCGAAGCTGAAAACCTGCCTCTGGAGGGGACGAAGAAATGATCGGACGCATCCTTCCTCATCCTTTGCTGACCCTGACGCTGGTCGTGGTCTGGCAGATGCTAGTGAATTACGTATCGCTCGGCACGCTGGTTTTCGGCCTGATCCTTGGCATCGTGATCCCGCTGATCACCGCGCCCTATTGGCCGGACCGCCCACGCCTGAAGAACCCCGCGATGATCGTCGAGTTCATCCTTGTCGTGCTGTGGGACATCGTCGTGGCCAATATCGTCGTGGCCAAGACGATCCTGTTCACCCGCAACACCGCGATGCATCCCGCATGGGTCAGCATTCCGCTGGATCTGCGCACCCCCGAGGCGATCACCGTGCTGGCCGGAACCATCACCATGACCCCCGGCACCGTCAGCAGCGATGTGGCCGCCGATGGCCGCAGCCTGCTGGTGCATTGCCTTGACGCGCCCGACCCGGACGCCGTGCGCGACGAGATCAAGCAGCGCTACGAGCGTCGCCTGAAGGAGATTTTCGAATGATCCTGACCTATGCCCTGATCTTCACCACCGGCTGCTTCGCGCTGGCCCTCTTGATGAACCTCTGGCGGGTCGTCAGCGCACCCGGCGTGCCGGACCGCATCCTGGCGCTGGACACGATGGTGATCAATTTCATCGCGATCCTTGTGCTTTACGGGATCATCGAAGGCACCGCCGTCTATTTCGAAGCCTCGATCCTGATCGCCATGGTCGGCTTCATCTCGACCGTGGCCTATGCGCGCTTCATGCTGCGCGGCAACATCATCGAATGACGGGGGATCGGACATGAGCACAGACATGGCACTCTGGCAGGAAATCGTCCTTGCGGTCTTTCTTGTGACCGCGGGCATCTTCGGGCTGGTGGGATCCTTCGGGCTGATCAAGCTGCCCGACCCGATGACGCGGCTGCATGCGCCCACCAAGGCAACCACGCTGGGTGTGGGCGGTGTGCTGATCGCATCGATGCTCTATTTCTTCTTTGCCAAGGGGCACCTGAGCTTTCACGAGCTGATGATCACGCTGTTCCTGTTCCTGACGGCGCCGATCACCGCGCATTTCCTGGCCAAGGCGAACCTGCATACCAATGTCGCACGCGACGAGGTGCCGCCACCCACTGGTGACCGTCCCTGGGCAGGCTTTGAAAGCGACGAGGCCCGGCGCATCGCCGAGGAACAGGCGTCGAAAGGCGCATGACCGCAAAGGATCGCGCCTTGCGTCCGCGCGACGCCCTGATCGTGGCGCATGGCGCGCCCGCCGATCCCGCACCGCAGGAGGTGGTCCTCAAGGCGCTGGCCACCGCCACGGCACATCACCTGCCAGAGGGCTGGCGCCTGCGCGGCGCGACCATGGCTGCCGAGGGTGCGCTTGAAGAGGCGCTTGCAGGGCTGTCCCAGCCGCTGATCTATCCGTTTTTCATGGCGGAAGGGTTTTTTACCGGCACCCTTCTGCCCCGACGTCTGACAGCGGCCGGGGTGACGGGCGCGGTGCAGCCCCCCCCTTTCGGCGTGGATCCCGCCTTGCCCGCCCTGATGGCGCGCGTCGCACTTGAGGCCGCAAAGGCATCCGGGATCACCCCGGCCGACAGCGCGCTTCTGGTGGCTGCCCATGGCAGCAAGGTATCGCGCACATCAGCCGACAGCACCCATGCGATGGTTGCGGCCTTGGGTCCGCTGACGGGTTTCGGGCGCATCCTTGCGGGGTTTGTCGAAGAGGCGCCATTCCTGGCAGATCAGGCCCGCAGCCTGGCGCACGGCATCTGCCTGCCCTTCTTCGCGCTGGAAGCCGGGCATGTGGTGGGTGACATCCCCGAGGCCATGGAAGAGGCCGGATTTGACGGCCCGATCCTGCCGCCCATCGGCCAGCACCCGGATGTTCCGGCCCTCATCGCCGCCGCATTGATGCGTGCGGCGGCGGAAAGACCCGCCGTCTGAGCCGGTTCAGGCGAACAAGGTACCGAACTGGTTGCGCAATTCGTTCTTCTGGACCTTGCCCATCGTGTTGCGCGGCAGCGCCTCGACGATCTTCAGCGACTTGGGCTGCTTGAAGCGAGCAAGGCTGCCACGCAGCACCTGGTCGATGGCGTCCAGATCGGGCGACTGGCCCGGTTCGGCCACGATCACGCCCAGCACGGCCTCGCCGAAATCGGGATGCGGCACGCCCACCACGGCGCTTTCCAGCACGCCGGGCTGATCGTCGAGGATCAGCTCGACCTCCTTGGGGTAGACATTGAAACCGCCGGTGATGATCAGGTCCTTCTGACGCCCCACGATGGACAGGTATCCATCCTCGTCGAAACGGCCCAGGTCACCGGTGATGAAGAAGCCGTTATCGCGCAGCTCTTCCTTGGTCTTTTCCGGCATCTGCCAATAGCCCTTGAAGACATTGGGCCCGCGCACCTCGATCATGCCCACCTCGCCCTGCGGCAGCACCGCGCCACTGGTCGGATCGGTGACGACCACCTCGACCCCCGGCAGCGGAAAGCCAACGGTGCCCGCGCGCCTGTCGCCGGCGTAAGGGTTCGACGTGTTCATGTTCGTTTCGGTCATCCCGTAGCGTTCCAGGATCCGGTGCCCGGTGCGGTCCTCGAACTGCACATGGGTCTCGGCCAGAAGCGGCGCGGATCCCGACACGAAAAGCCGCATATGCGCGGTCAGATCGGCGGTGAAGCGCGGATCGTCCAGCAAGCGGGTATAGAAGGTCGGCACCCCCATCATCGAGGTCGCACGCGGCATCAGGCGGATCATGTCATCCATGTTCAGCCCCGGCAGAAAGATCATCGCGCCCCCCGCCAGCAACGAGATGTTCGTCGCCACGAACAGGCCATGGGTGTGGAAGATCGGCAAGGCATGCAGCAGCACGTCGTCTTCGGTAAAGCGCCACTCGCGGGTCAGAACCTCGGCATTGGACAGAAGGTTGCCATGGGTCAGCATCGCGCCCTTGGACCGGCCCGTGGTGCCCGAGGTATAGAGGAAGGCCGCCAGATCATCGGCATCCCTCTCCACCGGGGTGAACTGGTCGGATTGCGCATTCACCAGATCGGCAAAGCTGCCCGATCCATCCCCATTCAGCACCATCAGCCGGGCATCATGCGCCTGTGCGACGGGCGCCAGCCCTTCGGCCTTGGCGCCATCGGCCAGCAGCAGCCTAGGCGTGGCATTACCCACGAAATAATCGATCTCGGGCGCCGTATAGGCGGTGTTCAGCGGCAGAAAGATCGCACCTGCGGCCACGGCACCGCCATAGACAGCCAGCGCCATGGGCGACTTGTTGATCTGCACCGCGATACGGTCACCGGGTTGCACACCATTCGCCACAAGGGCATTCGCCACGCGGTTGACCATGGCCAGAAAGGACGCGCCGCTGATCTCGGTCCCGTCGGGCAGGATCAGAAACGGGCGCGTGCGCCCCGCCTGCGGCGCAAAGAAAGCATCGAAAAGCAGGTTAGCCATGGGTCTTCAGTCCTTTTTCCTTCCGGTCCTTCGCCGGTCCGGTCAGCGCCTTCACACCGCGCGCGGCGGCAATGGTCTGATGGGTGGCGAATGCCTCGTGGTTTTGTTCCACCCGCGCCGGATCGTAAAGATAATTCACCATTGCGCCGCAGGATTGTTGCCGCCCCTTGGGCGACAGGTCCGCGCCGGCGTGGATCTCATGCACCTCGGCGCCATTGCCCAGATGGAACCGCGCCACCGGGTCCAGCGGCGCCCCGTCCTCGGCCTTGGCCTCCAGCAGGTAGCGCGCGGCGGTGCGGCGCAACGCGTCGGCATCCGGGGCGGACGGATCATCGCCCAGGATCGCGCGTGTCTCGTCATCCTGCGTCTCGACCCAGCGGGTCAGGCCGGGGATCGGCGACAGGGTCACGAAGGTCTTCAGCCCCGCCACCTCGCGGCCCAGCACATCGACCACCTGCTTGATCAGCGAATTGCCGAAGGAAATGCCGCGCAGACCGGCCTGGCAATTCGAGATGGAATAGAACACGGCCGTGTCCACCTCAGACGGGGCCAAAGCGCTGCGATCCTCGGCCAGCAGCGGTCCGATGGCACCGGGAATGCCGCGCGTCAGCGCCACCTCGACGAAGATCAGCGGATCGTCCGGCATGGCCGGGTGAAAGAAGGCGAAACAGCGCCGATCCGGCGGCTCCAGCCGGCGGCGCAGATCGTCCCAGCTGTGGATCTCGTGCACGGCCTCATAGGCAATGATCTTTTCCAGGATATTGGCCGGGCTTTCCCATCCGATCCGGCGCAGCACCAGGAAACCCCGGTTGAACCAGGACGCGAAGAGATGCCGGAAATCCAGATCGACACGGCCCAGGTCCGGCTCGGCCCTGGCCTGTTTCATCAGATCGACGCGCATCGCCACAAGCTCGGCCGTGCCGCCGGGGGCCTGGTTCAGCCGGCGCAGCAATTCCTGACGAGGCGGTTCCGCGACCGCCAGAAGCGCGGACAGGTGCCGCGCATCGGGCGTATCCGCATAGGCCTGCGCAGCCAGGGTCACGGCGGCGGGATCAAGGTCCATCTCATCGGCGAGAAAGCGGAAGAACGCCGCCTTCTCCGCCGCATCGGCCTGTCGGTAGCGCATCAGCACTTCGGCGGCGCGCTTCATCCCCGAAACCTCGCCCTGCCCGGTCAGCAGGGCGCGGCACAGGGCCGGCAGCGGCTTGCCGCTGGCCGTCACATCGCCGGGGCGCTTGCGCTCGAACAGGGTCGACAGAAGATCACCCAGCGCCCAACCGCCCAGATCCCAGCCCCGCGACATCAGACCGGCCCCATGACCATGTCTGGCAGCCAGGTCGCGATTCCGGGGAAGAAGCACAGGATCACGATGGCCAGCACCATGCAGCCCACGTAGGGAAGCGATCCGCGCAGGATGGTCTTGAGCGGGATATCCGGCGCGATCGAGTTGATCACATAGAGGTTCAGACCCACCGGTGGCGATATCAGACCGATCTCCATGTTGATCGTCAGGATCACGGCAAACCAGTAGGGATCGAACTCGGCCGCCAGGATGATCGGCAGCAGGATGGGGGCCGCCATCAGGATCACCGCGACGGGCGGCAGGAAGAAACCCGCGACCAGCAGGAAGACGTTGACGATCCCCATCAGCACCCAGCGGTTCACGTCCAGATCGGAAATCCAGGCCGCGATGGACTGCGTGATGTAAAGCGAGGACAGCATGTAGGAAAAGACGCCCGCCGCCCCGATGATGAACAGGATCATCACGGATTTGCGCGTGCTGTCGGACAGGATGGTCCACAGCGCCTTGGGCGACCACAGACGGTAGATGATCATCGCGATCACAAGGCACAGAAGCGCGCCGACGGCAGCGGTTTCCGACGGTGTCGCGATACCGCCATACATGGCGTAAAGCACGCCGAGGATGATGACGATGAAGGGGATCACGCGCGGCAGGATCTCAAGCTTCTGCCGCAAGGTATAGCTGCGCTGCGCCAGCACTTCGGCCGACCCGTTGCGCCAGGTGTCATAGATCGACCAGGCCATGAACAGACCGACCAGCAGCAGGCCCGGCATGACGCCCGCCAGGAACAACCGCCCGATCGAGGTTTCGGTAGCGATCCCGTAGACGATCATGGTGACCGATGGCGGGATCAGGATGCCCAGCGTACCACCCGCCGCGATCGAGCCCGAGGCGACCTCGTCCGGATAACCGCGCTTGCGCATCTCGGGGATGCCCATCTTGCCGATGGCGGCGCAGGTTGCGGGGCTGGACCCGGACATCGCCGAAAACAGCGCGCAGGCGCCCAGGTTCGACATCACCAGACCGCCCGGCACGCGGGTCAGCCACCGCTCCAGCGCCTCGTAGAGATCGGCACCCGCGCGGGTCGATGAAATGGCGGCGCCCATGATGATGAACATCGGAATGGACAGCAGCGCGAAGGAATTCAGCTTGCCAAAGAAGATCTCGGGCATCAGCTCGAGCGACCGCATCCCGTCAAAGATCAGCAGGAAACCGGCGGATACGATCAGCAGTCCCGAGGCGACGGACACACCCGAGAACAGTACGACAATGGTCATGAAGGCGACCAGAAGGCCTAGCGACAAGGGATCCATCATCAATCCTCCAGACCGAACGGGCGATCGACGCCAAGGATCAGCGCCACAAGATCAGCCACAAGTTGCAGCAGGTAAAGGCCGAAGCCCAGCGGCAGCGCGATCAGCGGCACCCACAGTTTCGGCGCCCAGACCGTTTCACTGCGCCACCCGCGTTCCCAGGCGACGTGCCAGAACTCGAACCCGTAAAACAGCATGACCCCGATGACCGCGATGGTCAGAAGCAGGACGAAACCGGCAAGATACTTGCGCGCCGCCCCCTTCAGCAGGATCGGCATCAGATCGACATTCACATGCCCCCGCAGGCTCTGCACGTAGGGCAAGCCCAACAGCGTTGCCGCGACCATCAGATAGATCACCGCCTCGGTCTGCCAGATCGTGGACTGGCCCATGACAAAACGGACAAAGATCATCTGGCAGGTGATCAGCACCGACGCCAGGATCATCACTGCGGAGATCCAGCCGCAGACGGTCGATAGGCCCTTTATCAGGCGCAGGATCAGGTAGCCGCCGGTGCCGGCGGCACGGGCAGAGGGCAGGGTTGCCATGGGACAGGCTCCGATGCTTGGGGGTGGGCTTGGGGTCCGGGCGGCATGCGCGCCGCCCGGACAGGATCAGGTCAGGTCGTGGCGATCACTCGACCGCCAGCGCCATGTCCAGCAGTGCCTGGCCATTCGGGACGCTGTCGACAAACGACTTGTACGAGCTCTGCTTGGCCAGATCGAGCCAGGCGTTGAAATCGTCCTGGGTCATCTCGGCGATGGTCACGCCCGCCGCCTTGAACACCTCGACCGAGGCCGCGTCTTCCGCCTTGGCCTGCTCCAGGTACCAGGCTTCGGCCTTCTCTGCCGCAGCCAGAAGCGCCGTTTTCTGTGCGTCGTTCAGACCCTCGAAGGTCGATTTGTTCATCATGACCGGCTGGTACATGAACCACAGCGCGACATCGCCCGCAGGCGTGTAGCACTTCACCTGCTCCTGCAGGCGGAACGAGGCGAAGGACGAGGACGAGGTGTTGACCGCCTGAAGAACGCCGGTCTGCATCGCGTTGTAGATTTCCGACGAGGCCATGGACGAGATCGACGCACCTGCCGCCGCAAGCATTTCCTCGAAGGCCTTGCCGGCTGCGCGGGTGCTCAGGCCGTTCACATGCTCGGGACGGGTGATGCAGTCGCCCACGCTCGCGAAACCGCCTGCAAGATAGCCATGGACCAGGATCATGATGTCATCCTCGGCCATGATCTTTTCGATCTCTTCCATGAACGGGCTTTCGTTCAGTCGTGCGGCATGGTCGTGGTTCTTCACCAGGCCCGGCATCAGGGTCAGGTTGTATTCGGGGCGCTGGCCGCCGGAATAGGACAGCGGGTAGACGATCATGTCCACCTGTCCGCGCGACAGCGGGTTGTACTGCTCGCGCGCTTTCAGCAGCGACTGCGAGGGGAAGATCTTGATGTCGAGGTCGACATTGGCGGCGGCAACATCGGTGGCGATCATCTCGGCGACCTTGTGGCGCACATCGCCGGTCGACCACTGATGCGACAGGCGCAGTTCGGTCGCATTGGCGGCCGACAGGCCCATTCCGAATACCGCAAGGGCCGCAGCAGCGGCGAAAGTTCTGATGGTCATGTTATCCTCCCAGATGGATGTGCTGCGGGCTCCCTCCCGCAATCGCGACGATCCTGCGCGGCGCTGCATCCAATGTCAAACGTTTTGTATACAAGAATTCGATTGCCCAATACCAAGCCGCGGGATACGATTGCACACATGAACACCCGCATGGCCGACAATGTGCGCGAAGCACTGGAACAGATGATCGTCACCGGCGAATTCGCCGATGGTGAAAGGCTGGATGAAATCCGGCTGGCCGAACGTTTCCATGTCTCGCGCACACCGCTGCGCGAGGCGTTCCAGATGCTGGCCGCCTCGGGCCTGGTGGAACTGGTGCCGCGCCGTGGCGCCTTCGTGCGCCACCCCGCCTTTCACGAGATGATCGAGATGTTCGAGGTCATGGCCGAGCTTGAAGCCGTCTGCGGCCGCCTTGCCGCCCGCCGCATCCCCCCCGATGTGCTGGAACAGGTGCGCGCCACGGTGATCGCCTGCGAAGCGGCTGCCCATGCCGGCGACAGCGACGGCTATTACCGCGAGAACGAACATTTCCACCAGTTGATCTATACCGCCTCCGGCAATGATTTCCTGGCCCAGGAATCGCAGCGCCTGCACAAGCGGCTGCAACCCTTCCGACGGATGCAGCTGCGGGTGCGGGGGCGGATGATCCAGTCGCTGACCGAGCATCGCCAGATCCTGACCGCGCTGGAAACCGGCGACAGCGAAACCGCCGAGGCGGTGCTGCGCGATCACGTGGCGGTGCAGGGCGGCAAGTTCAACGACCTGATGGCCAGCTACAAGCAATCCAACCTGCGCGCCAACCCGCAACTGGTGGCGATGCGGGGCTGATCCCGGCCCGTCCCTTCCCATGATGGGACATTTTCAGACACAGGCGAAGATGCGAACGATCCTTTCATTGATCATGCTGAGCCTGTCCCTGTTTCTTGCCTATGGCTGGTACACGCAATATTACATCCGCCGCGCCTGCTTCAACGAGATGGGTCGCTGCCTCGACCCTGAAACGGGCGTCATCTATCTTGAGCAGTCGGGCGCCATATGGCTGTCGCTGGCCGTTCTTGCCTTTGCGATCACGGTCTGGCTGGGCTGGCGGAGCCGCCGGGCCTGAAGGACAAGGGCGCAGGCGACGTAGAGGTTTTTTCAAACGGCAGCATGCGGGCGAAATCACGGTTCGCCCCGGAAAAATGCCCAGACTTTGACGGATTTCGAAGGAAGGACCGCTTTCGGCCCTAAGCGGACGTACGACCAGCCTGCAGTCGCCGCGACGCAGCTTCCGCGAAGCAGCCCTTCGCGCATATCGCAGAGATCGGCAGCTCTGAGCCCAAAGTTACCAATGCTGCGTTTTTCATGAATGTCCGCTACTTGGGAGCGCGCAATGCAGCACTTCGCAGCGAGCGTGATTGACAGTTCGAGGGGCCAGTTCCGAAAGCTAATCGGCTTTAATACCCATCCTCCAAAGCAATTGGTCAAACCGGTCTTGCCCATAGAAGGGCTCTCCTTGGTATGCCATCAACGGCACACCCCAATGCCCGAGATCGAGCATTGCGTGATGATTGTCTTCAAGCTCCCGAGCAACGTCTTGCCAGTTGGCGCTTTCTAGGACCTGATCATGCTGTAAGCCAATATGCGCCATACCGTCGGGGAGAAATCCGCATTGGTCCCAGTTTGGATTGGCTCCGCTCCAAAGGCCTCGCCCAATTTGATCGAGAAAAGCCAGGCTCTTTCCCGCGTGGCTTGCACCAACAAAAAGACGGTAGAGCCTTTCGATCAAGGGCTGTTCCTGTGTTGCTATCCAAACAGAACCTGGTTCAAACTGGATAGGTGATGGGTCTGGGTAAGCATAGGGCAATCGCAGATAGGCTGCCGTCCGCTCAGTGTCTGTCTTGAAATAGCGCTGCTCAATCATGCCCCGGTCTTTGGTGGCTTGTGGCATCCGCAAGACGAGTCCCAAGACTGGGCGAATGACCACATCGACTTCGCGTTGTGACAGCCAGATCAACCGATCGAGCAAAAAGTAGCAGTAGTCGCTTTGAAGGGAGTACCAAACGTCAACACGTGGTTTGGAGGACATCTGTCTTATCGATCCCTTCGTTGCACAATTTTTTCTCCAACAGAAATTCGGCCGCAATTACGAGAACGGAGAAACGAGTTCGCCTTGCCCTTAACTCCAACGATAATTTGAACGTGCACATGTCGCAACAGAAACTATGAAGCAGACATCGCGACCTGATTCAACAATGCTCGCTTTGTCCGCGCTGCTGTCGTTCTTGCTCACAACGGCCAACGACTGCTTTGCTGAGATTGACCTGGTCGGTTCGCCGTCGCAGCGAAGGTCAGCTTCCCGCCCCTTGTGACGGAAGATCGCCCGACGTAGCCCCCGCCCCGGGTCAGACCGACAGATAGGCGTCGCGGATTTCGGGCTGGGCGTTCAGCTCGGCCAGGGTGCCGTGGAATTTCTGCGCCCCACCTTCGATGATCACGGCCACATCGGCCACGGCGCGGGCGAAATGCAGGTTCTGTTCCGACAGAAGCACGGTCAGCCCTTCGGATTTCAGCTGCAGGATCACGCGGGCCATCTGCTCGACGATCACCGGCGCGATGCCTTCGCTGGGTTCGTCCAGCAGCACGAAGCTGGGGTTGCCCATCAGCGTGCGCGCGATGGTCAGCATCTGCTGCTCGCCGCCCGACATTTCCTTGCCCCGGTTGTTGCGCCGCTCGGCCAGGTTGGGGAACAGATCGAACAGCATGTCGCGGGTCCAGGTGACCGTGCCCTCACGCGGGGGCTGGCGGCCCACCTCGAGGTTTTCCAGAACGGTAAGGTCGGTGAAGATGCGCCGATCCTCGGGCACGTATCCAAGGCCCATCTTGGCCACGCGATGCGGGGCAAGGCCCACCAGATCGTGCCCCATGAAGCGGACCTGCCCGCTGCGCGGCACGACAAGCTGCATGATGGATTTCATCGTCGTGGACTTGCCCGCGCCGTTGCGCCCCAGAAGGGCCGCCACCTGCCCGCGCTGCACCGTGAAGCTGAGGTCGCTCAGCACATGGGCCTTGCCGTAGAAGCTGTTGACGGATGCGATCTCAAGCATGGTGGCCCTCCTCTGCGGCGTGGAACAGGGTGCCTCCGCCGAGGTAGACCTCCTGCACGCGCGGATCGTTGCGGATATCCTCGACCGTGCCATCGGCGATCAGCTGTCCCCGGTTCAGCACCATGACCCGGTGCGCATGGGCAAAGACCACATCCATGTCGTGTTCGGTGAACAGCACGCTGACCCCCTGGTCGCGGACGATATCGGCGGTCAGCTTCATCAGCGCGATGCGTTCGCGCGGGGCCATGCCTGCGGTGGGTTCGTCCATCAGCAAGAGACTGGGTTCATGCGCCAGCGCGATCGCCAGTTCCAACCGCTTGAGATCGCCGTAAGCCAGAACCGCGCAATGGCGGTCCGCCTGATCGGCCATGCCCACGAGATCCAGCAATTCCATGGCCCGATCCCGATAGAGCCTGTGCGCATGGGGCAGGATCGCAAAGACCCGGTGGTGATGCGAGATCAGCGCCATCTGCACGTTTTCCGCCACCGTCATCGAGGCATAGGTGCCGGTGATCTGGAATGTCCGCCCCACCCCCATGCGCCAGATCTGGCGCGGCCCCAGCCCGGCCAGGTTCTGCCCGTTCAGCCAGACGGTGCCGGCGGTCGGCTTGAGCTGTCCCATCAGCATGTTGAAGCAGGTGCTTTTACCCGCGCCGTTCGGGCCGATCATGGCCAGCAACTCGCCCTTGTGCAGGGTAAAGGACACATCCGACACGGCCTTGATCGCGCCAAAGGATTTCGACAGGCCCCTGGTTTCCAGAACGATGCTCATTTCCCATCCTCCGCGCCGCGCAGGATGCCCCAGCGCTCTGCCAGCTTGCGGGCGGTGCCCACCAGCCCGTCGGGGGCGACGATCACCACCACGATGATCAGCACGCCCAGTGCCAGGCGCCAGTATTCAAAGCGCGTCAGGATGTCCTTGACCCCTTCAAGGGCCACACCGCCGACCACGCCACCCGCCAGCGTCTTGACCCCGCCCAGGAAGACCACGATCAGCGCATCGAAGCTGCGCGCGATCTCAAGCTCGTTGGGGAAGACGCTGCCCTTGGAAAAGACGAAAAGCCCACCCGCGACGCCTGCCATTGCACCGGCCAGGGCGAAGGCCGCCCATTGCACGCGCTTGGTATCGATGCCTGTCGCCTCGGCCTGACGGGCGCTGTCGCGCGCGGCGCGCAGCGCATAGCCAAAGGGCGCATGGGCCGCGTGGCGCAGGAACAGGATACCGCCCGTGCAGATCACGAGGCTGAGGTAGAAATAGACCGTGGTCCCCGAGGCCCAGGCCGAGGGCCAGATGTTCACCAGCCCGTCATCGCCGCGCGTCACCTCGCCCCATTGGAACACCAGCGACCACAGAAGTTGCGAAAAGGCCAGCGTCAGCATGGCGAAATAGACACCCGTCAGGCGCAGGCAGACCCAACCGATGATGATCGCCGCCATGCCCGCGCCAAGGGGCGCCAGCAATAGCGCCAGCTCCATCGGGGTGTCGGCATAGGTCACCAGCAGGGCCGCCACATAGGCACCGCCACCGAAAAAGGCCGCATGGCCGAAACTGACCAGACCGCCCAGACCAAGAATGAAATGCAGGCTGGCGGCGAAGAGGCAGAAGATCAGGATGTCGGTGGCCAGCACCAGCGTGAAATTCGAGCCATAGACCGGCATCAGCGCCAGCAGCGCCAGCCCTGCCGCCACGATCATGCGCGCGCGGGGCCCTGCGGGTTTGATCGGGCGCTCCGGCTCGCCGACCTGGCCATGCTCGCCCGCCACTTCGGGGCGCCCGAACAGGCCGTAGGGGCGGATCATCAGCACCAGCACCATGATCACGAACATCAGCACCAGCGTGCTTTGCGGCATGTAGGTCACGCCGAAAACGCCAAGGACCGAGATCAGCACCGCCGCCAGATAGGCGCCGGGCAGCGATCCCATGCCCCCGATCACGACAACGACGAAGACCGCGGTCAGGATGTTGAAATCCATCAGCAGATCGGCCCCGCCCTTGGGCAGTTGCAGCGCCCCGCCCAGCCCCGCCAGCGCGCAGCCCAGAAAGAAGACACCGGTGAACAGCCACGACTGGTTGACGCCAAGCGCGCCCACCATCTCGCGGTCCTGGGTCGCCGCGCGCACCAGCACGCCGACGCGGGTGCGCGTGATCAGATACCACAGGCCCAGCGCCACAAAGGGGGTGATCACCAACAGGGCAAGGTCGTATTTCGGGACAGGCTCGCCCATGATCCGCACCACGCCGGTCAGTCCGGGGGCGCGCGGTCCAAGCACATCCTCGGCACCCCAGGTCATCAGCGTCAGATCCTGGATCACCAGGATCACGCCGAAGGTGGCGACCAGCTGGAACAGTTCGGGCGCGCGATAGACGGGCCGCAGCACGCAGATTTCCACGATGACGCCGATCAGCCCCACGATGACACCCGCCAGCAGGATCGATGTCCAGAAGCCCACGGCCCCCGGCAGCACCTGCATCAGCGAATAACCGACATAGGCCCCCAGCATGTAGAAGGATCCATGCGCGAAATTCACGATCCGGGTCACGCCGAAGATCAGCGACAGCCCCGAGGCGACCATGAACAGCGCGCCGGCATTGGCAAGCCCCGTCAGAAGCTGTGCGATGAAGAAACCCATGTGATTGGTCCCGGATATCCTGGAGAAAGCTCAGGCCGGTGCCGGGCACACCCGCAGGGTGCCGCACGACCGACCGAGGAGGCGCGGGCGACGATCAGGCCGCCGCCCGCGATCACGGCACGCCGGCTCAGTTGGCCGGGCGCAGTTTCATGACTTCTTCGTCGCTGGGCAGGTAATCGGCACCGTTCTTGTAGGTCCAGTCAACCATGACGCCCTTGCCGTCCTTCATGGCGATGGTGCCGACAAAGGCCCCCATGGTCGCCTGATGGTCGATCGCGCGATAGGTGATAGGGCCCACGGGCGTGTCCAGTTCCAGCCCCTTGAAGGCCATCTTCAGCGCCTCGGTCTCGGTGCTGCCTGCCTTTTCCAGCGCCGCAGCGATGGATTGCACGGTCATGTAACCCACCAGCGAACCGATGCGGGGATAGTCGTTGTAGCGTGACTGGTAGGCATCGACGAAAGCCTTGTTGGACGCATCCGTCACATCATACCAGGGATAGCCGGTCACGACCCAGCCCACCGGTGCCTCGTCGGCCAGCGGATCGAGGTATTCGGGTTCGCCCGTCAGCATCCCGTAGACCGTGCGCCCGTCGAACAGGCCCCGCGTCGTGCCTTCGCGGACGAATTTCGCAAGGTCGGTACCGAAGGTCACGTTGAAGACGGCATCGGGCTTGGCGCGTTCCAGCGCCTGAACCTCGGCGCCCGCATCGATCTTGAACAGGGCGGGCCACTGCTCGGTCACGAATTCCACATCGGGCTTCAACTGGGTCAGCACGGTCTTGAAGGCTGCGACCGCTTCCTTGCCATAGGCATAGTTGGGCGCGATGGTCGCATAGCGGACCGCATCCGACTTGGCGGCCTCTTCGGCCAGCATCGCGGCCTGCATGTAGGTCGATGTGCGCAGGCGGAAGGTGTAGTCATTTCCGCTGGCCCAGACGATGGAATCCGCAAGCGGCTCGGACGCGAGATAGAGGTATTTCTTTTCCGCCGCCAGCGACGAGATCGCAAGACCCACGTTGCTGAGGATGGTGCCCGTCAGCATGACCGCGCCATCGCGCGTCATCAGTTCCTCGGCGATCTTGATCGCCTCGCCCGGATCACCCTGATCGTCGCGGAAGATGAATTCCAGCGGCTTGCCCAGCACGCCGCCTGCGGCGTTCACCTCTTCCAGCGCCAGCTCGATCCCCATCTTGTAGGGTTCGGCAAATGCGGCCATCCGCTTGTAATGGTTGATCTCTCCGATCTTGATCGTGTCCTGTGCGAGGGCGGGAAGACCCGCCACGGCAAGTGCTGCCGCACCCACCAGTCCTTTCAGAAACGTCTTGCGATGCATTGGGGTATCCTCTCTGTTGGGTGTCCTCAGTCGTGCTGGACGAAGGTTGGTCTTACAGGTTCTCCAAGGTCTTCAGTCGCCTCGGTTTCAATCAGGTCGCGTATCCTTTTCCGGTATACGTTCGGGCCTTTGTCGATGGCAATGCGGATGGGCTTGCGCTTTTGCGGGCGTTGTTCCTCGACATGGATCGCCTCGAGGATCTCCTTGTCCTCGGCAAAGGCGATGCGGAACATCGCGTCCATCTGCGCCGAGGCCGCATCATCGCCTACCGCCGCGTTGCGGATATGCATCCAGTGGTCGATCGTGTAATCCTCGGTCACGGGGGTCACGAAATGCAGCGCGAAGATGCGCACGCCCTTCTGGCGGTCTTCCTCGGGCAGGTTCAGACTGGCATCGGCGCTGCCGAAATCGATCACCGCCGTGCTGGGCAGATGCAGATGGTAGTAATGCCAGCGATCGACATTGCCGGAAAACCCGCCGAACTTCTGAAAGAACCCCACCGGCGGCGCGTCGCGGATCCAGCGCCAGGCCGTGATCGCCTTGCCGCGCGTGCTGACATGGACGGGGACGTTTTCGGACGCCGAACTGCCCAGCGTCGTGGGATGCACAAAGCTGACATGCGCGGGATCGACAAGGTTTTCGGCCACGTTGAGGTAATTGGCCTTCAGGTGCAGCGCGTCGCCATGGTGCACATGCCAGGCCGGATCGCTGAATTCGGGCATGTCGAAGATGGTGGCAGGATCGGCGCGGTCGGGATCGCCCATCCAGACCCAGACGATGCCGTGGCGTTCCTCGACCGGGAAGGCATCGACATAGGCGCTGGCGGGCAGATTGTCCTGCCCCGGCACACGCACGCAGGCACCGGTGCGATCGAAGGTCATGCCATGATAGCCGCACTGGATCGTATCACCGATCCGCTTGCCCTTCGACAGCGGCAACTGGCGGTGCGGGCAGCGATCCTCGAGCGCGACCAGCGCGCCGTCGCTGGCGCGGAACATCACCATGGTTTCGTTGACGATCGTCAGCGCGCGCATCTCTACGCCGAAATCATGCGACCATCCGGCCACATACCAGGCGTTTCTGACGAAAGGCATCGTCTTTCCCTCCTGTTGCGCCGCCCGCTGAACGGACGATCCATCCGGCCCACACGGCCCGCCTGACGGATCATCCTATCGCGGCGCGGCTTGACCTTTGTTCCATTCCGCACCAAAAACTTGTTAGCTGTCAAACAAATTTTTCACCCGAAACAGGAAATGGACCGCAGGCAGCTTTCGTGAAAGACTATAGTCTGCGGCGCAGGCACAACAGCCCGTGGCGCAAGGGTTCACCCCGCAGGAAAGACACCGGATGGATATCGAGAATCGGGACAGGTCAGCCTATCGGCTGGAAGAGCAGATCGGCTTCAAGCTGCGCCTGGCCAACCAGAAGCATCTTGAGGTCTTTGCCCGCATGATGCCCGATGTCACGCCCACGCAATTCGCGGTCCTGGCCAAGCTGCTGGACGAGGACACGATCTCGCAGAACCAGTTGGGTCGGCTTGTGGGCATGGATGCGGCCACGACCAAGGGCGTGGTGGATCGGCTGCGCGCCAAGGGGTTCGTGCGACGCACCAAAAGCACCTCGGACATGCGGCGGCTGGATATCTCGCTGACGCCCGAGGGGCACGCCTTTGCCGCCCAGGCTGTCAGGACCGCAACCGAGATTTCCCAGGCGACGGCCGCGAACCTGACCCGGCGCGAAGTGGAACGGCTGCTGGACCTGCTGGACAAATTGTAAGGGGCGCAGGTGTTCCCTGCGCGCCCTGTTCATTTTGCAAAAATACTCAAAAACCGATGGTTGCCGCAGGCTCAGCGCAGCCCATCCTTGCCCTCGGCCTGCTCATGGGTCAGCCCGCCGACGCGCGGCAGCGGTCGACCGCTGTCGGTGACGGCCACGGCGACCATGATCTCGCCCGCCCTCGGCGCATCGTTCAGCCGCACCTCGACCCCGTCGAAATGGCTGCGCACATAGGCCGCATCCTTGTGGCCCAGCGGCACGTCCAGCACCTGACCCGGCCCGCCCATCTTTTTCGACGAGGGGACCAGCGCCGCCCCCTTCTCAACAGCCAAGCGCAGGGGCGCGCCCAGTTTGGGGTGCAGGATGGCGGCGGCATGTTCCAGCTCTCCGCCCTCGCCGACCATGGCGGCCTTGCCATAGCTTTGCGCCTGCGCAGGCTCGATGCCCAAAGCCGCGACGCAGCGCGCGCCCAACAGCCCGCCCAGTTCTGCACCAATCTCGATCAGCTCGGACAGATCTTCGGCATAGCGGCCCGCGAAGGGGTTTGCGATGACAGCCACCGCCACGGCCTTGCGGGTGGCGGGGGTGATGGGGCGGCCCATCTCGGTATGGGTTTCCTCGACCCAGACGGCCAGTTTGCGGATATCGGCGCTCATCTCAGCCCGTCCCTTCCGGTGATCTTGTCGGCGGCCAGCCCGCCTGCGCGGTTATGGACACGCGGGCCCGTCGTCATGACCAGCATCAGGGCCATTTCATCGGCGCGCGGCGCGTCGTTCAGGCCCAGTTCCATCGCATCGAAATGACTGCGCACATATGAGGCGTTGATATGGGTGATCGGCACATCCAGCCGCGTGCCGACACCGCCCACCTTCTTGGTGGAGGGCACGATCGCCATGGCGTCGCCCAGCACCTCGCGCATGGCATAGCCGCCCGGCGCATGCCAGAGCGCGCCGTGTTCCAGCTCTCCCGCGGCACCGACGATGGCCCCCTTGCCATAACCTTCGATGACCGACGGATCACCGCCCAGCAGGTCCACCAGCCGGTTGGCCATCATCAGGCCCAGCGGCTTGAGGTCTTCCATGAAGGGCTGGATGTCTTCGACATAGGACCCCGCGAAGGGATTGCGGATCACCGCGATCACCGCGGCGCGGCGCAGCGGTGTGGTGGCGCGGGGACCGCCTTCGTGAAAGACTTCCTCTACCACGCTGGCAAATTTGCGTATCTCGACCTCAGGCATGCTGGAGGCTCCTTTCCTTGAGGGCCGTGGCCCCGTCTTCGAATTCTCCGACCGTGACGCCCTGACCTTGCAGGACCAGCGCGGCGGCGGCAATGGCACCGGTGGCGATCATCGCCTGCGCCCGTTCCGCCCCGCGCGCCAGCGCGCGGGCGATGTCGGCGGGGGGCAGTGGCGCGACATCGGTCACGACCATGCGCGCGCCCAGATCGCTGTCAGGGAAGATGTCCCGCGCAGGGCGGCGGGTAATGGCGGGATGGCCCGGCAGATCGACTGCGTTGGCGATCAGGGTGGCGGCGGCATCCGCCGTTGCGGCATCGCGCGCCAGCACCGTGACCGAGGAGGCGATGCCCAGGCTGAGGCTGCGCCCGCCCTGCCCCGATGTGGCGATGCCGCCGATCCCCTGCCCTGCATGAAGCGTGATCCGGCCTGCCAGTTGCCCGTCCAGCCCCGCGATGGCCGCGCGGTAGTCCGCGCCGGGTGCCAGATGCAGCGCGATATCGCCGCCGTTGTTCACATGGGCGCGGGCAAGCGGCACCGCGGCCAGCATGGCGGCCAGCACCTCATCCGCGACGGACCCGGCCACGGCGGCCATGGGGGTGATGAAGTCGCCCTGCGCCACGGTCCCGCAGGCTGCGTGCATCCTGCGACCGATCTGGCCCTGAGGCAGCGCGCCGAGGGGCGCGCGCAGCACCGGCAGTTCGGGGACAAGTTCATCAAGCACGGTGGCGAAACGGTCGCGCGCGGCGCGATAGGCTTTGCTGCGGGCGTCATCCTGCGCCTCGACCCCGATCACAAGGTCGATGGGGCCGTGTTGCAGATGCAACCGGCCATCGGCCAGAAGGGCCGCGACCGGCCCCATCAGCGCCTGCCCTTGCGGTCAGGCCGCCAGCGGTAGTTCTGCGGATCATGCGGGTCTGGCTGGCTGATGTTGGGCAAGAGCTTGCGGATCGCGGGGGTCAGGACCTCTTGGACCGGACGGACATGATCCACATGCCCGCCAAGTGCCGCGTAATCGGTCAGCCGCAGGGTGAATTCGATCGGAGCCACAAGCGCGGGTGTCGGCACATAACCGAAGGAATTGGTCGGCATGTCCATCACATCGGCCATCACGGTGATGCCGCCACCGGGCCAGACATAGGCCTCTGCCCCGCCGCAGGACACGTAGGTCAGCGCATCCTTGACCGACCGGGTCAGCCGCACCGGGTTCTCGGTGACGCCCGCGCGCAAGCTGCCGCCCGCGCCGCCCATGAAGAGGACCGAGCAAAGCGAAGGTTCGCAGTTTTCCGCGATCCGTTCAGCCGTGGCCAGCAGCGGCGGCGTGATGTCGGCCGGTTGCGGGACAAGGTTTTCATCAAGGATGTAATAGGCCCATTGCTCCCCGGTGGTCGAGATCATCAGCAGGCGCAGGCCGGGCCATGCCAGTTTCGGATCGGCGGGCTTGAGGATGGTCAGCGGGTCTTCGACATTGGTGCCGCCCCAGCCGGTGCCGGGATCCGCCACCTGGAAATAGCGACCGGGCGTGGATTTGCGCCCCTTCACCTTGATGCCCGAAAGGCGCATGTCGAGGCCCTTGCCGGCCTCGTGTTCGCTGAGCACGCCAGTGATATGGTCATCGACGACCACCACCTCGTCGACATGGCCGTGCCATTGCTTGGCGAACATGCCGATGGTGGCCGAGCCACAGCCCACACGCATCAGCTTTTCCGGCACACCGTTGATGATGGGCGCATGGCCCGCCTGCACCACGATGGTCACGCCCTCGTCGATCTGCATTTCCACGGCTTCGCGGTTGCACAGGCGCATCAGCGCGTCGCAGGTCACGCGGCCTTCTTTCTTCGAGCCGCCCGTCAGGTGTTCCACCCCGCCCAGCGACAGCATCTTGGAGCCGTATTCGGCGGTCATCACATGACCGATCGCCTCGCCTTCCACACGCACAATCGCGCGCTCATGCCCGATGTGGCGGTCGGTGTCGATCTTCACCTTGACGCCGCAATAGCTGAAGATGCCCTCGGTCACGACGGTGACCATGTCGACGCCCTCGACCTGCTGGCTGACGATGAAGGGGGCGGGTTTGTAATCGGGATAGGTGGTGCCCGCGCCCACGGCAGTCACGAAGGTGCGGTTGCCCTGGATCACGTCGCCATCCCAGTCCTGGGCATTCTCGCCCTGGTCCAGAAAGGCCACGGCCTGCGCACCGCCCTGGATCACGGTCAGGGGATCAAGGCGCACCAACTCGCCGCCATGGTTGGCGTAACGGTCGCAGGCGCCAGCCTTGCCATCGGCGATGTAGCACATCACCGGGCAGGCATCGCAGCGGATTTTCTCGGCGGCCGCGCTGGCCACGGTATCGGGCGCGTTGTCGTCAGGCATGTCCGGCCTCCTTCAGCGCGGCGCGCACCCTTGCAGGGGTGGCGGGCAGGCGTGTGATCCGCGCACCGGTGGCATGCGCGATGGCGTTGAGGATCGCGGGCGCGGTGGGGATCAGCACATGTTCACCCAGGCCCTTGGCCCCGTAAGGGCCATGGGCATCGGGCACCTCGACGATCAGGGTTTCGATGGGGGGCACGTCGCCGATGGTGGGGATCAGGTAGTCGTGCAGGTTCTCTGTCCGGTGGGGGATGTATTCCTCCATCAGCGCCATGCCGAGGCCCTGTGCAATGCCACCATGGACCTGCCCCTCGACCAGGAGCGGATTGATCGCCTGCCCCACATCATGGGCCGCGACGAAGCGCAGTGGACGCACCCGGCCAAGGGGGATATCCACCTCGACCACCACCAGATGGGCGGCATAGCCGTATTGCGCATAGGGTTCGCCCTGCCCGTTCTTGTCGAGCGGCTTGGTGGGGGGATCGTAGGTCTCGGCCACCTCCAGCACATAGCCTGCGGGGTTCGGGGAAAGCCGCGCCAGATCGAGGGTGAAGGTCTGCGCGCCATCGGTGACGGTCAGCCCTGCGGTATCAAGGGTGATCACCGCATCGGGGCTGGCGTTGACCTGCCCAAGAACGGCCTTGCGCAGCGCCTCGCCCGCGAGGCGCGCGGCGTTGCCGGTCACGAAGGTCTGGCGGCTGGCCGAGGTCTTGCCCGCGTCGGGTGTCAGGTCGGTATCGGCCCCGATCAG
The DNA here is from genome assembly GCF_048006315.1 of Seohaeicola sp. Lineage (GTDB taxonomy): Bacteria > Pseudomonadota > Alphaproteobacteria > Rhodobacterales > Rhodobacteraceae > Seohaeicola. The sequence goes on along the minus strand of NZ_CP180350.1, from coordinate 3,365,947 downwards.
CGCGATGTCATGCACCGGTACGCCGAAGGCGCGGGCGAAGATCTGCGGGATCACGGTGTTGGACCCCTGCCCGATATCCATCGCGCCCTGGTGCAGCACGACGGTGCCATCGGCGCGCAGACCCGCCCGGATGGTCGAGGGGTTGGGCATCGAGGTATTGCCGCAGCCATACCAGCCTGCCGCGACCCCCACACCGCGCTTGCGGGTGGCATGAGCGACGTTGAAGGTGTCGCAGTCGGCCTGCGCCGCAACCCATGCGGGGCGCAGCGCCTCAAGGCAGGGTTTGACGCCGACGCCCTGCGCAAAGACCTGTCCACAGACGGTCGGCACACCGTTGTCGAGGGCATTGAGGATGCGGAATTCCAGCGCATCCATGCCGAGGCGCGCAGCCAGCATGTCGAAAAGGCTTTCCTGCGCCACCGCCGATTGGGGCACGCCAAAGCCGCGAAACGCGCCTGCGGGCACACAGTTGGTGTTCACCGCCCGTGTTGTGGCGCGGTAATCGGCCACCCGGTAGGGACCCGAGGCATGGACCGGCACGCGGTTGGCGACGGTCGGCCCCCACGAAGCATAGGCCCCGGTGTTGAAGTCCCCGTCGAAGGTCATGCCGCAGAGCCGCCCGTCGCGGCTGGCCCCGATCCGCATGGAAATGGCGGCCGGATGGCGCTTGGTGGTGGATTGCATGGTCTCGACGCGTTCATAGGTCATGCGCACGGCACGGCCTGTCCTGATCGCGGCCAGCGCCAGGAAGGGTTGCAGCGACACGTCGATCTTGGAGCCGAAGCCACCGCCCACCGCAGTGGGGACGATGCGGATACGCTCGCGCGGCAGGGCGAGGATCTGCATCAGCGCATCCTGGTCCATCACCGGGGCCTGGGTACAGGCCTGCACCACGACGCGGTCACCGTCCATCATGGCGAAACCGGCCTCGGGTTCGATATAGCCATGTTCCACGAAAGCGGTGGTGAACTGCCCCTCGACCGTGACATCGGCGCGGGCCAGTGCCGCCTCGGCATCGCCGCAGGCGACATGACCGCCGCACATGATGTTGTGCGCGCGCCCCGGATGCAGTTGCGCCGCACCGGGGGCGAGTGCGTCCTCGACCTCCATCAGCGGGGGGCGCGGCTCCCATGTCACGGGGAAATCGGCGGGATCGAAACGGGCCATGGTGGCGGCATCGCCCACGACGGCGGCCACGGCATCGCCCCGGAAAAGCACGTGATCCACGGCAAAGACGGGCTGATCGATGAAGCCGGGGATCACGCCGAAGGCATTGAGACCCGGCACATCGGCCGCTGTCAGCACCGCGACGATACCGGGATTGGCCGCGCGGAAACCATCGAGATCGCCGAAGGTGAAACCCGCATGGGCATGGGGCGAACGGATCACCCGCAGCACCAGCGCATCGGGCGGGGCGACATCGTCGCCGAAAGCCTCGGTGCCGGTGACCTTGGGCAGACCGTCCAGCCGGCGGATCGTGGTGCCGACATCGCCCGAGCCTTCCGGCGCGGGCGCATGCCCTGCCCCGGCCTCGACCACCGCATCGATGATCTTGCGATAGCCGGTGCAGCGGCACAGCACCCCGCCCAGCGCGTCCTGTACCTGTGCGGCATCGGGCGCGGATTGCGCGCGCAGCAGCGCCACGGCGGACACCATCATGCCCGGCGTACAGATACCGCATTGCGCGGCCTGATGCGCCTGAAAGCTGTTCACCAGCCTGTCGGCATGCGGATCGGCCTTGACCAGACCGGTCAGCGTTTCGACCTTTGCGCCCGCGGCCTGTTGCACCGGCATCAGGCAGGCGCAGACCGGCGCACCATCGACCAGCACCGTGCAGGCCCCGCAATCGCCCGCGTTGCAGCCGATCTTGACGTCCTTGGCCCCCAGCCTTTCACGCAGGGCATGGGACAGGCGCTCGCCGGGGTCGGCTGCGACCTCGACCACCTGGCCATTCAGGTGAAAGGCGGTCAGATCCGGTGCGGTCCGCTTATCCATGGGATTGTCCCCCCTGCTCTATCGCCATGTGGAGCGCGCGGGCGCAAAGCGTCGACGCGGCCTCCATCCGGTAGTCGGCGCTGCCGCGCACATCGCCGATGGGCGCCAGCGGCGCAAGGTGCGCAGGCAGGATCACGCCCGCACCTGCGGCCAGCACATCTGCGGCGCTGCGACCTGTCAGGTCTGCCTCGAGCGCGGGAAGACGTTGCGCGGTGGCGGAACAGGACCCAACAGCCACCGCCGCCTGTACGATCCGCCCCCGATCCAGCGTGACAAGGGCCGCGACCATGGCGATCGAGATGACCAGATAGTGCCGCGCCCCCAGTTTCAGGAAAGTCCCCTGCGCGCCGACAGGCAGATCGGGGATGATCAGCGCGGTCAGCACCTCGCCCGGCATGCGCGCGGTCTGGCGCGGACCTTTCAGGAATTCGGACAGGCCCATGCGCCGGATGCCACGGGTCGAGGCCAGTTCGACCACCGCGCCCAGCGTCAGAAGTGGCGGCACGCCATCGGCGGCGGGCGAAGCATTGCAAAGGTTGCCCGCCACGGTGCCCGCGTTCTGGATCTGGATCGATCCCACCTCACGCGCGGCCGCCTTGATCCCGTCGAAGGCCGGGGGCAGATCGGCGCGGATCAGGTCCGTCCACGTGGTGGCCCCGCCAATGCGCCAGCCGCCCGCGTCCTGCGTGATCCCGCGCAGCCCCGGCACGCGGGTGATATCGACCAGATCCCCCTTCAGAGGACGCGACCCCTGCGCGGGGAACCAGTCGGTCCCGCCCGCGATCACCGCGGCATCAGGACGGCCCAGCGCATCCAGCGCCTCGGACAATGATGCGGCAACAAGATATCCCATCGCAGCTTCCCCGTTGTCTGCCGCCTTTGCGGGCGGTCTGAATTTTGTTTGCACACGAATAAGAAATCGGCACAGCCCCGGCTGTCAAATCAAATGTGAGGATCAGCCCACGAAAGCACGTTCGACCACGAAGGTTGCCGGCATGCTGTTCGACCCTTCGACAAGCCCGAAGCCTTCCAGTGCCGCCTTGGTATCGCGCAGCATCGCCATCGAGCCGCAGATCATCCCGCGATCAGTGGCCGGATCGATGGGCGGCAGGCCAAGATCGGTGAAGATCTGACCCGACGCCATCAGGTCGGTCTGCCGCCCCATCCGCGCCGTGGCCTCGCGCGTGGTCGTGGCGTAATGGATCAGGCCGCCCGCCATCTCGCCCACCAGCGGATCGGCGCGCAGGTCGCGGACCAGATCCTGCCCGTAGGTCAGCTCGGCCGCGTCCCTGCAGGTATGGCACAGGATGACCTGTTCGAATTTCTCGTAGGTCTCGGGATCGCGTATCAGGCTGGCGAAAGGTGCGATGCCGGTGCCGGTGGCGAACATGTAGACCCGCTTGCCGGGCAGCAGCGCATCCAGAACCAGCGTGCCGGTGGGCTTTTTCTTCATCAGCACCGTATCGCCCACTTTGATCTTTTGCAGATGTTCGGTCAGCGGGCCGCCGGGGACCTTGATCGAATAGAACTCGATCTCTTCATCCCAGGCGGGCGAGGCGATGGAATAGGCGCGCATCACCGGCTTGGCGGCATTGGGCAGGCCGATCATCACGAACTCGCCCGACCGGAACCGGAAGGACGCCGGGCGCGTGATGCGGAAGCGGAACAGCCGGTCGGTGTAATGCTGCACCTCGGTCACGGTTTCGGCAAACATGCCTTCGGGGACGGGAAAGGCGGCGGTCTGGGGGATTTCGGTCAGGGACATGGGGCCTCCGGCTGACGGATCGATTTTCTTTTTGTTAGTATACAAACAAATAACCTGTCAACGGCCTTGGTATGGCACCTGCAAGCTGCCCTCTTGATCGGTGCAAGGTTTCTGTTAGCGTTCTAACAAGTCAGAAGAGAGGGAACCCATGGCAGACGCAACCGCCCCGACGCTTGATGCGACCCACAAGCTTGTCATCCGCAACATCGGCCTGATCCTGTCCGGCAAGATCGAACAGCCCATTCTGGACGGCGATTGCCTGATCGCGGTGGGTGGAAAGATCACCGGCTGGGGCCACGAGAAGGACATGGACACCGAGGGCGCCGACACGCTGATCGACGCCAATGGCTGTACGCTTTGCCCCGGCCTGATCGACAGCCATGTGCATCCCGTGGTGGGCGATTACACGCCACGGCAACAGCAGTTGCACTGGATCGATTCGACGCTGCATGGCGGGGTCACGACGCTGATCTCGGCGGGTGAGGTGCATATGCCGGGACGGCCCAAGGATATCGTGGGTCTGAAGGCGATGGCGATCGCCTCGCAGCGCTGGTACGAGAATTTCCGCCCCTCGGGCGTCAAGGTACATGCAGGTGCGCCCGTGATCGAACACGGCATGGTCGAAGAGGATTTCGCCGATCTGGCAAAGGCGGGCGTCAAGCTGCTGGGCGAGGTGGGGCTGGGCACCGTCAAGGACGGCAAGACCGCGCGGCAGATGGTGGACTGGGCGCGCAAATACGGCATCCAGAGCACGATCCACACCGGCGGGCCATCGATCCCCGGATCGGGGCTGATCGACGCCGACATGGTGCTGGAGACCGGCACCGATGTGGTGGGTCATATCAACGGCGGCCATTCCGCCCTGCCCGACGACCAGATCATCTGCCTGTGCGAAGGCTGCAAGGCGGGGCTTGAGATCGTGCACAACGGCAACGAGCGCGCGGCCCTTCTGACGCTGAACACCACACGCGAGCTGGGCAAGCTGGATCAGGTGATCCTTGGCACCGATGGACCGGCCGGGTCAGGGGTGCAGCCACTGGGCATCCTGCGGATGATCGCCATGCTGTCGAGCCTGGGCAATGTGCCCGCCGAGGTGGCCTTCTGCTTCGGGACGGGCAACACCACGCGGATGCGCGAACTGGACACCGGCATGATCGAGGCCGGGCTTTGCGCCGATTTCGTGCTGATGGACCAGGCGCAGCACGCGCCGGGCAAGACGATCCTGGAGTCGGTGCAACTGGGCAACCTGCCCGGCGTGGGCATGACCATCATCGACGGGCGCGTGACCAGCCAGCGCAGCCGCAACACGCCCCCGGCCGGCCGCATCCCCGAAGTCGTGAAGAGCTGAAAGGCGACACCCTGCGCGCCCGCTTCGCAGGACCGGAACGGAGCGTCGTTTTCGGCGGCTGATCCCTTGCAAATGCGGGCTATTCTGGCCCGCATGAAAACCGGGGATCGGCCATGCGGGCAGGGACAAGAACACCGACGTCGAAAAATCCGACACCACTGTCGCTTTTGTGGGTGACGGTGTATCGGCGCTCGGTCAGGATCATCCGTGATCCGCGCGGTTCGCGCGGCCCATCCACGTGATTCCGACGGAGCCCCCGATGACCCAGACCGCCACCAAGGACCCCTTGCTGCAACCTTACCAGCTGGGCCATCTGACCCTGAAGAACCGGATCATGACCACCAGTCACGAACCGGCCTATCCCGAGGACGGGATGCCCAAGGACCGCTATCGCGCCTATCACGAAACCCGCGCCCGCGCGGGTGTGGCGCTGACCATGACGGCGGGTTCGGCGGCGGTGTCGCGCAACTCGCCGCCCGTGTTCAACAACGTGCTGGCCTACAAGGACGAGGTGGTGCCATGGATGCGCAACATCGCGGATGCCTGCCATGCACATGACTGCGCCGTGATGATCCAGTTGACGCATCTGGGGCGCCGCACCCATTGGGCCAAGGGCGACTGGTTGCCCGTCGTGGCACCCGGCCCCTTCCGCGAGCCCGCGCACCGTGCCTTTCCCAAGATCATCGAGGATCACGAGATCGACCGCATCATCCAGGATTACGCCGATGCCGCCGAAAGGATGCAGGCAGCGGGCCTCGATGGGGTTGAATTCGAATGCTACGGCCACCTGATGGACCAGTTCATGTCGCCGCTGACCAATGTGCTGGATGCCCCCTGGGGTGGCGGGCTGGAGAATCGCGCACGTTTCGCGCTGGAGGTTTACCGCGCCTGCCGAAAGCGCGTGGGCAACCGTTTCCTGCTGGGAATGCGCTATGTCGCCGATGAGGCGGCAGAGGGCGGCATTGCCACCGATGAGGGGATCGCCATTGGACATATGTTCAAGGAGGCGGGCGTCGATTTCCTGAACGTGATCCGGGGCCAGATCCATACCGATGCGGCGCTGACCGATGTGATCCCGGTGCAGGGGATGCGATCCGCGCCCCATCTGGATTTCGCGGGCCGCATCCGTGCCGAGGTGGGCCTGCCCACCTTCCATGCCGCGCGCATCCCCGATGTGGCGACAGCGCGCCATGCCGTGGCCTCGGGTCAGCTGGACATGGTGGGGATGACCCGCGCCCACATGGCCGATCCGCTGATCGTGACCAAGATCATCGAAGGCCGCGAGGAAGACATCCGGCCTTGCGTCGGCGCGAACTACTGCCTGGACCGGATCTATCAGGCGGGGGATGCGCTGTGCACCCATAACGCCGCCACGGGCCGCGAACTGAGCATGCCGCAGGACGACATGATCGCGCCCGCGCCCGTGCAAAAGCACGTGGTCGTGGTGGGCGCCGGGCCCGCGGGGCTTGAGGCCGCGCGCGTCGCCGCCATGCGCGGTCACAGGGTCACGGTGTTCGAGGCGGCCCCCGATGCCGGCGGCCAGTTGCGTCTGGCCGCGCAATCGGCGCGGCGGCGCGAGATGATCGGGATCATCGACTGGCGCATGGCGCAATGTGCCGCGCGCGAGGTGACCTTCCACTTCAACACCTATGCCGAAGCCTCTGACATCATGGCGCAAAGCCCGGATGTCGTGATCGTGGCAACGGGCGGCATGCCGCACACCGAGGTGCTGGAGGATGGCAATGACCTGGTGGTGTCGTCCTGGGATATCATCGCGGGCGATGTGAAACCGGGTGCCCGCGTCCTGGTCTATGACGATGCGGGCGACCATGCGGCCCTGCAGGCCGCCGAGGTTATCGCGGGCAGCGGTGCCCATGTCGAGGTGATGACCCCCGACCGCAGCTTTGCCCCCGATGTGATGGCGATGAACCTGGTGCCCTACATGCGCAGCCTGCAGGACAAGGATGTCCGCTTTACAGTGACTTACAGGCTGAAGGCGGTGCAGAAGAATGGCAATCAGCTGAGCGCGGTCATCGGCACGGACTATTCCAGCCACCGCGAGACGCGGGATTTCGACCAGATCGTCGTCAACCACGGCACCCTGCCGCTGGACGAGCTGTATTTCGATCTGAAACCGCAATCGGCCAACAAGGGCGCGGTGGATCAGGATGCCTTGATCGCCGGTCGCGCGCAGCCCTGGCAGGCCGCGCAGGATCAGTTCGTTCTCTACCGCATCGGCGATGCGGTGGCCGCCCGCAACACCCATGCCGCGATCTACGATGCGCTGCGTCTGGTCAAGGACATCTGACCATGCAGGGTAGAAATCACTTGCCTTTGATCAACCATAACCCTCCATCCCTCCCATAGGATCACTGTCATGCTTGACGATTCCGAACTTCAGTCCCTTCTGGCGCAGCGCAAGCCGGCGCATTCCCTGCCCCGTCCCTTCTATACCGATGCCGCGCTGTTCGCGGCGGATATGGAGAATATCTGGTATCGTGACTGGTTGTTCGCGATTGCCGCGGCCGAACTGCCCAAGACCGGATCCTATGTGACCCTGCAGGTCGGGGCCTATTCGATCATCATCGTGCGCGGGGCCGATGGCACGATCCGGTCTTTCCACAACTCCTGCCGACATCGCGGCAGCCGGATCTGTTCAGCCGACAAGGGCGCCGCGCCCAAGCTGGTCTGCCCCTATCACCAATGGACCTACGAGCTGGACGGCAAGCTGCTGTATGCCCGCGACATGGGGCCGGATTTCAAGCCGCAGGATCACGGGCTGCGCGGCGTGCACTGCGCCGAGGCCGGGGGGATGGTTTTTGTCTGCCTCGCCGAGGAGGCACCCGATTTCGCCCCCGTGGCGGCGCAACTGGCCCGCTATGCCGCGCCTCATGACATGCACCAGCTGAAGGTGGCGCATCAAAGCACGATCGTCGAGCAGGCCAACTGGAAGCTGGTGCTGGAGAACAACCGCGAATGCTATCACTGCTCGGGCTCTCACCCCTCGCTGTGCAGGACGTTCAACGACGATCCCGACCTTGTGGGCGCGGATGACAGCATCTCGTCCCCCGCCGGCCTGGCACATGTGGAGCGCTGCGAGGAGGCTGGCCTGCCGTCGCGCTATGTGGCCGATCCTGACGATCAGTGGCGGCTGGTGCGCATCCCCTTCCTGGGGGCGGCGGTCAGCTATACGATGGATGGGAAGGCGGCTGTGGCGCGGCGCGTGGGCAGCGTGCCTTTCGACAACGCGGGAACCTGCCTGTTTTTCCATTACCCCAACACCTGGAACCATTTCCTGTCGGATCAGGTGCTGCTGTTCCGCGTGATCCCCGTTTCGGTGCGCGAAACCCAGGTGACGACCACATGGCTGGTGCACAAGGATGCGGTGGAAGGCGTGGATTACGACCTGAACCGCCTGACCGAGGTCTGGATTCACACCAACGATGAAGATCGCCGGATTGTCGAGGAAAACCAGAAGGGTATCGATTCACCCGCCTATATGCCTGGTCCCTATTCCCAAAAGCAGGAAAGCGGCGTGATCCAGTTCGTCGACTGGTATGCGAACACGATGCAGCGGCGGTTGACCGGGCCGGCGCGCCCTGCCTCCAATATCGCGGCGGAGTGAGCCGATGATCCCGATGCCCCGCGCCGATACACCCGTCTGGCAGGACAGCGAGCCGCTGGAATGCGTGGCCGTGGTGCCCGAGACCCCCGGTGTGCGGACCTTCGTGTTCCGCCCGCCTTCGGGGGCGACATTCGTCTATCGCGCGGGGCAGTTCCTGACGCTGGAATTGCCGCTTCCGGGCGGGGCGATCCAGCGGACCTACACGATCTCCAGCAGCCCGGTGGTGAACGCCTATGTCTCGGTCACGGTCAAGCCGGGACCCGACAGCGTGGCGGGCCGCTGGATGATGGAGAACCTGAAACCGGGGATGCGCCTGCGCGCCTATGGCCCGGCGGGCCTGTTCCATCTGCCGCCGCAACCCGAAGGGAAATACCTGTTCATCTCGGCAGGGTCGGGCGTGACGCCGGTGATGTCGATGGCCGCAACCCTGTTCGAGCGGGGCGAGGACCCCGACATGACCTTCATCCAATGCGCGCGCCGCCCGTCCGAGATGATCTTTCGCAAGCGGCTGGAATACATGGCCAGCCGCGTGCAGGGGCTGAAGCTGCATTTCGTGGTCAGCCAGGAAGACCCCTACGAGGTCTGGACCGGCTATCGCGGGCGGTTCAACCAGCTGATGCTGGGCCTGATGGCGCCCGACTACCTTGAGCGGGATGTCTATTGCTGCGGGCCGGACAGCTTCATGCAATCCGTGCGCGACATGCTGAACGCGCTGGGGTTCGACATGACGCGCTATCATCAGGAAAGCTTCCATGCGCCCGCTGAAACGGTGGCCGAACTGACCGAATTCGACGACGTGATCCCGCAGGAGGATGTCGGCGCCGAGGTGATCTTTGCCGCCGCCGGCCTGTCGGCCCGCTGCGCGCAGACCGATACGGTCCTGTCCGTCGCGCGGGGCGCGGGGTTGAACATCCCCTCGGGCTGTCAGTTCGGCATCTGCGGCACCTGCAAGATCCGCAAACTGTCGGGCGAGGTGCACATGGTCCATAACGGCGGCATCAGCGACGAAGACGTGGCCGAGGGCTATATCCTGGCCTGCTGTTCGCATCCCATCGGCAAGGTCGAGGTCGAGGCCTGATCAGGCTTGCTGCCGCTTGGCGCGGGGTCGCGCGAGACCGGGCAAATGCCGGGCACGGAACCTTTCCACCTCGGACGAGGTGGGGCTGTGCCCGGTGAAGACCACGATATAATTGGGCATGCGATCGATACGCACGCGCGTCTCTTCCTGCACCATCATCGAGACATAGCCGACTTGCGTGTAATAGATCGTGTAGGCGCGGATGCGCGCATCGTCCGCATCATAGCCGAAGCGTTCGAACATGCCGCGGATCGCGTCGATCCGGTCGCTGTCATTCTGTTCAAGGATCGCGCGCAGGCCGGGATCGCCCAGGGCCCAGTTGCGGATCGCATGGTCGAAACGCGCGTCGAAAAGATCGGGCCTCAGCCAGCAATCGAAGATGTTGAACACGGCCTCGGTGATGGTTTCGGCATAGGCTTGCGTCTGCCGGATCAGGTTGCCGGTGTTCTTGTCGCGCCAGCGGTTGACCAGGGCGGCCAGCAGCGCCTCGCGACTGTCGAAATGGCCGTAGAAACTGGTGCGTGACAGGCCCAGCGTTTCGGCCAGCGGCAGCACCTTGACCGCATCGACCCCCTTGTCGATCAGAAGGTCATAGGCCGCGTTGAGCCACAGGTCCTCGGACCCGCGCCAGCCGCTTTTCTTCTGAGGCGATTGCCGGTTCATGCATCCTGTCTAGCAAGGGGCGGGGCCTGTCGCAATCGGGATCGGGTATCCGCGCGGGTGGGCGCCCCCCTGCCCGCGCGGTTCCTTGTCTACTGCAGGCGCATCAGAAGGGCCGCCGTCAGCTTGGCCCGTTCGGGCAGGCTGGAGACTTCGATATGTTCGCCCAGCGTATGCAGGCCCTTGCCGCGCACACCGATGGAATCCAGCGTCGGAATGCCCATGTAGCCGGTGAAGTTCCCGTCCGAGCCGCCGCCAGAGCTGGCACCGGTCAGTTCGAACCCCAGTTCGGCGCAGATGTCCTTGGCGATGTCGAACATGGCCATTGTGCCGGGCTGGTTGGGTTCCCACACGGGGCGGGTCACGCCGCGCGTCACCTCGAAGGTCACGCCGTTTTCCTCGCCCTGAAGCGCCATCATGGCGGCAACGCCACGATCAAGATCTTCCTGGGTCTTGGCCATGGTCAGGGCCTGCGCCTCGCATGACGAGGACACGCAGTTCACCCATTGCCCGGCGTGGATCACACCCACCGAGAAGGTGCAATCGTCCGAGGTCATCGCCTCGATCTCGAGGATCTTCTTGGCCATGGCGGCAATCGCCGACCGGCCTTCGGACAGGGCCCACCCGGCATGGCTGGGGCGGCCCACCGTGCGCAGGTTGAAGCGCGCGATGGCATAGCGGCCGATCACCGCGCCGCCGTCCTGTTTGGCGGGTTCGGGGACAAGGACATACTTGTTCTTGGCGGCTTCGGCCTCGATCAGGTCGCGGGTGGATGGCGTGCCCACCTCTTCATCCGGGGTGAAAAGGACCGTCACGGGCAGCGGTGTCTGCATGCCCGCCGCAGCCAGCGCCTTGATCGCCTCGAGGCTGATGAAATTGCCGCCCTTCATGTCCATGATGCCCGGGCCGTAGCAGATGCCGCCTTCACGCTTGAAGGGCAGTTTTTCCAGCGTGCCGATGGGGTGGACCGTATCCATGTGGCCCGCGATCAGGATGCCCGGCTTGCCGAAATCGGGATGCGGAAAGCGCGCGCGGACCGAACCGCCAAAGCCCATCCGTCCGGGGATGCGTTCGACCACGGCACCCGCGACCGTCAGGTCATAGGCGGCAAGGTCCATCATCCGGTTGACGGCATCGGCGTCATAGGTCGGGCTTTCGCATTCGATCCATGGCCTGAGCCGTTCCACCATGTCATCGGCGTCGAATGGCAGGTCGAGCGGGTTCATCCGGCGGCCTCCGACAACGGCAGGCGGCGTTCCACAACGCGCGCCATGATCGAGGCACCGACCGGCAGAACCTCGGTGCCCAGCACGAAGCCGGGGTTGTGCAGCGGCACGTTGCCGGTATGGCCCACGCGGCAATAGGCACCCGGCACGACTTTGAGCATGTCGGCGAAATCCTCGGACCCGGTCGCGGGTTCGTCGGTGCGGCTGATCATCTCTTCGCCGACGATGTCGCGCGCGGCATCCATATAGGCGTCGGACAGGGCGTGATCGTTCATGAGCACGTCGAAGACATTGCGCAGGTCGAGCTTGATCTCGGCCCCGAAGGCCGCGCCGAAACCGGCGCAGATTTCCTTCATGCGGGTTTCCGCGATCTCGTAGACCGAGTCCTTGAAGTAGCGGATCGTGCCGCAGATATGGGCGGTTTCGGGGATCACGTTATAGGCACTGCCCGCGTGGATCTGGGTGACGGACAGCACGCAGGTATCCAGCGGTGCGACGTTGCGGGCCACGATGGTCTGCAACTGGCCCACCAGCGCCGAGGCCGTGACCAGCGCATCGCGCGATTGCTGCGGCATGGCGGCATGGCTGCCCTTGCCGGTCACGGTGATGTCGAAAAAGGCGGCCCCCGCCATGGCGGCACCCTTGCAGATACCCACGGTGCCGGGCTGGCCATTGGGCGAATTGTGCATGCCGTAAATCTCGTCACAGGGGAAGCGGTCGAACAGCCCGTCCTTGAGCATGCCGCGCGCGCCGCCCAGGCCTTCTTCGGCCGGCTGGAAGATCATGATCGCCGTGCCGTCGAAGTTGCGGGTGGCGGCAAGGTGCTTGGCCGCGCCCAGAAGCATCGTCGTGTGGCTGTCATGGCCGCAGGCATGCATTTTCCCTGCATTCTTCGAGGAATAGGGCAGGTTCGTCTGCTCGTGGATCGGCAGCGCATCCATGTCGGCCCGAAGGCCCACCCGCTTGCCGCCCCCATCCTTGCCGCCACGCCCGTAGATGATGCCCACGACGCCGGTGATGCCGATGCCGGCATGCACCTCATCGACGCCATAGCTGCGCAGCTTCTCGGCCACGATGGCGCTGGTGCGCTGCTCTTCCAGCCCGATTTCGGGATGGGCGTGCAGGTCCTTGAAAATCTCGGTCAGCTCGGCGGTGCTTGCCTCGATCACGGGCAGGATGTTCATGTCTTTCTCCTCGGTCTTTCTTTATGGGTGGTGGGGATCAGGCGGCGCCCAGTTCCCGGAAATTCGCGAAATCCCAGGCGCGGCCGGGGGCGGCCTCGATCAGGGATTTCGTGTATTCATGCTGCGGATTGGCCAGAACGGCGGCGGCGGGGCCCTGTTCGACCACGACGCCGCGCTGCATCACCAGCACATCGTCACAGATCTGCGCGGCGACGCGCAAGTCATGGGTGATGAAGACGATGGTGATGCCAAGGCTTTCCTGCAGATCGTTGAGCAGGTCGAGAACCTGCGCCTGCACCGACACGTCGAGGGCCGACACGGCCTCGTCCGCGACAAGAACATCGGGCTGCATCATCACCGCGCGCGCAATCGCGATACGCTGGCGCTGACCGCCGGAAAACTGGTGCGGATAACGGTCAAGACTGTCGCGGGGCAGGCCCACGATCTCCATCAGCTCGGCGGCGCGGGCCATGGCCTGCGCGGGTGCGGTGCCATAGTTCACCGGGCCCTCAATCAGGCTGCGCCCCACTGTCCAGCGCGGGTTGAGGGACCGGAACGGATCCTGGAACACCACTTGCAGATGCTGGCGATGCGGTTTCAGCTGCGCGCGGCTCAGATGTGCGATGTCGGTGTCGCGCAGACGTATCGCGCCTGCCGTGGGCGCGATCAGCCGCATGATGCAGCGCGCCACGGTGGATTTTCCGCTGCCCGATTCCCCAACGATCCCGAGGGTGCGCCCACGCGCGACCGTGAAGGTCACATCCTTGGCCGCATGGGTGCCGGGGCGTTTCACGAAGAATCCGCCGCCCCCGTATATCATGTCGAGACTTTCGACCTTGAGGACCGGGTCACCCCCCGGTGCCGCGCGCGGGGCGCGCGGGATCAGGCTGGGCACGGCGCGCAAGAGGTTCTGGGTATAGTCCTGTTTCGGCGCGCGCAGCAGCGTCTCGATCGGGGCATGTTCCACCAGGTCGCCCGATTTCATCACGTAGACGGTATCGGCGATTTCGGCCACGACGCCCATGTCATGGGTGATGAACAGCACGGCGGTTCCATGCTTTTCCTGCAGCTCCGCGATCAGCGACAGGATCTGCTGTTGCGTGGTCACGTCAAGCGCGGTGGTGGGTTCGTCCGCGATCAACAGTTCGGGTTCCAGCACCAGCGCCATGGCGATCATGATCCGCTGGCGCTGACCACCGGACAGCTGGTGCGGATAGCTGCGGTGGATGCGTTCCACATCGGGCAGATGCACCTGTTCCATGATGTCGATGACGCGCGCGCGGCGTTCCTCGGCCGAAAGGCTGGTATGGCTTTCCAGCACCTCTTCGATCTGGTCGCCCACGCGCATCACCGGGTTCAGCGCGGTCATGGGCTCCTGAAAGATCATCGCCACGCGGCGGGCGCGGATGTCCTGCATGGCCGAAGGCGACTGTTCCAGCAGGTCGGTGTCCGACAGGGTGATCCTGCCACCCGTCACGAACAGCGCATCCTTGGGCAGAAGGCCCATGATCGCCAGCGAGGTGACGGATTTGCCCGAGCCCGATTCCCCCACGAGGCAGACGGTTTCGCCCTGCCGGATCGTCAGGCTGATCCGGTTCAGCACCGGCGGCGCCTTGGCGGCGGGGGGCAGGCTGACGGTCAGATCATTGACCGTCAGGACAGTTTTCGCATCGTCGAAATTGCGCGATTTGAACAGCATCGGCTTATTCCCCCCGTTTCTTCAGGCGCGGGTCCAGCATGTCGCGCGCGGTATCGCCCAGCAGGTTGATCGACAGGATGCACAGCGACAGCATCAGGCCGGGCCACAGGATCAGTTCGGGCTTCACGCGGAAATACTGCCGCCCTTCCGCCATGATGTTCCCCCAGGTCGGGATCTCGGTCGAGACACCCGCGCCAAGGAAGGACAGGATCGCCTCGGTCAGGATGGCGGAGGCCAGGATATAGGTCCCCTGCACGATCAGCGGCGCCATGGTATTGGGCATCAGGTGCTGAAACAGGATCTTGGGCATCGACGATCCCAGCGCGATCGCCGCCTCGACATAGGGTTCCTCGCGCGCGGTCAGCACCACCGAACGGACAAGCCGCACGACGCGCGGGATTTCCGGGATGGTGATCGCCATGATCACCGAGGTGATCGACGGACCGTTCAGCGCAACCAGCGCAATCGCCAGCAGGATCGAGGGGATCGCCATCAGGCTGTCCATGATCCGCATGATGATCGTGTCGGCCAGCCGGAAGAAACCAGCCACAAGCCCGATGACCAGCCCGAGGAATACCGACACGATCGCCGCGCCGATCCCGATCAGCAGCGACACCCGCCCGCCGATCAGGACGCGCGAATAGATGTCACGGCCGAAAGGGTCGGTGCCCAGCAGGTTGGCATCGCTTGGCCCCTGCAGACGGTTCATCGGGTTCATTTCCAGCGGATCGAACGGGGCCAGCCAGGGCGACAGCAGCGTGACGATCACGATCATCGCCAGGACGGCTGCGGCGATCATCGGGCCGACGCCCAGCTTGGCCAGCGACGGGATCGAGAACAGCCGCAACACCGATTGCAGGGCCGAGGACGGGGGCGCGTAATGTGACATCAGTAACGGATCCTCGGGTCAAAGACGGTGTAGGAGATGTCGATGATCAGGTTGACCACAACATAGGTCGCGCTGGTGATCAGGATCATCGCCTGGATCACCGGGTAGTCGCGCGCAAGGATCGCATCGACGGTCAGGCGGCCGATACCGGGGATGTTGAACACGCTTTCGGTGACCACGACGCCCGAGATCAGCAGCGCGAAACCGGTGCCGATCACTGTCAGGATCGGCACCGCCGCATTGCGCAGCGCATGGCGGAACAGCACGCGGCTTTCCTTAACGCCCTTGGCGCGGGCAGTGCGGATGTAATCCTCGCCAAGCACTTCCAGCATCGAGGCGCGCGTCATCCGCGCAATCAGGGCAACGTAGATCGTGGCCAGCGTGAGCGACGGCAGGATCGCGCGATAAAGAAATTCCGCGATGCCCTTTTCCGAGGGCGAGGCATAGCCCTGCACCGGCAGCCAGCCCAGCGAGATCGAGAAGACCAGGATGAAAAGGTAGCCGATCACGAAGACGGGCACGGAAAAGCCCAGCACCGAAAAGCTCATGACCGCGTAATCGACCCAGGACCGGTGACGCCATGCCGCCAGCACGCCCATCGGGACGGCGATGGCGACGGCGATCACGATGGTCAGAAGCGCCATGTTGATCGTCGGAAAGATACGCTGCCCGATCATCGTGGTGACTGGCGTGCCCGAGATCAGCGAAGTGCCAAGGTCGCCCTGCAACAGGCTGCCCATCCAGGTGAAGAACTGCGTCAGCAAGGGTTTGTTCAGGCCCATCGCCTCGCGGATGCGTTCCAGCTGCTCGGGCGTGGCCATGTCGCCGGCGATGATCGCGGCGGGATCGCCCGGGGTCAGGCGCAGCAAAAGGAAAACGAAGATCGCGACGATCAGCATGACGGGAATGATCGCCAGGATGCGTCGGAGGATATAGCCCAGCATTGGCAGGGAACCCTTTCGGCGGATAGGTGACAGGTCAGTCGCGCGGGATCAGGGCAAGCGGCCCTGTCGCGCAGGAAATCCCGGCGCGCGCAGGACGCGCGCCGGGACGGATCACACCATGATCACTCGGCTTTCTTCACGTTCCAGAACACCGGCACCGGCGAGGCCAGCATATCGGTGATGGTCGCGCGGCGCGCTTGCGGCAGGGCATACTGACCGACCGGCACATAGAGAACCTGCTCCATGTTGTGCGCCTGGATCTTCTTGGCCACGGCCTGCTGCTCTTCCAGCGTCTTGGCCGCGATGAAATCGGCCTTCAGACCTTCGACCACCGCATCATCCGGCCAGCCGAACCATGCCGAGTCGCCACGGCCGTTCAGCATCGGCGAGACCAGCGGGCTGGAGATTTCCGGCACCAGCCAGTTGGTGAAGAAAATGTTCCAGCCACCGTCGGCTGGCGCGTTCTGGCTGGCACGGCGCGTCACCAGCGTCTGCCAGTCCATCGGCTGCATGTCGACGTTGAAGCCTGCATTGCGCAGCGCCTGCGATGCCACGACCGGCTGAGCCGCCAGCGCCACCACGTCGGTCGGCGCCATCAGCACGATCGGGGTG
The DNA here is from genome assembly GCF_048006315.1 of Seohaeicola sp. Taxonomy (GTDB): domain Bacteria; phylum Pseudomonadota; class Alphaproteobacteria; order Rhodobacterales; family Rhodobacteraceae; genus Seohaeicola. Next base: position 3,348,922 of record NZ_CP180350.1, on the reverse strand, counting down.
CCATCGTAACCGGCCTCGGCCAGCAGGGCCTTGGCCGCTTCCAGATCACCACCCGAGGTCAGGCTTTCCGAACCGGTCGCATCGGCCAGCGGGGTGCCGCACCCGAAGATCGCGCCGCAGATCGAATAGTAGTCGGGGTTACCCACCAGCGCGGCAAGGATCGCCTGCTGATCAAGGGCCTTCATGGCTGCCTGACGAACCTTGACGTTGTCGAAGGGCGGATGCTTGAAGTTCATCCGGCCAATGGTCTGGTAGCCCAGCGGTTCGCGCTTTTCATAGACGACGTCGGGATCGCCTTCCAGCAGCGGCAGCAGGTCGACCTGAACGGATTCGATATAGTCGATCTCGTTGCCGAGCAGCGCGTTGATCGCCGTCGAGGCGTCGGGCATGGTCGACCAGACGACCTTGTCCACGTTCACGACCTTGCCGCCGGCCATGTTGTCGGCAGGCTCGGACCGGGGAACGTAATCCTCGTTCTTGATGTAGGTGACGCTGACGCCGGGCTGGAATTCGGCCTCGACGAAGCGGAAGGGGCCAGAGCCCACATGCTCGGTGATCGCGGTGTCAGCCGGGGTGGCTGCGATGCGCGCGGGCATGATGAAGGGCGGCAGCGCCGATTGCTTGCCCAGCGTATCGAGCAGCGGGGCGAAGGGTTCGTTCAGGGTCCAGACCAGCGTCTTGTCATCGGTCGCGGTCAGGCTGGCGGTCTTGTCCATGATGATCTGGCCGCCGGAGTCCTTGGTCGCCCAACGCTTGAGCGAGGCTTCGGCATCGGCCATGGTGACGGGGCTGCCGTCATGGAACTTCAGACCGTCGCGCAGGGTGAAGGTATAGACCAGCCCGTCATCGGACACGGTCCAGTCGGCCATCTGCGGCTGCGGCGTAAAGGTCCCGTCAACGGCCACCAGCACGTCATAGATCATGTAGGCGTGGTTGCGGGTGATATGGGCGGTGGTGATCACCGGATCCAGCACGCGCAGGCCGGAATGCATCACGGCAGTGATCGTGGTTTCGGCCCATGCGGCGCTTGCGCCAACCAGCGCGGTCGAGGCCATCATCGCCCCTGCCATCAGGCTGCGAGCGCGCGAGGCGCCCTTTGATCGGAAACTATGAACTGTCATTCTTTTCTCTCTCTGTTGCACTTCGGGTGGTCGTGATGTGCCCCGGTTTCTGTGACGGGTGCACGGGGGTGAAATCGTCGCTCAGCTCTCCTCAAGACTGGGTTCGGAAATTGGTGCGGGGCGCCAGCAGGCGCCCATCGGTTCCAGCTTCATGCCCGGCGCCAGCCGTGTCCATGGCAGGCTGGCGGGGCTGATCGGCATCGGGCCTGGTGCGGTGCAAACGAGTATCGTTTCGGCAATCGGCTGAAAATCCGCACGAAAATGAACCGAGCTCTTGTTGACAAGGACCGCCTGTTCCGTCGGCTCTATGCCCACGAAGCGGTACATCTGCTGATCGGCCATCTGCGCCTTGTGGGTGGACACGACCACGCGCACGTCACCGATTCGCAGGCAGGCCGAAGGGCCCAGATCCAGCGGCGCGCCGCCGTAGAAGGGCCCCGAGGCGATGAATTTGCCGTCAGAGAGGTTTTCGACCGTGAACCGCGCCTGAAACGGGCTGTCGCCGGGAATGTTGGAAAACCCGCCCAGGGCGATGTCGATCTCGGCGCCCTGTCCGGCTGCATGGGCGGCGGCGGCGGCGGCGGGATCGACGATGATGCCGGTCGCGGCGCGCTGCGCGTTCGCGCGCACCAGCGCACGCAGCATGCCGGTGGTGTTGCTGTCGCCGCCCGCGCCGGGATTGTCCTGCGTATCGGCGATCACGACAGGTTTCGTGGCGGTGGCCGCGATGCGGATCGCCTCGGCCACACCGGCGTCGGGATCGAAGGACGCGCCCGCAAAGGCGGATTCGGCCCGGTTCACATCGGCGGCAACGGCATCGGCAGCCGCATCAGCCGCAGCCTGTGTCGCGCCATAGGCGACGACGGTCGGTCCGCATTCGGGGAAATCAGCGGCCGGAAAACCGGGAAAGAACGACACCGTCGCCACATCGCCGCCCTCAAGCGCGGCCATGCGGGCATAGATGCCGGCAGCCGGTTCCATCAGCGTGCTCTGCCATGCGATCGGGATCAGGAAATCCATCCGCCGGAACGCCTTGGCAAAGGGTTTGCCCCGCGCCATCAAAGCATCCAGCTGCACCGCCGCGCGCGCCCCCGTTTCGGCCATGTCCACATGCGGATACGTGCGAAAGCCCACCAGCGCATCAGCGGCGTCAACCATTGTCGCGGTGATGTTTCCATGCAGATCGAGTGCTGCGACGATGGGCACATCGGGCCCCACAACGGCCCGGACGCGCGCGATCAGCGCGCCTTCACCGTCATCCTCGTGTTCGGCCACCATCGCGCCGTGCAGATCAAGGAAGACGCCATCAAGCGGTCCCGCCGCACGGATGCCTTCGACGATCTCGGACGTGACGCTGTCATAGGCGTCGCGCGTCACATGCGCCGACGGAATGGCGCCACACCACAGAATCGGCACCATGTCCCATCCCGCCGCCTCGCCATGCGCGACCGCGCCACCGATCCCGAGGTTGATGTCGCGCCCCGCTGTCATCAATGCGGCACCGCGCGCCATGGGCATGTATCCACCGCCCTGCACGAAGCTGGCCATGTCCGCAGGACTCGGCGCGAATGTGTTGGTTTCGTGCAGGAAACCCGCCAGCGCCACACGTCTTGTCATCTAATCAGGGACCCCCGTCGTTCCATTACGATCCGAAGCATGTCGCTGGCCTTTGTCTTGTCGGGCACGAAAACGCGGAACAGTAAGTGTATTGCCAGGCGATATACTTGCATCGTAGTCTGAGCGTAGAACCGTGCTTGCCCCCAAGTCAACCGGAGTCGCAGACAAGATGACACGAAATACGCTCCGCGCCGAATCCGGTGTTCGATATTTAAGCGATGAACAGCGCGCAGACCCTTTGTTCACCAATTCGATCGCCCGCGCGATGCAGGTTCTGGCCGCGTTCCACCACGCCGACCGCCCCCTGTCGCTGGCCGAGATCGCAAGCCGCGCCGGCGTTGACCGCAGCGCCGCGCAACGAATCGTCCACACCCTGCGCAGCCTTGGCTACATCAGCCGCGACGACGAGGATCGCGGTTTTCTGCCCGGCATCCGCCTGCTGGATCACACGCTGGACTTCTTGCGGCTGAACCCGCTGATCCAGCGCGCGACGCCGGTGCTGCTGGAGTTGCGTCGCAACGTGCGCGAACGTGTGGACCTGTCGCTGTTCGACGGTCAGCGCGTCGTCTATGCCGCCCGGATGCAAAGCAAGCGCGAGACATTCTATGCCACGCTGGTGGGGCATAGCGTGCCGACCTTCTGTTCCTCGGGGGGCTGGGCCATCATGGCCCGTCTGCCCGAAGCCGAGGCGCGCGAGATCATCGAGGCGTCGGATCGTTCGCCCTTCACGCCGCGCACCCTGACCGACCCCGACGCCATCATCGCCGAGATCGGGCAGACCCGCGCGCGCGGCTACAGCATCGCGGTGGAACAGATCCTGCTGGGAGAGGTGGCCATCGGCGTGGCCGTCACCGGCCCGCAAGGCCGCCCCGTGGCCGCGATCCACGTGGCCGGGTCGCTGGCCGAATGGACACCCGAGGATTTCAGCACTTGCGTCGCCCCCCTTGCCTTGGAAGCGGCGCGCGCCATCAGCCAGATCTGACCAGACGACCGGAGACTGCCATGACCACATATCACCTGCCCGGCCTTGCCGCCCCTGCCACCCTGCAGATCGACCGCTGGGGTCTGGCCCATATCCGGGCCGAGGGGCTGCATGACCTGTTCTTTTCCCAGGGGTTCAACGCCGCGCGCGACCGGTTGTGGCAGATCGACCTGTGGCGCAAGCGGGGCCTCGGCCTTCTGGCGGCGGATTTCGGCCCCGGCTACCTGATGCAGGATCGCGCGGCGCGTCTGTTCCTCTATCGGGGCGACATGGCCCCGGAATGGGCCGCCTATGGCGAGGATGCGCAGGCGATCTGCACCGCCTTTGCCGCCGGGATCAATGCTTGCGTCGACCTGGTGCTGGACGGGCGGATGGCCCTGCCTGCGGAATTCGCGGCGCTTGGCACGCAGCCTGCCCATTGGGCGGCAGAGGATGTGGTGCGCATCCGCACCCATTGCCTCACGCGCAACGCGGCTTCCGAGCTGGCGCGCGCGCAGGTGCTGGCGCTGGCCGATCCCGACACGGACCTTTTGCGCGTCCCGCTGAACCCGCCTGTGGATGCGTCGGAATGGGCGGTAAACGCAGGGCATGACCTGCCGGCCCATGCGCTGGCGGTGTTCGAACTGGCGACAGCGCCCGTGACGTTCGCGCCCGACCGGCTGGCCGCCGGGCTGGATCAGGCCGCGCGCTGGTCCCGCGTCGATCCGCGCAAGACCGTGGTGCAGGCACCAAGCATGGAAGGGTCGAACAACTGGGTCGTCTCAGGCGCGCGCACCGCATCGGGCCGCCCGATCATGGCAAGCGATCCGCACCGGCAGCATGCCGCGCCAAGCCTGCGCTACATGGTGCATCTGACGGCCCCCGGCATCGACATCATCGGCGCGGGCGAGCCGTCTTCGCCGGGCATCATGGCAGGGCATAACGGGCACGCAGCCTTCAGCCTGACGATCTTCTGCGCCGATCAGGAGGATGTCATGGTCTATGACACCGACCCCGACGCGCCCGCCCGCTATCGTTACGCCGATGGCTGGGAAGAGATGCAGACCGTGACCGAGGTTTTCGCGGTCAGGGGCCATCCCGATCAGCGGCTCGACCTGCGTTTCACCCGGCATGGGCCGGTTGTCTGGGAAGAGCCGGGCCGCGCGCTGGCGCTGCGGACGGTGTTCACCGAACCGGGCACCGCGCCCTATATGGCCAGCCTCAAATCCATGCGGGCAACGACGTGGGAGGGGTTCAAGGATGCGGTAGACACATGGGGCGCACCTTCCGTGAACCTTGTCTATGCCGATGTGGCGGGCGATTTCGGCTGGCAGGCCGCGGGCTATGTGCCGCGCCGGAACGGCTGGCGCGGGCTGGTGCCCGTCGCCGGTGACGGACGCTTTGAATGGCAGGGCTTCATGACCGCCAGCACCCTGCCCCGGCTGGACAATCCCGCGCAGGGCTTTGTCCATTCCGCCAACGAGATGAACCTGCCTGCCGCGGCGCAGGCGGGCCCCGCCATCGGGCATGAATGGTTCGAGGACCAGCGCGCCGCGCGCATTGCCGCAGCACTGGGGGCGCGGGACGACCATGACCTTGCCACCTCGACCGCGTTGCAGACCGATACCGGATCGCCCTTCGCCGCGCGGCTGATCGCACTTCTGCCGCAGGACGCGCCGGGGCGCGACCTGCTGGCGCTGTGGGATGGGCGATCCGACGCGGGATCGGCCCCTGCCCTGCTATACGAGGTCTGGCTGTCCTCGCATCTGCGCCCGGCGCTGCTGTCGCGGGTCGCACCCGACCCCGACCTGCGCCGGTTCCTGGTGCCGGGCAACGTGCCGGTGGTGACCAAATTGCTGGAGGGCAGACACCCCGGGCTGGCGGCCCGTGCCGGGCTGGATGCGCCGGATGCGCGCGAGACGCTGCTGCGCGAGACGCTGGCCGCGGCGCTGGCGGATGTGACGGCGCGCTTTGGCGCGAACCCGCTGCAATGGCGCTGGGGCGATCTGCATCACGGCTGGTTCGACCATGCACTGACACCTTTGGGCACAAGCTACGATCTTGGGCCATGGCCAAAGGGAGGTGGGAATACCTCGATCATGCTGGCCCATCACGAGGCATCGGATTACCGCGTCAGGATCGGGGCAAGCGTAAGGATGGTGATCGACCTGGGCGACTGGGACGCAAGCGTCTGGATCAATGCGCCGGGCCAGTCGGGGATGCAGGACAGCCCGCACCTTGCAGATCTGGCGCCGCTCTGGGCCGCAGGCAAATATGTCCCGCTGGCCTATTCCACCGCCGCCGTGGATGCCGTCACGGTCGAAACGATCACCTTGCGCCCCGCCTGATCGGGCGCTGTGCGGCCTTAGCGGCGCAGGCGCGCGACGATCTGCCCAGCCAACTGGTCGATCGCCTGCCCCTGCGCCGTGGCGATCGCAGCGGGACCCTGCGCGGTCAGCGGCACGCGGATGTCGAAGCGTTCCAGCACCTCGCGCGCACGGCCATCGAAACTGGCCACGGCATATTGCCCGGCGATCTGGAAGGTTGCATCGGCCCGGGCGACCATCGCGTCGATCCGCACGTCAAGACGGCCCGCCGCCGGCTCGGACAGGGGCCAGGGTTCGGCCGCGACCGATGCCGTTGTCTGCAGATCAAGGCTGCGCGCCAGCGCGGCCGTGACGGCACGGGCCGAGCTGTCGGCCCATTCCGACCCCTCGACCGGGCGCAAGGCGCCGTCGGCGTCCTGCTGCAGGATCTCGCTGCCCTCGGCATAGGCGGGCAGGACCACGTCGCGCAATTCGATGCTGGACAGGCGCAGGGCGACAGGGGCCGCAACGGGCGCCGGTTCCACCAGATAGCGCGCGGCGGTATCGCCGCAGGCGGCCAGCGCGAGGGTCAGGGAAATCGCGAGGGGCAAGGTGCTTTTCATGGTCAACGTCCGATCAGAAGGGAATTCGGGTTGCGTTCGATGGCGCGGGCCAGCTGCGTGACCGCGCGGGCGGTGTCGCGGAATTCGCGCATCACCTGCAGCGCCTCGGTGTTGAAGTCGGACCTTTCGCCATAGGCCGCGATCAGCCCGTCCGCCTGCGCCACCAGCCGTTCCAGCCGCTGTGACAGGTCGGGCAGGCTTTCCATCGCCTGCGCCACGGATTCGGCGGCGGCGCGGGTCGAGGCCAGCGTGCGGTTCACGTTGTCGATCGCTTCGCCCTCGCGCAGGGCCGCAAGGACCTGGCTGACCTCGGCCAGCGCACCGGCAAGGGCGGGCGGCAGATCGCGCATCTGGTCCGATCCGATCAGCGCCTCCGTGCTGTTCAGAAGCCGGGTCGCGGCGGCGGCCAGTTCCTCGATCTCGACACCGCTTGCGCGGGCGGTCAGGGTGCGCAGTTCCGCGACCAGTTCGGGCAGATCGGCCGAGGCTGAGGCGGCATTCGCGGCAATCGTGTCGGCGCTGTCCAGTACCGTCACCAGCCGGTCGATGGCGCCACGCAGGCGCAATTCCTCGACGATCCCGCGCACCTCGGCAAGGCCGCCGCGCAGCTCGCCCGGCAGGGCCTGGGTGTCTTCGCCCCCCACAAGCGCGCGAATATCCTCGATCAGGGCCAGCGCCGCATCCGGGGCCTGCCGCGTTCCTTCCGACGAGACGACCGCCTCGATCGAAGCCATGAGCGTGATTGCCTGGTTCATCAGGTCTTCGACCGGCAGCGCATTGATCCGCTCCAGCACGCCTTCGGCGGTGGCGGTGAAATCCGGCAGATCGGATGTGACCGACGGCAGCACGATCATGCCGTCCTCGCGCTGCTCGATCGTGGCGGGGGTGGCGTCGGGCAATTCGACCAGTTCGATCACCAGCGCGGCCGTGAACAGGCTCGATGTGGCCAGTTGCGCGCGCAAGCCATCTGCCACGGCGTTGCGCAGGAATTCGATGGTGCGCTCGGCCCCGGCCTCGGCCGGCAGGCCCAGCGCCTGCGGGTCCAGCGCAACGGTCGTGCGCAGCCGGACGGCCTGGCCGCGGCCTTCATCGACCAGCACCGCGCCGATGGCCCGCACCTCGCCTACGCGCAGCCCACGGAACCGCACGGGCGATCCGACCGCAAGACCGTTGACCGACCCGTCGAATTCGATTGCCATATCGACCGCATTGGCGGCGACCCCGGTGAAAAGGCTCTGGCGGGCGGCGCTTTCGTCCGGGAAGAGGTCGAAGACATATCCGGGGTTGAGAGGTGCGCCACCTGAGAAGATCGTGTCGAAGGCAATGCCGCCCGTCACCAGCGCCGCAAGGTTGCCCACATCCAGCGAAAGCCCCCCCGTTCCCAGCGATACCGTGAACCCCGATGTGTCCCAGAACCGCGTGGCCGTGGTCAGGCGGCGGTCATGCGGCGCCATGATGAAGGCATCGAACACCACGCTGTCCCCCGACAGGATCAGGCGCGGCGCTTCGATATGGCCGACTTCGATCCCGTGAAACAGGATCGGCGCCCCTTCCGAGATCCTGTTGGCATCGCGGGTGCGCAGGGTGATCCGCGTGCCCTGCTGGCCTTCGCGGATCAGCGGCGCACTGTCCATGCCGACAAAGGCGCGGGCCTCGCCGTCCGGACCGGGCGTGAAGGAGGTTTCGATATAGACGCCCGACAGCACGGTCGACAGGCCTGAAATGCCACGCGCGCTGACCTCAGGCTGGACCACCCAGAACTGCGCATCCGCCGGCAGCGTATTGGCAAGATCACGGTCGATCGAGGCCGTGACCAGCACCCGCGCCAGATCGGGGGTGAAGCGCACATCCTCGACCGCGCCGATCACCACGTCGCGGTAGCGGATCGTTGTCTCGCCGGGGCGGACGCCCGACGCGTTCAGGAATGAAATCTCGATCGTCACGCCCCGTGCGGCATAGGTCTGCCATGCGATGCCCAGCGACACGATCAGCGCCAGGATCGGCACCAGCCAGACCAGCGACAGGTTGCGCCAGAACGACCGTTTCGGCGGGTCGATCCGCATCGGTGAAAGCGTCGGGGTGGCGTTATCGTCACTCATCACGTCAAGTCCTGTTCTGCGTCCCAGATCAGCCGGGGGTCGAAACTCAGGGCCGCTAGCATGGTGAAGGCCACCGAGAGAGAAAAACTGACAGCCGCGATTCCGGGATTGATCGTGGCCGCGAAGTCCAGTTGCACCAGCGCGGACAGAATGGCCACCACGAAGACGTCGATCATCGACCAGCGCCCGATGAATTCGACCACCTCGAACAGGCGCTGCCGCCGGTGCAGGTCCTGCCCCCGCCTCAGGCGGCCACCCAGGCGGCTGCCGTGATCAACCACTAGCGCAAGATAGCCGATGGCCAGGAACTTGCCCACGGGGATCAATACACTGGCCACGAAGACGATCAGCGCCACCCCGTAGGATCCATGATGCATCAGTTCCACGGCACCACCCATGATTGTGTTTTCGGTGGTCGCGCCGAAACTGGTGGTCAGCAGCATCGGGTAGATGTTGGCCGGCACGTAGACGACGATTTCCGCGAACAGCCAGGCCCAGACCTTCTGCAGGCTGCCCGGCATGCGGCTGTGCAGGGCCGCGCCGCAGCGGCTGCAACGGGGCGTGCCCATGGGATGCACCCGCCCGCAGCTGTGGCATCCCACAAGCCCGGCCTGCCGCGCGGTCAGTGTCTGCGCGCCGTCATTGCTGTGCAGGGATGTCATGGGCGCCGCCGCTCCTCGAGGGTTTTCCAGACGGTCAGGCGGCACATGTAGGTGTCGTTCAGCACCGTCACCAGGACCAGCGCCGCAAAGGTCCAGAAGGCGGGTCCGATGCCAAGGCGCGCCAGCCCTGCCACCTTGACCAGCGCCACCGCCACGCCGACGATGAAGATCTCGGCCATGGCCCAGGGGCGCAGCGCCTCGGCCAGGCGGAAGGCGGCCACGCCATGACGGGCGCTATGCCAGCCCAGCGCCATCGGCGCCAGCGCATAGAGGATGCTGGCCAGGCGCAGCACCGGCAGCACGATGATCAGGGCGGCCACCGCGAAGGTCAGCGGCAGCAACAACCCCGAGGAAAAGGCCAGCACCGCGTCCAGCAGCGAGGACTGGCGCACCATCCCCCCGGCGCTGAGTTCGAGAAAGGGAAAGAACACCGCCGCCACCATCAGCACCAGCGCCGTGGCGGCCAGCATCACGATGCGCGTCATCGCCCCCTCGCGCGGCGCCATCAGAATCGTGCCGCACCGATGGCATCGCGCCCGCGCGCGCGCAGGCACGGGGCGATCAAGCTGCAAGGCATCGCATGTCGGGCAGGCGATCAGCAGCGACGGATCCAGCCCATCAAGGCCGCCCCGGTCACCGGACGCATGCGCGGAGGTTATCGTTTGGTTCATGCCCATATCTTCTAGGTCGCGCGCGACAGATGCAAGGCGGCACTGACACGGTTGTGACCCGCCCCCCCGTCCTGCCATCCATCGCGGCGGGATCATGCCACACGGAAGTTCCTTGCGATCGGGGGTTTTCACCCCGTGCCATCGGGGGCAGACTGCGGGTATCCACCAGACAGGTCCGCCATGCCCCTTATCGATCCCTCCCGATCCGCGTTGCTGGTCATCGACGTCCAGGCCCGCCTGATGCCGGCCGTCGACGCGGCCAACGCCAGGATCGCCAGTACGGTGCGACTGGTCCGCGCGGCGCGGCTGCTTGGCGTGCCGCTCCATGTGACGGAACAGAACCCCGCAGGGCTGGGCGCGACGGTTCCCGAACTGGAGGTCACGGCCGGTGAGGCCCTGCCCAAGATGAGCTTTGACGGCCTGCGCGATCCGGCCATTGCTGCCCGGCTTGCGGGGGATGAGGCCCTGGTGGTCTGCGGCTGCGAGGCCCATGTCTGCGTGATGCAAACAGTCCTGTCGCTGCGCGCAACCGGACGCCGCGTGCATGTAGTGGCCGACGCGACCGGATCGCGCAGCGACGCAAACCGCCTGGCCGGGCTGGACCGGATGCGTGCGCATGGGGCCGATATCGTCACGACCGAGATGGTGATCTTCGAATGGCTTGGCAGCGCCGAACATCCCGCCTTCAAGACCGTGATGCCGCTGATCAAGTAGGTCCCGCATCCGCCCGCAGCGCGTGACAGGAGCCGCGATGCAATGGGGCAAGGACCGGCGGAAAACAGCCCATTTCACCGCGTTTTGGCAAAAAAACAGCCGGATATGCCACCGAACGGCGGCATACACAGTGTTGTGACGCGACCCGCCTTCCGTTTGCCCTGCGTTATGATCACATCGGAACCGGTCGGCCGCGCGCAGGCGTTGGCCGATGCCCCGATCGGGCCATCACAAAGGCAAGCACATGACCAGCAGAGCATTGAAGTCCACCACGGCCAGCATCCTGGCGATATCGCTGCTCCAGCCATACCCGGCAATGGCGCAGATCCGTGCGCTTGACACGTATTTCGCACAACATAAATCCGCACCTGGCGGTGATTCACGCATTTATCTTGCACAAATGACCGCTGAGACCTGCTTTGTCGCCGGTCAGGTCGATCTGGAGCGCTGCGATATCGGCATGTTGCGCGCAGAGCTTGACGGGCTGATGCAAAACGGGCTGGCCGAGGCTGCGGACCGGCCCGCCGAAGACCCCGCAACGGCCGCCCTGACGCTGGAAGACCGGATCGGGCTGCTGAGTGCCGCCATTGAGGCCGCCGAACGAGAAGCCGCCGCCGCAGAGGCGGACCGGTTGGCCCAGGCCGAAGCCGAAGCAGCCGCGCAAGCGGAGGCCGACAAGGCCGCGCAGGCCGAAGCCGAAGCAGCCGCGCAAGCGGAGGCCGACAGAGCCGCACAGGCCGAAGCCGAAGCAGCCGCGCAAGCGGAAGCAGACAGGGCAGCGCAAGCCGAAGCCGAAGCAGCCGCGCAAGCGGAAGCAGACAGGGCAGCACAGGCCGAAGCCGAGGCAGCCGCGCAAGCGGAAGCAGACAGGGCAGCGCAAGCCGAAGCTCTGGCGACAGCGGCGCAGGAGGCCGAGGCCTCGGCCCTCAAGGATGCGCAGATCATCGCCGAACAGACTGAGGCGCAGGACCTTGCGGCCGTGGCCTCCACCACCGACGGCGAAACCCCGGCCCCAGCGGCCGAGGTCAGCACCGAAGTGGTCACCGCCGAGGACACCCGCAGCAGCGATCAGGAATTCACCGCCCCCGTCAACCGCAGCGCCGAGGCGCCCCGCGCCGAAAGCAACGGGCTGTCGAATCTGGAAAAGGCAGGGCTTCTGGCACTTGGCGCGCTGGCCGTCGGCGCGATCATGCAGAACGGGCAGCGTGTTGCGGCCACCTCGGGTGACCGCGTGATCGTCGAGGACAATTCAGGCCGGTTTCAGGTTCTCAAGGACGACGATGCCCTGATCCGCCAGCCGGGATCGACCGTCGAGACCCGCCGCTTCGACGACGGATCGACCACCACAAGCGTTACCCGCGACGATGGCTCGCGCGTGGTCACGATCCGCGACGCGTCGGGCCGGGTGCTGCGCCGGTCCGTTGTCGATACGCTGGGGCGTGAGACACTGCTGATCGACGACATCGCCCAGGTGGCGCCGGTCAATACATCGACCTTGCCGCCGGCACCGCAGCGGCAGTTCACGGCAGGCGACCGGACAGATCGCGACGCCCTGCGCGCAGCCTTGCGTGCCGCGGAACTGCGCGATCTGGGCCGCAGTTTCAGCCTGCGCCAGGTGCGCGAGATCGTCGAAGTCCGCGAACTGGCCCCCGAGATCAGCCTCGAGGATATCACCTTCCGTTCGGGCTCGGCCGCGATCCAGCCCAGCGAGGCCGAGCAACTGCGCGAGATCGGCCTGCTGATGCGCCAGATGATCCACGACGACCCGCGCGAGATCTTCCTGGTCGAAGGCTATACGGATGCGGTGGGACGTGCGGAGATGAACCTTTTGCTGTCGGACCGGCGCGCCGAAAGCGTGGCGCTGGCGCTGACCGAATATTTCGACGTGCCCCCCGAAAACATGGTGGTGCAGGGCTATGGTGAGCGGTTCCTCAAGATCCCGACGCTGGAGGCGGAACGGCTGAACCGTCGTGTCGCGGTGCGCCGCATCACCAGCCTGATCGCCCCGCGCTGACGCGCGCGGGCTTTGCCTTACGCCCCGAACGGCCCACCTTCAGGGGTGGGCCTGTCAGGCGGCCAAGCCGCTCAGACGACGCCGAAGGAGCCCAGGAACCGGTCCACCGCATGGGCAATTGCATCTGACGGATCGTCAGGCGTGGGTACCTGGTAGATGTGGCGGCGGATGCCGATATAGACGATCCCTCCATGCAGGTTCCAGATATCCTCCATCTGCGGATCGACGGGCGCGGGCGCTGCGGCGCGGATCTCCTCCAGCAGGGGGTGCAGGATGACGGTGCCCATGTGATGCAGGTAACGGCGGTTCAGCTCCGCCCCGGCCAGCCCGGAAAACATGAATATCCGCATCCATTCATATTCGAAGATCAGCTGGCTGTATTCGGTATAGAAGGTCAGCAGCCGGTCGCGCAGCGGCACGGACCGATCCGTCAGGCGGCGGGGCCAGTCCTCCGACAGGCGGTCAAGGTAGACATGCGCGTAAACCGCCTCGATGATTTCGGCCTTGTTGGCGAAATAGTTGAACAGCAGCGATTGCGTGATCCCCAGACGCTTGGCCAGGTCACGGGTTTTCCCCTCAAGCCCCACATCGGCAAAAAAGGTCACCGCCCCCTCGACGATCTGGCGGCGCCGCTCTTCCGGCGGCAGACGGCGGCGTTCTGCCGGCTCTGCGGCGGCGATATCGGACGAGGTTTGATCCATGAAACAGCCTTACTCTCAAAGGTGGCGAAGATTCCACTTGCAAAGTTATGCGATTTATAGATCATTCGATCAATAGGATTGATCAACTGATCAACAAGCCCGGAGGAGCGGGCACCTGCAGGGAGGATTTCGCATGAAGGCTTTGGCGGGCGGCTATGCCCGGGCAAGGGATGTTGCGCACGCTCTGGACCTGTTGGCCAAGGCTGACGGCATGGGGCGCGTGCTGGCGGGCGGTCAAAGCCTGATCGCGGCCATGAACATGCGCCTGAGCACCGGTGACATGCTGGTGGATATCTCGCGGATCGATGCCTTGCGCGGCGTGACGGTCGACGGTGAAAGCCTGCGAATCGGGGCGCTGACGCGTCATGCGGATATCGGCGCCGATCCCTTGGTGGCACGGCACGCGCCCTTGCTGGCGCAAGCGGTGCAGCACATTGCCCATGCTGCCATCCGCAATCGCGGCACGATCGGCGGATCGCTGGCCCATGCCGACCCGGCCGCCGAATTCCCCGCCTGCGTGCTGGCGCTGGGGGGCACGATCCATCTGCAAGGCCCGGAAGGGGCGCGCATGGTTGCGGCAGAGGATTTGTTCATCGATATCTTCGAGACCGCGATTGCCGAGGGCGAGATCCTGACGGCGATCACCCTGCCCCTTGCCGAGGCGGGCGAGCAGCATCTGCTGATCGAGACCGCGCGCCGGTCGGGCGATTACGCACTTGCAGGGCTTTGCCTTGTCAAACGCGCCGCAGGCTATCGGCTGTCGGCCTTCAGTGTCGGGCCTCGGCCTGTTCTGGCCGTCGCGGCGATGGAACGGCTGGATGCGGGCGATGTGGAGGGCGCGGTTGCCGCATTGCGCGCCGAGATCGACCCGACCGGCGACACCCAGGCCAGCGCCGCCTATCGCCGCCATCTGGCCGGTGTGCTGCTGCCCCGCGCCCTGCACCAGCTAGAGGGAGAGACCGCATGACCGAGGCGTTTCGCGACCGTATCGACATCGCCCTGACCGTGAACGGTGAACCGGTCGAGGCGCGCGTGCCCGCAGGCCGCCATCTTGTCGATTTCCTGCGTCTTGACCTGGGCCTGACCGGCGCCCATGCCGGATGCGAGCATGGCGTCTGCGGCGCCTGCACGATCCAAGTTGACGGGCAGGCCGTGCGCGGCTGCCTGATGCTGGCCGCCCAAGCCGACGGCGCCGAGGTCTGGACGCTGGAGGGGCTGACCGAACAGGGCGTGATCCGCGACCTGCAGGATGCCTTCGTGGCGCGCAATGCCCTGCAATGCGGGTATTGCACGCCCGGCATGCTGGCTTCGATCAAGGAACTGCTGGATATGGGCGGCGTGCCGGACCGCGCCACGATCCGCGAACATCTGTCAGGCAATTACTGCCGCTGCACGGGCTACGAGGCGATCATCGACGCGGTGGAAACCGTGGCGCAGGCACGCGCCGGAAAGGGGGCAGCATGACCATCTCCTTCGGCAACCCCGACCGCCCCAACAGCTATATCGGCAAGACCGTCCCCCGCCCCAATGCCCCGCGCCTGGTGCAGGGACGCGGCAAATACGTGGATGACATCGTGCTGCCGCGCATGGCGCATGTGGTCTTTGTCCGTAGCCCCCATGCCCATGCGCAGATCGGTGCCATCGACACGGCCGAGGCGTCAGGCGTCAAGGGTGTCTTGCGCATCTTCACAGGCGCCGAGATCGCTGCGGTCTGTACGCCCTGGGTGGCCGTTCTGGCGCATCTGAAGGGGCTGAAATCACCGCCGCAACATGCGGTTGCGGTGGATCGCACCTGCTGGGTGGGCGAACCCGTGGCGGCGGTGGTGGCGACCTCGCGCGCCGCAGCCGAGGAAGCGGCGGCCCTGGTCGAGGTCGATTATACCCCCCTGCCCGCGGTCACCGACATGATGACCGCGCTGGACGCGGATACCCCCGTGCTGCACCCCGAGATGGGCGACAACCTGGCCTTCCGCCGCCTGCACGAGGAAGGCGACGTTGAGGCGGCTTTCGCCCGCGCCCACAAGGTCGTCGAGGCGCGTTTCAAGACCGCGCGCCATACCGGCGTGACGCTGGAGCCGCGCTCGATCCTGGTGGACTGGAACCCCGCCGAGGGGCAGATGACCGCCTGGCACGCCACGCAGGCCCCGCACATGATGCAGACGGTCTTTGCCAAGCATCTGGACCTGCCCGAAGGCCGGGTGCGGGTGATCTGCGACGACGTGGGCGGGTCCTACGGGATCAAGGTGCATGTCTACCCCGACGAGGTGGCGACAGCGGCGATTGCCAAGATCATGGCGCGGCCCGTCAAGTTCGTGGCCGACCGGCTGGAAAGCTTCACCACCGACATTCACGCCCGCGACCACGAGATCGGCGCGCGTCTCGCGGTGGATGCGGATGGCAAGATACTGGCCTTCGATATCGACGACTGGACCGCGATCGGGGCCTATTCGGTCTATCCGCGCACATCCGCGATCGAGGGCAATCAGGTCGTGAACCTCTGCGGCGGGCCTTACGATTTCGCCAATTATCGCGCGCAGACATCGGTGGTGTTCCAGAACAAGACACCGACCTGCCAATATCGCGCGGTGGGCCATCCCATCGCCGTGGCGGTGACCGAAGGGTTGGTGGACATGGCCGCAGCCGCCATCGGCATGGACCCGGTCGAGATCCGGCGCCGCAATCTTTATGCCGATGACGCCTATCCGGTGACATCCCCCGCCAAGATGCGGTTCGAGGGGCTGTCGCATCATGCCAGCCTGAACAAGCTGCTGGAACTGATGGATTACGACGCCCTGCGCGCCGAACAGGCGGCGTTGCGCGAAAAGGGCATCCATCGTGGCATCGGGATCGCCAGTTTCATCGAACTGACCAACCCCTCGCCCTTCATGTATGGCATCGGCGGCGCGCGGATTTCGGCGCAGGATGGCTGCACCGTGCGGATGGACCCGGACGGGTCCATCGTGGCGCTGTCGGGGGTGACCGAACAGGGTCAGGGGACCGAGGCGATGCTGGCGCAGATCGTGGCCGAAGGCGTGGGGGTTGCCCCGTCGAAAGTGCGCGTGATCACCGGCGATACGCAGGTGACCCCCTATGGCGGCGGCACATGGGCCTCGCGCGGGGCGGGCATCGGCGGCGAGGCGGCCTTGCAATCGGCGCTGGCGCTGAAAGCCTCGATCCTCGAGGTGGCGGGCGCAATGCTGCAATCACCTGCTGACGCGCTGGATATCCGCGACGGTCAGGTGGTGGACAGCACGACCGGCGAGGCGCGCATGCCGCTGGAGGAGTTGGGCCGCATCGTCTATTTCCGGGGCGACACCCTGCCCAAGGGGCTGCCGCGCGAACTGGTGCAGACGCGCCATTTCATCACCTCGGACTACCCCTTTGCCTTCACCAACGGCGTGCAGGCCAGTTACCTTGAGGTTGATACCGGCACCGGCGAGGTCAAGCTGCTGAAACACTGGTGCGTCGAGGATTGCGGACGCATCATCAACCCGCAGCTGGTGGACGAACAGATCCGCGGCGGCATCGTGCAGGGCCTGGGCGGCGCTTTGTACGAGGAAATCCACTATGACGCGGATGGCCAGCTGCTGAACGGGTCGATGGCCGACTATCTTGTGCCGATGGCGGCCGAGATGCCGGACATGATCGTGGGCCACGTCGAAACACCGACGATGGAAAGCGCGCTTGGCGCCAAGGGCGCAGGCGAGGCCGGCACGGCTGGCGCCCCCGCCGCCGTGATGAACGCGATCAACGACGCGCTGCGCCCGATGGGCGCGCAGGTCACCGCCATGCCATTTACCCCGGAACGCATCCTGCGCGCGATGGGGCAGATCGAAGACTGACGCAACCGCGCACCGCAGAGGAGGCGGGGCGCAAACGGGAGGGAAAGACATGAAATTCTCGACACTTACGGCAGCAACGGCGCTGGCCGTCTTTGCAGGTGGCTGGGCTTCGGCGCAGCAGACCATCACGGTCAACATCGGATCCAGCCACCCCGAGGCGAATATCTGGGTCTATGCGATGAAGAACACCTTCCAACCCGAGGTGGATCGCATCCTGGCGGAAGGTGGCGCCTACAAGATTAACTGGTCCGAAGCCTATGGCGGCACGCTGTACAAGTTCACCGATACCCGCGAGGCGGTGATGGACGGGATCGTGGATGTAGGCATGGTCGGCACCGTCTGGGAAGGCGCGAACATGCCCTTGCAGAACGTGACCTATTTCACCCCCTTCGCCACGCCCGATCACAAGATGATCATCGAGATCTTCGACGAGCTGAGCGAGACCCTGCCCGAACTGCGCGACAGCTGGTCGGACAACAACATGGTGCACCTGTCCTCGCTGATCACCGACAGCTATGACATCTATGCGAACTTCCCGGTCAACAGCATGGCGGATCTGCAGAACCGCAAGCTGAACGCGCCGGGCACCTCGGCCAACTGGTTGCAGGGCACGGGGGCAACGCCCGTCGATGGCGCGCTGACCACCTATTACACCAATATCCAGACCGGCGTGACCGAAGGCGCGCTGTCATTCGCCTCGGGCATCCTGCCGACGCGCGTCTACGAGGTGGCCCCCGAGCTGACCCGCGTGGGCATCGGATCGATGTATTTCGGCGGGATCGCGGCCAACAAGGACTTCTTCGCAGGTCTGCCCGAACCCGTGCAGGCGGCGTTCCGTGATGCAGCCAAGGCCACCTCGGTGGCGCATGGCGACTATGTGCAGCAACTGGCCGACCGCGCCATGACCGAGATGCAGGCCGCCGGTCTGACCGTGCATGAACTGCCGGCCGACCAGAAGGCCGCATGGGTGGAAAACCTGCCCAATATCGTGGCACCATGGCTGGAACAGACAGGCGAGGCCGGCAAAACGGTGCTCAAGGCCTATTTCAGCGCCCTGCGCGAGCGCGGCGCGACGCCCTTGCGCAACTGGGACGAAGGTCTCTGACAGGCGCAGGCCAGAAATGAAAGCCACCCGTCCGGACAGGATCCGGGCGGGTGATCCATCGCCGGACCGAGGCACAGAAAGGCAAGACATGGCAACGCCCGAGCGGACAGACGAGGCAGCGGGCCCGCGCTTTTCGCAGGCCCCTGTCGGCGCGACACTGGGGCTTGCGGCAGCGCTTTTGTCCAGTATCGGCACGGTCGGGATCGGCGGGCTCATGCTGCTGGTCGTGGCCGATGTGATCGGCCGGAATTTCCTGAATGCCCCCATCACCGGCGTGTCCGAGATCGCCGCCCGTTCGGTGGTGGCCATCGTCTTCCTGCAAGTATCCCACGCCATTCTCCAAGGTCGCCTGACGCGGGCCGATTTCCTGATCCGGCGCATCGGCGCGGGCCTTCCGGGCGCGCGCCGCAGCCTCGAGGTGATCTTTGCCCTTGTCGGCGCCATCGTCTTTGCGCTGATCGTCTGGGCGTCATGGGGCAAGACCGCCAACAGCTGGACCACCGCCGAATTCTTCGGGGTGCAGGGCGTCTTCACGATCCCCACCTTTCCGTTCCGCGCCATCACGATCATCGGATCCGCGCTGGCCTGCCTGTGCTGCATCTACCGCGCCCTGAACCTGAACGATCAGCCTGAGAGCACCGAGACATGACCACGCTTGCCATCGGTTTCCTGCTCATCGCGCTGCTGGTGGGGCTTGTCCTGCTGGGCATGCAGATCGCCTATGCGCTGTTCGGCGTCGCCTTCCTTGGCATCTGGATCATCCGCGAGAATATCACCCTGGCCTTCCGCATGCTGGAACTGACCGCCTATAGCGGGATCGCGGATTACCTGTTCGCGACCATCCCGCTGTTCGTGCTGATGGGCTTGTTGGTCAGCGTGTCGAACGTGGGGCGCGATACCTTCGAGGTGGCCGAGGAATTGCTGCGGCGGATGCTTTGCGGTCTGGGCGTGGCGACCGTGGCCGCGAATACGGTCTTTGCCGCCGTGACCGGCGTGTCCATCGCATCGGCCGCAGTCTTCACGCAAGTGGCCGTCCCCGAGATGACGCGCCATGGCTACCGCCCGGCCTTTGCCGCAGGCACAGTGGCGGGCAGTTCGGTCCTGGGCATGATGATCCCGCCCAGCCTGCTGCTGATCATCTACGGTGTGCTGGCCGAAGTCTCCATCGGCGGCATGTTCATCGCGGGCATCGTGCCCGGCATGCTGATGGCCTTCGGCTTCGTGATCATGCTGATGCTGATGGCGCTGCTGGTGCCGCGCTTCGTCTTTACCGACCCCGAGGCCGCCCGCAGCCGTCGCCTTGACGAGGGCGGGCCGAAAATGCCGCTGCGCGTGATGCTGTCCAAGATGATACCCATCGTGGCCCTGGTGCTGCTGGTGCTGGGCGGGCTTTACAGCGGCTTTTTCACTCCGACCGAGGCGGGCGGCGTGGGCGCTTTCGGCGCGCTGATCATCGCACTGGCCCGGCGCAGCCTGACGCGGGCCAAGCTGTGGCAGGTGATGAAGCAGACGGGCACGATTTCCGTCTCGATCCTGCTGCTGCTGATCGCGGCCAGTTTCTATTCGCGGATGCTGTCGATCGCGGGCCTGCCTGCGGCGATTGCTGACCTCGTACAGTCGGGCGGCTTCACCCCCATGGGGTTCCTGCTGCTTTACGCGGTGATCATCCTGCTGATGGGCATGATCCTGGACAGCACATCAATCCTTCTGATCATGGTGCCGATCGCGGCCCCCATCGCGCAGAGCCTGGGGATCGACCTGATGCAGTTCGGGATCATCACCGTGATCGCGGTCGAGATCGGGTTGCTGACACCACCCTTCGGCATATCGGTCTTCACGGTGCACAACACGCTGGACCGCAGCGATGTGAAGGTCGAGCAGATCTTTGCCGCCACCCTGCCCTTCATCCTGGTGATGCTGGCCGTGCTGGTTCTTGTGGCCTTCGTGCCGGCAACGGCCACGGTCTTTCTCTAGGCCGCTGGTCCGAAAACCGCGTCATTCTGCGCCCTTGCCGTCCCGGACAGGGCCGCGATAAGCTGTTCGCGCGGTCGCACCTTTTTGTACTGACCCCGTTTTCCCATGTCCCGCGCACATGCTTTCCAACCGGCGGCCGCCTGGAAACCGTGAAAAGGGAAATACCATGAAACGCAACGTTCTGGGTCTGCTGTCCATGGCCTGCCTGACAATGGCGGGATGCGAGTCGATGACACGCGAGGAACAGATGGTCGTGGGCGGGCTGGCTGGCGCGGCTGCCGGGCTGGTGACGGCCAATGCCTTTGACGCCAATACCAACTGGAAGATCATCGCCGTAATGGCAGGCGCTGCGGCGGGCACCCTGGTGGCCCGCAACAACGCAACGGATCAATGCGCCTATGCCGTGGGCGATGGCACCTACCGGATCCTGCCCTGCCCGTAAGCCGCGGACGCGCCCGGCCCGCAAGGGGTGAGCGCAAGCCGTATCGGGCATCATGGCAGGTTGAAATGAATTCGGCAAAAGACCTGTCCTGGTCCGCGCGTCGGACCGTCCGGGGTCATGGAATGGACCCCGGATCAACACGCATGGCGCGCCATCATCCCCGCCATGAAGAAATAATCCGGCATAACCACTTGAAACACGAACTTCGATGTCCGCAGCCGCTTGCCATTGAAATTTGGTAAGCTAATATTACCAATGCGCTTTCTAGCGGCCACTCAGGTCATGCCATGACAGGGAGATGAGGGGCCCAAAGACAATCCCTGGCGCAAATGGGAGGATTATCATGACTCAAAAGACAAACATGAACCGCCGTTCATTCCTCAAGCGCACCGCGCTTGGTGGCGGCGCAGTGGCAGGCACGCTTGCCGCCCCGGCCGTCCTGGCCCAGGCGCCAATCGTGCTGAAGATGCAGACGTCCTGGGGCGCCGGCAACATCTGGCAGGAAATGGCGCAGGACTATGCCGACCGTGTCGAGCAGATGTCGGGTGGCCGCCTGAAGATCGACCTGCTGCCTGCGGGCGCGGTCGTCGGTGCGTTCCAGGTGCTGGACGCCGTGAACGATGGCGTTCTGGACGCGGCCCATTCGGTGCCGGTCTACTGGTACGGCAAGAACAAGGCCGCTTCGCTGTTCGGCACCGGCCCGGTGTTCGGCGGCTCGGCCACCACGATGCTGTCGTGGTTCTATGAAGGCGGCGGCAAGGAGCTTTATGACGAGCTGACCCGCGACATCATGGGCCTCGAAGTCGATGGCTACATGGGTTTCCCGATGTTCGCGCAGCCTTTCGGCTGGTTCAAGGGCGAGGTCAACACCGTCGCCGACCTGCAGGGCTTCAAGTACCGCACCGTGGGCCTGGCCGCAGACCTTCTGCAGTCGATGGGCATGGCCGTGGCACAGCTTCCGGGTGGCGAGATCGTCCCCGCGATGGAGCGTGGCGTGATCGACGCGTTCGAATTCAACAACCCCTCGTCGGACAAGGATTTCGGCGCCCATGACGTGGCGAAGAACTACTACCTGTCGTCCTACCACCAAGCGTCGGAAAGCTTTGAATTCCTGTTCAACAAGCTGACCATGGAAGACCTGCCGGACGATCTGCGCGCCATCGTGAAATACGGTGTCGAGGCCGTGTCGACCGCGAACACCGCCAAGGCGATGCGCCGCTACTCGGCCGACCTGAAGTGGCTGCAGGAAGAGGCCGGCGTCTCCGTGCGCCGCACCTCGAAAGAGATCCTGGCCGCCCAGATCGAAGCCTGGGACAAGCTGATCCCGGTTCTGGAAGAAGATCCCTTCATGAAGAAGTGCCTCGACAGCCAGCGCGCCTGGGTGGAGCAGGTCACCTACTACGAGATCATGAACGCGCCGGATTACGCACTGGCCTACGATCACTATTTCCCGGGCAAGCTCGCACTCTGAGACCTGACCGTTCGGAAATGAAAAGACCCCGGCGGCACGGTCGCCGGGGTCAACCATAACACATGCAAGAGGTGAGAGCGTGATCAGCTTCATCCGTTTTGCCGACAATCTGTCGGCCTGGTTCGGCAAGGCATTTGCCTGGCTGATCATCCTGATGGCAGCCGGCACCGGCTATGAGGTGTTCGTGCGCTACGTGCTGAACGACCCGACAGCCTGGGCGCTGGACGTGTCCTTCATCATGTACGGCACGCTCTTCATGATGGGCGGGGCCTATACATTGTCGCGCGGCGGCCATGTGCGGGGTGACTTCCTTTATCGTCTCTGGCAGCCCAAGACGCAGGCCAAGGTGGACCTTGTCCTCTACATCATATTCTTTTTCCCCGGCATTCTGGCCCTCGTCTTCGCAGGCTGGAAATATGCATCCCGCTCCTGGCAATATGCCGAAGTGTCGGTGAACAGCCCCGCCGGTGTTCCGATCTACCAGTTCAAGACCGTCCTCGTTGCCGCTGGTCTGCTGCTTCTGGTGCAGGGCGTGGCCCAGGTGATGCGCTGCATCCTGGCCATCCGCACCAATGAATGGCTCGCCGCCGACGAGGATGTGTTCGAGACAGAAGACCTCCTGATGCAAAAGGCCGCTGAGGCCGAGAAGGACGCGCATCCATGACCGATCCCCAAATCGCCCTGATGATGTTGGGGCTGTTCATCGTCTTTGTTTTCCTTGGCTTCCCGATCGCCTTCACGCTGATGGCCATGGGCATCGCATTCGGCTACTACGCCTATTTCGACGCTGACCGGATGTGGCGCTCGTTCAACCGGTTGACCGAAGATGCCGGCTGGTGGGACCAGACATCGCTCTGGATCGAAGGCTTCTTCAACAACCGGATTTTCGATCTCTTCGTGAACCAGACCTACACGGTGATGTCGAACGAGGTGCTGACGGCT
Organism: Seohaeicola sp.; assembly: GCF_048006315.1. Lineage (GTDB taxonomy): Bacteria > Pseudomonadota > Alphaproteobacteria > Rhodobacterales > Rhodobacteraceae > Seohaeicola. The sequence goes on along the minus strand of NZ_CP180350.1, from coordinate 3,325,657 downwards.
GTGCCGCTGTTCCTGTTCATGGGCTATATCGTGGAACGCGCCAATATCGTGGACCGGCTGTTTTCCACGCTGAACATCGCCTCGCGCAACGTGCCCGGCTCGATGGGTGTGGCAGCCCTTGTAACCTGCGCACTGTTCGCGACGGCCACGGGGATCGTGGGCGCGGTGGTGACGCTGATGGGGCTTCTGGCCCTGCCCGCGATGCTCAAGGCGCGCTACAATCCCTCCTTCGCCTCAGGCATCATCTGCGCGGGCGGCACGCTGGGCATCCTGATCCCGCCCTCGATCATGCTGATCGTCTATGCGGCGGCATCGAACGTGTCGATCGTGCGGCTTTATGCGGCCGCACTTCTGCCGGGCCTGACGCTGGTGGGTCTCTACCTTGTCTATATCGTCGGCCGGTCGATCCTGCAGCCCTCTGTCGCGCCGAAACCCACCAAGGAAGACATCCCCGACGTGCCCTTCGGCAAGCTGATGGGGATGGTCCTGACGTCGTTCCTGCCGCTGGCCTTCCTGATCCTGGCCGTGCTGGGGTCGATCCTGATGGGTCTGGCCACCCCGACCGAGGCCGCCTCCATCGGCGCGCTGGGCGGCATCATGCTGGCCTTCATCTATCGTGCCATGACCTGGCAGCGGCTGCGCGAGTCCGTCTACCTGACGGTGCGCACCACGGCGATGGTCTGCTGGCTCTTCGTGGGGTCCTACACCTTCTCGGCCGTGTTCTCGTACCTCGGTGGCGAGCATATCATCTCGGAATTCGTCCAGAGCCTCAGCCTTGAGCCATGGCAGTTCCTGATCCTGGCGCAGCTGATCATCTTCCTGCTGGGCTGGCCGCTGGAATGGTCCGAGATCATCATCATCTTCGTGCCGATCTTCCTGCCCCTGCTGGCCTTCTTCAACATCGACCCGCTGTTCTTCGGCATTCTGGTCGCGTTGAACCTGCAGACCAGCTTCCTGACGCCACCCATGGCAATGTCGGCCTATTATCTCAAGGGGATCGCCCCGCCCGAGATCAAGCTGACGCAGATCTTCTCGGGGGTGATGCCCTTCCTGGTCTGCGTGATAATCTCGATGGGCATGATGTATGCCTTCCCGCAGATCGTCTTCTACCTCCCCGAGGCGATGTATGGGAAATAAGACCGCTCTGCTCTCGCTCGACCTGCTGGAACTGCGGGACAGGCTGGCATCTGGCGCGATATCTGCGCTCGATGTGACCGAGGCCTGTCTTGACCGGATCGCCGAGCGGGACGAGGCGGTTCAAGCCTGGGCCTGGATCGATCCCGATTTCGCCCGGGATCAGGCCCGGCGGCTTGACACACACCGCAAGGCGGGGCGCCCCCTGGGCGCCCTGCACGGGCTGCCCGTCGGGGTGAAGGACGTGATCGACACGGCCAAGGTGCCCACCGAAAACGGTTGCCCCCTGGATGCGGGCCGCGTGCCCTTGCAGGATGCTTTCGTGGTCGAACGGCTGAAACAGGCTGGCGCCGTGATCCTGGGCAAGACCGTCACGACGGAACTGGCCTTCATGCATGCGGGCAAGACACGCAACCCGCATCACCCCGACCATACGCCGGGCGGCTCATCCTCGGGCTCGGCCGCCGCCGTGGCCGACCTGCAGGTGCCGCTTGCCATTGGCACACAGACGGGTGGATCGGTGATCCGCCCCGCCTCCTACTGCGGGGTGACCGGGTTCAAACCCAGCTTCGGCGCGATCCCGCGGCGCGGCGTGCTGATGCAATCCCCTTCCCTGGATACGGTGGGCGTCTTTGCCCGCACTCCCCTTGATGCGGCCCTGTTGGCAGAGGTCCTGTTCGGCCATGATCCGCAGGACAGCGCCACCAGCCCCGCCCCCGTACCACGTCTTCTGGATGTGGCGCGCACCGATCCGCCGGTGAAACCGCTGTTCGCCCTGATCAAGCCGCCCGGCTGGGCCGAGGCCGATCCGCAATTGCACGAAGCCTTCGCGGAACTAACAGAGGCGCTTGGCGACCAGGTGTTCGAGGCCGAACTGCCGGCTGCCTTCAGCCAGGCCGCAGCACTGCGCGAACAGATCAATTTCGCCGAAATGGCGCGCTGCTACTATCGCTATGGGCGCGACGGGATGGACCTGCTGGGGCCACGCACCCGCGATGCAATGGACAAGGGCGCGCAGATCCTGGCCCGCGATTATCTGGCAGCCCTCGACTGGCGCGCGGTGTTCACCGCGGCGGTGGATGAGGTTTTCGAGCGTTGCGACGCGATACTCTGCCCCGCCGCCACCGGCCCCGCACCCAAGGGGCTGGAGTTCACGGGCAACGCGATCTTCAACGGGCTGTGGACCATGCTGGGCACACCGGCCATCACGATCCCCGCCTTCACGGCTGAAAACGGCCTGCCTATGGGTCTGCAGCTGGTCGGCCCATGCGGGCAGGATGCCCGGCTTCTGCGCAATGCACATTGGTTCACACGCTGGCTTGATGCCGCCAGCGCCTGACGAAAGGACACTTCGATGAACAAGCTTCTCGCCCTCTTCGCCTTTGCCGTATTCGCCGCGTTTCTGTTCATCCTGGCCTATCGGCTGGGCGAACTGGATCTCTGGGCCATCACGGTTCTGACGCTGGCGCTGGCCGGCTATGACTTCCTGACCTCGGCCCGCAAGAAGGACTGAGGCATGGCCCGCCCCGTTCTGTGGATCCCCCGCCGCCTGTCCGACGCGACGCTGGCGCGCGCAAGGCGCGACTATGACGTGATCGTCAAGGCCGAGGATACGCCCGGCACGGCGGACGAGATCGTGGCGATGAGCGCGCAGGTCGATGCCATGATCCCCTGCCATTCCGAACATTTCAGCGCCGATGTGGTGGCCCGCCTTGATCCGCGCCTCAAGATCGTTGCCAATCATTCGGTCGGCGTCGATCACTGCGATCTGGCGGCACTGTCCGGGCGTGGCATCGTGGTGACAAATACGCCGGATGTGCTGTCGGATGCCACGGCCGAGATCGCGATGCTGCTGATGCTGGGCGCGGCACGCCATGCGGTGACGGGGGACCGGATCGTGCGCAGTGGTGCCTGGGACAGTTGGTCGCCGTCCTTCATGGTCGGCACGCAGGTCACTGGCGCCACACTGGGGATCGTGGGCATGGGCCGCGTGGGGCGGGCCTTTGCCCGCAAGGCGCGCGGTTTCGACATGCAGATCCACTATCACAACCGCACCCGCCTTGATCCTTCAGAGGAACAGGGCGCGATCTGGCATGAAACGCTTGATACCCTTCTGCCCCAGGCGCAGTTCCTGTCACTGCATTGCCCCGCAACGCCTGCAACCCGCGATCTGCTGAACGCAAGGACGCTGGCGATGCTGCCCGCCGGGGCCATCGTGGTGAACACCGCGCGTGGCGCCCTTGTCGACGAGGCAGCCCTGATCGCAGCCCTGAACAGCGGGCATGTCGCGGCGGCTGGCCTTGATTGTTTCAAGGTGGAACCGGGCGGCAATCCGGCGCTGGCCCGGCATGAGAACGTCTTCATGCTGCCGCACATAGGGTCGGCCACGCGGGCCACGCGCGATGCCATGGGATACCGGGCGCTGGACAATCTTGATGCCTATTTCGTGGGTCGCGCCCCCGCCGATCGCGTGGCCTGAGCCGCCCGTCGACACGATCCTTCATCAGCGCACCAGGAATTCGGCATGCAAGGCGCCCGCGGCCTTGATGCTTTTGAGGATGTCGATCATGTCGCGCGGCGAGACGCCCAGCGCATTCAGCCCTGCCACAACCTCTGACAGCGAGGTGCCCGAAGGGATTTCGGCAAGGCCGATCCCCGGCTCTTCCTCGATCGCGACATCGGTCCGCGGCACCACGACCGTCTCGCCGGGCGAGAAGGGATTGGGCTGCACGACAAGCGGCGCCTCCTGGATCCGCAGGGTCAGATTACCCTGGGATACGGCGACCCGTGCGATCCTGACATCCTCGCCCATGACGATGGTTCCGGATCGCTGATCCACGACAACACGCGCCTTTCCCGCGGGCGCGACCACGATATTCTCGATCCGCCCCAGCGCATGGGCCGTCGAGGCCATGCGCGTCGCCCGGATATCAAGCTGCACGGTGCCCGAGTCCAGCATCACCGCGACACCCCGACCGAAATCGTCGTTGATCGCCTCTTCGATGCGGCCCGCCGTGGTGAAATCTGGCTCTCTCAAGGCCAGCCTGAGGGTGCCAAGACTTGACAGCTGGAAATCGATCTCACGCTCGACATTCGCGCCGGACGGGATCGAACCGGCTGTCGGCACCCCCTGTACGACGGCGGCCGCATCACCTTCGGCGGCGGCGCCGCCCGCGATGATCGTCCCCTGTGCCACGGCATAGATCTGTCCGTCGGCCGCCGTAAGGGGGGTCATGATCAGCGTGCCGCCAAGCAGGCTGGTCGCATCCCCGATCGCCGAGACCGTCACGTCGATCCGCCCCCCCGCGCGGGCGAAGGGTGGCAGGCTGGCCGTGACGAAGACCGCGGCGACATTGCGCGGGCGAAACTGCTCCCCGGCCATGTTGACCCCAAGCCGTTCCAGGATGTTCGCCATGATTTCTTCGGTGAAGGGCGCATTGCGGATGCCATCGCCGCTGCCGTTCAGGCCGACGACAAGCCCGTATCCCACCAGGTCATTGTTGCGCACACCGTCGAATTCCACGAGGTCCTTGATCCGGACCGAATTGGCCGACGCCGCGCCGACCGAAGACAGCAGCAGGACGATGGCAGCGATGGCGTGGATCAGCGGCGAAATCATCGCAGGAAATCCGAGAGCGTCAGACGCGACAGGCGTGCAGTGACGGCATAGAGGCTTTCAAGCTTCTGCTGGGCATCCGTCAGCCGGGTGGCCACATCGAAAGGATCCACACCCAGCAATGCGTTGCGCGCAATTTCCAGCGAAGAGACTTCGGCCTCCTGGCGGACCTTGCTGTCTTCGATCCGCGCCTCTGCAAACCCCAGATCGGCCCGCAGCCCGGTCAGATCGTCCTGCACCGCGATCATCCCTTCGGCCGACCTGCGCATCAGGTCGGCACGCACATCCGGACTCAGTGGCAGGCTTTGATCCGCCGCGATGGTGGCAAGCCCAACCTGCTTGAGAATTGTCCTGATCACCGGGGAACCTGCGGTCAGGTCAAGTTCGACGGTTTCGTGCGGCCCTAGATGAAAGGGCCCGAGGCCGCTGTGCGCCCCCATATAGGCAAGGCTTTGAAAGCCGCCAGACGCAGTGTCGAACCAGGCGTCCAGCGCGGCCTGCACACCTTCGGCCGTTGTCTGCCCCGCCGCGGCGGCAACCATCTCTGCGCGCAAGACCCCGGCCGAGACCAGTGGCGCGGTTGCGGTTGCATTGCCCGCGAAAAGGCTGCGCCCACCAATCTGCGTGTTCAATGCCGACACGATACTGTCCAGGCTGTCGACAGCTTCGCGCGCAACAGCGGCCGTCACGGGCGCGATCCCGCTGCCGTCACTTTCAATCAATCGTGTCGACAGACCCGATCCGATGTCCTGCACGCGCCCGAGTGCAGCCTGCATGCCTGCAGCAAGGGTCCCCGCCTCGGATGCGGAGGTCCTGTAGCCCTGCAGCCTGCCCAGATTGCGTTCGATATCCGCAAGATAGGAAAACGAGCCGGACAAGCGGGCCGCGACATCGGCCGTGCGCCCTGTCGCCACTTCCTCCGCGAGGCGCGAAATCTCTTGGCGGGTCGTGGCATTGTGGTGGCGCAGCATGAAGGATTGCGCCAAATCTCCCAATGATATCATGCTCATGATCAAATCCTCAGCAAACTGTCCAGCATGTCGTCAACCGCCTGGATGACACGAGCGTTGGCCGCATAGGCCTGTTCGATCAGCAAAAGGCGTTGCAATTGATCGTCGCTATCGACCCCGGCTTCGCGTTCGGCCGCCTGCAGCGCCATGGCCCGGATACTTGCGAAGCTTTGGCGTTGATCGATCATCTGCCGCGACGATCCGACATCCGAGATCACGCGCGCCGCCATGTCGGAAAGGGACTGCGGAACAGGATCAAGGACCGGCGAGCCGGGATTCCGCAACTCCTGCAGAGCGGTCAGCGCACGGTTCAGCAGACCCGCCTCGCCCGGCGGGCCGGGAAGTGCGGCCCCCAACCCGTCGCGCAGACGCCAGGAGTTGTCGCCCTGACGGGGGTCGATCACTGCATTGAGCCTGATCCGGCCAGCAAGGCCAGCTTCCAGCGCGGGATCCACGGCAGCACCCGCATCGGTGAAAAGTCCGGGGTCCATCGGCTGGAGGGTGGTATCGATGGCAGGATCGCCAAAGCGGGTGGCCAGATCACGCGCCATGGCATCGAGCTGGGCCTGCGCCCTGACGGCCAGATCGTCGCGGATGCGAAAGGCCGCGTCCAACCCGCCACCCGCCAAGGGCCCGAATTGCGGATCTGTCGACACCGGGACGCCATTGACGGTCAACCCGGACAGCAGCCCACCTGCCTGTGTCATCTGCGGCGCGACAAGATTGGCCGGTTCGAATCCGAGCCTGGCGGCCGGACCGTCAAGCAGCACCGCGCCGCCTGGCGTGAACAGGGCGATCGCCCCGCGATCGCGAGCAACCTCGATCACCGGCACGACAAGGGAAATCCGGTCGATGACGACCTGGCGCTCGTCCAGAAGAGGGGCCACGCCGACATCCTTCGATGCCAATGCCGTGATACGCTTGTTGAGTTCCGCAACCCGTTCCAGATCGGTATTCAGCGTCGTGACCTGGCGTGCGATATCCCCGTCGGCCGCGGTTCTGATCTGCTGCAGACCGGCCGAGATCTCCCGGAACTTGCCCGCAAGGCCATCGGCCAAGTTGACCGCCCGGTCCAGCCTTTCCGCCAGATCCGGACGGCTTGACGCCTCGATCAATGCGGTCTCGAAGGCGGTGACACGGGCGGTCAGGGAACCCGGGTCAAGCGGAGTGCCGAAAAGGGCTTCGACCCGATGCATGGCAGTTGCCATGCCCCCCTCGCGCGTCTGTTCCGCCGTGGCAAGGCGCCGGTCGGCCAAAAGGGCCGGATCGGACGCACGGGCGATCCCGTCGATCCTGACACCGCCGGTCGTTCCCTGTCGCGAGGAGGTGACAAGCGATCTTGTCGCGTATCCTTCGGTGGCCGCGTTGGCGATATTGGAGGCCACCACCTCGGCCGAGCGGGAAGCTGCGGTCAGACCGCTGAGGGCGTTCGACAGGGCGCCGGCAATGCTCATGTTCGTTCTCTCCACCAGATATGTGATCGGCTGCGCATCACCTCAGGCTCAGCGCTTGATGTTGGTGGTTTCCTGCAGCATTTCGTCCACCGTCTGGATGACCTTGGCGTTCGAGGAATAGGCACGCTGCGTCTGGATCATGTCGGTCAGTTCACCCGCGACATCGGTGGCGGATTCCTCTCGGGCGAAAGCGACCACGTCACCCGTCGGGCCGTCACCCGCATCCCACAGAAAGAAGGTCCCGCTCTCGGTGGAAGGCAGATAGGTCTGTTCGTCCAGGGCCACCATCCCGTTGGGATTGGGCATGTCGACCAGCGGGATCTGGAAGATGCGGCGCGTGATGCCGGTATCGAAGAAGGCATGGACGAAACCATTGGCATCCACCTCGACCGAGGTCATGTTACCCACCGGCGAGCCATCCTTGGAAATCGAGACCGGCGCAAAACTGTCCGAAAGCTGCGTGATCCCGTCCGAGGCGCCGATCCGGCCGATATTCACCTCGATCGGGCCGCCGGCCACGTTCACGATCAGGGATCCGGTCCCCGGATCATAGGAACCGCCCGAAAGGGTGGTGACGCCGCTGAGAGTGCCGCCGGCGATCCGCCCATCATCGAAATCTAGCGTATATTGGCCAACCACAGTACTGAACCGCGCCGGGTTTGCCGGAGGCTGATTGACGTTAGTTACGCGGCCACGGGTTCAGTTTCCAGAGCTGCGTAGAAGTTTGCTTCGGCTTCTGCGGGCGGGATGTTCCCGATAGGCTCGAGCAGGCGGCGGTTGTTGAACCAGTCGACCCATTCGAGTGTTGCGTATTCGACGGCCTCGAAGCTGCGCCACGGGCCGCGACGGTGGATGACCTCAGCTTTGAACAGGCCGTTGATCGTTTCGGCGAGGGCGTTGTCATAGCTGTCGCCGACGCTGCCCACAGAAGGTTCGATACCCGCCTCTGCCAGCCTTTCGGTGTATTTGATGGACAGGTATTGGCTGCCTCGGTCGCTGTGATGCACCAGCCCCATGCCTTTGACCGGGCGACGTTCGTGGACCGCCTGTTCTAATGCATCAAGGACGAAACCGGCGTGAGGGGAGGTGCTGACGCGCCAGCCAACGATCCTCCGAGCATAAGCATCGATCACGAAAGCCACATATGCGAACCCCTTCCAGGTTGCGACGTAGGTGAAATCACTGACCCACAGCATGTTCGGCGCGGGCACCCGGAACTGGCGGTTCACTTTGTCCAGCGGACAGGGCTGCTTTTTGTCGGGGATCGTCGTTCTGTGAGGCTTGCCTCGGATAATGCCCTGAATATCCATATCCTTCATCAACCTCGCGACCGTGCAGCGAGCGACAGTAAAGCCCTCGCGGCGCAGCTGGTGCCAGACCTTGCGCACGCCGTAGACGCTCCAGTTCTCCTCGAAGACACGCCGGATCTCTGGTCGCATCGTCTCGTCCCGGCGCGCGCGATCCGACCGCCGGGTTGGATCGGCCCTCTTGGCCAGATGATCATAATAGGTGGACGGGGCGATCAGCAGCACGTTGCAGATCGGCTCGACCCCGTGCGCATCACGATGCGCGTCGATGAAACCCACCATCACTTCGACCGGCGGTCGAGCTCCGCCAGCGCAAAATAAGCCGACGCCTTACGAAGTATCTCATTCGCCTGGCGCAGCTCACGGTTCTCGCGTTCCAACGCCTTCATGCGATCGGCCATCTCGCTGGAGACGCCCGGACGCTTGCCGCCATTGACCTCGGCCTTCTTGACCCAGTCGTTCAGGGTCTGGGGTGCGCAGCCGATCTTCGCCGCAATCGACATAATCGCCTGCCAACGCGATCCGTGCTGCCCCTCATTGTCGAAGACCAGTCGCACCGCGCGTTCACGCACTTCGGGGGAAAACTTGTTCGTTGTCTTGCTCATGATGCTCCATCCTACTCAGGAGTTGGAGCCTCCGGCAAACCCGGCGCGGTTCATACCGGGAGAGGCCGTATCCCTGATGGTCATGGTCCATTGGTTCGACGAACCGGCCGCCGGAATCGTCGGCTCATATTCGATCAGCAGGCTTTCCGAAGTCCCCAAGTTGCCAAAATACTCGACCGACAATTCGCGGCTGGTCCCGGATTCGGATGAGGCAGTTTCGGTCGCCGGCAGGTTCACACCGAGGTTCATCCGCGTCGTCGGATCGCCCGAAAACTGGTTCACGTTGATCTGGACCGGGCGAAGACCTGCGCTGGTGTCACGCGGAAAGGGGGGAATGCTGCCATCCGCAAGGGCCGGCCATCCCAGCAACACAAGGTTCAATTCCGTCCTGAGCAAGCCCTGTTCATCGGTGCGGAAGGACCCAGTGGTCGTCAGCAGCATCTGCTGGCCGTTGCCGATCGCCACCTCGGATGCTGCGGCCACGGGCAGAAAACCGCGCCCGCGCACGGCAAGATCGGTCGCATTGGCGGTCGAGACCAGCGATCCGCGCTGATCGATGAGGCGTTGTGACGTGACCCGCACGCCGCCAGCGGAATAGGTGCCCGTGCCGGAGGAAATCACCATGGAATGAAAATCGGCTTCGACCCGTTTGTAGCCATAGGTAGCCGAGTTCGCGATATTGTCGGAAATGGCCGCCAAACGGCTGGCGTTGACAGACAAGCCGGCCACACCGGCATTCAGGGAAGATGAGATTGTCATGGATACGCCTTTCTGCTGTACCGACCACGTTGCCCACAGCAATACAGGCATCGGTTTAACAGCAGGCTAACGCCTAAAATCCTCGACAATTGCCTCCCCCTGAGACGAATCTGCGGCGGGCAAGAGGGTCAGGCAGGCTTACGGGGACTGCATGAGCAGGATTACCTCGAGCCTGTTGTTGCGCGTATCCATGGGGTCCGCCACGACCTGCCGACGGTCTGCATGACCGGTGACACGCTGCAGTCGCGCAGGCACCATGCCTTGCTGCTGCAGCATTACGCGCATCCGGTCAGCCCGGCTGACCGACAGCTCCCAGTTGGTGTTCTTCGCAACGACGATTGGCTTGGCCGCAACATGCCCCTCGACCGCGACGGGGTTCAGCACCAGGGCAAAGGCCTGTTGGATCATGCGGGCAAGTTCGGTCAGCAGCGGGGTGGGCTGATCGGTTTGCGCATCGAACAGAAAGGCATCTGGCAGATCGAACAGTTCGACCACCAGCCCCTCATCGGTGACCCGCGTCACGACATGGCGCAGCGCGGCCTCTTCGATCGCGCTTTGCTCCCCCATGGCCAGCAGGTTTTCGGCAACCTGCTCCAGCATGGCACGCTCTGCATCCACCGAGGCCGCGCCCCGCGATCTGTCGCTTTCGGTGGGGCGCAGACTGGTCGCACCTGTTCCGACCCGCGGCAGCACCTCTTCTGAAAAGATGCTTTCCCCGCCGAAGGTGCCATCGCCGCCGCCGGATACACGGCTGACCGCCACGGTTGGCGCAAAGTAATCCGCCAAGCCCTTGCGCTGTTTCTCTGTTGTCGCGTTCAACAGCCACATCAACATGAAGAAGGCCATCATCGCCGTGACGAAATCGGCATAGGCAACCTTCCACGCCCCACCGTGGTGTCCGCCTGCGATGATCTTCTTCCGTTTGATGATGACTGGCGCCGCATTCGCTTGCGTGCCCATCTCCACCACCTGTTTACTCACCCAAGGATGGGTTTAGCCGAAGACCGATTGACAGGCTGTTAACAGGGACAATTGACAGGATTACGCATCAACCGGAGGGCGCACCAACCGGCAATGCCCGCATCAGCCGGGCGTTCCGCCTTCGCCCAGATCCCAGAAGAGCCCCGCCATAAGCCGCAGCGCATCCCGGCAGACCGGTTTGAGCACATGTTCATCCGGCGCATGCTGCGAACATCCGCGATAGGAATGCGGCACCCACACGGTGGGCAGGCCAAGGATGTCGCTGAAACAGTCGTTTGGCAGTGACCCGGCGAGGTTCGGCAGGACATGGGGCGCCTGCCCCGCGCTGCGTGTCAGGCTATCGGCCACGAAGGTGACCCAAGGATGATCGGGCGCAAGCCGCGTCGCGGCGAAGAAGCCACGGTCATGCGGCACAATCCGAACCTTGTCGAACCCTTGCGCATCCAGATGCCGGCGCAATGCCGGCAGGATATCCTCGGGATCGGTTCCCACCACGTAGCGCAGCTGACAGGTCGCGCGGGCATGGGCTGAAATCGCGTTGACCGGCGCCTCGGGCACACCGCTTTTCATGGCAAGAACCGCAAAGCTGTTCCAGCCATAGGCGCGTTCCACCGGGGTCAGGCTGTCCTCGCCCCAATCGGTGTCGATGGCCGGTCCATCGGTCCCGTCGATGGGCAGGCCATCCAGCGCGGCCCGCACGGCGGGGGTCAGGCTGTCGGGACGCCATGCGGGGATGCGGATCTGGCCGCGCGCGTCGGTGATCGTGGACAGGGCCTGCGCGAGGATCATCGCGGGATCGGCCAGAAGGCCGCCCCAGTTGCCCGAATGATGCGCCCCGTCCCGCAGATCGACGACCAGATCGAAGGTCACGCCGCCACGCGAGCCCATGAACATCGTGGGCACATCAGGCTGAAGACGCGGCCCGTCCGAGGCGATCAGGACATCGGCCTTGAGCATGTCGCGATGCGCGGCGAAAAACGCCGCAAGCCCCGGCGAGCCTGTCTCCTCGCTCATTTCGATCACGACCTTGACGTTGAAGCCCAAGCTGCCGCGCGCAGCCAGAACGGCCTCGAGCGCAGCGAAATTGATCAGGTGCTGGCTTTTGTTGTCGGCCGTGCCGCGGCCATAGAGGCGATCCCCCTCTTCGACCAGCCGGAAGGGATGCAGCCCCGCGCGCCACTGGTCGGTCTGGGCGCGGATCACATCGCCATGGCCATAGGTCAGGATCGTGGGAAGCCCTGCCCCCTCGTGCCGCTCTGCCGTCAGAAGCGGACCACCCTGCGGTTCGGGGTTGTCATGGAGCCGGCAGACAAACCCCATCGCCGTCAGCCGTGGCACCATCGCCTCGGACAGGTAGCGGGTCAGCGCGGCGGCCTGATCGGGGTTCTGGCTTTCGGTCTCATGGGCGACTAGCCCCGCCAGGTCGGACTGGAAACGACCGCTCTGAAAATATTCGGTGACATTGGCAATGGCGGCATCACGGCTCATGAATGGTCGTTTCCTCTTTTGTGTCAGGCGTCTGCGCCCCGATCGCCACGGCGTTGCGTTCCCGCGCAACGCGGGGATGGCGCAAGCCGCGTCACCCGGCCAAGGCATGTCCGGCAAAGTAAACCATGGCCTGCCGCCCTTCGCCATGGCGATTTGCACCAGGACACCTTTCGGGGTGCCGGACGCATGGCCCAGACCACGGGGGCCACGGGGGTCGCGCAAAAGGTCATGAATGGCTATGCTTGTGGCGGGCGGCCCGGCCCTGTCCCCGCCTGCATGCAGCCGGGCTTGCACCTTGCCCAAGCCGCACATGACCAGACCAGAGGAGACCTTGCATGGCGATCCTGCCCCTCACACCCCCGCGCATGGCCGGTCTTCTCTACCTGCTGATCATCATCTGCGGACTCTGGGCCGAAGGTTACGTGCGCGGCACCCTGGTCCTGCCCGCCGATGCCGAAGCGACGGCCCGCAACCTTGTCCAATCCGAAGCATTGTTCCGGATGGGGCTGCTGGCCGATACGATCATGGCCCTTGCCGATGTCGCGGTGGGCGTGCTGCTGTTCGGCTTGCTCGCCCCCCTGGGCCAGGGGCTGGCACTGGCGGCGCTGGCGATGCGGCTGGTGCAGGCGGCGATCATCGCCAGCGCGCTGCCCGGCCTGCACAGCGCCCTGGGCTTGGCCCGGTCGGACCCGGCCCGCGCCCTTGCGGCCATTCAGAACCATGGTTTCAGCTATGACATGGGGCTGGTCTTCTTCGGGGTCTGCTGCCTGTTGACGGGCGCGCTTCTGATGCGTGCCGGGGCCCGGATCCTGGCGGTTGCGATCATCCTGGCGGGCCTTGTCTACCTGACGGGCAGCGGGCTGCGCATCGCGGCACCGGCGGCGGTTGCAGCGTTCCAGCCGGCCTATCTGATCTGTATCCTTGCCGAACTCGGCTTCGCGCTCTGGCTGCTGCTGGGCCGCAAACCGCAGGAGCTGGCGGCGCGGGTCACGCCTTAGGCTGGTGCCCGTGGACGAACCACCCACACGCATGGGACAAGCGCCATCATGGCGGCCATCCCGGAAAGCGGATCGCCGTGACCTCGGCCAGGAAGAAGGGGAAATAGTCATCGGTGTCGAACATGTTGCCCGCCTCGACCCGGAAAGGCAGCCGGTAGCCCTGCACCTCGCGAAAATCGGAGAGATACCCGCCAAAGGGTTGCAGGCGATACCGGCTGTCGGGATTGGCGTCGCTCCAGCGCTGGAAACGGACCTCGACGGGGCGGCCGTCGGGACCCAGAATGACATCGACCGCCTGCTCCAGCCCGTCATGCCGGACCGTCACGCGCGCGGTCCGGTCATCGATGGCGGTCCAGTTCACGCCGGGGCCCGGCAGCAGCGCGGCGGGTGTCCAGAACACGGCTTCGGCCACGTAGCGGCCAAAGGCCGCGCGGCGGTGATCCGGGTCCCCGCCAAGCCGTGCCACGGGGAGCACACCGAAGATGCGGAACCTTGTCCATGATCCGGTGTCAGAGCCGGACAGGGGAAGCCCGGACAGGGTGCGCATCGACCAGACGAACCCTTGGGGCGCTGCCAGGATCTGTTGCGCCAGCATGGTTTGAAAGGCCGGTGCATCCCTGTCGCCAAGACTGAACTTGCCGCCCATGTCGATCGCAGCCACGGGCAGCAGCGGTGTTCCGGGCCGGATGACATAGGCGAAAAAGCGGCGCGCCGGATCGGGCAGTTGCGCCACCATCCCCGGGCTGAAAAGTGCGGGCCGGGTCGGTTGCAGGCCCGCAAGCCGGTTCCATTCCGCGCGGTCGTCCCGGTGATCCAGCAGGCGCAGCGCGCCAAGGCCGGTGCCCGCAAGGATCAGCAGAAGCAGGGCTATGCCGAGAATGGGTTTCATGCGCCATCGGGTTGCAGTGGACCCGCCCCAGAGATCACGGCAGGGCGCGCCCGGCCATGACGTGGATCAAGGCGCGGCATTACCCCTGCCGCGCCTCTACACGGCCCAGCCTATTCGGCAGCAATCGGCGGGCGGGTTTCCGCAGGGATCGGGCAGGCATAGGGGAAGGCCGCAAGGTGATCCTGATGCGCCTTCTTCGCCGCAGCCCGCAGACGGTCATCCAGAAGTGCCGCCCGTGCCGTGGCCGCCATCACCTTGGCCGCATGGACCATGCCCTTGTGGGCAAAGGGCGCCTTGCCCTGCGCGGTCTGCTGCCATGTGTGCAGCGGCGTGCCCATCGCGGCGGTCGCCACCCGCGCCTGCACCGTGGGCACGGCCCAGCTGACATCGCCCACATCTGTCGAACCCATCCCCCCCGCAAAGGGGCGGTCCAGCGGGGCGATGAAATCGCACAGCGCCAGATCGTAATCGGGCTTCATGCTCAGGCGTTGGAACACATCCGCGATATCCTCGGGCGTGAGTGTCGCGCGGATCTCGCGGGCAAAGGCCAGATCGCTTTCATCGAAGGGCACCGGGCCAAGACTGTCGAAGGCGGCCTGCATCGCCTCTTCCAGGGGGCGGTTGCCCACAAGGTTCGACACGGCCGAAAACACTTGCGAGGCGACCTTGGTCCCCGACATCAGCGCGGCGCCATCGGCGATCGCGCGCACGCGGGCCACCAGATCGGCCAGCCCCTTGAGGTCGCGCGCGCGGATCAGTTGGCGCACCGTCGCCTTGGCCTGCACCACGTTGGGCGCAGAGCCACCCACATCCAGATAGGCATAATGCACACGCGCATCATCCGGCATGTGCTCGCGCATGTAATTGACGCCGATGTTCATCAATTCGACCGCATCCAGCGCCGAACGCCCCAGTTCCGGCGCCGCGGCGGCATGGGCCGCCTTGCCGGTGAAGGTGAAATCGATCCGCGTGTTGGCCAGCGACCGCGCATCGTCGACACCGTTGAAACTGGCCGGATGCCAGGTGATCGCCAGATCGACATCGTCAAACAACCCGTCGCGCACCATGTAGGTCTTGGCCGCCCCCCTCTTCGGCGGGACAGCCATAGTAGCGCACGCGCCCCGCGATGCCTTCGGCGGCCAACCAGTCCTTGATCGCCGTGGCCGCCAGCATCGCGGCGGACCCCAGCAGGTTGTGCCCGCAGCCATGCCCGAAACCCGAAGGATCGATCATCCTGGGTTCGGCCAGGCCGGGCTGCTGGCTGAGACCGGGAAGCGCGTCATATTCCCCGAGGATCGCGATCACCGGCCCGCCCTGCCCCGCCTCGCCGAGAACAGCAGTGGGAATTCCCGCCACGCCTTGCGTGACCCGGAAACCTTCGGCCTGCAGCATGGCCGTGTGTTCGGCGCAGGACCGGACCTCTGTATAGGCGATTTCCGGCATGTCGAACACGCGATCGGCCAATCCGATGAAGGCGTCACGCTTGGCATCCACATGGGACCAGATCGGGTTCTCGTTCGTCTTGGCCATTCTCAGATCCTTCAAATCAGGGCGCTGTCCGACATGCCGGAACGCTAGTTGGCGCGCCTGTGCATCTCAAGCCTCGATCCAACGGACGGCGCAGGTTTATTCATTTACAAAAAAGAACGTTAGATAAAAAACTATATATTTTATATTCTTCACAAACTGCTGCAAAAGCCGGGCACACCCTTTCAGGAGACCGCCCACATGGACCCGATCATCGCTATCGCCACAACCATCCTGACCCAGATCCAGCAACCCACCCTCGCCTTCCTGATCGGGGGCATGGTGCTGGCCGCACTTGGCAGCCGCCTTGAAGTGCCCGAGCCTGCCTACAAGCTGATCGTTCTGCTGCTGCTGATGAAGGTCGGGCTGGGCGCGGGCATCGCGGTACGCGAGGCCGATCTGGTGTCGCTGGCGGTTCCGGCCATCGGAGCGGCGCTGGCGGGGATCGTGATCGTGCTGCTGGGGCGGATGGTCCTGCTGCGGCAATCGCAGGTATCCGAGATGGATGGCATGGCGACCGCTGGTCTGTTCGGGGCTGTCTCGGCCTCGACCCTGGCGGCGGGGATGGCGATGCTGGACGGGGCCGGCATGGCCTATGAGGGTTTCATCGGCGCGCTTTACCCGTTCATGGATATCGCCGCACTGCTGACTGCGATCCTGCTGGCCCGGATGAGCGCGGAACGCAAGTCCGCCCGTTCGGTCATGCCGCAAGGCGGTGCGGCGACAGTGACCATGGGGCAGACCGGCGGCGCGGGGCATGGCGAGATCGTGCGCGAGATCCTCGTCGATACGCTGAAAAGCCCCGCGATCTCGGCGCTGCTGCTGGGGTTGGGGCTGGGGCTTCTGGCGCGGCCAGATGCGGTCTATGCCAGCTTTTACGAGCCGCTGTTCCGGGGGCTGCTGTCGCTGCTCATGCTGGTGATGGGCATGGAGGCATGGTCACGGCTGGCGGATCTGCGCAAGGTCGCCCATGTCTATGTGCTCTACGGTCTGGCGGCCCCCCTTGTGCATGGCCTGATCGGCTTCGGCATCGGTTTGATCGCGCATCACCTGACCGGCTTTTCTGCCGGGGGCGTGGTGCTGCTGGCGGTCATGGCCTCGTCGAGTTCCGACATCTCGGGGCCGCCGACCCTGCGCGCCGCCCTGCCCGAGGCCAATCCATCGGCCTATGTCGGCACATCCACCGGGCTGGGCACGCCGGTTGCGATCCTGTCGATCCCGCTGTGGATCGCGCTGGCGGAGGCCTTGATCGGCGCATGACAACCGGCAAGACCACCGATCCGCAAAGCCGCGCCGGCAGCCTGCCGGCGCGTGTCGCCTTGGGCACGATGCACGGCAAAGAGCGCGCGCTTGCGCCGGCCTTTGACCGATTGTCGGTCAGGCTGATCGTGCCCGACGGGCTGAACACGGACAGCTTCGGCACCTTCAGCGCCGAGACACCCCGCGCCGGCAGCATGGAAGACGCGGCAAGGGCCAAGATCGCGGCCGCGCTGGCCGTGACGGGATTGCCCGTGGGACTGGCCAGCGAAGGCGCCTACGGCCCCCATCCCGCGGTGCCTTTCATGGCGGCGGGCCTTGAGATCCTGATGTGGCGCGACGCGGACCAAGGCCATGAGATCATCGAACGTCTGGGCGATGACCGGCCCGCTTATGACCGGGCAGAGGTTGCCGACATGGATCAGGCGGCCCCCCTGCTGACGCGCATGGGCTTTCCAGAAACCGCATTGATCGTATCCCCTGCGGGGGATGTGCGCGGGCCCGTCGCCAAGGGTTTGACCGGGTTGTCCGAACTTGCCGCCGCCATCGTCGCGGCCTGCAAAGCCAGCCCTGTCGGCAAGGCCGTGCTGCAGACCGACATGCGCGCCCATATGAACCCGCGCCGCATGTCGATGATCGCAAGGCTGGGCCTGCGGCTGGCAGAGAGGCTGGCCTGCCGCTGCGACGGCTGTGGTGCGCCGGGCTGGGGGCGGCTGGGCACGGTGCCGGGCCTGCCCTGCAGCTGGTGCGGCGGCCCGAGCCTGCTGATCGCGCATGAGGTGCATGGCTGCACGGCCTGCGGCACAACCCGCCCCGTGCCCCGACCCGACGGCAAGACCATGGCAGATCCGGGCGAATGCCCTGCGTGCAACCCGTGACGGAAGGACCAGCCCGGTCAGGCGCTGCGCCCCACTTAGGCGGGTTGCAGGAAATCCGTGACGATCGTCTGGAACAGGGCGGATTTTTCCAGATGCGCGGCATGGGCCGTGCCCGGGATGACCGCAAGCTGGCTGTCGGGCAGGCCACGCCACAGCGCCTCGACCTGGGGCCAGCGATAGGATTGATCGCCATCGCCCCACAGCACCAGCGCGGGCATCGACAATCCCGCAAGCGCTGCGCGCCCGTCCCAGCGGCTCATGGCCTCAAGCCCGGCTTGCGCGGCACTTTCGCTGGCCTGCGCGCCAAGGCTGGCCACCAGCTCGAACCCCGGCGCGGCAGATCCGTCGCGGAACCATGTCGATCCGATGCGGCGGATCGTGCGGGCGACGCCATCCTCGGCCAGCCTTTTGCGCGACACGTCCAGCGGCTCGAACCGGTCGGGCATCAGCCCCAGCGGCCCGGTGCCGTAAAGGATCAGCCTGTCGATCCGGGCAGCATGGCGCGCGGCGAATTCCTGCACGATCATACCGCCCATGGAATGACCCAGAAGGTGGAAGCGGGTCAGCCCCAGTTCGTCCACCAGACCCGCCATATGGGCGGCGAAGCCGTCGATCCGGTCGATGCAGCCCGCCCTGGCCGCATCGCCATAGCCCGGCAGATCAAGGGCGATCACGTCGAACCGGTCCGACAGGCGCGCGAATTCATGCTGCCATTGCGCCGCCCCCCCAAGGTAGCCATGCACCAGGACCAGCGCGGGTCCCGCACCGGCACGGCGATAGGTCGAACCGTCCGCGCGCGTCACTTCATCTGTTCGGGCAGCCACAGGGCGGTCTCCGGGAAAAGGATCAGAACGAAGATCAGGACGACAAGGGCCGCGATGAAGGGGAGACAGCCGGTGATGACCTGCCCGATCGACACCTGCCCCCGGCTGATGCCCTGAATCACGTAGAGGTTCAGCCCCACGGGCGGCGTCAGCACCGCGATCTCCATCGTGATGGTGTAGACGACACCGAACCAGATCAGGTCAAACCCGGCCGCCGCCATCAGCGGAAAGATCGTGGGCAGCGTGATGAAGGTCATCGACACAGGTTCAAGGAACATCCCCAGCACGATGTAGAAGATCAGCACGATGGTCAGAACGACATAGGGCGACAGATCGAAGCCAAGGAAGAACTGCGTGAATTCGTAAGGGACCCTGTAGTAGGTCAGCACGAAGCCGAACAGCGTCCCCGCCGACAGCAGCAGGCCCAGATAGCCCATGGTCCGCATCGTCGCGAGCAGCGCATCGTAAAAACCCGCCCAGCGCAGACCACCCACGCCGAACGCCAGGATCACCGTCAGCAGGGCCGCGACGGCCGCGGCCTCGGTCGGCGTGGCGATGCCCGCGTAGATCGCGACCGTGATCACCAGGCCGATCAGGGCGATGGGGCCCACGGTGGCGGCGATCTGGAACAGGCCCATGCGCACCGCCTGTTCCTGTGCGGGGATGTCATCGGGGCGCATCACGCCCCAGATCATCACCACCACGCAGAACAGCGTCACGAGGATCAGGCCGGGAATGACGCCCGCTATGAACAGATCACCGATGCTCTGGTCCGTGACGATCCCGTAGAACAGCAGGATCAGGCTGGGCGGCAGCAGCACCGACAGGGTGCCACCCGCGGCCAGCACGCCCGAGGACAGTTCCTTGCCATAGCCCAGTCGCAGCATTTCCGGCAGCGCCACGCCGCCGATCGTCAGCGATCCCACCATCGAGGACCCGCAGACCGCGCCGAAACCGGCGCAGGCCCCGATCGAGCCATAGGCGGCGGACCCGCGCAGCCGAAAGCCCTGATGCAGGAACTGGTAGAGATTGGGGCCGATATTGGACTTGCCGATCAATTCGCCCAGGAAGACGAACAGCGGCACCGCCAGCAGGATATAATCGATCCAGACGCCCCAGAGCTTTAGCTGCGAAGATACGAGCGATGTCTCGAAGCTCTGGATCTGCCAGAGGAACGGCAACGAGGCTGCCGCCAGCGCGAATGGAATGGGCAGGCCGATACCGATCAGCAGCATCAGCAGCCCCAGAAGGCCAAGACCAACCTCATACCATTCCATGGCTCAGACCTCCTGCGCCGGGGTGCGGATCAGCCGCGTCAGCAGCAGCGCCGCGTAAAGCGAAAAGACGATGAGCGAGGTGGCCCCGGGTGCCCAGAACATCCAGCGCGGCCACAGAAGGATCTCGGAAGAGGCGCCCGAGTTGAACGCGCTTTGCGTGGCCCGGATGCCTGCCAGCGAAAAGAACAGCCCCACCCCCGTCATCAGCGACAG
The DNA here is from genome assembly GCF_048006315.1 of Seohaeicola sp. Lineage (GTDB taxonomy): Bacteria > Pseudomonadota > Alphaproteobacteria > Rhodobacterales > Rhodobacteraceae > Seohaeicola. The sequence goes on along the minus strand of NZ_CP180350.1, from coordinate 3,305,440 downwards.
GTTCAGGATGCCGACCAGCTTGCGCCCCATGGGCGGCAAACGGTCCGTCAGCATGGTGACCTTGGGATAGGCATCTTCGCGCATGGCATAGGCAAGGCCCGCAAAGGCCACGGGAAACAGCAGAAGTGCTGTCGCCTCGGTCACCATCCGGTCCGGCGCGTTCAGCGCATAGCGCGTGAAGACACCGTAGCTGATCCAGACCATCTGGATCAGGACGATCAGCGCGCCGCCGGCCGCCAGCCAGACGACAAGCCGTTCCACCACCGCGATCAGGCGGTCCAGTCCCGTTTGCATGTCACGTTTCCTTGCCAGTCATGCCCCCGCCCGGCACGGGGCCGGGCGGAAGACATCGCGATGATGATCAGGGCGCGTTGTCGGCGAAAAGCGACAGAACCGAGCCCGCCAGTTCCGCACCGCAAGCGGCCTGCACCGTCTCGTTCCACTTGCCCTGCACGCTGTTGATCAGCTCCATCCGCTTGTCCTCGCTGATGGCGACAGCGGCGCCGCCGCCCTTCATCACGGCATTGCCGACGCGCTGATCGACCCAATCCTCGTAGCGGGGCTTCAGCCATTCCTCGGTCTCGCGCGCGGCGGCGGTGACGGCGGCCTGCTGATCGGGGGTCAGGCTGTCGAACTTGGACTTGTTCATCATGTACTGGATGTTGCCATAGAAGAGGCTGGCGTTGACCATATAGGGCATCACGCTCCAGAGCTGCCAGCTGGAATAGGTGGCAACACCCATGTTGATCCCGTCGACCACGCCACGCTCGGCGGACTGGAACACTTCCTTGGGGGCCACGAAGACCGGCGCGCCGCCCCAGGTCTCGATCATCATGCTGACCAGCGGCCCGATGGACCGCACCTGCTTGCCCTGAAGATCGCCCAGATCGGCGATGGGCTCTTCGAACCACCATTCCTGATCGTAGGAATAGTTCGAGTTGAACAGCGGCACGAGGCCCACATTCGCCGCCTCGTCGCGGATCAGCTCGGCATAGGCAGCGTCCATGGCGACCTGGTTTTCAAGGTCGATGGCCGCAGGATAAAGCGAGGTGACACGGTAGCAGGGCAGGCGTTCATCGGCAGGGATCCAGCTGATGTCGGACACGCCGCCCTGCAGCGCGTCGACACCTTCGGACCAGCCGTGCAGGGTGGCAGAGGGGAAGATCTGCACCTCGACGCTGCCGCCGGTCTTTTCGGCGACCAGATTGGCGAAATGCACGAAGCCTTCATAGCGGATATCGGATTCGTTCACATAGGTGGACAGGCGGATGGTGGTGTCGGCAGCCTGCGCCGCGACAGAGGCCGCCGCGACCAGGCCAGCGGCCGGAAGAACGGTTTTCCAGGAAAAAGTCATTTCATACTCCTTGTCGTTGGGATCGCGAGGCCGCTTGTCCGGCCTTCTTGGACGTTTGTGTCAGGGTCCCGGATGATTCGGCGCAAGGCCACGGCTGGGGACACCCGAATGCTAAGCCCGCGGGCTTGGATCAGGCCAATTCAAATGAAACATCAAACTATTCCGATCTTGCATGACAAATCACGCCTGCCTAGCATGGCCGCGCAAGGGGGGCGTCATGGACATCAACTGGCTTGCCGATTTCGTCTGCCTGGGGCGAACGCTGAATTTCACCCGCGCCGCGGAAGAACGAAACATCACCCAATCCGCCTTCAGCCGGCGCATCCGGTCGCTGGAAAACTGGATCGGGGTGCCACTGATCGACCGGGCCACATACCCGGTGCAACTGTCCGAGGCGGGGCGCCAGTTCCTGCCCATCGCCCAGCAGACCATGGCGCAGCTGACCGATACGCGTCAGGCGATCCGCGAGGCCGAGCGCGGCAATGCCTCGTTCCAGCGGTTTGCCGCGCTGCACGCCATCTCGGTCAACTATCTGCAACCCCGGCTGGCGGAATTCGAAACCCGCTATCCGGAATTGCGCACCCGCGTGCTGTCGGACACGCTGACCGCCTGTTGCCAGTTGCTGACCGAAGGGGCCTGCGAATTCCTGCTGTACTACCGGCATCAGGACGTGGCCCCGATCCTTGACGAGACCCGGTTCGTGCGAAAGGACATCTGCACCGAGCGGCTGATCCCCGTGGCGCTGCACGATGCCGCGGCACGGCACGGCTGGCGGCTGCTGGGCGATGGGGACATTGCGGTGCCCTACCTCAGCTATGATCCCAATACATTCCTTGGCACCGTGGTCGACCGCACCATCGGCAATCGCGGCACGGCCCTGTCGATCCGCTACATGGATGCGCTGGCCGAAGCCCTCAAGCGGCGCACGCTGGCGGGGGCCGGTGTGGCATGGCTGCCGGAATTCTCGATCCGCGACGAGCTGGCCAATGGCACGCTTGTGCGCATGGGTGGCGACCGATGGACGGCGAACCTGACGATCTCGCTGTTCTGTTCGACAGAAAGGCTGGACGACATGGGCCGCATGATCTGGGATGCGTTCTAAACCCCTGCCCCGCGCCGTTCCGCCGCCATCACCAGCGCCTCCCAGGCTTGCAGCGTGCCGGCGTCGCCCCCGTCGGCCAGGCGGATCAGCCGGACATCCAGCGCGTGATCGGGACCTGCATCCAGAGGCCGGACCAGCCGGCCCGCATCCAGATCCGCCTTGACCAGCGACAAGGGCAGCCAGGCGATCCCGATCCCGTTCAGCGCATAGTGATAGGCGGCCAGCGTCAAGGCCGTCTCGGCGCGGCGGGTGATGCTGCGCCCCGGCGGCAGGTCTGTCCACAGATGCCGTTCGACCAGTTCGCCCAGGAACACCTCGGGCGGATAGCTGATCACGGGCAGGTCATCGCCCAGCGCGGCCGCGACCTCGGGCAGGCAGACCGGGGTCAGCGTCTCGCGGCCGATGCGCCGCGCGATCAGGCCTGGCGGTTCCAGCGTATCGGCAGGATCGGGATAGTCATAGGTCACCACCAGATCGGCCGCGCCCGAGATCAGTTGCAGCAGGCATTCGTCACGGTTGCCCGACCGCACCCGGACCGAGGACCATCCCAATTCGGTCAACCGCTGCACCAGCCCAGGCGAGATCGTGGCCGTGATCGCATGCTGGCAGGCCAGCGTCACGATGCGCCCCTCGCCACGGGCCGCAGCGCGCAGGGCGCGCCGCAAGTCGCGCGTGTCCTGGCCCAGGCGGCGCAACGCGCCTTCCTGGCTCCGCAGGGCGGGCAGAAGCACGACAGGCTTGCGCCGCCGGTCGAACAGTGGCGTGCCCAATCCATCCTCGATCGCGCGGATACGGCGGGTGAAAGCCGATTGCGTGATGTTGCGCTGCTCAGCCGCGCGGGCGAATGACCCGGCATCGAGCACGGCAAGGATGTCTTCGAGCCAATCGTGATGCATGACGAACTGATAGCGCCAGAGCGCATAACTTGCAAATCACGCATCTTGTCTTGCGATATTCGCATTCGATTTGCCGGAAATCACCACCTATAAGTCTGTTGACGCAACATGAAAGGCTTGCCCCATGCATCTCGCCCGTTATCCCCGCCGCTTTCTTGCTCATCTGCCCACGCCGCTGGAGCGCCTTGACCGGCTGAGCGCCGAACTGGGCGGCCCCGAGATCTGGATCAAGCGGGACGACTGCACCGGCCTGTCAACGGGCGGCAACAAGACCCGCAAGCTGGAATTCCTGATGGCCGAGGCCGAACTTCAGGGCGCGGACATGGTGATGACGCAAGGCGCGACACAGTCGAACCACGCCCGCCAGACCGCCGCCTTCGCGGCCAAGATGGGGATGGCCTGCCATATCCTTCTGGAGGACCGCACCGGGTCGAACGACAGCAACTACAACAACAACGGCAACGTGCTGCTGGATCACATGCACGGCGCGACGACCGAAAAGCGCCCCGCCGGCGGCGACATGAACGCCGAGATGGAAGCCGTGGCCGACCGTTTCCGCGCCGAAGGCCGCAAGGTCTATACCATTCCCGGCGGCGGATCGAACCCCACCGGCGCGCTGGGCTATGTCAACTGCGCCTTCGAGATGCTGTCGCAGTTCAACGACCGTGGCCTGCAGGTGGATCACATCGTGCATGCGACCGGCAGCGCCGGCACGCAGGCAGGCCTGATCACCGGGCTGAAGGCGATGAATGCGGGCATTCCGCTGCTGGGCATCGGCGTGCGCGCGCCCAAGGCCAAGCAGGAGGAAAACGTCTATAACCTGGCGGTCAAGACAGCCGAGAAACTGGGCTGCCCCGGCGTGGTCGCGCGCGAGGATGTGGTCGCCAACACCGATTACGTGGGCCAGGGCTATGGCATTCCCACCGAGGACGGGCTGGCCGCGATCCGCATGTTCGCCGAACTGGAAGGCATCCTGCTGGACCCGGTCTATTCCGCCAAGGGGGCCGCTGGCTTCATCGATCTGGTCCGCAAGGGTCATTTCAAGAAGGGCGAACGCGTGGTCTTTTTGCACACCGGGGGCGCCGTGGCGCTGTTCGGCTATGACAAGGCCTTCGACTTTGCCGATCGCTGGGTCGCGCCCTGATCCGGCACCATGACAGGAATGACGGGAACGATGGGACAGGCGGGAACGCTGTGGCGCAGCCATGCGCGCGGGGTGATGGTGGCCGCGCTGATCGCGGCCGCCTCGGCCTTTCTGTCCGAACACTATGGCGCGCCGGTGATGCTGTTCGCGCTGCTGATCGGCATGGCCTTTCATTTCCTGTCCTCGGACCCGACCTGTGCGCCGGGTCTGGATTTCGCGGCCAAGACGCTGCTGCGCCTGGGCGTGGGCCTTCTGGGCCTGCGCCTGACCGTTGGTGACATCGAAACCGTGGGCGCGGTCCCTGCCCTTGCCGTGATCGGCTTCGTGATCGCGACACTGGGCTGTGGCGCGGTCATGGCACGGCTGCTGGGGCGGCGCATGGCCTTCGGCATGCTGGCCGGCGGATCGGTCGCCATCTGCGGCGCATCGGCGGCGCTGGCCATCGCGTCGGTCCTGCCGCACCGGCCCGAGCGTGAGACAGACACGCTGTTCGTGGTCATCGCCGTCACCATCCTGTCGACGGTGGCGATGATCGCCTATCCGATCCTGTTCACCGCCCTCGGCCTGTCGCATGTCGAAAGCGGCTTTCTGATCGGGGCCACGATCCATGATGTCGCGCAGGTCGTGGGCGCGGGCTATTCCATCAGCGAAGAGGCGGGCGTGATCGCCACTTTCGTCAAGATGCTGCGGGTGGCGCTTCTGCCGGTGGTCATGCTGGTGGTGATGCTCAGCTTCCGCCATGCGCAAAGCGCGCGACTGCAATTGCCCTGGTTCCTGGTGATGTTCGTGGGGCTGGCGGTGATGGGCAATACCGGGCTGGTGCCGCAGGCTGTCATGTCGGTCGCGGCCGATGCCTCGCGCTGGTGCCTTGTCGTGGCGATCTCGGCGCTTGGGGTGCGCACCAGTCTGGCCGAAATCGCAAGGGTCCGCCCCTCCTATGGCGCGATCATCCTTGTGGAAACCCTGTTCCTGCTGGGGCTTGGCCTGCTGTTCATCGGAACGGTCGGCCTCTAGGCGACAAAGCTGGACAGACCCGGCCGCGCAGCCTAGCGTTTCGCGCATGACACCGCCCGAACCCAGACCGAATAGCCACCCAGACGATGCCCTTGCAGGGATCGAGGTGACCGGGGATTTCGAACCGTTCCGCCAGCGCAACGACATCTTCACCCGCGCCTTCTGGGACAGCCGCATCCGCAGCGAAAAGACGGATCGCTTCTTTGCCTCCTACCGGATCGAGGCCGCCCCGCGCCGTGGCGACGGGTTCCAGCACCGCGATTTCGCGCTGCGCAATGCGGCATGGCTGGTGTCGGACGTGCTGTCGGCGCGCGGCGTCGCCGACGGGATCCGCGAAGGGTTCCAGGCGGCGATCCGGCCCGACACCCCCGTGGCGCCCGAGGCCTTGGCCATCGACGACCCCGGCCGCATGAGCGACGAGATCAAGCGTGTCGCCCGGTTTTTCGGCGCGGACCTTTGCGGGATCACGCCGCTGGATGAACGTTGGCAATATGCGACCCGCGTCGATACCCGCGACATGAGCGAGGCCCCCAACGACCTGCCAGAGGGCATCTGCAACGTGATCGTGCTGGGTCACCAGATGGACGCGGACCTTGTCGCCACCTACCCGTCGGCCCTGGCGGGCGCAGCCACCGGGCGCGCCTATAGCGAGGAGGCCGCGATCGTGACACAAATCGCCGCCTATATCCGCAACCTTGGCTACGAGGCTGTCGCTTCGATGAACGACACCGGGCTGGTCATCCCCTATGCGTTGCAGGCGGGATTGGGTGAATATGCCCGCAATCAGATGGTGATCACCCCCGCCTACGGCCCACGGTTGCGGTTTTCAAAGATCTACACCAACCTTCCGCTGGATCATGACCGCCCGCGCAAGCTGGGCGTGGCCGAATTCTGCGCGATCTGCACCAAATGCGCCGATGCCTGTCCGGTCAAGGCCCTGCCCTACGGGCCGCCGACGGATGAGCAGCGCGGCCTCTCGGCCATCCGGGGGGTACGCAAATGGACATCGGACGCAGAGCGCTGCTTTGGGTTCTGGGCCAGCCAGGCGTCGGATTGTGCGATCTGCCTGCGGGTCTGCCCCTTCAACCGCGATTTCGGCAAGCTGCGGCACAGGCTGTGGCGGCGGCTTGCGCTGTCGCCCCTGCGCAAGCTGGCGCTCTGGCTGGATCGCGGGCGCGGCAAACGGGTCAAGCCCGCGGAATGGTGGCGCCGCAAGGCATAGGCCAGTCAAACCCGGCGCGAGTCGCGCCCGGATGGGCGCGAAATCACCACCGTCACAAATGCGCCAAAATGGCGGGCATATCCGGAAATAAGCGGCTAATTATTAGTCACTTTAAAAACTGACCACCATTAAGGCAGTTATTTCGGCATTTGCCTCTATTCAAAGCACCTTTCAGCCGCTCTGACCCGCGCAACACAAGTCACGGCAAGGGAGAAAACGATGAACGGTGCCGATACCGCATGGGTCATGGTCGCAACTGCACTGGTTTTGTTCATGACACTACCGGGGCTTGCCCTTTTTTATGGCGGCCTTGTCCGCGCACGCAACGTGCTGAGCGTGTTCATGCACTGCTTTGCGATTGCCGCCCTGATGAGCATCCTGTGGCTGATCGCGGGCTATTCCATCGCCTTCGGCACCGACAACCCCTATTGGGGCGGGCTGGGACGCGCCATGCTGATCGGTCTGACCGGCGAGGATGCTTTCGGCACGATCCCCGAGGTGGCCTTTGTTACCTTCCAGATGACCTTTGCGGTCATCACGCCGGCCCTGATCGTTGGTGCCTATGTGGAACGGATCGGCTTTGGCTTCGTGCTGCTGTTCTCGGCGCTGTGGATGCTGCTGGTCTATGCGCCGGTCACCCACTGGATCTGGGGCGGCGGCTTCCTGTCGGCGGGCGGGATCTTTGGCGAAAACGGCGTGAAGGATTTTGCGGGCGGCATCGTGGTGCATGAAACCGCAGGCCTGGCCGCGCTCGTGCTTGCGCTGCTGCTGGGACCGCGCCTGAACAAGACCACGCCGCCACACAATCCGGGCTATGTGGCGATCGGCGCCGCGATGCTGTGGGTGGGCTGGTTCGGCTTCAACGGCGGATCTGCGCTGGCGGCGAACGGATCGGCGGCCATGGCGATCCTGGTCACGCATATCTCGGCCGCGGCGGCATCGCTCAGCTGGGCGCTGTGGGAACGCATCAAGTTTGGCCGTTCCTCGCTGGTCAGCATGGTCACGGGCACGATTGCGGGCCTGGCCTCGATCACGCCGGCGGCGGGGGATGTCGGCCCGCTTGAGGCGCTGGTGATCGGGACCATCGCGGGCATCATCTGCCAGGAGGCGGTTCTGTTCATCAAGAACCATACCCGTATCGACGACACACTGGATGTCTTTGCCGTGCACGGGCTGGGCGGGATCTTCGGCACGCTGATGATCGCCGTCTTTGGCCATGGTGCGTGGTTGCCGCAGGTCGGCGGACTGGTGATCGTGGGCGTCTACACGGTGGTGGTGACCTATGTGCTGATCCGCATCGTGGCACTGGTCACGCCGCTGCGCGTGAACCGCGAGACCGAGACCAACGGGCTGGACCTGTCGGTGCATGGCGAACGCGCCTATGAGCTGACGTCGTGACAAGGCTGCGGCAGGCCGGCGCAGCGATGCGCCACGGCCTGCCTGTTCTGCCCCGCTCAGACGCGGGGTTTGCCCAGGTGCATGCCCGCATCCACCAGAAGCAGCTCGCCCGTCACATGGCGCGATGCGTCCGACAGGAAAAAGAGCGCGGTGTCGGCGATATCCTCGGGCTCCGAGGCCACGGCCAGCGGCGCAAGGTTCTCGACGCTGCGCAGTTTGGCGGCAAACCCGTCCTCGTCCAGCGCATCCTTGAACCAGCGGGTGCCGATGAACCCCGGACAGATCGCATTGACCCGGATCGCAGGTGCCAGCGCGCGGGCCAGTGACAGGGTCATCGTGTTCAACGCCCCCTTCGATGCAGCATAGGCCACCGAGGATCCGATCCCCTTGACCCCCGCGATGGACGAGGTGTTCAGCACCGTGCTGGCCCGCCCGCTGGCCTGATAGGCCGCAACCAGCAGCGGCTTCGTGGCCTGCAGCGCCAGATAGGCTCCCACCACGTTGACCGCGTAGACATCAAGGAAATCGTCCTTTGACAGCGCGTCCAGATCGGAATGGTCGCGCGCGTGCCGGGTGATGCCCGCGTTGTTGACCAGGATATCCAGATGCCCCCAGCGCCCGGCGGCTTCGGCCAGCGCGCGGCACCCCTCCGGATCGGCGACAGAGGCCTGGACGAGCTGCACATCGGCCCCCGCCGCGCGGCACAGGTCCGCGGCCTCTTCTGCCTCGGCGGCCGAACGCGTGTAGTTCACGATCACATCTGCGCCGCGTTGCGCCAGTTTCACGGCAATCGCACGGCCCAGCCCTGTGGCTGATCCCGTGACCAGCGCGCGGCGTCCCTCCAGATCCTTGATCTCTTGCACCTTGTTCCTCCTTGTCATCTTCTGTGAACACGGATCACGATCCGCATGCTCCGCAACAAAACGCACTTCATCCCGCGAGGTCCACAGGTGATGACGGATTACCAGATTTTCGAGATCGAGAACCTCATCCTGCAACGGGGTGTGACCCTGCCACGGGCCAGGATCGCCTACAAGACCTATGGAAAGCTGGCTGCGGACAGGTCGAACGCGATCCTCTATCCCACGTCCTATGGCGCGCAGCACCATGACACCGAATGGCTGATCGGGCCGGGCCGGGTTCTGGATCCGAACGATTGGTTCATCATCATCCCCAACATGTTCGGCAACGGGCTGTCGACATCGCCCTCGAATATCGGGGCCCCGTTCGGCCCGGATCGTTTTCCGCAGATCACCCATTGGGACAACATCCATGCCCAGCGCCGCCTGCTGGCCGAGGTTTTCGGGATCGAGCGGCTGGCGATGATCTATGGCTGGTCGATGGGCGCACAGCAGGCGCTGCACTGGGGCGCGATCTTTCCCGATCAGGTCGCCCGCATTTGCGCCCTCTGCGGATCGGCGCGTACATCCATTCACAACAAGGTCTTCCTGGAAGGCGTGCGCGCCACGCTGACGGGCGATCCGCATTGGATGGGCGATCATTTCAGCGCCCATCCCGCGCGTGGCCTGCGGGCCATGGGGCGCGTCTATGCCGGCTGGGCCATGTCGCAGGCCTTCTATCGCGAGAAGCTTTACGAGAAGGTCGGCTATGCCTCGCTCGAGGATTTTCTGGTGCGGTCATGGGAGGCGAATTTCCTGCGCCGCGATGCCCACGACCTGCTGGCAAGCCTGGACACATGGATGCAATCCGACATTTCGGACAATCCCGTCCACAAGGGCGACCTGCAACAGGCGTTGGGGGCGATCACCGCAAGGTCGATCATCATGCCCTCGCGCACGGATCTCTATTTCACGCCCGAGGACAGCGCGATCGAGACGGCGATGATGCCCAATGCCGAATTCCGCCCGATCGAGTCGATCTGGGGCCACCGCGCGGGCAATCCCGCGATGAACCCCGCAGACGAGGCCGTGTTGCGGCAGGCCGTATCCGACCTGCTGGGGGCATGATCCGCAGGTCTGCGGATCAGTCCAGTTCGGTCCAGGGCCAGGGCTTGACGTTGCTGGCCGCCGTCTGAAAGCGCGCGGCCTTGGCGACCCAGATGCCAAGGTCGGTGCCGAAATCGGCCAGCCGCTTGTTCGGCTCATTGTTGTTGACCAGCATCACCACGAATTGCACCAGCGTGGCCACCCCCAGCACGGTTTGCGCCAGCGAGATCATGATCGCGATCAGGATCATGTAGAGCAGGCGCAGCAGCATGTTGTCCGGTTTGTCAGGTTCGATCTGTTCGCCGTTCAGGCGCCCGGCGACCTTGTCTTCATCCCCACCCATCATCGATGATCCCCTCTGTGCAATCTGTTCGTCAAATCCGTTCCGCCGGGACCGAGCCGCGGCGCTATCTTTTGATTTTACATCAGGATGACCCGAAAAGGCGACCATAAGTTCTGTTATCCGCCGCGATGACGGCTAGACTGCCCTGCATCAGGACAAGAGACGCAAAAGGGAGAGGCAAACGTGAAACAGCGCCAGTTGCGCCAGGATGGCAGGATGGTGTCCGAGATCGGACTGGGATGCTGGAGCTTCGGCGGCGCCTATGGCCCGACCACCGAGGCGGAAGCCCATGACACGCTGGCGGCAGCACTGGACCTGGGTGTGGATTTCCTCGATACGGCGAATGTCTATGGCATGGGCCAGTCCGAAACGATCATCGGCAGCTATCTGAAGGGGCGGCAGGATCTGTTCACCATCGCCACCAAGGGCGGCATCCGGCGCGATCCGTCCACGGGCAAGCGAACCTTCGACAACAAGCCCGATTATCTGCGCGCCCAACTCGAGGCGTCGCTGACCCGGCTGGGGATCGACTGCGTCGATCTGTACTACATTCACCGGCGCGACCCCGATGTGCCTATCGAAGAGGTGATGCAGACGCTTCTGGCCTTCAAGGCCGAGGGCAAGATCGGCGGCATCGGTTTTTCGGAAATCGCGCCCGCCTCGCTGCGCCGTGCGGCGGCGGTGGGTCCTGTGGATGCGGTGCAAAGCGAATACTCTCTCTGGACCCGCCAGCCCGAGCTGGGCATGATCCAGGCCTGCCGGGACCTTGGCGTGGCCTTCGTGCCGTTCTCGCCCGTCGGGCGGGGCATGTTCACCGACCGGGTGCCCGACCCGGCCCGCTTTGCCAAGGGCGATTTCAGAATACCGAACCCCCGCTTCCTGGAGCCGAACTTCAGCCATAACCTTGGTCAGATTGCAGCCTTCCGGGACCTCGCGCAGGAGGTTGGCTGCACCCCCGCAGCCCTGGCCATAGCCTGGTGCCTGGCGCGGGGCCCGCATCTGATCCCCATTCCCGGCACACGCAAGGCCGCACATCTGCAAGACTGCGCCGCGGGCAGCGCCTTTGCCATGACCAATGAGATCATGACCCGGATCGAACGGATCCTGCCCATCGGCTGGGCCCATGGGGACAGGTATTCCGCCGATCAGAAGCTGGGTGTCGAAGGCTACTGTTAGGCCGCCCGACGGTTCAGGCCGCCGAGAACCGGTCGATCTGATCCTGCGGCACCCCTGCTGTGCGGGCCGTGTCCAGCAACTGGCCCCATGTGCCCGGATCAACGGGAATGCCGCCTGCCTGACGGTCTTGCGCGCAGGCGCGTTCGGGATCGCCGGGAAATTGCACGGCCTCGACCCCCGGCGCGGGCGGCGAGCCCTTCACCCAGGCGGTATATGCATCCATGTCACGGTTGAAATCCGCGCCCGCACCAAGGGCATCGGGGGCGATGAGGATCGCCATCATGTTGTTGATGATGCGCGACGGCACCTGCCGGTCGGGCGCAAAGGCCCCGCCCCCGCTGAAGGATCCGCCCAGGATGTCACCCAGCAGCGCCAGGCCAAAGCCCTTGTGCGCCCCGAAAGTCGTCAGCGCGCCAAGGGGGCTGTCGAACATCACCGCAGGGTCGTTGGTCGGCCGCCCTGCGGCATCTATCAAGGCGCCGTCGGCCACGGTCTTGCCGCTCAGATGCGCCACGCGCACCTTGCCCTTGGCGATCGTGCTGGTCGCCATGTCCAGCAGGAACATCGGGTTCTTGTCCGTGGCCGGGATCGCCGTGCAATAGGGGTTGGTCACGAAGCGCCCGTCGCTTCCACCGAACGGCGCCACAAGCGGCTGGGCCGTCTGCACATTCGCATAGATGATGCAGATGAAACCGGCCTCGGCGGCCATTGCGCCCCAATCGGCCAAGCGCCCCAGGTGAAAGCTGTTGCGCAGCGACAGGACAGCGATCTGGTTCTCCCTCGCCCGCTGGATCGCCATATCCATCGCCTGCTCGGCGATGATATGGCCAAAGCCCCGTTGCCCGTCCACCAGAAGGAAGGGACCGTTTTCACGCACCAGCTGCGCCTGCGCCGCCGGGTCCAGCTGACCGGCCATGACCCCCTCGACATAGGCCGGGATCATGCCGACACCGTGGCTGTCATGCCCTGTCAGATTGGCACCCACAAGGCGCGTCGCCACCCGGCGCGCCGCATCGGCATCTGCCCCGGCATGGGACAGGATCGCGGTGGCAAGGGATGTCAGATTGTCGGCGGAAATCTTCATGGGCGCAGGGCTTTCCTTGAGATGGCGATGTTGCGGCGCGCGGCGCAAGACCCCGGCAGGGCCCTGAAACGGATGCTGCCCATTTATGTTGCGAGGGTCGACAAGGCGTCAAGCGCGGATGCACCCCGCTTTCGTTCCGGGGACCGATCACAGATGCGCAATCAGGTCCAACAAGCAAAGATTGCGATCTTCTGAAACTTTCGACGCAAAAGATCCTGGTGGCCGTTTGATGCTGTTCACTGCCCCTCGCCGATCATGGCGGCCTGGACACTAGATGACGTGGCTAACGGCGCGACTATACCAAATGGTAGTCCAAAAACGCGATTTTCGGCAGCACAACAGCCGCCTTCCAGCCGTGCCCCAGAAAACACAATTCACTAAAAATCTATCTTTAGCATAGTGTTATGAGGCGGAATTGACATAAAATCTCCTCAAAGTTGATTTTAATGGGCGTGAAGCAGAGACATTGAACGACACGCTGCAGATGGTCGCAAGGGATGCGCCGGCACCGGAACGCGGCACGAAAAAAGATGCGCACCGCCTGATGAAACGCGAGCATGAAGGAAGGATCACAATGATCACGATACGGGACATAGAGGCACAAGGCAGACCGTTGCGCCGGGTCGCGGCCGGGCTGCTGCTGGCATCCAGCCTGTCCGCGCTGGGACAGGCCGCCGTAGCGCAGGACCTTGTCTATACGCCGATCAACCCCTCTTTCGGGGGCAGCCCGCTGAACTCGTCGCATCTGTTGTCCATCGCCAATGCGCAGCGCTCGGCGACTGCGCGCGATGCGGAAACGAATGATGGCCTCAGCGGAACCGGCATCGATACGCCCAGCACATCAAACGCCGACCTCTTCGTGCGCCAGCTGGAAGGCCGCCTGCTGTCGGCGCTGGCCAGCCAGGTCACGGACGCGATCTTTGGCGAGAACCCGCAGGATGGCGGCCTGGTGACCTTCGGCACGACCACCGTCGAATTCCAGCGCACGCTCGACTCCATTCGCCTGGTCATCATCGACTCTCTGGATGGGACTGTAACCGAAATCGTGGTCCCGCAACTTGTAGCCGCAGGCTGATCCTTCTTTCAAAAATATGACGCCCGAAAACGGGCGCAATGCATTGAGGCAAGCATATGACAGATACCAAGACCCCCTGGCGCCGGAAGGCGCAGGCGATCGCCATGACTCTGACCAGCGCGGCCTTGGTCGCGGGCTGCACCAGTACACTGCCCGAAGCCTACGAGAGCGAATACATGGCCTCGGTCGGCAATCTGACCACCCAGAATCGTGCCCTGCGCGAGGTGCCGCCACCAAAGCAGCGCATCATGGTTTCGGTCTATGACTTCCCGGACCTGACCGGCCAGTACCGCGAACGCGAGAATATCCAATCGGTGTCGCGCGCCGTGACGCAGGGCGGCGCCCCGATCCTGATCGGCGCATTGCAGGATGCCGGAAACCGGCGCTGGTTCACCGTCCTGGACCGGTCGAACCTGGAATCCCTGGTACGCGAACGCACCATCGTGACCGAGATGCGCCGCCAGTATCGCGGCGAAACCACGATAGATCCTTCGGCCCTGGCACCGCTGGCCCATGCGGGCATCATCCTGCAAGGCGGCATCATCGGCTATGACACCAACACCATGACAGGTGGCGCCGGTGCGCGTTACCTGGGGATCGGCGGCGATCGCCAGTGGAAGCTTGACGTGGTCACCGTCAGCCTGCGCGCGGTGTCGACCGCAACCGGCGAGGTTCTGGCCAATGTCGTCGTGCGCAAGCCGCTGGCCTCCTATTCGGATCGCGGCAGCATCTTCAGCTATGTCGCCCTGGACGAACTGCTTGAGGCCGAAGTCGGTCGCGCCAGCAACGAGCCGCGCCAGATTGCCGTGCAGCAAGCCATTGAAAAGGCTGTGATGGCCCTGATTGCGGAAGGGGCAGAGGCCGGGATCTGGTCTTTCGCAAACGATGCAGAGGGCCAGCAATATCTGACCGGGTATCGTGCGCAGCTTTACGACAACGAGATCCCTGCCTCGGCGCAGGTCCGTGGCCGCCCGATGACCGCGAACCCTGCGGCCACGGTCCAGACCCGTCCCCGCGCGCTTCCGCGCGTCAGCGAGCGGCTTTTGTCGCCCGCCTCGGGCGGCGCCGCACCAAGCGTCAGCAGCCAGGTCGCACCGCCCCCGCCCGCCGCACCCCTGCCGGATGAGGTCGTGGGATAACAGATACGAACATGGCGGGCATTGTTCGCAAAAGCGAAACAATGCCCGCCATTTGCAAACTTTGTCTGCGTTTTCAGCAGGGGATTCCATACGCAGCAGACGCAGGTCGGGGATACACCCGATCTTGCGGGCCAAAGCGAACACAATCGCGCCAACAACACAATCATAAGTAATTAATTAGTTTTCAATACAGCAGACCGCATGCTACTCTTTGGAGAGTGTCAGAGGATTTTTTATGACTGTTATCAAAGCATTTATTCGCCCCGTCCCATGCGCTGCGCTGCTGTCCCTTCTCGGCTCGGTCTCTTTTGCCGGAGATGGCAACCAGATCTATATCCTGCAAAACAGCCCGCTCGGCATCGCCGGAAACAACGCGCTGCAAGTTGACCAGACACAGGCGACCAATGCGACCGTCGCCGGTGACTTTGATGCGGCTGCCAGCAGCACACCGGCACTTCAGGACGGCACCGACAACTTCGGGCAGATCCTGATGATGGGCAACGGCGGGCAAGTGGCCTTCCTGCAATCGGGCGACGGCAACAATGCAACCGTCAGCATGGCCGCGGCCCTTGGGCTGGCCTACATGAAACAGGACGGAAACGACAACAGCGCCACCCTGACCCTGGCCCCTCTGGCGTCCAGCGGTGCCATTCGCCAGACCGGCAATGGCAACCTGGCAGACCTGAGCGTGACCGGCGCAGGTGCCTCGGGCAGCCTGACCCAGATCGGCGACAACAACCAGTTCGGCCTGACCGTCAGCGGTGCCGGGGCAAACGTGTCCTACACGGCGATCGGAAACAACCTGGCACCGGCCGGCACCAGTCCGGTCGTGATCTCGAACGGCGGGTCGGTCACGATTACCCAAACCCAGTTCTGAGGCTGCGGATGTCTGTTCTGCGCTCATCCGTTCTTGCCATCGCCACCTTCGCCGCGGGCCTCTTGGCGCTACCGCAGGCAGGTGAGGCGGACAGGCTGCGCGATGTCCCCGCCAGTGCCCGCATCGAGATCGATCAGACGCCCGAGGGATTTCGCATCGCGGGACTGGTGACAGGGATCGAACAGGTGCCCGTGCAGGCAGAACTGACGATCGAGAAAAGCGACCAGGCGGGGCGCGTCAACAGCCAGCAGGGACAGGAACTGACCCTGACCCCCGGCGAGACACGGACCATCGCACAGAACACACTGTCCCTCGGCCCCGAAGGACAGATCGCGGCCACACTTGTGCTGCGCCGTGACGGGGTCGTGTTCGCGCGCGTCGAAAGAACCATTCGCGCTGGCAAGATCGAGACACGATGACAGGATCAAGGACCCGGACGGAATGACTGGTGCGTTCATGAAAAAGGCAACCGCGCTTCTGGCTGCGGCTTCGGCCGCTGCGTTGACGGCAACGGGCGCTACGGCGCAAACGCAGGACGAACTGGTCAAGGCCTTTTCCGGTGAATGGTTTGTCTTTGCCCCCGCTTTCCGTAGCGGATCATCCGAATGCCGGATCGTTCTGGACAGTCAGATGAACGCCCAGGCGACCGGTTGCGGCACCCCGCTTGTGGGGCTGGGCCGCTGGCGCATCGAAAACAGCCAGATCCGTTTTCTTGATGCCGCCGAGTTGGAACTGGCCGTGATGGGGGGGAACCAGCAAAGGATCACCGGAACACTGTCAGACAGCGGTCAGGGCCTGATCGTGGAACGGGCCCAAGGCGACGGCGCCAGCATCGCGATTTCGAACGCCTTGGCGCGGCACAAGTGCTATTTCCTTGGCTTCACGCAGGATTGCGCCTCCCCTGAGGCATTGAGCCCACCGATGCCATCGGCCGAGGATCCCGCAAAGGGACGTGTCGAGATCCTTGTGAACTTGAACGTGCGCAACCAGCCGCGCCGCGATGCCCCGGTGGTCGGCATATTGGACAAGGGGCTTGTCATCACGCTTGATTACTGCACCAGCGCGTCGGACGGGGTATGGTGCCGGGCGATTTTCGGCACCGAGACAGGCTGGCTTGCCAAGACGGCCCTGCGGCAGAACGAATGGCCCATCGTGACCTATCGCAACACGACCAAGACCCCCTGACCCACAGGGGATGAGGCCAAGAAAAAGACCCGGATCGCGATGGCGCATCCGGGTCTTTCGTTTTCCATGAACCTGCCCGGCGTGATGCCGGGCAGGCGATCGGTTTCACTGCGAGATGGCGGCGTTGTTGCCGTTGCCCGACTGGCTGAACGAGGCCATGTTGGCGCCGCCGGCCTGCAGCACGGCAACCTGGTTCATGTCGCCGGTCTGGCTGCCGGTGATCGCATTGTCGGCCCCGTCCTGCTTGGTGGCGAAGGCGTTCATGTTGCCGGTCGCGCTGAAGGTCAGACCGTTGTCGTCACCCGCCTGGTCGAACAGACCCGAGCTGAGACCCAGCGAAGCCGCGAAACCGGTGAAGCTGTTGGCCTGACCGTTGTCATTGCCGTCGATGGTGACCGATGCCTCGTTCGAAACCCCGTTCTGCGCAACATAGAACGCGTTCCGGTCGCCCGTCGTGACGACGCTTGCAAGGTTGCTGTCACCCACCTGCGAGACGCCTACATTATTGCCAGTGCCGGTGATGGCTGCCACGGTCATGGTGTTGAACGCGCCGTCCTGGCGCACACCCAACTGGTTGTCGGCGCCGCCAACTTCAAGCGTTCCCACGGCGTTGTTCCGGCCGGACTGTTTGGTTCCGACAAGGTTGTTCGTGCCGGAAATGATCACGTTCGCGGTCGTGCGGGTGGCGATGGCCTGCACAAAGTTGGCCGCTGTCGCGCCGCTCAGGGCGGCGGCACCGCCTGCGCTGAAATCGCCGATGCCGTTGTCGGCCCCGGACATCGCAATGGTCAGCGTGTTCGTGCCGCTGCCGCTGTTGCTCACGCCCTGCTGGACCAGATCGATATTGCTGCCGGTCCCCGACATCGTGACCGTTGCGACGTTGCTGTCGTTGGGTTTGCCGACTTGATCGACACTTGCCAAGGTGTTGGCCGTTCCGTCCTGCGTCACCGTAAGGACGTTGGAGGTGTTTGCGGTACCCGGTCCGCCCTTCGAGTGCTGCGAAACACCACCGATGACATTGCTGCCACCACCGGACTGGGTCAGCGTCGCCTCGTTCCGGGGATTTCTGGTTCCGCTCTGCAAAGTATGGAGCTGATCGACACCGCCATTTGTCAGGCCGATTTCGTTGTTGTCGCTGGACTGGGTGATGGTCAGCGAGTTGTAGCCCGCAACTGCGGAATCGCCGCGCTGCACCATGGCATCCAAGGCCGAGCCCGCCTGGTTGTAGCTGCCGGACTGTGTGATCAGCGCACTATTCTCTGTACCGGTCTGCGCAAGATAGGCCTTGTTCTCGTCTGCGATGGCCATGGTCATCGACAGGGTCAGGGCAGTGCCCCCCGCAAGTGCGATCTTCGTGAATGTCATGTCACAACGTCCTTCATGGTAGAGAAAAATGGCTGCGCCCCGAGGATCAGGGCGCAGCGTCATGTTGGCTTACTGCGAGATGGCGGCGTTGTTGCCGTTGCCCGCCTGGCTGAACGAGGCCATGTTGCTGCTTCCGACCTGCAGCACGGCAACCTGGTTCGCGTTGCCGGTCTGGCTGCCGCTGATCGTGTTGTCGGAACCGGACTGCTTGGTGGCGAAGGCATTCATGTTGCCGCTCGCGGTGAAGGTCAGACCGTTGTCGTCACCCATCTGGTCGAACAGACCCGTGCTGAGGCCCAGCGATGCGGCGAAACCGCCAAACGCATTGCCTTCACCGTTGTTGTCGCCGGTGACAGTGACCGACGCAGTGTTGGACACGCCGTTCTGCGACACGAGGAACGCGTTCGCATTGCCGGTGACAGTGACACCCGCAGTGTTCGAGGTGCCCACCTGCTTCACGCCGATGTTGTTGTCGTCACCGGTGATGGCGGCCACGGTCATGACGTTCAGGCTGCCGTCCTGCTGGGCGCCCAGCTGGTTGTTGGCGCCGCTGATATCCAGCGTGCCGACGGTGTTGCTGAAACCTTGCTGCGTGACGCCGAACTGGTTGCCCGCACCCGAGATGACGAGGGTCAGCGAGTTGTCGCCTTTCTCGGCGTTGCCGTTGTTCACATCGGCAAAGCCCTGCTTGAGCGTGCTTGTCGTCGCACCGGAGGCTGCGGCGGACCCGCTCAGCGCACCACGGCCGTTGTTGTTGCCCGAGATGGTGACAGTCATGGTGTTGCCGGCCTTTTTCGTCACAGCCTGCATCACGGACGCGATGGTGTTGCTGGTGCCGGTCATGGTGATGTCGGCGACGTTCCCGGAACCACCCTTGTGCTTGTCCTGAAGGACTTCGTTGATGACGTTGTCACCGCCGCCTGCCTGCAGGATCGTCAGGGTGTTGCCGGTTGCACCGACCGCGCCGCCGAAACGGTTTTTCTGATCAACCTTGCCCACAACGTTGTTGTTGGACGACTGCGTGATCGTCGCGCTGTTGCCGAAGGGCGAGGACGCGTATTCCGCCAGTTGCGAGAACCCGTTCAGGCCGATGTCGTTGTTGTCGCCACTCTGCTGGATATCGAGGGTGTTGTCGGAATTGGACTTTGCTGTCTGGGTCACGTTCTTGCTGGCAGAACCTGCATCATTGCCAGAGCCGCTCTGCGTGATCAGGGCCGCGTTGGTGCCAGAGCCTGACCCGGTTTGAACCTGCTTCAGGTAGGCGTTGTTGTCATCCGCAATGGCCATGGTCATCGTGAGGGTCAGGGCGGTGCCGCCCGCGAGTGCGATCTTTACAATATTCATCAAAATTTTCCTGTCTGTTGGTTGGTGCGAGGTTTCGGCCGCACCCTGGAAATCAGGGCGCGGCCTGGGGTCTTACTGGGAAATGCCCAGCGAATTGCCGTTGCCTACCTGGCTGAAGTTGGCGGTATTGCTGTTGCCGTTCTGTGCCACGGCAGCCTGGTTGTAGTTGCCGTTCTGCAGGCCGGTGATGGCGTTGTTGTCACCGTTCTGCAGCAGGCCGAAGGCGTTGCTGTTGCCCGAGACAGTCAAGGACGCGACGTTGTAGTCGCCCATCTGCTTGACCATGCCGCGATCCAGCAGCGGATTGCCGCTGGCCACGGTCAGGGCCGCGCCGGACCAGTTGGCCACGCCCCAGATGGTCGGGGCCAGACCGTTGTTCAGGCCCGATACGGTGACATTTGCGTCGTTACCGTTGCCAATCTGTGCGACGCCAAGCTTGTTGAAGGATCCTGTGACGGACATCGACGCCATGTTGATGTCGCCGATCTGCTTCACGCCGATGACATTCAGCAGGCCGCTGACAGAGGCCATGGACACGGTGTTGTCGTCACCCGTCTGAAGAATGCCCAGATCGTTCGTCGCGCCGCCAAGGCTCAGCGTACCGACAGTGTTGTCATTGCCGTTCTGCGTCACCCCGAAATCGTTCCCTGCGCCGGTCACGTTCAATGTGATGGAGTTGCCCTGGCTGGCGGGATTGATGTTGCCCTGCCGCAGGGTCGAGGATTCGGCACCTGTTTCGGAGGCAAAGTAGCCAAGGCCGCCCGTTCCGTTGGCCACACCGTTCATCCGCACCGTGATACGGTTGGGGGTGCCGGTTGCGACGTTGGACGTCTGGGTCACGGTTTCAAGGCGGTCTTTCCAGCCGCTCTGCTCCACGTCCAGCTGGTTATTGCCGGTGCCGGCCTGGATCTGCTTGACATAACCGACGCGGTTGCGACCCCACCATCCCGATTGGGTGATGTCGAAGCTGTTTCCGCTGCCGGCCTCATTCTGATCGGCAGTCGATTGCATGACCTGCCCGACGACGTTGCGGTCCGAGGACTGCGTGATGCCGATCCGCATCAGCGAACCGTTGTCATAAGGGTTGTCCTGGTAGATGCCGCCACCCTCAAGACCGATCTGGTTGCGATCGCCCGACTGCAGGATAACCAGCTGGTTGTTCTCACCGTCCTGCGTCATCGTGGGTGTTGCCGCGCCGGCATCGTTCTTGTCACCCGACTGGGTGATCAGCGCGCTGTGGTTGTTGCCCGTCTGCAGAAGAAAGGCCTCGTTCTGGTCGGCAGCCGCAGTTGTCATGACCAACGCCGTGGTTCCGGCGAGTGCAAATCCTAGGATCTTCATTGGAAATATTCCTGTCGTTCATTGAACAGTTTGTTCGGGACGACACGTCGCCCCGAAATTGACACCTTTAAGCAGAGGTTTTTCTGCTTCGGTGTCGTGGTCTTTCAAATTTCTTCAAGTTCATGTCCGTCACCCCCCAGTGTCCGACAATTACAATCAGCGCGAAAACAACGATTCCGCTCTATCAGCCAGTGCTGCCCGAACCACATTATGGCTTTTTTGAGGCAAACCCCACCGACTATGAGATACACCTCCATACCTAAGGATACACGCTAAAGAAGATCAATAACTTTTGATAATTTGGACAATTTCTTGCCCTATTTTTATCTTCTTGTTCATTATCGGAAACATTGAGCGCGTTACTGCACTATTGTTCTTGAATCGTGCATGACGAAAACATGACGAAAACATGAAGGACAGGGCCGGGCTGGACCTGTTTGCGCAGCGTGGCGCGCATCGCACGAAACAGGCCCAATGCCTGGCCTGCCATGACGACTTGCACGGCAACAGGTGCGGGGCCCGGTCCGTTGTAGGGTCACGTTCCTGTCGCGGTATCTTGGAAAAGGCGTGTTCCGGCAGTCAGCCGGCGGCGGCAGCGCGTCCCGCACCAGGCGACGCCCCATGGCTTTCAGCCTTGGGGGGCGACGCGTCGGACGGCATCCCGCAAGATGCGGTCAGCAGGTTCTGAGACAGGCAAGCATCGTGTCGGCGCCCGACACTTTGACAGGCACCCCTGAAGGGTTGTCCTGGAATCCCGGTTCGGCAAACAGCTTTTCGATTTTGCCATCGTTGACCAGCATGGAATAACGCCAGCTGCGCATCCCCATGCCCTGCCCGCTGCGATCGACCAGCATGCCCATCTTGCGGGTGAATTCACCATTGCCGTCCGGCAACATGAACACCTTGCGGATGGCGTGCGTCTGGGCCCATTGATACATCACGAAGGCATCGTTCACCGACAGGCAGATCACCTGGTCGATGCCCAGCTCGCGGAACGCGTCATGGCTGTTCTCGTATCCCGGCAGGTGGCTGTCGGAACAGGCGGGCGTGTAGGCCCCCGGCAAGGCGAAAAGCACCACGCGTTTCCCGCCGAACACATCCCGGGAGGTCAGGGGCTTCCATTCAAAGGGATTCGGACCGCCCAGCGCATCGTTGCGCACGCGGGTATGAAAGGTGGCGTCGGGTACGGTTTGCGGGATCATGGTCATGCATCCATTATTGGTCGTGTCATTCCAGCGCGCGGAATCATCCAGAATGCGCGCGATACTGGCCCGCGGGATGCCCGATGGCGGCCTTGCACCAGGCAAGCGCCGCGTCAGGCGACGGATCGATCCATTCGGCCATGCCCTCGGCGAACGCGTCAAAGCCTTCGCGACTGCCGCGCCCGACCGCGACAAGCACGGGGATATTCTCGACCAGGGCCTGTCCGATCAGGGGGCGAAAGCCACGCCCTTCGATCTCGGCCTTGCCGAACTTGTTCACGATCAGCAGATCGACCGGGCCATGCAGGGCCGTTTCGACCCGCGCCACGACCTCTTCCAGTGCTGCGGGGTCAAGGCAGCAGCCACGCGATTGCGCGCCCAGATCCTGGCTGATCTGCCGCAAGGCACCTTCGGCCAGCAGATGCAGCACCATGTCGGCACGGCGGCGGCCCTCACGCTCGATATTTTCCTGCACGGCGCCGGCAAGGCGAAACCCGTCGGCCTGCAGAAGGGCCGCGATCTCGAACAACAGCCGGTCGGATGCGCCGCGTCCCTCGACGGTTATGGCCCCCAGCATGTTCCCGCCCTCTCCGCATCTTGCGCCCTTGCGAGCCGTGCTACTATATAAGCCTCTCAATGAAAAGCAGCGCAATGTCCCCAGAGCTTCCCATCCTTCCGGATCCGCAAGACCCAAGGCTGACCCGCACGGTCAGCGGCACCGATCACATGGGCGCGGATGTCCAGATCGCGGTGGTCGAAGAACGTCCGCTGACCATCTATCTGAATGCACAAGAGATCGTGACGGCGATGACGATCGGGGACCATCCCGATTACCTGGCCATCGGGTTTCTGCGCAACCAGGGCATGCTGCATGCCGATGACAAGGTCACCGCCATCGACTTTGACGAAGAGCTGGAGACCATCGTGGTGCGCACGGCGCGCCAGACCTCCTACGAGGAGAAGGTCAAGAAGAAGACACGCACCAGCGGCTGCGCGGTCGGCACGGTCTTTGGCGACATGATGGAAGGGCTGGAGGGGCTGACCCTTCCAAAGACGGAACTGCGGACAAGCTGGCTTTACGCCCTGGCCAAACAGATCAACACCACCCCGTCCCTGTACCTGAGCGCGGGCGCGATCCATGGCACCGTGCTGTGCCAGGGCGATCAGCCCCTGGTCTATTTCGAGGATGTGGGCCGTCACAATGCCGTGGACAAAATCGCGGGCTGGATGTTCCTGAACGGAATTTCGCCCACCGACAAGCTGCTCTATACGACGGGCCGCCTGACATCGGAAATGGTGATCAAGACCGCGAACATGGGCATCCCGATCCTGGCCTCGCGGTCGGGTTTCACCGGTTGGGGGGTCGAGATCGCCCGCGCCGTGGGCCTGACCCTGATCGGGCGGCTGCGCGGTCAGCGCTTTGTCTGCCTGAGCGGCGAAGACCGGCTGATCCGCGACGCCGACCCATCGGCCGTGCCAGACGAAAGCAAGTCCAGCCGCCGCAAGGGGGCCGACAATGACTGAGGGCGGCGCAGGCATCCCGGCCGTCATCCTGGCGGGCGGGCGCGCCACGCGCATGGGCGGCGGCGACAAGGGCTGGCGCACCATAGGCGGCAAGCGCCTTGTCGATCACGTGATCGCGCGCCTGAGCCCGCAGGTGGGGGCCATCGCGCTGAACGCGAATGGTGATCCGGACCGCTTTGATCTTGGTCTGCCGGTACTGCCCGACAGTATTGACGGCTATGCGGGCCCGCTGGCCGGTGTGCTTGCAGGCATGGATTGGGCTGCGTCCCTCGGGGCGGATGCCGTGGTCAGCGTGGCGGCGGACACGCCCTTCTTTCCGACCGACCTTGTGACGCGGCTGCAGCAAGCCGCGGGCCCATCGGGCCTTGCGCTGGCGGCTTCACCCGACGAGACCGGCAAGGTCTGGCAGCATCCCACCTTCGGCCTCTGGCCCGTGGCGCTGCGCCACGACCTGCGCGAAGCGCTTGAGGGCGGTCTGCGCAAGATCGTGCTGTGGACGGACCGGCACGGTGCGGGTCAGGCCACATTTTCGTCGGATCCTTACGATCCGTTCTTCAACGTCAATACCCCCGAAGACCTTGCGCGGTCCGAGGTTCTGCTTGGGGACGCGGGATGAGGATCTACGGCGTCACAGGCTGGAAGAACGCTGGCAAGACCGGGCTGATGGAACGCCTTGTCGCCGAAATCAGCAGGCGCGGTTTGAGCGTGTCCACCCTGAAGCACGCCCATCACGAGACGGACGTCGATCAGCCCGGGCGCGACAGCTATCGCCACCGGGCTGCGGGTGCGCATCAGGTCATGCTGTCCTCGCCCAACCGCTGGGCGCTGATGACCGAATTGCGCGACAAGCCCGAACCCGCGCTGGCCGACCTTCTGCCATTGATGACGCCCGTCGATCTGATCCTGATCGAAGGCTACAAGCGCGAACCACATCCCAAGATCGAGGCGCATCGCTGGGAAACCGGCCGCCCGCTTCTGGTAGAGACCAATCCCACGATCCGCGCCGTCGCCTCGAACACCGTGCCGCAGAACCTGCGGGTGCCGCTGTTCAACCTGGATGACGTGCCCGCCATCGCCGATTTCATCCTGGCAGAGGTCGGGCTTTGACCTATTCCCGCGTCGCCATACTGGATTGGTCGGCGGCGGGAAAACCCGCGCGCGGCAAGGACAGCATCTGGCTGGCGCTGGACGGGGCGGCACCCGAGAACCTGCCCACCCGTGCGCAGGCCGAGGCCCGGTTGATCGCACTGATCGAAGAGGCCCTGACTGCAGGTGAAAGGCTCTTGCTGGGGGCGGATTTCGCCTTTGGCTATCCCCATGGCTTCGCGGCGACCGTGGCGGGCGGGCCACTGGATCTGTGGGACTGGCTGGCCGACCATCATGCCGATACCGACCGCAACGAAAGCAATTACCGCGATGTTGCCGCAAGGCTGAACGCGCTGTTCCCCGGTGACGGACCGTTCTGGGGCAATGGCCGCAAGATGCAGATCGACGGGTTGCCGCGCCTCAAGCCGGATCTGCCCGCCAATCTGCAGCCAAGCAGAACGACCGAAACCGCCGCCACCAGTCCCGGCGCCGCGCCAAAATCCGTCTGGCAACTGGCCGGGGCCGGGGCTGTCGGCGCGCAGACACTGACCGGGCTGCCGATGCTGGCACGTCTGCGCCGCCGGTTTGCAGGCCAGCTGTCGGTCTGGCCGTTCGAACCGCCTTCACAGATCACATTGGCCGAAGTCTACCCTTCGATGCTGGCCGATGCTGTCCGCCTTGCCACCGCCGCCGATCCCGGATTGCCCCCCGACGCCCATCAGGTGCGGCTGCTGGCCCGCGCCCTCGCCGGGCTGGACCCGCAGATGCGCGCCCATCTGCTGGACCGGCAGGCACTGCCCGCGACGGCGCAGACCGAAGGCTGGATCCTGGGGGCAGGCAAGCAGGCACAACTGCGCGCGGCCCTTTCGGCGCATCTGACCCCGCCACGCCTGCGCAACGATTGCTTTGCCATGCCGCAGGGCGTGGCCTGGGTGCCGGTGGACACCGCCCTGGCAAAGCTGCGCGATGCCCTACATCCGGTCACGGGACAGGATGTTGTCAGGACGCATGAGGCGGCAGGCAGGGTGCTGGCAAGCCCGGCCATAGCCCGGCGCGCGAACCCGCCCCGCCCCAATGCGGCCGTGGACGGATATGGCTTTGCCCATGCAGCCACAGGCAGCGGTCCGCAGCGCATGCCATTGGTCAACGGGCGCGCCGCCGCAGGCCAGCCCTTTGCCGGAACCGTGCCGCAGGGACACGCGATCCGCATCCTGACAGGCGCGATCCTGCCCGCCGGCGTGGATACCGTCGTGCTGGAGGAGGATTGCGCGACAGATGGCCTGCATCTTGTCTTCGACGGGCCGGTCAAGCCAAGGGCGAATACCCGCCGCGCCGGCGAAGACATGGAGCAAGGCCAGACGGCCCTGCCCGTCGGTCACATCCTGCGCGCCCCCGATCTGGCGCTGCTGACGGCGCTTGGCATCGGCACCGTCGATGTGCGCAAGCCGTTGCGCGTCGGCGTGCTTTCCACCGGGGACGAACTGCTGACCGATCCCGCGGCACAGGCGGCACCGCACCAGATCTATGACGCGAACCGCCCGATGCTGCTGTCGCTGGTCGCGCGTTGGGGCCATTGCCCTGTAGACCTTGGGCATGCGCCCGACGACCCCGGCGCGATCCGCCAGGCCTTGATGCAGGGGGCCACACAGGCGGATGTCGTGCTGACCTCGGGCGGTGCCTCGGCCGGGGATGAGGATCACGTCTCGCGGTTGCTGCGCACCGAAGGCAACCTGAGCAGTTGGCGGATCGCTGTCAAACCCGGCCGCCCGCTGGCGCTGGCGATGTGGCATGGGGTGCCGGTCTTCGGATTGCCCGGCAACCCCGTGGCGGCCCTTGTCTGCGCGCTGGTCTTTGCCCGTCCGGCCCTGTCGCTCATGGCGGGATCTGGCTGGATCGCACCGGATGCCTTCACGGTCCCGGCGGCCTTTTCGAAGGACAAGAAGGCAGGACGCCGCGAATACCTGCGCGCAAGGCTGAACGAACACGGCCATGCAGAGGTTTTTGCCTCGGAGGGATCGGGACGGATCAGCGGCCTGTCATGGGCAAACGGCCTGGTCGAACTGCCGGATGAGGCGGTGCAGATCAGACCGGGGTCGCCCCTGCGCTACATCCCCTACGCCAGCTTCGGAATGTAAGGCAAGGGTCCGCGACGCGGTCGTGCTGCCAGTGATCAGCCCTTGGCCACAAGCCAGGTGATGGCATCCTCGGCCTCGGAGGACGAGACTAGGCGATGCCCGCCTTCCACGCAGAAATGCGGAATGTCGACGACCGCAGCGGGGTCGGTCGTGGTGATGCGCACGACCTCGCCGCCCGCGCGCGCGGCAAGCCGTTTGCGCAGTTTCAGCACCGGAAGCGGGCACAACAGGCCACGCGCGTCGATATCATCATGCCATTCCATGAGCGCGATATAGAGCGGGCAAATCGCTCTGTCCATACCGCGACCATTCGCATGACAAATCCGACCTTTGATAGCTTTTGCCTATCACCCCAAGGAACTGCCATATTGATCGGCCCTTTCGCGCAACGCAGTGTCGCCGCCAAAGCAACCGGCAGGGCAGCGCGATGGCACTTGATGACAACCAGGGGATCTGGAAATCCGGCAAAGGCAAGGGACGCCGCACCACCAAGGGTCGGCAACTGGACGATCAGGCCCTGGCCGAGGTGCGGGCCCTTCTGGGCAACCGCCCCCGGCGGCGCGATCTGCTGATCGAATTCCTGCACCTGCTTCAGGACAACTACGGCCATCTGAGCGCGCCGCATCTGCGGGCCCTGTCCGAAGAGTTGCGTATCGGCATGGCCGAAGTCTGGGAGGTTGCGACCTTCTATGCCCATTTCGACCCGATCCGCGAGGATGAGACACCCCCGCCCGACCTGACGATCCGGGTCTGCGACTCCCTGTCCTGCGAACTGGCCGGGTCCGAGAGCCTCATCGCCGCGCTCGAGGCCGGTCACGACCCCGCCCGCATCCGCGTGCTGCGCGCCCCCTGCATGGGGCGCTGCGACACCGCGCCGGTGCTGGAAATCGGCCACCGGCATGTGGATCACGCCACGGTCGAGGCGGCACAGGCGGTGATCGACGCAGGCGACTTTCATCCGGTGATCCCGGCTTATGAAACGCTGGCGGCCTACCAGGGCGCCGGCGGCTATCAGACCCTGCAGGCCCTGCGCGATGGTGGGGATGCCGAACAGGTGCAGGACCGCCTGCTGGAGGCGGGTCTGCGCGGCCTTGGCGGCGCTGGCTTTCCCTCGGGGCGCAAGTGGTCTTTCGTGCGCGCCAATCCCGGACCGCGCTATCTGGCCGTCAATGGCGACGAGGGCGAGCCGGGCACCTTCAAGGACCGCCACTATCTGGAACGCACACCGCATCTGTTCCTTGAAGGGATGCTGATCGCCGCCTGGGGCGTCGAGGCCGAAACCTGCTTCATCTACATGCGCGACGAATATCCCGCCGTCCGCCACATCCTGTCACAGGAGATTGCCGCGCTCGAACAGGCGGGAATCGTGCCCAAAGGCTATATCGAACTGCGTCGCGGGGCCGGTGCCTATATCTGCGGCGAGGAAAGCGCGATGATCGAGTCGATCGAGGGCAAGCGCGGCATCCCGCGCCATCGCCCGCCTTTCGTGGCGCAGGTCGGCATCTTCAACCGACCCACGCTGGTGCATAACGTCGAAACCCTGCACTGGGTCGCGCGCATCTGCCGCGAGGGACCGCAGATCCTGAACTCTGTCGAAAAGAACGGCCGCAAGGGGCTGCGCAGCTATTCCGTCTCGGGCCGGGTGGCGCGGCGGGGCGTCCATCTGCTGCCTGCGGGATCGACCATCACCGATGTGATCGCCGCCGCCGGCGGCATGGCAGAGGGGCATGTGTTCAAGGCCTATCAGCCGGGTGGTCCCTCGTCCGGCCTGCTGCCTGCCAGCATGCACGACATCCCGCTGGATTTCGACACGCTGCAACCGCACGGCACCTTCATCGGTTCGGCCGCTGTCGTCGTGCTGTCGGATCATGACAGCGCGCGCGATGCCGCGCTGAACATGCTGCGGTTCTTCGAGGCCGAAAGCTGCGGCCAATGCACGCCCTGCCGCGTGGGCTGCGAAAAGGCGGTCAAGCTGATGCAGGCCGACCGCTGGGACCAGCCGCTGCTGGAAGAGCTGTGCACGACCATGACCGACGCCAGCATCTGCGGGCTGGGGCAGGCTGCCCCCAACCCGATCCGCCTGACCATCAAGCATTTCCCCCACGAGGTCTGACATGTCCGACAAGATCACCTTCATCCTGGATGGCAAGGAAGTTCAGGCCGACAAGGACCAGACCATCTGGGAAGTCGCCAACGGGCGTGGCCTGATCATTCCGCATCTGTGCCACAAGCCCGCGCCGGGCTATCGCCCCGACGGCAACTGCCGCGCCTGCATGGTCGAAATCGACGGCGAACGCACGCTGGCGGCGTCGTGCATCCGCACACCCACCGAAGGCATGGTCGTCAGGACCGATAGCGCCCGCGCCACATCGGCCCGCAAGATGGTGGTCGAGATGCTGCTGGCCGATCAGCCCGAGCGCGCAGTCGCGCATGACCGGTCCTCGCATCTGTGGGACATGGCCGATGCGAATGGTGTGACCGAAAGCCGCCTGCCGACAAAGGATGCGGACCATATCCCGTTGCTGGACGACAGCCATGTGGCCATGCGCGTCAACCTGGACGCCTGCATCTCTTGCGGGCTGTGCGTGCGTGCCTGCCGCGAGGTGCAGGTCAATGACGTGATCGGCATGGCCGGACGCGGCCAGAACGCATATCCCGTGTTCGACATGAGCGACCCGATGGGCCAATCCTCCTGCGTGGGCTGCGGCGAATGCGTGCAGGCCTGTCCGACGGGCGCGCTGATGCCGGCCACCATGGTGGACGCGGCACAGCAGGGCGACAGCAAGGATTTCGATGAAGCCGTCAAATCCGTCTGCCCCTTCTGCGGCGTCGGCTGCCAGGTCAGCCTCAAGATCAAGGACGGCAAGGTCCGCGCCGTCGAAGGCATCAACGGCCCCGCCAACGAGGGACGGCTTTGCGTGAAGGGGCGTTTTGGCTTCGACTACATCCACCATCCCCACCGCCTGACGACGCCCCTGATCCGGCGCGAGGGCGCCCCCAAGGGCATGAATGTCGATCCCGGCAATCCCATGACCCATTTCCGCGAGGCGACATGGGACGAAGCCCTGGACATGGTCGCCAACAGCTTCAAGGCGCTCAGCGCCAATGGACGCGGCCGCGCGATCGCAGGCTTCGGTTCGGCCAAATGTTCGAACGAAGAGGCCTATCTTTTCCAGAAGCTGATCCGGCAAGGCTTCGGCCATAACAACGTCGATCACTGCACGCGTCTGTGCCATGCCTCCTCGGTGGCGGCGCTGATGGAAAACGTGGGCTCGGGCGCGGTAACGGCGACCTTCAACCAGATCGAACATGCCGATGTGGCCATCGTCATCGGGTCGAACCCGGTGGAAAACCACCCCGTTGCCGCCACCTATTTCAAGCAGTTCGCAAAGCGTGGCGGCAAGCTGATCGTGATGGACCCGCGCGGGGTCGGGTTGCGGCGCCATGCCACCCACATGCTGCAGTTCAAGCCGGGCGCGGATGTGTCGATGCTGAACGCGATCATGAACGTGATCATCGAGGAAGGCCTTTACGACCGGGCCTATATCGAGAAGTTCACCGAGAACTGGGAGGCCGAAAAGGCCCATCTTGCCAAGTTCACCCCCGAGGCCATGGCCCCGATCTGCGGCATTCCCGCAGAGGCGTTGCGCGCGGCGGCCCGGACCTTTGCCAAGGGCAAGGCGGGGATGATCTTCTGGGGGATGGGTGTGTCGCAGCATATCCACGGCACCGACAATTCCCGCTGCCTGATCTCTCTGGCGCTGATGACCGGCAATATCGGCAAGCCCGGCGCGGGCCTGCACCCGCTGCGCGGACAGAACAACGTCCAGGGCGCCTCTGACGCGGGTCTGATCCCGATGTTCCTGCCCGATTACCAGCCGGTGACGGATGACGCCCTGCGCAGCAACTTCTCGCGGCTGTGGAATTCCGGCGATTTCTCGGGCGAAAAGGGTCTGACCGTGACCGAGATCCTGGATGCCGTCCATGCCGGATCGATCAAGGGGATGTATATCCTTGGCGAGAACCCGGCCATGTCCGACCCGGACGTGACCCATGCAAGGCATGCCCTGTCAAAGCTGGAATGCCTGGTGGTGCAGGACATCTTTCTGACCGAGACCGCGAATTTCGCGGATGTGATCCTGCCGGCCGCCGCCTTCTATGAAAAGAACGGCACCGTCACGAACACGAACCGCCAGGTTCAGATGGGCCGCGCCGCAGTCGCAGCACCGGGCGAGGCCCGCGAGGATTGGCTGATCATCACCCAACTGGCCCAGCGGCTTGGGCTGGACTGGGATTACACCCATCCCGGCCAGATCTATACCGAAATGGCGAAAGGCATGAAATCGCTGGCAAACATCACCTGGGAGCGGCTGGAAAACGAAGGCGCCGTGACCTATCCCAGCCTGTCCGCGACCGACCCCGGTCAGCCCATCGTCTTCGCCGAGGGCTTCCCGCGCGAAGGGGGCCGGGCGAAATTCACGCCGGCATCCGTCATCGCGCCCGATGAACTGCCCGATGCAGATTATCCCTTCGTGATGACCACGGGGCGGCAGTTGGAGCACTGGCACACTGGGTCGATGACCCGCCGATCCCATGTGCTTGATGCGGTCGAACCCGAGGCCAACTGCTCGATCCACCCGGCCACACTGCACCGTCTGGGTGTCGTGCCGGGCGGCAACGTGCGCCTGGTCTCGCGGCGCGGAGCGATCACGATCATGGCCCGTGCGGACCGGGCGGTAGCGGAAAACATGGTTTTCGTCCCCTTCGCCTATGTCGAGGCGGCAGCGAACATCCTGACCAACCCGGCTGTCGACCCCTATGGCAAGATCCCGGAGTTCAAATTCGCGGCCGTCCGCATCGAACGCGCGCAAGAACAGATCCCAGCCGAATAGCCGGGATCATCCTGCGAAACGGTATGGGGCGCTGTCGTCAACGCGTCCTGTACGACTGGACGCTGCGATGCGCAGGCGGGCCTATTCGGAACGGTCGCTGATCGTGCCATCGATCCGGTGCTCAAGATCAAGCCCCTCGATCTTCAGCACCATCGTCGCCTTGA
This sequence comes from Seohaeicola sp., assembly GCF_048006315.1. GTDB lineage: Bacteria > Pseudomonadota > Alphaproteobacteria > Rhodobacterales > Rhodobacteraceae > Seohaeicola. Next base: position 3,273,432 of record NZ_CP180350.1, on the reverse strand, counting down.
AGCTTTTGCCCGCGACCTTGTCGGAACCCGCCGCGCGCAGGGCCTCTTCGATGGCCTGCTGCGAGGTCACGCCGACCTGCTTGAGGAACTTGCGCATGGACATGTTGAAATCTTCACTCATGGGTCTTTCTCCGGGTCGAGGCTCAGCCGCCTAGCGTGTTGCGATTTCAAGGAACTGGATCAGGGCGCGGCGATCTTCTTCGCGTGGCACGCGCTGATCCGGCATGCGACTGCCCGGAGTATAGGCATGCGGCCCAAATTCGAAAAGCTCGGATATGGTCTGCGCCGTCCAGACGATATCCATGTCCTTGAGGGCCTCTGAATAGCTGTACCCCGGAAGCGAGGCGATGCGACGCCCGAAGACACCATGCAGGGTCGGGCCTGCGCGGGCGCCATCGTCAGGGGTCAGCGTGTGACATACGGCGCAGGCGCGGAACACCTGTGCGCCGCGCGGATTGATCAATGTGGGATCGGACACATCAGCCCCTTCGCCAAGGGCAGTCCCGTCCATGGACCAGCGCCGGATCAGGCCGTCATTCCCGCCGGTCAGCAGCACCCCGTCGGCGATGGCCAGCGCCCAGACCGGACCTTGCCCTGTCGCGATCACCGGGTCGATTGCAAGGGTCTGCGGATCGACCAGCCAGGCATCCCCGGTGGTGCCGCCGACGGCCACACGGCCTTCACCGACAGCCACGGACAGCAAGGGACGCCCGGACACGGACACTTCACGCAATCCGCCGCTGTCGTCCACGATCCGCAACGTGCCATCCGGCGATGCCAGGAACAGTGCCGCACCATCCGTCGCCAGCGCCGACGGTGGCCCCGGCAAGGCGATCTGGGCAATCATCTGGCCTGTCGCGTCCCAGATCCTGAGCAGCAAGTCAGCCCCGACACTGGCAAATCCGTCTCGATAGGTGACAAGGCCGGTGATCTGCCCCTGATGCGCATCGATCATGCGCGGCATGCCCGTACCGGACCACAGGGCAATGCGCCCGTCCCACCCGGCCGAGACGATGCCATCGCCCAGCACGGCCAGCGCGCCGACAGGCAGCGGATGCCAGGTTTCGGAATAGACCGGTTCCGGCCCCTCGGCCCAGATCATCACGCGGCCATCCTGTCCGCCGGTCGCGAAACGTCCATCCGGCAAACGCAGCACGGCTGTTACCGCGCCTTCGTGAAAGCCGCTGACCTGGGTGGCCACCGTCCCGTTCCAGACAATGGCACGCCGGTCGAAAGAGCCGGAAATCACCTGCCCCCGGCTATCGGCAACCAGGGCGCGCACCGGGCCGCCATGGCCACGCAGATCTTGGGCGGACAAAGGCAGGGCGCCTGCAATGAATGCCAGGCAGACTGCTGCAAGACGCATTCCGGCCCCCTGCCCCAAGTCCGATCAGTTGCTGATCAGGTTCTGCTCACCCGGCGAAACACGGGCGCCTTCGGTGGTGAAGGCCGAGGTGCTGTCGACCTGGAAGGTGCCGTTCAGCACACTGGCCGCGCCAATGGCGATACAGACGATGGCAACACAGGCAATAAGAAAGGATTTCATCGGTCAGGCTCCTTGCAGTTTTCAGTTATTCGGAACGTCCGGCACAGGCGCGGTCAGACTGGACCATACCGCCTCTGCCATTTCGGTATAAAGCCGCCCCAGCACCCCGTCCGGGTCTCGGGCGACAATGGGTTGGCCGCTGTCGGATGCGGCCCGCAGATCCATGGTCAGCGGCACCGCCCCAAGGAAGGGCACGCCCAGACGGCGTGCCTCGGCCTGCGCGCCCCCCGTGCCGAAAAGGGCGTGCTGCTTGCCGCAATCGGTACAGGTGAAATATGCCATGTTCTCGATCAGGCCAATGATCGGCACATCCACCTTGCGGAACATCGCGATGCCGCGCCGCGCGTCGACCAGTGCCAGATCCTGCGGTGTCGACACGATCACGGCCCCGGCCAGCGTGGTGCCCTGCGCGATGGCAAGCTGCGCATCCCCTGTACCGGGCGGCATGTCGACGATCAGCACGTCCAGTTCGCCCCAATCCACATCCGCCAGCATCTGGGTGATGGCGGACATCACCATGGGACCGCGCCAGACCATCGCCGTTTCGGCATCCACCATCATGCCCATCGACATCGCCAGAAGCCCGTTGGATTGCATGGGCAGCAGGCGACGATCCTTGCCCATCCGGGGCCGCCCATGCAGCGCCAGCAGTGTCGGGATCGAGGGGCCGTGGATGTCGGCATCCAGGATGCCCACCCGCAGGCCCTTGGCCCGCAAACCCAGCGCAAGGTTCACCGCAGTCGTGGACTTACCGACGCCACCCTTGCCCGAGGCAACCGCAACAACGTGGCGCACACCGGCAAGCACCTTGGGCGCTGCGCCAGGTGCCACGGCGGGCTTGGGCGTAGTCAGGCGGGGCGGGGCGCTTTGTTCATTGGTCAGCACGACAAAGGCGCTGTCGACACCGGGAATGTCGCGCAACGCGGCCTCGGCCGCGGCCCTGACCCCGGCAAGAGAGGCCGCAGCCTGCGCATTGGTCATGATCGAGACGTTGACACGGCCGTTCGCGACGACGGGCCCCGACACCTGCGGCGCCCCCAGAAAGGGCGTTCCATCGGGCATGTTCAGCCCTGACAGCGCCTCACGGGCCGCCAACAGGATCGGATCATCGGCCATTGACATGGGGTCTTTCTGACGTGAACGCCTGTGACATCAAGCAAGCGAAAAAACGCGCCCGGTCCTTCAGCAAAGACCGGGCGCGTCATGGTTCTTCATTCGGCGGGATGCGCGCCTTTGGTCGAGATCGACTTGTCGCCGGACTTTGCCTGAACTTCCTCGACCCAGAGCGAATGGTGCTCCTTGGCCCAGTTCAGATCCACCTCGCCCGAGCCCATGGCATCGAACGCGCCTTCCATGCCGATCGACCCGATGTAGATGTGGGCGATGATCACGAAGGACAGGATGGCGGCCACGATCCCATGAATCAGCTGGAACAGCTGCCAGTCGGCTTGCGTTCCGGCCAGTGTCGGGAACAGCAGCATCACACCGGTAAAGGACAGCGCCGCACCGCCGGTCGTCACGGACCAGAAGATGACCTTCTGCCCGGCATTGAACTTCTTCGCCGGGGGATGGACACCCTTCTTCAGCAGACCGCCACCTTGCGCGATCCATTCGGCATCGACCTTGTTCGGCAGGTTGTGCGCCACCCAGACCAGAAAGGACAGCAGCAGACCCAGCATGAAGGCCGGCCCGACATAGTTATGCGCCAGCTTGCCCCAGACGGTCAGGGTCGAGAATGTCCCCTCGCCCAGAAGCGGCAGCAGCAGGGTGCGACCCAGAACAAGGTTCAGACCGGTCAGCGCCAGAACGATGAACGAGCCTGCCATCAGCCAATGGGCAAAGCGCTCGATCGCGGTAAAGCGCAGGATGCGGATGCCCGACATCTTGCCATCGACCATGATCCGGCCACGGACCATGTAGAACAGCGCCAGAACGACGACGGCGCTGACAACGGCCGCAATCGACAGGAACCGCACGGTGCCGGTATGGGTGCCGGCCCAGGACTTGTTGCCCGGCTTGATCAGGCCGCTGGCCTTGTCATCGGGGATAGACACGCGCCCGGCGACCATCTGGTCGCCTTGCAGCGCCTGGAAAAGCTTGTCTTCCGTGACCGATTGCGCGGTCGGGTTGACCTGCTGCGCCTGCGCGACGGTCGGTGCGGTGACAGCGCCAAGCGCCAGCACGGTCACGACAGCCATGAGGGCGGCAAGACGCTTTGCGAGATGTTTCATGTTCATAGTCCCTACTCCCGCTCAGACGTTGATTGCATCGCCATAAGCGGTGCGCCAGCCCCATGCGCCAGAGCCGTAGCCCCGCGTCACAACGCGTTCCTTGTAGATTTCAGCGATGATATCGCCATCGCCAGCCAGAAGCGCCTTGGTCGAGCACATCTCGGCGCAGAGCGGCAGCTTGCCTTCCGCCAGACGGTTCGAGCCGTATTTGACATACTCGGCTTCGGTCATGTCGGCCTCGGGGCCACCGGCGCAATAGGTGCATTTGTCCATCTTGCCACGGGTGCCGAAGTTGCCGACCTTGGGATATTGCGGCGCGCCGAAGGGGCAGGCGTAGAAGCAATAGCCGCAGCCGATGCAGGTGTCCTTGGAGTGCAGGACGACGGCGTCATCGGTGGTATAGAAGCAATCCACCGGGCAGACGGCCGCGCAGGGCGCGTCGGTGCAGTGCATGCAGGCCATCGAGACCGAACGCTCGCCCGGCAGACCATCATTGATGGTCACCACGCGGCGGCGGTTGATGCCCCACGGAACCTCATGCTCGTTCTTGCAAGCGGTCACGCAAGCGTTGCACTCGATGCAGCGGTCTGCGTCGCAAAGGAATTTCATACGTGCCATGGTTATTGTCCTCCCTTATGCCGCAGAAATCTGGCAAAGGGTCACTTTGCCTTCATGCATACCTGTCACCGGGTCATATCCGTAGGATGTGACTGCGTTGACGCTTTCACCCAGAACGATCGGGTCCGTGCCCTCGGGATAGTTGCCCCGCTGGTCGACACCCTGGAACCAACCGGCAAAGTGGAACGGCATGAATGCCACGCCCGGTGCCACACGCTCGGTCACAAGGGCCTTCACGCGTGCCTTGCTGCCGTTCTCGGGACCGTTGACCCAGACCCAGCCACCATCGGTGATGCCACGGGCCGACGCGTCCGCCGGGTTGATTTCGACGAACATGTCCTGCTGCAGTTCCGCCAGCCACGGGTTCGAGCGGGTCTCTTCGCCGCCACCCTCGTATTCGACCAGACGGCCGGAGGTCAGCACGATCGGGAAGCTTTCGGACAGCTTGCGCTCGACCGCCGAAGCCTGAACCGAGAAGCCGATGTTCGGCACACGGAACTGACGTCCATCTTCGCGGGTCGGGTAATCGGCCACCAAGTCCGGACGCGGCGAATAGATCGGCTCGCGGTGAACCGGGATCGGGTCGGGCAGGTTCCACGCCACCGCGCGGGCCTTGCCGTTGCCGAAGGGCACGCAGCCATGTTCGATCGCGACACGCTGGATGCCACCCGACAGGTCGGTCGACCAGCTGACAGCTGCCATCTTTTCGGGATCGTTGCCACCGATGCGCTGGATCGTTGCCAGTTCATCCGGGGTCAGGTCCACGTCCCAGCCCAGCGTCTGCAGCACACCATAGGTGAACTGCGGATAGCCGTCCTGGATCTCGGATCCGACGGGGTAGCTGCCTTCGGCCAGAAGCGTCTCGCCTTCACGATCCACACCAAAGCGCGGGCGGAACGCACCGCCACCGTCCTTTACGGCGATGTTCGGGTTGTAAAGGATGTGCGTCCCGGGATGCTTGAACTCGGGCGTGCCCCAGCAGGGCCACGGCAGACCGTAGTAATCGCCGGCGACCTCGCCCGCATCGGCAGGCGCGCGCAGGGTCACCAGGTCGAACTTGTCCTGGTTTGCCATATGCGCCTTCAGGCGTTCCGGGCTTTGTCCGGTATAGCCGGTCGACCAGCCACCGCTGTTGATTTCACGCAGGATCGATTCCGGGGTCGGTTCCATCGAGAACTTGCCCTGAACCATCTCGTAGTTCTTGAACATCTGGTCGGCAAAGCCAAGCTTGGTCGCCAGGCGGTAGATCACCGCATAGTCGTTGTCGCTTTCGAAGATCGGATCGACAACCTTTTCGCCCCACTGGACCGAGCGGTTCGACGCGGTGCGGCTGCCGCTGCACTCGAACTGGGTCGAGATCGGCAGCAGATAGGTGTTGTCGGTGCGATCATGCAGTGCCGCAAAAGTGGTGGGATGCGGATCGGCCACGACCAGCAGGTCAAGCGCGTTCATCCCCTTCAGGCTGTCGCCCATCCGCGGCACGGTGTTGCCACCATGGCCGAAGACGATCATCGCCTTGATGTTGTCGCGCTGATCGACGTCTTCCGCATCAAGGGTGGTCGCGTCGAACCAGCGGGTCGACGGGATACCCGCCATTTCCATGTTGGCCTTGCGATCACGCGCATCGCGCCCGCCCTTGGCCGGCACCTCGTCGAAGCGCGACTGGAAATAGTCGTAGGGAACATCCCAGACGCGGGACCAATGCTTCCAGCCACCTTCGGACAGACCGTAGTAGCAAGGCAGCGAACCGATATCGAGACCGAAGTCCGTGGCGCCCTGCACGTTGCAGTGGCCGCGGAAAATGTTGGCCCCGGTGCCGTCGGAACCGACGTTGCCGGTCGCCAGCAGCAGGTTGCAATAAGTGCGGACGTTGGCCGTACCCACGGTGTGCTGCGTGCCGCCCATGCACCAGATGAAGGTCGAGGGGCGCTGCGTGGCGAAGGTCTGCGCGACGCGCTTCAATTCGGCCTCGGGAATGCCGGTGATCCGCTCGACGACATCGGGCGAATATTTCTTCACTTCCTCGCGGACCTGATCCATCCCCCAGACGCGCTGGTCGATGTAATCCTGGTCCTGCCAGCCATTCTCGAAGATATGCCACATGATACCCCAGATGATGGCGATATCCGTGCCCGGACGCATGCGGATGTAATCCGTGGCATGCGCGGCGGTGCGCGTGAAGCGCGGGTCGATCACGATGACATTGGCGCGGTTCGTTTCCTTGCCCGTCAGGATGTGCTGCAGCGACACGGGGTGCGCTTCGGCCGCGTTCGACCCCATGAAGATGATGGTCTTGGCATTGCGGATGTCATTGTAGCTGTTGGTCATCGCGCCGTAGCCCCAGGTGTTCGCAACACCCGCCACGGTCGTCGAATGGCAGATACGCGCCTGGTGGTCGACGTTGTTGGTGCCCCAGAAGGCCGCGAACTTGCGGAACAGGTAGGCGCCTTCGTTCGAGAACTTGGCAGACCCCAGAAGATAGGCGCTGTCCGCGCCGTTCTTCTCGCGGATGTCCAGCATCTTGTCGCCGATTTCGTCGATCGCCTGCTCCCAGGAGATGCGCACCCACTGGCCGTTCTCTTTCTTCATGGGGTATTTCAGGCGACGGTCACCGTGGACCAGCTCGCGCACCGATGCGCCCTTGGCGCAATGGGTGCCGCGGTTGATCGGGCTGTTCCATGCCGGCTCCTGACCGACCCAGACACCGTTCTGGACTTCGGCCTTGACCGTGCAACCGACCGAGCAATGCGTACAGATGTTGGTTTTCACCTCGACCGGCTGGCTGAAATCGGTCTTGCCCGCTTCGGCGCGACGCACCGTGGAGGCACCGATTGCGCCAAAGGCGGCAAGACCACCGACGGCAAGCCCCGAGGCCCTCAGAAAGCTGCGGCGATCAACCGGCTTTGCCGACACGCTCTGTGCAAAGGCGGCCAGGCCGCTGCGGTTTGCATCCGTGGATCTGCGTTTGACCAGCATGACTTATGCTCCCTTGTAATAACGGTTGGTGCGGTAGAAGGCCTGGACATGCTCGGTCTCCTTGTACCGCGCCTTGGTCCGTTCATCGCCCGTTTCCTCAGCGAAGACAGGCTGCGCGCCGCCTGCAACAACACTGGTCGTCGCAGCAGCAGCAACTGCGCCAAAGAACCCGCGCCGCCCTATACCTTTTTCTTTTTTGATGCTTTCAGCCATGTCATCCTCCCTGGGTTCGTCCTGTGCCGGCAGATGCTGATGCCCTGCCCGATATGTCTTCTGTCGTCTTGAAATCTCAAACCGTTCGTCCGCCCGAACCGCGATGCGCCGCCGCCTCAAGCTCGAACGCCCGCGTTTCGATATCCGTGAAAATCCGCCCGACCTCGGCCACGGCGCGATAGAATCGCGCACTGGGGGCCACGGCGAGATCATCGAAGAACTGCCCCACCCAGGGGGCAAGATGGCGCGCGAAGAAACCTGCCTCTCCGGCGGCGCCGCAACCCAGAACACTGGCATCGAACTCACCCATGGCAAGCCCGGCCATGATTTCGGACAGGCTGGCGATGTGATCCTCGGGCTCGAATCGGCCTTCGGCGCGCTCGACGCCCATCAGCTGTAGGTCGTGGCGCAGATCCGCCAGAGGACGCTCGTTCAGGAAACCCGTGATGTAGAAAGAGGCGAAGGGCAGCAGCTCGCCGCGCCCGACCCCGACGAACAGCTCGAAAAACTCGCGCGCGACGTCTTCGGCATCGGCCTCTGCCGCTGTCCGGGCAAGCACCGCATAGGCCTGACCGAGGGCCGTCTCGTCACCTGTCAAACCAGCCAACAGGTCCAGCGCATCCCGGTCGGGCGCCGCAACAAGCAAAGATGCCAGAAGTGCCCATTGCTGGGACCTCAGCACCTCGTGCTCTGGTCTGGCTGGCGCAGCCGGGGCTGTGCTGGCTATCATCAAGGTATCAACCTTCTGGCTATCGATGTCTGTGTAGGGTTCGCGCACTACGGTATACGGATATTGTATACACGGTTTTCAAAACCCTTGGCAATAATTTGTGACATCGATTTTACATGTTTGGATGCCGATTTTTTTCAGCTTTGCCAATGACGTGTCATTCCGGCACCGCACCCCCGTGCCGCCGCTGCGGCACCATGGCCACCTGCGCCTGCCGGGGTGATTCATCCTCTCTCACGGGATCTTCGGCACCCGCAGGATCTGGCGCATCACTGGCCTCTTCAGGCTGCGGTTCTGCCGGATCGGGCAGATCACTGGCATCCTCGACCGACCTGACCGGCGCGACCTTGCGCGGTCGCACTGTCTCCTCCGCGACAGTTTTGTCGGCCTCATCATACTCTGGCGCGGTCCGTTCTCCAATCAGATCCTTCACCATCTTTTCAACGCTTTGGCCCGACAGGACACCGCCGCCGCCGGGCACGCCGCCCGGTGCATTCCAGTCCCAGGCATAGTCCACCGCCGGATCCGCGTAATCGCGCACCGCGGGGTTCACCAGCCACATCTTGCGCAGCGCCGCGTTCTTGAGATGGGCGGGCACGCCCTTGGCCAGGAACGGCTTGATGTCGAAACCCGCCGTGATCTCGTCAAGCGAGGGCAGCGAATCGATGATGGCTTGCGTGTCGACGGGATCTTCCGGCTGGATCGGATCAGGCAGTTCGGCGGGCTTTGCAGGCTCCTCGGACGCAACCGGGGTTTCCCGTTTCGCCGCAAGCTTCCTGCGTGACCAGTTGCGCAGGAAACCGCCTTCACGCTCTTCGGGATCAGTCATTGCCCCCCCTTGGGCGGCAACCCCGCCTTCCCGCGTGATTGCACCCACTTTTCGTCATCCGACAGGATCCGCTTGGCGCGCGGATCATGTTCCATGTTCACAGGCACACGCTTGCGCTTGTGAAAGACCTCTTCCACGTGATGCGCGGCGATGAACGCCTCGATGCGCGCGGCCACGGCCGGCGGCATGGCCAGCGCCTCGACGATCCGTTCGGGATCACTGGCCATCGCCTCGCCCTCGTAGGGATCAGCCGTGACAAGCCGCACCGCGTCGCCGTCGCAAGACACCCAGAGCGAGGGGCGCGCGGCGCGCAGGTTGTCGATGTAATGCGAGGTTTCGCCCGAATGCAGCACCACGGCATGATCGCCCATGTAATAGGTGCGCACCTCGCCCTGTTCGGACATCAGCGCACCACGCTCCAGCGGCGGGATCTCGGCCATCAGGGCCGCCGGCCGCACGACGCGCCTGGCCCAGACATTCGCGGGCGGGTACGACACACCCAGAACCGCGAGGCGCAGAACCTCCCGTGGCATCAGGCGCGCCCCATGGCGGCGGGTATCTCTCCGGCGATCCCGTCACCCAGTAGCGGCAGACCGGTCACAAGGTTCTGCGGCTTGAAGCGGATCACATTGCTGCCGTCCAATCCGACGAACAGGTATACCGGCTGCGATCCGATCTGCGGCAGAACACCATCCGATGACAAGAAGGTCAGCGCGAAAAGCCCAACCAGTGCCGCGGCGGGCGTCTGGCCGTTCCACAGGGCATTGCCCACCTCGGTGCCCGCCTGATCAAGGCCGACATACCATTGCAGATCGACATCATTCGCGCTCAGCATCGGGGAGACGCTGACCGGCTGGCCCAGAAGGTGATGCACGAAACGTTCGACCGCGCGCGCAAAACCGGCCCGCGCCTTGGGATCCGCGCCGAAGGGCAGAACCATCGTATGCGCATCCGACCTGCTCCAATAGGTCCAGGCGTTCTCGTCATTCAGCACATCCAGCGAATCGACACCGCCATTCATCATGGCAAACAACGGGTTGCTGTGAATCTCGCCTTCAAGTTCGGCCACCAGCTCGTCATCGGCCAGCATCAGCGCACCCTCATTCAGAAAGGCGCGTTGCGGGCGAAAGAACATCTCGGCGGCGCGCAGGACATGCACGTCGTCGCACCCTTCAAGCGCGTTGCGCAGGATCAGCTGAACAAGCTGATCGTAGAAGAGATGCGGCAGGCGCACGCGGTCACGCACCAGCCCCAGGTACCCCGCCTCGATCGACCCTGCAGCCAGAAGACGATCCCGCAGGGTCAAAAGGAATTCCCAATTCTCGCGCGCATCCGGGTCCTTGATATTGGCGCGCTCCATCACCGACACCTGCGCGCGCGGCGTGGCCATCAGACGGGCATGCAAGGCGCGTTCGGCCGCACAGGCCTCGGCAGGCGGCACGATCTCGGGCCGGGCAAGCCAGGCCAGGATCAGCTCATCCGTGACCTGCATCCGGCCAGTGGCGTCCAGCCGTGTCAGGTGATGGCCGGAGGCGACCCAGAATTCCCTCATGACGTGCTCTTCTCTTCCATGAACGAGGCCAGGTCGAAATGCTCGGCCTCCGCGTCATCCTCGTCGGTTTCCACAACATGAAACGCCTTGTCATGCCCGCTCAGGTACCCGGCGGAAAACGCCGTGGTGTCGCGCGGCTTGAGGGTGCGAAACTGCTCCCTGATCCCACCCTCGGCCTGGGTGCGGTGCAAGGCGATCAATGTGCCTTCGGCGTGGCCGCGGCACAGATCCTCGGCCAGGGCCATCTCTTCTTCGGCGGCGGGACGGGCTGCGTCCATGTCGGGCGCACCCAGCTTGTCGATCAGTTGGCGAGCCAGCATTTCGACTGCCTCGTCGCGGTCGGACGGGCGCACGAAAGTCACTGTCACCAGGGTCGACCAGCCAAAACTTTCCACCCCCAGCAGACCCGAGCGAAAGGCGATCTGTTCCTTGCGGCCCAGCCTGTCCGGATCGCGCCCCGCGAACAGGAATGTTCCGGGAACCGCCCATTCGCCGGGTGTTGCCGCCTGCGCGAACACCACCTCGTCCGAGCGGTCAAGCCGGATCGTGCGCGGCAGACGGATCACAGCCTTGGCCCGTGGTCATCGCGCCAGGCGGCTTGCGGCAAAGCATCTCCCAGACGCGCCAGCCCGTCGGCATCCTGCACATCCACCGCCTCGGCCATGGTTCCGCCGGACGCGATCTTTTCGGCAAAGCGTTCCGCCAGCGCGGGATATCCGCCATGGGCCATGCGGTCGAAGTTCAGCATCAGATAGGCGGCAAAGCTTTCAAGGATCGCGGGCGGATCGGTGAAATCCTCTTCCTTCAGGGACACGGAGGCGGGCTTGCTGCCGGGATCCGTCAGATGATCGCGATCCGCGATCAGCTCGACCCCCAGGACCATCCAGTCAGGCACCTCATCCTCGGCCACGCCATCGGGCAGGTGCAACCGCATGCCGCCAAGCCGGCCTGCATCCAGCCGCAATTCCGAGGGCCAGCCGAAGGTGACCGCGCGCTCGGGCGGGCAATGCGCGGCCAGCGCGTCGCCCAGCGCCAGCATCCCCAGCACGAAAGCCTTGCGCGCCTCGGCCAGCGGCACGTCCGGCTCAAGAACCACCGCGAAATCGAACCGCCCGGCCATGGTGCCGCGCCGTCCCGTTTCGGGCATGCTGCAATGCCATACAAGCGTGCCGGCCCCGTGATCGGGCGCCAGCAGGCATGCTTGCGTCTGTGTGTCCCCCTGTGCCAGCCAATGCGCCGTGTAAGGCGGTGGCAGCACAAGAGCACGGGGCGCTGAATGATTGTCGAGCACCACGGCCTATCCTTGTCAAAATCGTATACAATCCATTTCTAACGCACTTGCCACCAACTGCAAGAGCAGTCAGAACCACCCAACAGAGTTATAGATCAGGCCGGGCACTCATGACCATGACGAGCAATGCGAATTCAAACCGGACAGTCCTGACCTGCACCTGCGAAGGCACCATGGCGCCGGATGAAGGCGCGCTGGCCCGGGCCGGGTGTGGGGGGGCGGCATCCGCCACCCAGCTGTGCCGGGCCAATCTGGATCATTTCCGCACGGCCCTGGCCAAGGGCCTGCCGGTGACCGTGGCCTGCACGCAGGAGGCCCCGCTTTTTTCGGAAATCGCCGCCGATGAAGCACCCGATGTAGCGCTGAGCTTCGCCAATATCCGCGAAACCGCGGGCTGGACCGCCGAAGCCCGGACCAGCGGGCCAAAGATGGCCGCGATGATCGCAGCCGCAGCCGTCACGCCTGCGCCTTTCGGCGTCACCACCCTTGAAAGCAACGGCGTGGCGCTGATCCTCGGGCGCGACGAGGCGGCCATCGAGGCGGCTGCAAGCCTGGCGGATCAGCTGGACATCACCGTGCTGCTGCAGCCGGGCACCAAGGTGTCCCCGCCGCGCCAGACCCGCTTTCCGGTTCTGCAGGGCCGCATCCGCACGGCGACCGGCCACCTGGGGGAATTCACGCTGGCGGTTGACGATTACGCCGTGCCTTCCCCGTCGTCCCGCGAAACGCTGAAATTCGGTCCGGCGCGCGATGGCGCGACCTCGCGCGCGGATCTGATCGTGGATCTGACCGGCGGACAGCCGCTGTTCGCTGCCCATGACCTGCGCCCCGGCTATCTGCGGGCCGACCCCAGGGATGCCCGCGCCGTGGCCGATGTGATCGCGAAGGCAGGCCAGATGGTCGGGCAATTCGACAAGCCCGTGTTCATCGACTTCCTGGCCGATCTGTGTGCCCATTCGCGCAATGGCATCACGGGATGCACCCGCTGCCTGTCGCTGTGTCCGACCGGGGCGATCACGCCCGACGGCGACTTTGTGCAGATCGACCCCGCGATCTGCGCCGGCTGCGGGCAATGCGCCGCCGCCTGCCCGACGGGTGCCGCCTCCTATGCGCTACCCGATGTCACGACCGTGACGGCGCGCCTGCGCGCCGCGCTCAAGGCGTGGTACGCGGCCGGAGCAAAGACCGCCCCGGCGATCCTTCTGCATGACGGCGATCATGGCGAGCCGTTGATCAACGCCGCGGGCCGCCATGGCCGTGGTCTCCCCGCCCATGTGATCCCGCTTGGCCTGAACGAGATCACGCAAGCCGGACCCGAAGTGATGGCCGCCGCCTTTGCCTATGGGGCGGGTGCTGTCGCAATCCTGGGACGCGCCAGGCCCAAGCATGACCTTGACGGGTTGCAGGCCAGCATCGCGCTTGTCGCCTCTGTCGCCGAAGCGATGGGCCATGGCCCGGTCACCCTGATCGAAACGGATGACCCCGACGCGCTGGAGGCGGCGCTTGCCGATCTGGCCGTCGCACCTGCCCCCGCGACTCCCTCGGGATTTCTGCCGCCCGCTGACAAGCGCGGACTGCTGGTCATGGCCTTTGCCGAGATGAACCGCGCGGCCCCCGCACCCGCTGCGGTGCTGCCCTTGGCGCAGGGCGCGCCCTTCGGCAGCATCACGGTCGATACGGACGCCTGCACCCTTTGCCAGGCCTGCACCGGGGTCTGCCCGGCGGGCGCGCTGCTGGACAATCCCGAAACACCCATGTTGCGCTTTACCGAAAGCGCCTGCGTGCAATGCGGGTTGTGCGCGGCCACCTGCCCGGAAAACGCGATCACCCTGACACCGCAGCTGGATTTCGCCGCCTGGGACACGCCACGCCGCATCCTGCACGAAGAGCCGCCATTCTGCTGCACCATCTGCGGCACGGCCTTCGCCACGCGATCCGGCATCGAGCGGATCCAGTCCCGGCTGGCCGATCACTGGATGTTCCGGGGCGAGGACGGGGCGCAGCGCCTGAACGTGCTGACCATGTGCGAGAATTGCCGGGTCGAGGAAATCGTCAAGCAGGGCTTCGACCCGCATGACGACAAGACCCGCAAGGTCAGAACGCGCGCCGATTACCTGACCGACGACAAGGGTGAACGGGGGAACTGATCCCCCCTGCCCTCAGGGCTTGGCGCCGCCCAACTCGGCGATGCCGATGAAGCTGCGGTTCCAGGTCGGGCTGATCAGGATCTCGTTCAGACAGACATGAGCGGGCGCCTCGGCGATATAGCGGACGATCGCGCCAAGGTCTTCGGCCTTCAGCATGCGCGCGATATCCTCGGGCGATGGGGGTTTGGGGCGCAGCTTCAGGATGGGCGTCGCCACCTCGCCCGGCATCAGTGCCGTGCACCGGATCCCGTTGCGCCCCTCATCCTGGTTGATCGAATGGCTCAGCGCCACCACCGCATGTTTCGAGGCGCTGTAGGCCGGCCCGGTCAGACGCGACGGATACCGCCCCGCCCAGGACGAGGTCAGGATCAGCGTGCCGCCCCCCTTGGCCCGCATCGGGGGCAGCACCGCCAAGACGCCGTTCATCACGCCGGTCAGGTTGATATCGACGACCCGTGCGAAATCCGCCGCCGTGATCGCGTCCATGGCGCGATTGGGCACGTTGATCCCGGCATTGGCCATGAAGATGTCGACCGCGCCGAAGCGGCTGGCCAGATCATCGGCGATTGCCTGCGTGGCTGCGGCATCCGTCACGTCCAGCGGCAAAGCCTCGGCCTTGCCACCATCCGCCGCGATCTCGGCGGCGACACGCTCCAGTTCCGGCAGGCGTCGCCCGGACAGCACGACCCTCGCGCCACTGGCGGCAAGCGCCTTGGCCGATGCCTCGCCGATGCCGCCCCCGGCCCCCGTGACCCAGGCCAGCTTTCCTTCCAGGGTTCCCATGTCATCCTCCCGTGATCGCGATGTGTCGGCACCCAGAAGGTCACACAACACCGCCCATGTCCACCGCCGGCGCCCCTGCCATCCTTTGATCCACGACACGCGAAAGAAGAACCAGCCGGCAGCGGCGCGCAGTTTTTGGCTGACGCGGCACCGCGTTGGTGTGAGTATCGGGAAAATCGGGTCAGCCAGCTGCCCCGGAACCCGGGAAATGCGCAGGAAAGGCCGGATATGGAACTGACACAGGTATGCGCGGGGCTGCAATTCCCCGAAGGACCGATCGCGATGGCCGATGGATCGGTGATCCTGGTTGAGATCCAGCGGCAAACCCTGTCGCGGGTGCAACCCGATGGGCGTATCGAGACGATTGCCCATCTGGGTGGCGGCCCGAACGGGGCGGCGGTGGGCCCGGACGGGATGATCTATGTCTGCAACAACGGCGGTTTTCTCTGGACGCAGACGGATGGGATCACCCGGCCGGTGGGCACGCCTGCGGAATACGTCACCGGATCGATCCAGCGGGTCGATCCCGACACCGGCGCGTTCGAGACGCTCTATGACAGTTGCGATGGTCAGCCCCTCAGGGGGCCGAACGATATCGTCTTCGATGCGCAGGGCGGCTTCTACTTCACCGACCTTGGCAAATCGACGACCGACTATGTGCATCATGGCGCCTTCTACTATGCTAAGGCAGATGGCAGCCAGATCCGCCGCGTGAACGCGCCGATGATCACCCCGAACGGCATCGGCCTGTCACCCGATGGCAAGACAGTGCATGTGGCCGAGACGCGCACCGGCCGCGTCTGGAGCTTTGATCTGGTCGCGCCCGGCCAGATTGCCCCCCAGCCCTTCACCATGCCCGGACGGCTTGTGGCCACCCTGCCAGATTATCAGCTGCTGGACAGCCTGGCGGTTCAGGCCGATGGCAAGATATGCGTCGCCACGCTGATGCGTGGCGGGATCAGCGTCGTGCCGCCCGAGGGCGGGCCTGTCACGTTCGTCGCGGGGCCCGGCGATCCCTATATCACCAATATCTGCTTTGGCGGCGCGGATATGCGCGATGCCTGGATCACCGCCTCGGGGACCGGTTGCCTCTACCATGCGCGCTGGCCAAGCCCCGGCCTGCGGCTGCATTTCAACCGCTAGACCGGACAAGGCGCGGCACGCCCATGACCGCGCTTTTCTGACAGAGATCAAGGCGGCCCCATCCCGAGCAACTAGAATGTGGCCTTGGCGGTCCTCCACCAGGCGGGCCGCCGCATCTTTTCCGCAAGGCGCCCGGCGCTACGCGGAAAGGGACAGGAACAAGCCAGAGGTTGCATTCATGACGCCCGAATCCCCTTCCGATCTGCCCCTTGACCTGGGCCTGTCGGCGCATACCGCAACGCCCCGGCGCAGGCGGGTTTTCAGCAAGCGATGGCTTCTGGTGCTGCTGATCCCGGTCTTCATGTTCACCGGCGCGGTGATCGGCCTTTATTTCCAGCCACCCGCCCTGCAGAAATTCTATGCGCTGACCGGCCTGCAACCCGGTGGCGGATCCGATACGCCCATCGCGCTGCCGCCTGACATCGACCTGCCGCCAAAGATGGCCGAAACCATGTTGCCCAGCGACGTGGTGGGCTTGGCCCGCATCCTGCCGCGCGGCGACATCTCGATCGTGGCGGCGCCCTATGGTGCGGGTGATGCCCGCTTGTCCGGCATCCTTGTGGCCGTGGGCGACCGGGTCGAGAAAGGCGCGCCGCTGGCCTGGCTGGACAACCGCACCGCGCTGGAAGGCGCGGTCCTGATGGCCGAGGCCAACCTCGCCATCCGCGAGGCCGGCCTGATGCAGACAAGGGCCGCCGTCGCGGCCAGCCGGGACGAGGCGCAGGCGGCGCTGGACCAGGCGACATCGAACGCGACCGAGGCCGCCAGCAGCCTGACCCGCACCGAAGAGCTGTTCCAGCGCAACGTGGCGACCGAGGCAACGCTGGATGCGATGCGCACCGCGGCGGCCCAGGCCACGCTGGCCGTCACACGGGCCGAGGCGACGCTGAAGCGATACTCGGGCGTGGCGCTGGAGGCGCAACCCGATGTCGTGGTGGCCGCCCGCAATGTGGACGCGGCCAGGGCCGAACTGTCCCGCGCCAAGCTGGACCTGCAACGGGCTGCGGTGGTCGCCCCGATCGGCGGCACGATCCTCGATATCCACGCCACCCCCGGCCAACGCCCCCCCGCACAGGGGATCATGGACATGGGCGATACCAGCCAGATGATGGCCGAGGTCGAGATCTGGCAGGATCGCATCAGCGCCGTGGCACCCGGTCAACATGTCGAACTGGTCACGGTCGCCCTTGGCCAGACCCTGCATGGCCAAGTGGACAGTATCGGCCTGACCGTCGGACGACAGGGCATGATCTCGGACGACGCGGCCGAGAACAAGGACGCCCGCGTGATCCGGGTCATGGTGGCGCTTGACCAGCCCTCTTCGGAACTGGCCGCGCGTTTCACCAACCTCGAGGTCATCGCCCGGATCGATACGACCGCAGCGGCAAGGGCGCAGCGATGAGCTGGCTTTTGCGCAGGCTTTTCGGACGCCTGCCGATCGGCTGGCTACAACTGACCCATAACCGCACAAGGTTCGCGGCAGCGCTGGCCGGCGTGGCCTTTGCCAATGTGCTGGTCTTTGTCCAGCTCGGGATCATGAACTCGATGGCAGCGGCGACCCTGCGGCCCTATGAATTCTTTCAGGCCGACCTGATGATCTCGGCCGAGGATGCCAATGCCTTCAATGAAGGCGGCAATGTCGCGCGCCAATGGCTGCTGCAGGCCATGGCCGATCCCGATGTGGCCGATGGGATGGGATTGTTTCTGGGCAACGTGCCCTGGGACCGCGCGACCAAGGACATCACCTTCACCACCTTCGGGGTCGATCCGGCCCAGCCCGCGTTCCTGTCGCCCGAGATCGCCGGGGATGCAGCATTGCTGCAGGTGCAGGACGCGGCGCTGCTGGACCGGCTGGCGCGCGGGCTGTCGCGCGACGAGGCCGCCGCGATCCGCCCGCAAAGCCCCCTGGCCTTCGAGACGCAGGGCCGCACGCTGACGGCCTTTGCCACCTTTGCAGGCGGCGGCGGCTTTGGCGGGGATGGCTACATGCTGGTGTCGGACCAGACTTTTCTGGCGCTGTTCCCGGCCCGCAGTTCCAACGCGCCGGACCACATCCTGCTGACGCTGCGCCCCGGCGCCAACCCGACGCAGGTGATTGCGCGGCTGAAGACGCTGATCTCGGATCCCAGCCTGCGCATCCGCAGCTATGCGGATGCCGCCCAGGAGGATCTGCGCTATCAGCAGACGCGCCGGCCGACGGGCGTGATCTTCGGCTTCGGGGTGCTGATCGGCGTGCTGGTGGGCCTTGTGATCGTCTACCAGGTGCTGTCGACCGATGTGGCCGATCATCTGCGCGAATATGCGACGTTCAAGGCCATGGGCTATGGCCCGCGGTTCTTTCTGGGCATCGTGCTGGAAGAGGCGCTGGTTCTGGGCATCATGGGCTTTGTCCCGGGCCTGATCGTCGGCACGGCGATCCTGACATTGATGGCGGCCATCACCACCCTGCCGCTGACCATGACGCCTTTCATGGCGATCAGCGTCTTTCTGGGCACGATCCTCTTCTCGGCCCTGTCCGGGACCATCGCCACACGCCGGCTGGCAGCGGCCGATCCGGCCGATCTGTTCTGAGGACCGCCATGAGCGACGCACCCATCATCGCAACCGCAGGTCTGAACCACTGGTTCGGCAGCGGCGACGCACGCAAACAGGCGCTGTTCGACATCAACCTGACCCTGCAAAGGGGCAGCTTCACGGTCCTGATGGGCCCCTCGGGGTCCGGCAAGACCACGGTGCTGACCCTTGTCGGGTGCCTGCGCGCGGTCCAGGACGGCTCTGCCCTGCTGCTGGGCCAGGAATTGAACGGCGCCAGCGAAGCGATGCTGATCGCGCTGCGCCGCAAACTGGGTTTCATCTTTCAGGCCCATAACCTGCATGAAAGCCTGACGGCGGCACAGAACGTGATCATGGGCCTGCAGGTTCATCCCGGCGTGCCCGAGGCTGTGGCCGAACAGGCCGCCGTGCATGCGCTTGGCCTTGTCGGGCTGGCGGACAGGACCGGCTATCTGCCCGCGAACCTGTCAGGCGGGCAGAAACAGCGCGTGGCGGTCGCCCGCGCCCTTGTTGGCAACCCGGCCCTTGTGCTGGCGGATGAACCTACCGCCGCACTGGACAAGGACAGCGCCGCGGATGTGGTTGATCTGCTCAAGCGGATGGGCCGCGCACGCGGAACGACCACCTTGCTTGTGACCCATGACCCCCGCATCCTGGATCGCGCGGATCGCATCCTGACGCTGGAGGATGGGCGCATCGTCAAGGTTGAGGAACGCGGATGATTCAGCCTTGGGGCAGGATCGATCCGGCCCCGGCCTAGTCCAGGGTGGCCGCGATGAAAAGGATGGGCCGCGACTTTGACACGGCGGCCCGTACGGCCAGGCGCTGCCTGCCCACCTCAAGCTTGATCCGCGCCGCCTCGAGCTGGGAAATGGCCTTTGCGCGGCGCTCGTAGAGCGCGCGAATGCGCGAGCCGGGATTGCCGATGCTGGAAAGCCGTGTCGGACTTTCTTTCGGGAACCAGGCCCTCATTTCCTCGATGGCGACACTCCAGGACCTGTCTGCCTCGATGTAGCGTTGATAGGCCAACACCAGAAGGCGACGTCTTGCTGCAAGATCCGCATGCATATCATGTCTCCCGTCAAGATCGCGCGTATCCGGGACGGTGACAGTGTAAGGCCGCAGCCCGCTTTCTGGCAAGAGGGCCATGCGCCGGGCGGTTCCGCGGCAAAAGCGGCTAGTCCACCCTGGCGGCCCTGACCGCGATTTCGATTTTCCAGTCAGGACTGGCCAGCCCCGCGATCATGATCGTCGAACAGGCAAGATGCCCGTCGAACATCCGGTCCCGGACCTCGCGGAAGGTCTTGACCCCCTCCTGCGAGGTCACGATCGCAAAGACATCCACGATATCCGTCTTCGCCATCCCGGCCGCCTCGAGAATGGCAAAGACATTGCGCCAGGCCAGAACGTGCTGGGTTTCGGGATCCTCCGGGATCCGGCCATCGGCTTGCGCCCCCACCTGCCCGGAGACATGGACCGTTCTGGCATTGGCCGGCACTTCGACAGCCTGGCTATAGGCCGAAAACGAGGGGGGTGCCTTGTCGGTCTGAATGGTTCTGTTCATGGTCTTCCCCTTTCCCGGCGGCGTCATGGCGGCCGCATGCAGATCGTGCCCCCGCGCCCCGCAGTTGTCCATGCGCATCCGCACCGATCCCCGGCGGCGCACCGCAAAGACCATTCCCATCCTTGGTTCACGCAGGGAAAACGCTATAGTTCCGCGACGTGCGGCGCACAGGTGACCGAAGGCGCAGGGGCCGGACACCAACGGATCACAGGCCGCATGCAACATCGACGTCAACACTGGCCACCGGGTGGAAAATGAAAAACGCACTTATCCTTGTCGACATCCAGAACGACTATTTCGAGGGCGGCAAATGGCCCGTCGCGCAGATGGCACAGGTCGGCAGCAACGCGGCCCGTCTGCTTGCGGATGCCCGCAGCAGGGCCCGGCTTGTGGTTCATGTGCATCACGAAATGCCCGAAGGCGGGCCCTTTTTCGTCGCAGGGACGCAAGGCGCCGCGATCAATGCAGCCGTCGCCCCGCAGGACGGTGAGGCGACGATTCTCAAGCATCGGCCCAACAGTTTCCACCAGACCGGGCTTGAGCAACTGCTGCGCGATCACGGGATCGGCGCGGTCACGATCTGCGGGGCGATGTCGCAGATGTGCATCGACGCGACAGCCCGCGCCGCCCGCGATTTCGGCTTTGAGGTGACCGTGGTCGAAGATGCCTGCGGCGCGCGGGACGTGAGCTTTGCGGATACCATGGTACCGGCCGCGCAGGTCCATGCCACCATCATGGGGGCCCTGAACGGCAGCTATGCCAAGGTTGTCACGACACAGGGCTATCTTGGCGGCTGACCCGTCCCGGACCGGCCTCGGCCCGCGCAAAACTGCATCTAGGCAGAGGCCGTGATCTGCGGCTAGGCTTGTCGGTGACAGAACGGGGACACCGACAGACATGACCACGGAAAAGGCGCCGCGTTCATCGCGGCTTGAGAACCTGCGCAATCTTGATCCTGACGCGCGTCTTGACCTCCTGGCGCAGGCCGCAGGTCTCAGCGATGCGGACCGCGCCACGCTGGCCGGGCGCGATGTTCTGCCGATGTCGCTGGCCGACGGGATGATCGAGAACGTGATCGGCAAGTTCGAGCTGCCGCTGGCGGTGGCGTCGAATTTCAGCATCAACGGCAGGGATTACCTGATCCCCATGGTGGTCGAGGAACCCTCGGTCGTGGCGGCGGCATCCTACATGGCCAAGATCGCACGGGGCTGCGGCGGTTTCCTGACGTCTTCGGACCAGCCGGTGATGCGGGCGCAGGTGCAGGTGCTGGGCCTGTCGGACCCGCAGGCGGCGCGCCACCGCCTGCTGTCCGCCCAGGCGGAACTGCGCGAGATGTGCAATGCCCACGACAAGGTCCTTGTGGGGCTGGGCGGCGGTTGCATCGGGATCGAGGTTCATGTCTTCGAGACCTCGGCCGTGGGGCCGATGGCCGTGCTGCACATTCTTGTCGATGTACGCGATGCGATGGGGGCCAATACCGTCAACACCATGGCCGAGGCGATTGCCCCCCGCGTGGCCCAGATTGCGGGCGGCCACACGCGTCTGCGCATCCTGTCCAACCTGGCCGACCGGCGCCTGGCACGGGCCTCGGTCACCCTGACCCCGCAGGCACTGCAAACCGACAGTGTCAGTGGGGACGAGATGATCGACGGCATGCTCGAGGCTTACGCCCTGGCCCAGATCGACCCCTACCGCGCGGCCACCCACAACAAGGGCATCATGAACGGCATCGATCCGGTCGTGGTGGCCACCGGCAACGACTGGCGCGCGATCGAGGCGGGCGCCCATGCCTGGGCCGCCCGCAGCGGGCAGTATACCGCGCTGACCACATGGGAGCGCGGCAAGGACGGGCATCTGACCGGAACCCTGGAAATGCCCATGGCGCTGGGGCTTGTGGGCGGGGCCACCAAAACCCATCCCGCCGCACAGGCAGCCCTGCGGGTTATGGGCGTGACGACCGCGCAGGAACTGGCCGAAGTGACCGTCGCCGTCGGGCTGGCGCAGAATATGGCGGCCTTGCGCGCCTTGGCAAGCGAAGGGATCCAGAAGGGCCACATGGCGCTTCATGCCCGGAACATCGCAATTCTGGCCGGGGCCACAGGCGCACAGATCGAAGCGGTGGCAAAAGCCATCGCCGCCGAAGGGCGGGTGAGTGTCGATGCAGCAAAGGAAAAGCTGGCAGACCTGTAGCGGCGGCTTGGCAGTCGCGCTCGCTGCTCTGGCAGGTCCCGTCACTCAGGCCGGGAAATTCGCCCGCGTGCGGTTGGCAAACCAGACCAGCGACAGCATCACCGGCACCTCGACCAGCACACCCACCACGGTGACCAGCGCCGCGCCCGAGTTCAAACCGAAAAGCCCGATGGCCACCGCGACGGCCAGTTCGAAGAAATTCGATGTCCCGATCAGCGCACAGGGGGCCGCAACGTCATGCGGCACCCTCCATTTCCAGGCCCAGGCATAGGCGATGGCGAAGATCCCGTAGGACTGGATCAGGATCGGCGTCGCCAGCAGCAGGATCAGGAACGGGTTTTCCAGGATCACATTGCCCTGGAACCCGAACAGCAACACCACGGTCAGCAACAATCCCAGCACGGACGCGGGCTTGACCCGCGCGGTGAAGGCGGTGACCGCCGCCTCACCCCCCTGCCGCATCAGCCGCGCCCGCGTGATCGCCCCTGCGGCAAGCGGCAGCACCACGTAAAGCGCGACGGACAGCACCAGCGTTTCCCACGGCACCTCCAGATCCGTCACCCCCAAAAGCAGCGCCACGATGGGCGCAAAGGCGAAGACCATGATCACGTCGTTCAGCGACACCTGCACCAGCGTGTAGTTCGGGTCGCCCCTGGTCAGTTGCGACCAGACGAACACCATCGCCGTGCAGGGCGCGGCCCCCAGAAGGATCAGACCGGCGATATACTGCCCTGCATCGGCGGGATCGATCAGCCCGGCAAACACATGGTTGAAGAACAGCACACCCAGGGCGGCCATCGTGAAGGGTTTTATCAGCCAGTTGACCACAAGGGTGATGACCAGGCCCCTTGGCCGCTCGCCCACCCGGCCAAGAGCGCGGAAATCCACCGCGACCATCATCGGATAGACCATCGCCCATATCAGAAGGGCCACCAGCAGGTTGACCGAGGCATATTCGAGAGAGGCCAGAAAACCGAACATCCCCGGCAGCAGATTTGCCAGCACGATCCCCGCAACGATGCAGAGGAACACCCAGATTGACAGGAAGCGCTCGAATATCGACATGGATCTTGCCCTGTTCCGCGGGTCGGATGATGATGCGGCTTAGCATTTGTCACATGGGCACGAAAACCGAAAAGACGCACCATGCCTTGCAGGTGCGCCATCCCGAAAAACCGACACCGATCCCGGCAGAGGGGTCAGCTTGGCCTGAAGGCAGAGGAGGACGCGATGAAGGGCTTGTACCTGGCCGCTTTGGCCTTGATCATTCCGATGGATGCGCTGGCGTGGAGCGAGGCGGATCTGCAGAAGCTGCGGACAACCGGGCAATGTGCGGACTGCGATCTTTCCGGTGGCGACCTCAAGCGCGCCGCTCTTGCGGGGGCTGACCTTTCGGGCGCGGATCTGTCGGCGGCGAAACTCTGGGCCGTCGATCTGGGTGGCGCAAACCTGACCGGCGCCAACCTGTCGGGGGCCAATCTGGCGGCTGCCGACCTGCGCGCGGCCAACCTGCAAGGCGCAAACCTGGCAAAGGCCTATCTGACGACGGCGGACCTTGGGCAGGCCGGGCTTTCGGGGGCTGACCTGTCTGGCGCGATCATGACGCAGGCCGGGCTGCAAGACGCCGAACTTGGCGGTGCAAACCTGACCGGGGCCTACATGGAACTGGCCAATCTTGCCGGGGCCGACCTGTCCGGTGCCGATCTGACCCGGGCCAACCTGACATCGGCGCGCATGGACGGCGCGGTGCTGGCAGGGGCCATGCTGCACGGGGCCGTTTTGCTGGGGGCCCGGATTGAGGCCACCGCGCTGGAGGGCGCGATCCTGTGCAACACGGTCATGCCGGATGGAACATCTGACACCAGCGGGTGCTGAGGGGCGACACCGCGCGCATCACGGCCGCGAGGCCCTGCCCCGGCTGGCAGAAAGGCAGCAACCCAATTTCGGCTTTCAGAACTCCGGCGCGCGGCAGGCATAGGGCGTGCCATCCGGCAGCAGGCAGACGCCATCCAGGTAATCCTGCGGCAATTGCTTGTAGCTGGGCAGCCTCTTGCTGTCGTCACGGCGATCAAGGTAGCCGCTGCAGGTCGCGATGTAATAGCGCTGGCGCCGCTCTTCGGACGTGTACCACTGGTCGAAGGCCGCTGCCACGGCCAGCGCCGGATCGTCATGATCGCCCATGCTGGCCGCGAAACGCGCGGCGATGTCGCCAGTGCTGGGCCAGCCCGCCAGCGCGTTCCAGACGGCCGCGTCCCCGTTCCGGCGCATGTGCCATGCCACAAGAAGCGTGATTGCGTTGGCATCCGCCTCAAGCGCGAAAGTCGCCTGCGCGACCTGTTCCATCGCCAGGCTGTCATCGGGGCAGATCTGCGCCACCACCTGATCAAGGTGGCGCAGCTCATGCAGCATGATCGCCGTGACCATCGCATCATCCAGCCTGCCATCGATTTCGATCCGATTGGCATCCGGCAGAAGAAAGCCGCTTTCCAGAACCAGCGAAGGTGTCAGGCAGATGCGCGGCTTCCTGTCCTCAAGCGCCGCGCCTAGGCGCTTGAAGGCCGCAAGCGTCGGACGCAGCCCATCGATCAGCCCCGCAAGACGAAGCGCCTGATCCGTCCCTTCGACCGCGTCGTAAGGATGGTCAAGGCAGACAGGCTCATCCGCGACCTGTGCCGTGACCGGCAAGGCCGGGTGCAGGGCGGTAACCAGCATCAGGGATAGGTACAAGGCGCGGCACATGCGCCCATGCTAGCAACTGAGCCGCCTCTTGACGAGGGCAAGCGCACGACCGACCCACCTCACCACAGTTTGCCCTGACAGCGCCGCCTGCCCTGCTATGCTGGTGCCCGAAGCAAGAGTGTCGGTGTGGTATCGAAAGGGGAATGATGATGGCTTGGCTGTTTCGGATCTTGAGCGCGCTCGTGGTCATGGTGGTCATCTGCGGGGTCGCGCTGCTGATGTTGCCCGGCGACCGTATCGCACAGGTCGCCGTGGACCAGATCAGGGCCCAGACCGGGCGCGACGTTGTCCTGCGGGGTCAGACGACCGTCAGCTACTACCCGGTGCTGGGCGTCAGCACCGGCGCGGTCGAGATCGCCAATGCCGATTGGTCCGAAGCAGGGCCGATGCTGGTCGCCGACAGCCTCAAGCTGGGGGTGGACCTGATGTCGCTGATCGGTGGCGATGTCCGGATCACCGGGCTTGAGATGGTCAATCCGCAAGTGGTGCTGGAAATCGGACGCGACGGGCGCGCGAACTGGGAGTTGGGGGTCGATGGGGTGGCGCCCTCCGGTCAGCCATCAGGGGTCAGCACGGCCCTTGCCCTGTCGCTTGACCGCGCCTTGATCACCGGGGGACGGGTCCAGTTCACGGACCATGCCAGCGGCGCGCGGCATCAGGTGGATGACCTGTCGCTCGATCTGCGCTGGCCGCAATATCGCGGCGCGGCACAGCTTGCGCTAGCTGCCCGTCCGCAAGGGGCGGGCCTGATCAGCCTTACTGGCGAGATCGGCAACCTGGCGGCCCTGATCGAGGGCGAAGGCACGACCGCGAACCTTGAGGCACAGGCGAATGGCGGAACCCTCGGATACGATGGCGGGTTTGCCATGCCGCTGGATCTGGATGGCAGGCTTTCCGTCAAGCTGACAGACACGGGCGCCTTTCTGGCGGCCCTCGGCCTGCCGGGTGTCGACCTGCCGCCCGGACTGGGACGCCAAGCCAGCGCCACGGCCGATCTGCGCCTGACGCCCGCCATGGACCTGTCGCTGCGCAGACTGGCCCTGACGCTGGACCAGAACAGCCTGGACGGCGCCGTGGATGTGGCCCTTGGGCAGGATGTGCCAATGGTCAACGCCACCCTCTCGTCGGGGCTGATCGATCTTTCTGCCGCAACGGCAAGCCAGGATGCGGGCGGCACAGGCGGCAGCGGCGTGGCGGATGCCGGCTGGTCGCAGGCCCCGATCGACGCAAGCGCGCTTGGCCTTTTCAATGGCCGGATCGACCTGACGGCCACGGGCCTGCGGGTGGCCGGGCTCAGCTTTGCGGATGCCAGTCTGACCATCACGGTGGACCGGTCGCGCGCTGTCGTGGCGCTGAACCGGCTGTCCGGGTATTCCGGCGGCATGAGCGGCCAGGTCGTGGCCAACAACCGCAACGGGCTGAGCGTGGGGGGATCCCTGCGGGCCACATCGGTCGAGATGGAAAGCCTGCTGAACGATCTGGCGGGGATCGACCGTTTCACGGGCAAGGCGGATACCGATCTGGAATTCCTGAGTTCCGGCAACAGCCTGCATGCGATCATGAACGGCCTTTCGGGCAAGGGCAGCCTGTCCATGGCGCGCGGCACGATCAAGGGGATCGATCTGGACAGCCTGATGCGCGAAGGGCTGGCCACGGGCGGCACCACCGTCTTCGACAGCCTGTCGGCCAGCTACACGATGGAGAACGGCAACCTCTTCAATTCGGACCTGTTGCTGCGCCTGCCCGTGATCTCGGCCTCGGGCGAAGGGCGCATCGGGCTTGGGGCGCGTGATATCGATTATCTGTTCACCCCGCGCACGACCAGCGCCGACTCGGGGGCGGCGTGGTCATCCCCGTGCGGATCCGTGGCCCATGGGCCGATCCGCGGATCTGGCCCGACATGGAAAAGGCAATCGACCTGAACCTCAAGGCCGAGAAGGAACAGGCCCGCCAGGCGGTCGAGGACAAGATCCGCGACGAGCTGAATCTGCCCACCAACGAAGGCCAGAGCCTTGAAGATGCGGCAAAGGAAAAACTCGAAACCGAGATCCTGAAAGGATTGGGCCGACTGCTGCGCTGACGCTCCGACCCCGGATCGGGGTTGACTTGGACCGATCCGCTTGATTGGGTCGCGGCGGCGCTGCGGCGACCCCCTGCAACCGGGGGAGTTGCCAGATGGCCTTGCCTGCCCGGGGAGGGGCGGGTAGCGACTGGAGGGGACTCACCATGACGGATACATTGGCCGCGCTGATCGGCGCCCAGGATGGAAATGCGCCCGCAATCGGCGCGCCGGGCCGCGCCTGGCTTGACTATGCGGGCCTCGCCCGGCAAGCGGCGCATGTGGCCGAGGCCCTGCACGGTGCGGGTGTTGGGCGTGGTGACGGGGTGGCGATCGTGCTGCCGAACGGTCCCGAGATGGCGGCGGCCTTCGTGACGGTGGCGCAATCCGCCACCACCTGCCCGCTGAACCCGGCCTACCGGCAGGACGAATTCGCCTTCTACCTCGAGGATCTCAAGGCCAAGGCGATCATCCTGGCCGAGGGCGAGGCCGGGGCCGCCCATGCCGCCGCCACGGCGCAGGGTCTGGCGATCATCCGGCTGTCCGTGGACGCGACCCAGCCCGCGGGGTGCTTCACGCTGCGGGCCGAGACATCCGCCGGCACCGCCGACACGGCCACGCCCGGCGCCGATGACGTGGCGCTGATCCTGCACACCTCGGGGACGACCTCGCGCCCCAAGATCGTGCCCCTGCTGCAATCGAATGTCGCGGCCTCGGCCCGCCATATCGGCGCCTCGCTGGCGCTGACGCCGGCGGATCGCTGCATGAACGTGATGCCGCTCTTTCATATCCACGGGCTGATCGCCGCCGTCTCGTCCAGCCTCGCCGCGGGCGGGTCGGTCTGGTGCGCGCCGGGCTTCGACGCGCTCAAGTTCTTCGGCTGGATGGAAGAGGCGCGGCCGAGCTGGTACACCGCCGTGCCGACCATGCACCAGGCGATCCTGGCCCGCGCCGGCCGCAATGCCGAAACGATCGCGAATGTGCCGCTGCGCTTCCTGCGCTCCTCCTCTGCCTCATTGCCCGGCCCGGTGATGGAGGCGCTGGCCGAGACCTTCAAGGCCCCGGTGATCGAGGGCTACGGCATGACCGAGGCCGCGCATCAGATGGCCTCGAACCCGCTGCCCCCCGGCAAGCAGAAGCCCGGATCGGTCGGCGTCGCGGCCGGGCCGCTGGTGCGCGTCGCCCATGAGGTCGAGAACCGGCTGGTCGAAGGCGTGGGCGAGATCGTCATCTCGGGCCCCAACGTGACCCCCGGCTACGAGGGCAACCCCGAGGCCAACGCCAAGAACTTCTTCGAGGCCGAGGGCAAGCGCTGGTTCCGCACCGGCGACCAGGGCGAGTTCGACGCCGAAGGCTATCTGACCCTGACCGGTCGCCTGAAGGAGATCATCAACCGCGGCGGCGAGAAGATCAGCCCGCTGGAGGTGGACGGCGTGCTGTCGGCCCATCCGGCCGTGGCGCAGGTCGTGACCTTCGCCATCCCGCATGACAAGCTGGGCGAAGAGGTCGGCGCCGCCGTCGTGCTGAAGGAAGGGATGGAAGCCAGCGAGCGCGACATCCGCGACTTCGCAAGCGAACGGCTGGCCGCCTTCAAGGTGCCGCGCAAGGTCCTGATCCTGAACGAGATCCCCAAGGGCGCGACCGGCAAGCTGCAACGCATCGGCCTGGCCGAGAAACTGGGGCTGGTGGAAACGTCATGAAGATCTGCATTTTCGGCGCGGGCGCCATCGGCGGCTACATGGGCGCGAAACTGGCCGAGGCCGGCGCCGATGTCAGCCTGGTCGCGCGCGGCCCGCATCTGGCGGCCATGCAGGCCAGGGGCCTGACCCTGATCGAGGAGGGCGAGACCAGGACCTATCCGGTGAATGCCTCGGACGACCCGGCGGCGCTGGGGCATCAGGACTATGTCATCGTCACCCTCAAGGCGCATTCGGTGCCGCCCGTGGTGGACCGGATGCAGCCCCTGATCGGGCCGGACACGACCATCGTATCGGGCGTGAACGGCGTGCCATGGTGGTATTTCCACAAGATCGGCGGCCCGCTGGAGGGCACACGGCTGGCCTCGGTCGATCCGGGCGACGCGCAATGGAACGGCTTTGGCCCCGACCGCGTCCTGGGCTGCGTGGTCTATCCGGCGGCCGAGGTGATCGAACCCGGCGTCGTCAAGCATATCGAGGGCAACCGCTTCTCGCTGGGCGAACCTGACGGGTCGAAATCCGAGCGCGCCACGCGCCTGTCCGAGGCCCTGTCGAAGGCAGGCCTCAAGGCGCCCGTGCGTCCCAAGATCCGCGACGAGATCTGGGTCAAGCTCTGGGGCAACCTGTCCTTCAACCCGATTTCCGCGCTGACCCATGCCACGCTGGACGTGCTGTGCACCGACCCCGGCACCCGCGACGTGGCCCGCAACATGATGCTGGAGGCGCAGCAGATCGCCGAGAAACTGGGCGTGAAATTCCCCATCGACGTGGATCGCCGCATCCAGGGCGGGGCGGATGTGGGCGCGCATCGCACCTCGATGCTGCAGGATCTCGACGCCGGACGCCCGATGGAAATCGACGCGCTGGTGGGATCCGTCCGCGAACTGGGCCGCGTCACAGACACACCCACCCCAACCATCGACACCGTCCTCGCCCTCGTCAGCCTGCGCGCAAAAGTCGCCGGACTTTACACCGGGTGACGGCAGCGAACAGGACAGGCGCCGTCTGACCCGAACGTTGAAAGGCAACGTTCGGGCAGCCCCCTTGCGCCGTGCCGCCTGTCATGGGGTCATCCTTTCGCAAGCGCCCAGCTGACCATCTTGCGCGTGACGCGCAGCCCCGGCGGACCTCCCTTTTTCGGCCCTTCGCCGATGACCTGCTCCTGCGAATCTCGGCACGTTCAAACAAGGCAGGATCGCTTCCATATGACCGCAAAAGGTCTCCTTGCCCCCTGATTTGCCGGTATACTTCGGGATGCAGAAATTTTTATGTTTTACAAGAGCTTAATAAATATCGAAAAATTGGCTGCGTAAAAATCTTTCAATATTTTAGCACTTGACGAAACAATCCTGCGCGTAACTTTCTTTCGCACCGCCTGCCGGATGAACCCGATCAAGAGTTCACCCCGTAAGAAAATGCCAAGACACGGCTGCGGAACACGACGCGGGGGAATAACACGATGTTGAAGTCTATTCTGGTTCCGGTGCGTGGCGACGGCATGGTTGCGACCGTGCTTGCCCATGCGGCAGAACTGGCCAAGCAGCACGACGCGCAGGTCAATGTCGTCCATTGCCGTGTACAGCCGAAGGACATGATCCCCCAAGGCGTTCCGCTGAACGACTTTGCACGCAAGGTGATGCTGGAGCAGGCAGTCGAACTGGCCAACAGGCAGGAAGACCACCTGCGCGGCATCCTGCATCGGCTGGCACGTGAATTCGGAATGAAGGAAGATGGCCGCGAAGACGGCATGGCCACCTGCACCTTCACGGAAGAACCGGGGCGGATGGCCGATGTGGTCCGGCATGCGGGCCGCCTGTCCGATCTGATCGTTCTTCCAAAGCCCCAGCGGGAAAGCAACCTGGGACAGAGCTCTTTGAAATCGGCCCTCTACGGGGCGGGACGCCCGGTGCTGATCTGTCCGGGGCAACTGCACCCTGACGCGACCTTCGCGCAGCATGTGGCGGTGGGCTGGAACGGATCGCTGCCGGCCGCGCGCGCCGTCGCCTCGTCGCTGGACATCGTGCATGCGGCAAAGCGCGTGAGCATCCTGACCGGCGGCAAACTGCAGCCACACGGGCCGACCGCAGACGAACTGGCGGCCTACTATGCCCTTCGCGGCATCACCGCCGAGGTCGTGCAATTCGATGGCAAGGACCCCGCGACCGAGCTTCTGGCCGCCTGCAAGGATATCGGTGCAAGCCTGCTTGTGACCGGCGCCTACAGCCACAGCCACGAAACCGAGATGCTGTTCGGCGGCAATACCCAACGCATCGTGGACAACACCGAGATGCCGGTTCTGATGGCGCATTGACCCATCTTTCGATCGGCGCAAGCGGCCGCGGCGCGGCGCTTGGCAGAACTTCAGGAAGGGCCGCGCAAGACGCGGAAATATCAATCCGGGACGACCGGACATTCTAGGGAGGAACCCAACATGAAACTGACCAAGAGACTTTTCCTTGCTCTGGCCGCCAGCACCACGATCGCGACGCTGCCGATCGCGGCTTTCGCCGATGGCTGGCAGCCCAAACGCCCGATCGATTTCACCATCATGGCGGGCGCCGGCGGCGGCGCGGATCAGATCGCGCGTTTCATTCAATCCGTGGTCGAGGCAAACGACCTGACCAACCGTCCCCTGATCCCCACCAACCGGGGCGGCGGGTCCGGGGCCGAGTCGCTGCTGCACCTCAAGGATGCCCGCGACCCCGATCACACCCTGCTGGTGACGCTGAATTCCTTCTACACCACGCCGATCCGCCAGGAGGCCCTGGGTGTGGACATCGAAACTTTCACACCGATCATCATGATGGGCGTCGATCCGTTTGTCCTTTGGGTCCACAAGGACTCGGGCATCACCACCTTCGAGGATTTCGTCACCAAGGTGAAAGAGATGGATGGCGAGTTCGTGATGGGCGGCACCGGCACCGGGCAGGAAGACTCGATCGTGATCGCCTACATGTCGGGCGCCTACGACCTGAAGATCAAGTACATCCCCTATGACGGCGGCGGCGCCGTGGCCAAGGATCTTGCGGGCAAGCAGATCATGGCGACGGTGAATAACCCCTCCGAAGCCAAGGGCTTCTACGAGTTTGGCGATTTCGTGCCGCTGCTGGCCTTCTCGGACGAGCGTATGGACGCCTATCCCGACGTGCCGACCCTGAAGGAAAAGGGCCACGATTTCTCGTACTACAACCAGCGGGCCATCGTGGGCGCGCCGGGTATGTCGGATGAAGCCGCCGCCTATTACCGCGAGGTCTTCGGCAAGGTTTACGACAGCGAGAAGTGGCAGGGATATCTGGTTTCGGAAAGCCTGTCCCCGCTGATCATGGATGAGGCCGAAACCCGCGCCTACTGGTCCCGGCAGGTCCAGAACCATCGTCAGCTTCTGTCCGAAATGAGCAACTGAGACCAGAGCCAGGAAAGAGGGCAGTCATGCGCCAAGGTGAGATATCTCTTGTGGGGCTACTTGCCCTCTTTTCCCTCTACCTGATGTGGAAGAGCACCGAACTTCCCATCGGCTACATTCGCGGTCAGGGGCCGGGTGGCGGGTTCTGGCCATTCTGGCTTGCCTGCGGCATGCTGCTGAGCTGCCTTGCCAGTGCGTGGAACTGGTGGCGCGGCCTATCCCCTGCCTCGCGATCGGACGAACCCTTGATGGATGCCTTCGGGTGGCGGACGCTTCTGTATGTCGGTGGCAGCGTCGTGGCTTTCGTCGCGCTGATCTCGATCGTGTCCATGTACGGCGCGGTTGCGGCGTTCCTGTTCTACTACCTTCGCTTCCTCGGTCGGCACTCATGGTTTCTGACCCTGACAATTTCGATCCTGTTGCCGATTGGGCTCTTCTTCTTCTTCGAGGCGGTGATGCTGATTTCCATGCCTCAGGGGATGTCGTTCACCCAGCCCGTCTTCGACCTGATGTACGACATCATCTATTGAAATCCCCCCAGACCCGAGGTCTTCCATGGAAGTCATTTCCTTTCTTGCCGATGGCATCTTGTTGGCGCTTGAGCCGATCAATTTCGCCCTGATCATCCTCGGCGTCACCGTCGGGCTGTTCATTGGCGCCATGCCCGGACTGGGATCGGTGAACGGTGTGGCGATCCTGCTGCCGATCACGTTCCTAGTGCCGCCCAATTCCGCCATCATCTTTCTTGCGGCGATCTATTACGGCGCGATGTACGGGGGGGCGATTTCATCCGTCACCCTGGGGATACCCGGCGCCTCGACGGCCGTGGCCACGACCTTCGACGGCCGTCCACTGGCCCTTCAGGGGCGGGCGAGCCTGGCGCTTGTCACCGCGGCGCTGGCCTCGTTCGTCGGCGGCACGGTCGCCAATGTCCTCTTCACGCTTTTCGCACCGGTTCTGGCATCGACGGCGCTGTCCTTCGGGCCGCCGGAAATCTTCGCGCTGATGCTGCTGGCCTTTGCCACCTTCGTGGGCCTTGGCGGTGACGACATCCCCAAGACGGTGTTTTCGATCTGCCTCGGGCTTGTGCTGGCCGCCGTCGGCTTTGACACGATCTCCGGCGAGCCACGGCTGGTGCTTTTCGAAATCGACGGCTTCATGCGCGGGATCGGCTTCATCGTGCTTGCCATCGGCGTCTACGGCATCGGGGAAATGCTGTGGACGATCGAACAGACGCGGGGCGAGGTCACCACGACAAACCCCAAGATGACGGCAAAAGGCATGGCGTCGGACGCCAAGGAGGCCATGCAGCGCGGATGGAAGGGCACCACGATCGGCTCGCTCATCGGGTTCTTCGTGGGCATCCTGCCTGCGGCGGGCGCGACGCCCGGATCGCTCATGTCCTACGGCGTGGCCAAGATGATGTCGAAGACACCCGAGGACTACGGCAATGGCTCGCCCGATGGCGTGGCGGCCCCCGAAGCGGCCAACAACTCGGCCTCGACAGGCTCGATGTTGCCGATGCTCACGCTGGGCATTCCCGGCTCGCCGACCACGGCGATCCTGCTGGGCGGCATGGTGATCTGGGGCCTGACACCCGGACCGCGTCTGTTTCTTGATGAAACCGAATTCGTCTGGGGCCTGATCGGATCCTTCTACATCTCGAACATCGCGGCGCTCGTGATCAACCTGGCCTTCATTCCGCTTTTTGTCTGGATGCTCAGGATGCCTTTCACGATCCTCGCTCCGCTGATCTTCGTGCTGTCCATCATCGGTGGCTTTGCGGCCTCCCGCAGCATGCATGACCTCTGGCTCATCGTGATTTTCGGGATTGCGGCATTCTTCCTGCGCAAGTTCGACTATCCGCTGGCCCCCGCCGTGCTGGCCATCGTGCTGGGACCCATTGCCGAACCCACCCTGCGCCAGTCCCTGCTGCTGTCCTCGGGCGATCCGATGATCTTCTTCAACCGGCCGATCGCCGGGCCGATCACCATCGTCGCGATCATCCTGATCCTTTTGCCGGGCCTGAAGTTTCTGCGACGCAAGCGGGCAATGGCGAAGAACTGACGACACCCCGGCTGCAGCCGACGGGTCAGAACAACCAAAAAGACGACCAAAAAGAGAGACACTTGATGCAAACACTCGCAGACCTGATCCAGCGCCATCCTGAAACCGCCAATGCCATTGGCGCTCCGGGACGGGACTGGATGACCTATGGACAACTCAATGCACTGACGCAGACGGTGCGGACTTCCCTGCACGGTGCGGGTGTTGGGCGTGGTGACGGGGTGGCGATCGTGCTGCCGAACGGTCCCGAGATGGCGGCGGCCTTCGTGACGGTGGCGCAATCCGCCACCACCTGCCCGCTGAACCCGGCCTACCGGCAGGACGAATTCGCCTTCTACCTCGAGGATCTCAAGGCCAAGGCGATCATCCTGGCCGAGGGCGAGGCCGGGGCCGCCCATGCCGCCGCCACGGCGCAGGGTCTGGCGATCATCCGGCTGTCCGTGGACGCGACCCAGCCCGCGGGGTGCTTCACGCTGCGGGCCGAGACATCCGCCGGCACCGCCGACACGGCCACGCCCGGCGCCGATGACGTGGCGCTGATCCTGCACACCTCGGGGACGACCTCGCGCCCCAAGATCGTGCCCCTGCTGCAATCGAATGTCGCGGCCTCGGCCCGCCATATCGGCGCCTCGCTGGCGCTGACGCCGGCGGATCGCTGCATGAACGTGATGCCGCTCTTTCATATCCACGGGCTGATCGCCGCCGTCTCGTCCAGCCTCGCCGCGGGCGGGTCGGTCTGGTGCGCGCCGGGCTTCGACGCGCTCAAGTTCTTCGGCTGGATGGAAGAGGCGCGGCCGAGCTGGTACACCGCCGTGCCGACCATGCACCAGGCGATCCTGGCCCGCGCCGGCCGCAATGCCGAAACGATCGCGAATGTGCCGCTGCGCTTCCTGCGCTCCTCCTCTGCCTCATTGCCCGGCCCGGTGATGGAGGCGCTGGCCGAGACCTTCAAGGCCCCGGTGATCGAGGGCTACGGCATGACCGAGGCCGCGCATCAGATGGCCTCGAACCCGCTGCCCCCCGGCAAGCAGAAGCCCGGATCGGTCGGCGTCGCGGCCGGGCCGCTGGTGCGCGTCGCCCATGAGGTCGAGAACCGGCTGGTCGAAGGCGTGGGCGAGATCGTCATCTCGGGCCCCAACGTGACCCCCGGCTACGAGGGCAACCCCGAGGCCAACGCCAAGAACTTCTTCGAGGCCGAGGGCAAGCGCTGGTTCCGCACCGGCGACCAGGGCGAGTTCGACGCCGAAGGCTATCTGACCCTGACCGGTCGCCTGAAGGAGATCATCAACCGCGGCGGCGAGAAGATCAGCCCGCTGGAGGTGGACGGCGTGCTGTCGGCCCATCCGGCCGTGGCGCAGGTCGTGACCTTCGCCATCCCGCATGACAAGCTGGGCGAAGAGGTCGGCGCCGCCGTCGTGCTGAAGGAAGGGATGGAAGCCAGCGAGCGCGACATCCGCGACTTCGCAAGCGAACGGCTGGCCGCCTTCAAGGTGCCGCGCAAGGTCCTGATCCTGAACGAGATCCCCAAGGGCGCGACCGGCAAGCTGCAACGCATCGGCCTGGCCGAGAAACTGGGGCTGGTGGAAACGTCATGAAGATCTGCATTTTCGGCGCGGGCGCCATCGGCGGCTACATGGGCGCGAAACTGGCCGAGGCCGGCGCCGATGTCAGCCTGGTCGCGCGCGGCCCGCATCTGGCGGCCATGCAGGCCAGGGGCCTGACCCTGATCGAGGAGGGCGAGACCAGGACCTATCCGGTGAATGCCTCGGACGACCCGGCGGCGCTGGGGCATCAGGACTATGTCATCGTCACCCTCAAGGCGCATTCGGTGCCGCCCGTGGTGGACCGGATGCAGCCCCTGATCGGGCCGGACACGACCATCGTATCGGGCGTGAACGGCGTGCCATGGTGGTATTTCCACAAGATCGGCGGCCCGCTGGAGGGCACACGGCTGGCCTCGGTCGATCCGGGCGACGCGCAATGGAACGGCTTTGGCCCCGACCGCGTCCTGGGCTGCGTGGTCTATCCGGCGGCCGAGGTGATCGAACCCGGCGTCGTCAAGCATATCGAGGGCAACCGCTTCTCGCTGGGCGAACCTGACGGGTCGAAATCCGAGCGCGCCACGCGCCTGTCCGAGGCCCTGTCGAAGGCAGGCCTCAAGGCGCCCGTGCGTCCCAAGATCCGCGACGAGATCTGGGTCAAGCTCTGGGGCAACCTGTCCTTCAACCCGATTTCCGCGCTGACCCATGCCACGCTGGACGTGCTGTGCACCGACCCCGGCACCCGCGACGTGGCCCGCAACATGATGCTGGAGGCGCAGCAGATCGCCGAGAAACTGGGCGTGAAATTCCCCATCGACGTGGATCGCCGCATCCAGGGCGGGGCGGATGTGGGCGCGCATCGCACCTCGATGCTGCAGGATCTCGACGCCGGACGCCCGATGGAAATCGACGCGCTGGTGGGATCCGTCCGCGAACTGGGCCGCGTCACAGACACACCCACCCCAACCATCGACACCGTCCTCGCCCTCGTCAGCCTGCGCGCAAAAGTCGCCGGACTTTACACCGGGTGACGGCAGCGACCCCGCCTCGGTGGCCGCCGCATGCCGGCGCCGAGGCGGTTCGACACTGCCCGGCGCAGCATCCCGGCATCACGGCAAAGCACCCTGCACCACGGATCAACAAGCCTTGCTTTTGTGGGCATTGCATCGGATGCTTGGATCGACACTGGCGATAGCGAGCAGGAGTTCTGATGTATCTCGCACCCCTCTTCGCAGAGCTTGAAGCCGTCTTTTCGGGACCACTGGACATCGAGGCACATGTGCGCGCGGCGCTGCGTGAGGCCCGACTGGACGGAAATCACGCGGTGGCGCACACCCCGCTGCCCCAACCCTTCGTGGATGTGATGACGCGTGCCGACGCGCTGCCGGTCTGCAGCCTGATCGCGGCAATCCCGTTCGACTGGGCGCCGCCGCAAACCTCAAGCACGCCGCTCTATGTCGAACACAGCCGCACGAAGGTGCATGTGGAACTGCTGGGGCCGGACGGGTTGATCCGGTCCGAGCGGGTTCGACTGGGTCTCTACGGGATGATGCCCCATGCCGAATACGGCATTCGCACCCATCCGGCGGAAGAGATCTATGTCATGCTGGCCGGCGAAGTCGACTGGATCCGGGGCGACGCCCCTTATGCGCCGCACAAACCCGGCGAGCGGTCCCATCACCCTTCGATGATGCCCCATGCCTCGCGCACCCGCGATACGGCTTTCATGTCGGTCTATGCCTGGCACGGCGACATCTCGACCCGTGATTACGTCTATGCTGGTCTGCCTGCGCGATAGTGGCGCCGGATGTTCAGGCGGCGCTTGCGCACCTGTCCTGCGTCCATGGCGCGGCGAACTATGACGTCGCCAGACGGCTTTCCAGCAACTCGCCTTTGTCCTGCAGCAATGGGTAGGCGATCATGGCAAAGGATGTGTTCAGCATTTTCAGCGCGCGCAGCAGGTCGATGTGTATCGCGCTGGTCTCGAAGGTTTCGGTCATGCCCTTGCGCAGGCGTTTCAGATGCCGTCGCTGCAGGTTCTGCTCAAGCTCGCGCACCTTCTGCTTCTGCTCCACCAGTTCCCGCGCAAGACCGATGTCTTCCGACATGAGCACCGAAATGCCCTGTTGCACGTTGCGCAGCACCACGTCGTGAAAATCACACAGTTCGCGCCAGCCTTCGGGCGAGAAATGAACCCCCTCGGCATCCTTGCGCTTGGCAAGATCGACCATCTTGCGCGCAACCATGTCCGCGCCCGCCTCGAGGTTGACGGCGATGCCGGAAAGGTCGAAGGCGCGTGTCCCGGTATCCTCGTCCGGGTCATTGCTGCGCACCCGCGACAGGTAGGTGCGCGTCTCAAGCGAGATTCGGGCGATGTTCTGCATCTCGGACCGCAGCCGTTGCACCACCGCGTCGTCATGATGGTCGAACAGACCGATGGCGTCCCGCATCATGACCTCGATCCGGTTGCCCATCTCCACAAGTTCGCGTTGCGCGCAACCAAAGGCGCGCACGGGCTGGTTCTGCACCGCCAGATCCAGCGCGCTGCGCCTGCTGCCATCCGCAGCCACACTGACGGTATCGGCGACAAGCCACCGCGCGACCTGCATGAGGGGCCCGACGATCGGCAGGCAGAACAGCAGCAGCGCAAGATTGAACAAGACATGCAGATGCAGCGCCTGTTGCGCCGCATTGCCCCCCAGCCACCCGATGGGCAGGGCGAGATGGGTCAGCGCGAAAAGCATGATCACCGCCCCGCCCCCGCGCAACAGCAGATTGGACCAGACCACACGCCGCACGGCCGCTTCGGCCTTCATGGTCAGGAAGAACGCGATCACAGAGCCGCCAAGATTTGCCCCGAGGACCATGGCAAGGGCCGCCTCGACCGGCAGCAACCCCTGCCCCGCAAGGGTGGCAAACAGCAGGACTGCGGCCACGCTGGAATGCACCAGCCATGCGAAAAGCGCCGCGATCAGAAATGACGACAGCGCATCCCCCGCAAGATACAGCATCGCGGCCTGCGCACCCGGACTTTCGGTCAGCGGCAGGCTCGCACCCCGGATCAGATCCAGCGACATGAAGATCAGGGCCAGTCCGATCAGGATACGCCCGATCTGACGCAACCTGCGGTCAGAACTGCGCAGGAAGATCAGCACGCCCGAAAGCATCAGAAGCGGTGTGATCGCGGCAATGCGCGAATTGAGGATCAGTGCCACGATGGCCGAGCCGAAATCGGCGCCCAGCATGATGGCAAGGCCCGACAGGCTGCCGATGGCACCGGTCGATACGAAGCCCGCCATCAGGACCGCAACCGCGGTCGAGCTTTGCATCAGGATCGCGGCGGCAGCCCCCGACGTGGCCGACGCCAGCCGGTTTGCGGTCGACCGGCGCAGCCAAAGCCGCAGATGCCGCCCGAAGGCCCGTTCGAACCCGGTGCGCACCAGTCGCACCGCCCAAATGAGCAGCGCCGCCGCCGCAGCCATGTTCAGGATGAAAAGTATCGGCGTGTTGTCCATCAGGCCAGGTCTTGCAAACAAGTCGGAAAGCGGATCACCCTCATGTCAGAACCCGAAGGGTCCGTCGCCATGATCAAGCGGCAACGCGGCCCATGTCCCGCCCGGTGCGGTATCGATCACGGCGCATCCGGTCGGTCCCGACATGAACCCCACGGGCGCCGCCTCGCGCCGGTCCAGCGCAAAGGCGCTGCACAGCGAAGGTGCGGTGCAGACCGCGTGCTGCCCCAATTGTCCGTGAAAGACGCCGTGCACATGCCCCGCGACAATCCGCAGGGGTGTCTTGCGCCGGGCAAGGCCTCGCGACAGGTCGTCGGGATTTTGCAGCGCGATGGCGTCCATGAAGCGGATGCCGGTGCGCAGGGGCGGATGATGCAGGGCCACCAGGACGGGCCGGTTTTCTGCCATGTCCAGGGCCTCGGCCAGAAGATCAAGGCTTTCACGTCGCAACAGCCCGCCGCCCTGCCCCTCGATCAGCGTATCCAGACCCACGACACAGGTATCGCCGATGTCCTGCACCCAGTCGATCAGACCCGTTGCGGGAATGAAGGGCAGATCGTCGAAACAGTCCCTGAACCCCTCGCGCGTGTCGTGATTTCCGGGCACCGGCAGAAGCGGCAGGCCCAGCCTGTCCAGTTCCACGCGCGCCCTGTCATAGCTTGCAGCGGTTCCATCGTCGCTGATGTCGCCGGTCACGATCACCGCATCGATCGGCCCGATGGCCGGCAGCCTGAGCAACAGCGCATCGACCGCCTTGCGCAACATCTCCGGTGTATCCAGCCGCCCCGAGGCCAGAGCGCCCGGCGCAACCACGTGCAAATCCGAAAGCTGCAGGAAACGTGCCATGGTCTACTTGATCCCCGCACGCAGGAAGGCCTGCACGAACTGGCGCTGGAAGACCAGAAAGGCGACCAGCAGAGGCGCCACCGACATCATCGTGGCCGCAGAAATCACCGAGATATCGACCCCGTTTTCAGGCGCGCCGAAGATCGAAAGCCCCACCGTCAGCGGCCGCGTATCCGGCGAATTGGTCACGATCAGCGGCCAGAGGAAATTGTTCCAATGCGTGGACACCGAGACCAGCGCATAGGCAAGATAGGTCGGCCGCGCCAAGGGCACGTAGACGCGCCACAGGATCCCGAACCAGCCGCACCCCTCGACGCGCGCGGCCTCATGCAGTTCGATCGGCACCCCCTTGAACGCCTGCCGCATCAGGAAGATGCCGAAGGCCGACGCCATGTAGGGCATCCCCACGCCAAGGATCGAATCGAACAGTCCAAGCCGCGACACCATCGCGTAGTTTTCGACGATCAGCACTTCGGGCAGGATGAACAGCTGCATCAACACAAGGATGAACACGAAATCCCGCCCCGGAAACCGGACCTGGGCAAAGGCGAACCCTGCAAGCGTGGTGACGATGAACTGGCCGATCAGGATCACGGTCACCAGCAGAAAGGTGTTGAGGAAATACTGCAACCAAGGTGCGCCCGCCCATGCGACACGGAAATTGTCCAGCGTCCAAGGGGCCGTCACGTTGAAGTTCACGGCATCCGAGGTCGAATGGAACGCCGCCCAGAAGGCAAACAGCAAAGGCGAGATCCAGATGACCGCCAGAAGAAGCGCGCCGAAGGCCTCGATATGTCGGGAAAGCGCGCTCATTGGTAATGGGTCCGTTTGTCGAGAATGGTGAACTTGATGCCCGCGACGACACCAAGCACGACAAGCACAAGGATCGTCATGGCCGCCGCATGTGGCGCATCGAAGAAGGCAAACGCCATTTCCCAGATGTAATAGAGGATCAGCTTCGAGGCGTCGTTCGGACCACCCTTGGTCAGGATGAACAGATGGTCGATCAGCTTCACCGAATTGATCAGCGCATTCACCATGATGAACAGCGTCGTGGGCATCAGCAGCGGCAAAACGATCCGGCGGGTATAGGTCCAGCGGCTGGCCCCCTCGATATCGGCGGCCTCCTTCAGGTCTTCAGGGATGGTCTGCAGCGCGGCAAGATAGAAGATCATGAAGAACCCCGCCTCTTTCCAGATCGTCACCACGATGACGGCCCAGAGCGCGGTTTCAGGCTGACCCAGCCAGTTGACCGAAGGCAGGCCGAACAGTGATCCGATCTGATCAAGCACGCCAAGTCCGGGTGTGTAGAAGAACAGCCACAGGTTCGCCGCAGCGATCATCGGCAGGACCGTCGGCGTGAAATAGGCCGTTCTGACAAAGCCGCGCGCCGGAATTTTCGAATTCGCCCAGAGGGCCATCCCAAGCGCAATGGCGATGGAGATCGGGATCGTGGCCCCGGCATAGATCAGGTTGTTGGTGACTACCTTCCAGAAGGTCGGGTCGGCAAACAGGTCGGTATAGTTCTCGGTGCCCACGAACTCGCTGGGGCGCCGGCGCGTGCCGCGACTGAACAGGCTGGACCAGAGCGTCGCAAGCGATGGATAAAACGCGAAGGTCGTCAGCAGGATCACGGCAGGCGACAGCAGCAGCCAGCCGTATATGGCCTGCCTGCGGCGTTCGATATTGACGTGATGCGCCATGAAACGACCTTTCGCCGATGGAAAGGCGGGTGCCGGACGACAGGCCCGACACCCGCAGGATGCTTACTGGTAGTCCTTCAGCAGTCGCACGGCCGCGCCCTGCGCTTCGGCCAGCGCATCGGCCGGTGACTTGGC
The DNA here is from genome assembly GCF_048006315.1 of Seohaeicola sp. Classification (GTDB taxonomy): domain Bacteria; phylum Pseudomonadota; class Alphaproteobacteria; order Rhodobacterales; family Rhodobacteraceae; genus Seohaeicola. Next base: position 3,231,364 of record NZ_CP180350.1, on the reverse strand, counting down.
TCCGGTCAAGGCCGCCTGAATGGCGTTGTTCAGCCCCTCGCGCACCCGCGCGGTCTCGAAGGTCGAAAACTCCGCCACCGCGTTTTCAAGCTGGTTGCGCGCCACAAGTGCCGGCGGAAACGCAGCCGTATAGGCCTTGAGAGCTTCGGTTTCATAGGCGGCGGGCGACACCCCCATATAGCCGGTGGCGATCGACCATGCCGCCGCCTGCTCGGGCGAGGTCATGAACTCGATCAGCTTCATCGCGGCGGCGCGTTCCTCGGCAGAGGTGTCCTTGAACACGTAGAAGTTGCCGCCGCCCGTGGGGGAACCCGGGCGCACGTTCGCCGGCAGCTCGGCCACACCGAAATCGAAGCTGGCGTTGTTCTTCACAGCCGTCAGGTTGCCGGTGGAATGCCACATCATCGCTGTCTGACCTTCAAGGAAGGCCTGCCGCAGCGTGCCCCATTCGACCGTGCCTTCGGGCATGATGCCATGTTCTGTGGACAGCGACTTCCAGAACTCCAGCGTTTCCACGACCGCAGGATCATCGAAATAGGTGGTCAGACCGTCATCCGACATGACCTCCTTGCCGTTCTGGATCGCCAGGGCCTGGAACATCCAGTAGGGATATCCGGTCGAGGGGATCATCAGACCGTAGGTGCCCTCCTTGGTCAGCGCCTTGCCCATCGAGATCATCTCGTCCCAGGTGGCCGGTGCGGCCTCGGGGTCCAGCCCGGCTGCACGGAACATGTCCTTGTTGTAATAGGCCACGATGGTCGAGCGCTGGAACGGAATGCCCCAGGTCTTGCCTTCGACGCGGCCGTTTGCCATCAGCGCAGGATAGAAACTGTCAAGCCAGGCCGGATCGACACCTTCGATGTCGTCGAACGCAACGACCAGATCCTGTTCGATCAGATCGTAGGCATCGATGGAGAACATCACGGCAAGTTGTGCCGGTTCGCCCGAGGCCAACGCCGACAAGGCACGCACGCGGGTATCGTCATAGTTGCCCGAATAGATCGCGTTCACCTTGATATCCGGGTTCGCCTTCTCGAATTCTGCCACGATCCCGTCGACAACTTCAGTAAGGGCACCGCCAACCGCAATGGGATAATACATGGTAAGTTCGGTTTCCGCGGCAACAGGTGCTGCCAGCAGGGTCGCAAGGGCGCTGCTCATCGCAAGCTTGTTCATCAGTGTCATGTAGTCCTCCAGGTTTTACAAGAAGCGCCCATGCCTACTCGGCCGGACGGGGTGGTCGCGTTTCTGCTCTCTGGCCGCTCGCGTCGAAAAAATGCAGGTGTTCATCAGCGAAACCGATATCGAGCGACTGTCCCGCCGGGATGGTCTTCAGCCCCGGCATGCTGACGGTCAGCCCTGTCGCAGACGGATGTGTAAGACCGATGAAGGTTTCCGAGCCCAGGAATTCGCATTCGGACACCTGACATCTCAACCGCCCCTGCCCGGGCGCCGCGACATGCACGTTCTCGGCTCTGAGCCCGATCAGCGGCACCCCTTCAAAGCCCGGCAGGGCCGCGCCCTTGATCAGCGCCATGGGCGGTGAACCGACGAATTCGGCGACAAAGGTATTGGCCGGTCGGTAGTACAGATCCTCAGGCGCGCCGATCTGCTGGATATGCCCGTCCTTCATCAGCACGACCATGTCCGCCATGCTCATCGCCTCGGTCTGGTCATGCGTGACGTAGACAACCGTGATCCCGAGATCGACCTGCAGCTTCTTGATGTCCTTGCGCACCGATGCCCGCAACTTGGCATCAAGGTTGGACAGGGGCTCATCCATGAGGCACAGCGGCTGGTTCGCGACGATCGCGCGCGCAAGGGCAACGCGCTGGCGCTGGCCGCCCGACAACTCGCCCGGCTTGCGGTTCTCGTATCCAAGCAGCCCGGTGATCTCGAGGGCGCGCTTGAGCTTTTCACGCCGCTCGGCGGTAGCAACCCTGCGCACCTTCAGACCGAAGACGACATTTTCGGCCACGTTCAGATGCGGGAACAGGGCATAGGACTGAAACACCATCGACAGATTGCGGTCCGATGGGGCGGCTGTGGTCACGTCGCGCCCGTCGATGCTGATCCGCCCCTCATCCGGCAGCTCGAGCCCCGACAGAAGCCGAAGGGTGGTGGATTTCCCACACCCTGAAGGCCCCAGAAGCGCCACGAAAGACCCACGCGGAATAGACAGCGAGACGTTCTCGACCCCCAGTTGCCCGTTCCATCGCTTGGCGACATTCTCGACATGAACAAAAGGCGTAGCCATGATCAATCCGCGTCCTCGGCGAAAACGATCCGGGAGCCGAGGCTCTCGGCAAGCGATGAATAGGGGGCAGACGGCGGGCGGTCGCAAACGATCAGGTCGATATCCGACAGGTTGCCGCCAACGGCGGGCGCCATGCGCCCGAACTTGCTGCGGTCGATCACAAGGATGGACTGCTTGGCATTCCTGCGCATCCTCTCGGTCGCGCGAACCTCCGACTGGTGAAATTCCAGAAGACCACCGTCCTGATCGACGCCGGCGGTACCGAAGATGGCGAATTCCGCACGGTAGCGGCTGAAGAACTCGACAACTTCCTCGCCGACGAAATCGCGATCCGGCAGGCGGATTTCGCCACCCGGCAGAATGATGCGATTGGACAGCTCCTCGCTCAGTGCCATTGCAGCGCTCAGGTTGTTGGTGATGACCGTCAGTTCCTTGCGGCGATGCAATGCGCGCGCCACGCTGAGCGCGGTCGAACCGATCGAGATGAACACCGTTGCGCCATTGGGAATGCGCGCCGCTGCGACCTCGGCAATCGCGCGCTTTCCGACAAGGTTGGTTCCGGCACGCTGATCGAAGGGGGTGTTCAGCCTTTCCTCGGCCAGTTCGATCCGCCCATGCGCCCGGCACAGCGTTTCGCCATCGCACAGGATGTCGAGGTCACGGCGGATGGTCTGGGTCGTGACACCAAGCATTTCCGCCAAGGCCCCCACGCTCACCCCTCCCCGCTCCTGGACGACTTGCTGGATCAAGTCGTGCCGCCTGACCTTCTTGGACGCCATGTCACCTCCCGTTGCTTTGCACAAAGCCTAGACAGCCAAAAACAACAAAACAACATTTTTTTAGATGGAATTCGCACTCATTCATCGCCGAAACACGGCAAGACACCCCAAAACCGCAGCCTATCGTCTGAAAACACTTAATTTTCCACGATTCTGGTCACTCTCGCACCTGACATATTGTTGTTATGTCGTTTTTTTATTTCATTTACATGACAGAGCGATAAAATAAGCTGCATCGACACAGCGGGTGCAGTATTCCGGCATGACATCAACGACAGGAACGGGAAGGTCAGCCGGCAGGATGGACACAGTCGACAGCATATTCGATCGCTACGAGGTCATTCGGCACCGCCTTCCCCATGCCACGACAACCAATCGGACAATTGACATAGCGTCGCTTCTGGACGTGACCGAAGAGATTGACGCCTTTGTCTTCGACGCTTTCGGGGTCCTGAACGTGGGCGAGGTTCCCATCCCCGGCGCAGCCGCGCGCCTTGACCAGCTGCGGGACAGGGGGCACGCGATCCGCGTCCTGTCAAACGCCGCGAGCTATGACCACGGGGCGGCGGTCGAAAAGTTCGCAAGACTGGGCATGAACATCCTGGAACACGAGGTGATCACCAGCCGAGATGCCTCGCTTGCCGATCTGGCGCCCGGCCTCTGGGGCTGCATCGCCGCACATGCCGACAGGTTGCAGGACATTCCCGCCGCCACGGTGCGCCTGCAGGATGCGCCCGCCGACTATGACCGCGTGGATGCGTTCCTGTTCCTGTCCACGGAAACCTGGAACCCGGAGAAACAGAAGATCCTGGAAAGATCGCTGCGCGACAATCCCAGACCGGTGATCATCGCGAATGCGGACCTCGTGGCGCCGCGGGAAGGCGGGTTCACGCGTGAGCCGGGCCATTACGGCCATCTGCTTGCCGATCTTGGGCTTCCGGACATCAGCTTCCGGGGCAAACCCTTTGACAGTGTCTATGACCTGATCGAAGCCTCCTTGCCGGGGGTGGCGCCGCAGCGCATCGCGATGTGCGGCGACACGCTGCACACCGACATCCTGGGGGCCGCGGCCCGTCAGTGGAAAACCGTTCTTGTGACACGTGACGGCCTGTTTGCGGGCGTGGACACGACAAGCTATTGCGAACGCGCAAAGCTGTTTCCGACCTGGCGACTTGGCACGATCTGAAACCGATGACCAGCGCGGTTCAAGCGTCCCCGCAGGACAGTGCTGCCGGACCGATGCGAACCGGTGCAGGAATGGACACAGATGCCGCGTCCTGCTTGGCGCAATGAAAATGCCCGCCCGAGGCGAGCCTCAACGGAGGGCACGGCAAATGCTTGCCTCGCGCCCTGGTTGCCAAATGCGGCAATCCAGATCGACATCTGCCTTGCATGGTCAATGGCACCGGTCTGGCCTTCGGGATCGTCGTCGCAATCCATAAGGGCTTGGGTGCAAAGCCATATGGGACACCTCGGCCCTTTCCTCACATGACCCTGCCATTTTGCCGAAACCTTGCCCTGTCTATCCTTGTTTCTTTTGCTCTCTTGCCTCTTGGCATGGCTCCTCCTACTGCTGGACAATCGGAGCCATTCATATTTCGTCAGATCGAGCACAGCACAGATGCCAACCGGCTCCCCTTCACAAGTCACCGGCTACGCTGCGGCATGGACCATCGTCCTGGTATGGTCCTTTTGGCTGATCGTGAGCCGGGTTGCCAATGACAGCGGGCTGACGGTCTATGATCTGGCGGCGATGCGCTATGGTTTGGCGTCGCTGGTGGCGCTGCCGCTCTGCATCTACTACAAGCCGTGGCGCGGACTGCGTCTGTCGCAAATCGTCGTGCTCTCGTTCATTTTGGGGCCCGTCTATATTCTCATTGTATTTTCAGGCTTTCTTTATGCGCCCGCGGCTCATGGAGGCATCTTCATGAACGGGGTTCTGCCCCTGATCAGCATCGTTTTCGGGATCTTTCTTTTCCGCAAACTTCCGGGCGCGACGCAAGTTTTGGGGGCGGCGCTGATCCTTGTGTCTTCGGTTGTGCTGGCGTGGGATACGAGCGTTTCAAAGATCCAGAATGCATGGGTCGGCGATCTGATGTTCGTGACAGGTGCGGTCTTTTTCTCCGTTTATCTTATCCTTTCCGAGCGGTGGCAGCTTCGGCCGATGCAGATCATCTTTTGCGGAACCGTCGTCAACGCGGCTCTTTATCTGCCGGTCTGGCTTCTTTGGCTGCCGTCCGGCCTTGCAGAAGCGCCCTTGCGCCCCCTGCTGCTCCAGGCTGTCTACCAGGGTTTCGTGCCCAACCTGATCGGTCTGCTCTTCGTGGCCCATGCGTCACGGACAATCGGGAACGGAAACACCTCTGCCATCCTCGCCGCCGTTCCGGGTGGAGGAGCCCTCCTGGGACTGCTCATTCTTGGCGAGGGTCTGAGCCTGACAAGCGTCACGGCGCTTGTCATCCTGACGGTCGGGCTGCTGATGAGCGTGCGGCAGAGAAAATCCCAACTGAACTAAACGGCAGCGTCTTGCCGTGATCCATGGGGCCACATGGCGCAGGCCTGCAGCAAGCATGACCAAAGCCCGTGCCGCAGACGCGGCTTCCGAACCATGTTCAAAAGACCCTTGTGCGTCGTTCCGTTGCCCGCCTCAGCGCGGGCTGAAGCTGAAGCCCTCTGACAATGCCCTCTCAAGGGTTCTTACTGAAACGCTCGGCGCCGTAGGGAGTGAGATCGCAGTTCGGTGACCGTCCGGTCACGAGATCGGCCACGATATTTCCGGTCCGCGGCCCCATCATGAAGCCCCAGTGGCTATGCCCGAAAGCTCCGATCAACCCGGGAAGCCCGGGCAATCGCCCGATGACCGGCAGGCTATCAGGAAAGGAAGGTCTGATACCGGACCACGTTTCCACGGCACCAGCGCGAAGGTCCGGGAACATCCGTCGCGCATTGGCCGTGAGTGCTGCGATCCTTTTGGGATTGGGCGGCCTGTCCAGCCCCGAGAATTCCGCCGTGCCTGCTGCCCGCAGCCCCATTTCCATGCTGGATGCCACGAATTTCAAATCCATATCCATGACCGAATTGTTCAGATTCACCCCCGGATCGCGAAAAACCGCGTGATATCCACGCTCGGATTCAAGGGGAAGCTTCAAACCAAGCGGCTCCAGCAGTTTCCTGGACCAAGCGCCTGCGGCAACGACCACGGAAGGTGCCTGCATCGCGCCAATCGAGGTTTCGACGACCCAGTCCTCGCCCTCGCGGCGCAGGGCCCTTACATCCGCCTGCACTATCCGCCCCCCAAGATCGCGCAGCTTTGCGGCCAGAACGGCGCCGATCCGGCCGGGCGACAAGGCCCGCGCCTGCCCGGGAACAAGGATCGCGGCACTGTAGTCTTTGGAAAGGGCCGGTTCGAGGCGATGCAACTCGGCGGCACTGAGGTACTCGACTGTGGCCCCGCTTGCCCTGCGCAAATCGTTCTCCAAAGTATCCAGCCGCGCTTTGGCAGCATCGCGATAGGCAAGGACATAGGCGCTGTCCCGGATCAATCGCTCCTCTCCCGTTCCATCAAGGTGTTTGCGATAGAGAAGGATATTGTCATGGTTGAGCGTATCCATCGCCGCCGAAGTGCGGCGAACCTGCGCCTCGTTTCCATTTGCAAGAAAACTCAAGGCCCAGGGCAAAAAGCGCGGCAGATAGGCCAGGCGCACCGAAACCGGTCCTTTCGGGTCGATCAGCCAGCTGGGGATGTTCTTCCACAATCCCGGCAGTGATTGGGGAACCACTGAAAATGGTGAAATGACCCCGGCATTGCCCATCGATGCGCCTTGCCCGGGGGCATCGCGATCAACAAGGCAAACAGGAACCCCACGCTCTGCCAGTGAAAGGGCGCTGCAGATGCCGACAATTCCACCACCGACAACGATGGCTGCCGCATCCTGCTTCATCCTTGCCGCTCCTGCTTGCGCGCACTGCTCCACTGATGAAGCAGGACCGGCGCCATCACAGCCAGGGCGATCAGATCGGTCGGGGTTCCAGGCGCCACCATGAACAGACCTCCGATCGCCATGACAGTCCGCGCCATACCGCCGAGCGGCGTCATGAAAAAGCCGGCAACTGCGGTACCGATCGCGAAGATACCAAGTGCACAGGTGATCGAAACCTGAAGAAAGGATGTGAGCGTGAAGTACTCAGGCAGGACGATCAGCATGGTGGGCGCGTAGACAAACACCATCGGCACCATCAATTTGCCGACACCCAACGTGAAGGCGTTCAGCCCGGTCCGGAACGGATTGGCCCCGGCAATCCCGGCAGCAGCATAGGCAGAAGCGCAAACCGGCGGTGTAATCTCGGAGATCACGCCATAGTAGAGCACGAACATATGCGTTGCCAGAGCAGGCACACCCAGCTGCGCCAGAGCCGGCTGCGCCACGGCCACCAACATGATGTATAGCGCAGTGGTCGGCAGGCCTGCCCCCATCAGAATGCAGGCCATGGCGATCAGTACCAGCGAGAGGAACTGCTGCAATCCGGGCTGGGTAAAGATCTCTCCCGGAAGCCAGCCTATCAGCGGATGAAGCCAGATAGACATGTCGGCGGCCCCATTCGTCACCATGAAACCCATGCGGAACCCCACACCGGTCGTATTGATGACCCCCACCACGATCCCGACCGCGGCAGAAGCGGCGCCGACCGCCAGTGCATATTGCACCCCTACATGCATGCTGTCGAAAAGGTCCCTGAAGTTCTGGCGCTCGTTGCGGTGCAGTGAACCCAGGATGGTCAGCCCGGCAAGGATACCGGCAAGCGTGGGTGAAAACCCTTCACCGCTTGCTGGCGATGCCTTCCAGAAGATGAAAGCCAGCAGCGAAAGCGGAACCACAAGTGTCAGTGGGCGGTCGAAAGCACAAAATCCCACGACGATGCAAAGCGATAGCCCGAGAAAGGCCGCCATGTTCGGCGAATAGCCCGAGAACAGGACCGTCAGCAGTGCCACCAGCGGAATGACGGTATACCAGCCTTCACGCCAAACCCGCACGAAGTTTGGCAGGTCCTCTTTGCGATAGGCGCGCAAACCCAGCTTGCGGGCGGTAAAATGCACGATCGACAGAACGCCGACATAATGCATCAGTGCAGGCACGATCGCCGCGATCACGATGGTTGTGTAGGGAACCTCAAGGTATTCGGCCATCAGGAAACTTGCCGCTCCCATGATCGGCGGCGTGATCTGACCGCCCGCCGACGATGCGGCCTCCACCCCCGCGGCGAAGTGGCCGGGATAGCCCATCTTTTTCATGTTCGGGATTGTGAGCGATCCTGTCGAGACCGTGTTTGCGATGGACGATCCGGAAATGGTGCCGAAGAAGGCAGAGGATACGACCGAAACCTTGGCAGGTCCTCCCGTATAGCGGCCGGCAAGGATCATGGCATTGTCGACGAAGAACTGCCCGAGGCCCATGCGCTGCGCGACCACGCCGAACAACACGAAGTGAAAAACCACGGTCGAGACGACCCAAAGGGTAACGCCGAAAATACCCTCGGATGGGAAGTACATGTTGTTGACGAACTGTCTCCAGTCCACGCCCGGATGGCGCAGGATCTGCACCGGAATGGAGGGACCCAGCAGGGCATATCCGATGAATACGAGTATGATAAGCGGCAGCACGAAGCCGATGGTGCGGCGCGCGATTTCCAGGACCGCCAGGATCAGGACGCTGCCCAGAACCACATCCGTTGTTGTGGGGTTGCCTTGCCGCAGGGTCTGTTCCGGGATCTCGAGGCCGAAACCGGTAAAGCCGCGCCAACTGAGCCACAAAAACAGCGCGGCAAGCACAGCCCCGGCCATCAGCGCCCAGTCATATAGCGGGACATTGCCGGGCCGCAGCCAGGATGGCCCCGTCCAAACCATGGTTTGCGCACTTCTGAAGAGGGGAAACCCGGTCAGGATGAAAAAGAAAAGACCGCTCAGATGCAGGCCCATATGCACATGATCCACCGGCGTACCAAAACCAGCTGTCCAGATGTGATAAAGTGCAAAGCAGATCGATGCCCAGTACAGAAACGGCTTCAGGATCGGACCGTTTTCCCGGGTATTCAGCGCCGAGTCATACTTTTTCTCAAGTTCTTCCAGAGCCTTGGCGTCAAGCTGGCTTTCAGGTGTCATTTGGACTTTCCAGGCATTTTAAAGGGTAAGCGTGCGGTTGCGCATCGTAGGAACGGGCCGGCACCAAAGGCACCGGCCCGGTCTTGAGGGCGGTGCCCTATTTCAGCATGCCCGCTTCGCGGTAAAAGCGCTCTGCGCCAGGATGCAGCGGAACACCGATGCCTTCCACACCATCAAGGGCCGTTTCAATGGTGATGACCTTGCCCTTGGGGTGACCGCCATCAAGCAGCTTGCGCGCGGTTGGCGACCACATCGCCTTGGTGATCTGATAGATCAGTTCTTCATCCTGATTGGCATTCGTGATCAGGATACCCGAGACCGCCAGCGTATTCACATCATAATCCACGCCGGGATAGGTCCCGGCCGGGATCTTGGACTTGATGTAATAGGGCACAGCTTCGTTGCCCGTGCGCAATTCCTCGTCGCTCCAGCTGTAGAGCTCCATGCCCTTGGTGTTGTCGAGCTGGATCATCGCGGCCACCGGTGTGCCAGCCGCGTAGAAATAGGCATCAAGCTGACCGTCAGCCAGGCGTTCGGCGCTCTGGGTGTTGTTCAGCTCGGCCTCTTCGATGTCATCGCGTGTGATGCCATGTGCTGCCAGGATCAGCTCGACAGCGATCTGGGTGCCCGAGCCTGCCTGCGCGATCCCGACACGCTTTCCGCGCAGATCGGTAAGGCCGTTCAGCTTGGCGCCCTTGGGCAACACAAGGTGAAGGTCCTCGGGAAACAGGTTTGCAATCACCCGCACATCCGGTTTCTGGTTGCCTTCGAAGACGCTGGTGCCCTTGTAGGCGAAGTGCAGCGTAGCAGCCCCCGTCAGACCCGCCTCCATCTGGCCAGCCTGCACCGCGTTCACGTTATGCGCCGAGGCGTTGGTAGACTGCGCCATGGCGACCAGCCCCGGCACGCCGCAGTTGCCGCCGTCTTCGCAAGGCCTTGACCCTGGGGGGTTGGAAATGGCGTTTGCAATGATGCCCCCGATCGGGAAGTAGGTGCCGCCAGCGCCCCCGGTCCCGATCCGGAAAAAGGTCATCTCTTGCGCCGATACGGCCCCGGCCATCATCGCCCCTGCCAGGGCGACTGCGGCAATCTTTCCATAGAATTTCATCGTTCTCTCCACTGTTGCGCGACTGTTTTTTGTCCGGCAACCATCTGCTCCGCATAACCGCGCGATGGCGCAGGCACGCCCTTTCGAACGCAAAACAATGTTGAGTGCGAAAAAACATTAATACAAATTCTAAATTTTTGTATTTATATAAATTCGGGTAATGCTGGGCATCGGATGAAACTGAGTCAGATCACAATTTTTCGCGAAGTCATGCTGAGCGGATCCGTCTCGCAGGCGGCGCGAAATCTTGGGCGAACACAGCCGGCAATCAGTACGGCCATAGCCCGACTGGAAGACGAACTGGGCTTCAAGCTTTTCGACCGGCAGGGGCACAGGCTGCACCCTGTGCCTGAAGCGCATTACCTGCTGTCCGAGGCGTCCGACATCATGGAAAGACTCGCCACGACCGAGCGAAACCTGAAGAACCTGAAGAACCTCGAAACCGGAAACCTTCGGATCGTTGCGATGCCAGGCCCCTCGGTATTTCTACTGCCACGCCTTGTCAGCCGCCTGACCAAAGGAAACGACAAGATCCGTGCAACGATCATCACCCGGAGTTCGCCCCAGGTCCATCAGCTCATCTCAACGCAAAGCTACGACCTTGGAATCTCTGATCTGGGCGTTGACAGCGACATCAACTCTTCCCTCGTCAACATCACCCCCGTGATCAGCAACTGCTTGTGCGCAGTCCCCAAGAACGATCCCCTGGCGGATCTTGACCTTATACGGCCACAGGATCTGTCTGGCCGTCCGATGGCAACACTGAACACGGATCATCAGACCTATCGCAAGACAAGGGAGGTGTTCCGGGACGTCGGCGCTGATTTCAGGGTGCGCTACGAGACACAGTACTTTCTGCCGCTACTGACCTATGTCGAGGATATGCAGGCCTGTGCAATCGTCGACACCCTGAGCGCAGAAAGCTATTTGCGCTACCGAGGCGCCAGCGAGTGCGGCGTGGCCTTTCGCCGCTTCGCGCCACAGATACCGTTGACCTTTGCCACCTTGACCCCAGCCCACCGGGCCCAATCCATGCTGGCGGCCGCCTTTGCAAAAGCCTGGAAAGCCGAAGTCGTCGCCATCAACGCGCGCTGGGAAAATCCGCTGCCCGATGTTCTGCAAGAGGCTACTGATGCTCAAACCTGAACCCTTCTGGTGGGAAGACGCCGGCACCCCGTCGGCACCGCCTCCGATGCCTCTTCCCGATGACGTCGATGTGCTCATCGTGGGTGCAGGCCTGACAGGACTGTCAGCCGCGCGCACACTGGCGCGGGCCGGAAAATCGGTCCTTGTGCTGGATGCCGGCGCGCCAGGCATCGGCGCCTCCAGCCGCAATGGCGGCATGGTTGGCGGCGGGCAGAAGATGTCCCCCGACCAGTTGATCGCGCGCTTCGGCCGCGACACTGCGATCGGGCTCATGCGCGAGGCCCATATAGACTCGGTTGCTTTCGTCGAAGACCTGATCGCATCAGAGGGGATTGACTGCGATTTCCAGACAACCGGCCGGTTTCGCGGTTTGTGGAAGGATGCGGAATACGAAACCGTCGCGCGCAACCTCGACCAGTTGCGCCAGTTGTTTCCACTGCAGGCCGAGATGGTCCCGCGCGCGCGCCAGCACGAGGAAGTCGCGAGCGATCTCTACCGTGGGGGCGTGATCTACCATCGGCATGGCGCCTTGAACCCGGCGAAATGGGTTGCCGGCCTCATGATGGCAGCCATACGTGCCGGTGCGCTGATCCAGGGGGACACACCTGTATTGTCACTCGAAAAGTCCCGCGGGCATCTTGTCGGAACGGCAAGGGGTACCGTGCGCGCCAATGCAGTGCTGGTTGCGACCAACGGCTATACCGGCAAGCTGACCCCAGGCCTGAGGCGCAGGATTATCCCGGTCCCAGCTTCATCGTGGCCACCGAACACCTTGGTCAGAACCGCGTAAGAAGCTTGATCCCCAATGGTCGGATGATTGTGGAAAGCCGCGAACGGCATTGCTACTACCGTCCCTCCCCCGACGGGGAACGGATCATCTTTGGCGGGCGAGCCTCCATGTTCAATGCGCCCAGCTCCCTGACGGATGCCGACATGCGCAAGCTTCTGGAACAGGTCTTTCCCTCGCTCAAGGGTGTCGGCCTGACACATTCCTGGCGAGGGCGAACAGGCTTTACTTTCGAATTCCTGCCCAATGTTGGCCAACATGACGGGATCTGGCATGCCATGGGATATTCCGGCAGCGGCAACGCAATGGCACCCTGGCTGGGACACAAGGCGGCTCTCGGAATTCTCGCCGACCCCGCGGCCGAGACAGCCTATTCCCGCACGGGTTTTCCCCTGCGCTGGTGGCATCGTGGCCAACCATGGTTCCTGCCGTTCGCGGACATTACCTTTCGGCTGCGAGATGTCTGGAACGCGAGGCTCAGGGACTGACCGGACCACCCGACAGGTGGTGTCAGACGAATTCGAACCAGTCTCGACCTGGACAGTGACACTGCCCCTCATCCCGCGCAAAGACCACGCCACTCGGCGAGAGCGGCGGCGCAGTTGAGCTTGAAATTGGGTCGAGTTGAGAGGCTGCGTTCCTGATTGAAGTGGTTCGAGACAGAGGCGTGGACGGCGGCGAATTTCTGTAAACTTCGCATGCGCCTGAACCGAAACATCGCCCTCTCCCTTTGTCGGAATGGCAAGTGTGAATTTTCAGCCCTGTTGTTCGCCCACCGGCCAGTTTCCTGGCGATCTGCTGCACCGATCTGCTTCAGCGCCGCACCATACGATCGTAACCGGTCCGTGACGATAACCTCTGGGCGACCATGCTTACGCATTGCTTTCTTCAGGAATTTCAACGCTGCTGTCTTATCACGCGTCTTCGTCACAAAGCTTTCCAGGACCTCGCCTTCGTGATCCACGGCCCGCCACAGGTAGTGCCGCTCCCCGTTGATCTTCACAAAAACCTCGTCCTGATGCCACCGCCAGTAGCTGGGTTTCATCCCCTCGATACGCCTCTTTTTGATCTTTGCGGCAAACATTGGGCCGAACCTGTGCCACCAGAACCGGACGGTCTCGTGGCTCACGTCGACGCCACGCTCATGAAGCAAGTCTTCGACGTTCCGAAGCGAAAGCGGGAACCGCACCTACAGCATGACCGCCAGGCGGATGATCTCAGGGCTGGTTTTGAAATACCGAAATGGACTGCGTTTTGTCATCCGGAGAGGCTACGCAACCGCCCTGCCCGTCTCAAGCTGGTTTCCTCTGACAGTACCCTTTGCACACCTGTAGAGCTCAATTCAGTAGAGGACAGAATTGTCAAACGAACTCACTGAAAATCTGGTCCAGAATAGGACGTCTTTTCTCAAAAAATACAGTAAGAGCCAGCTTGAAAACACGCTCCAACTCTTTTTGGGTCACGCCTTGCTGTTGGAGTTCCATCGCAGTTGCGATCTGAGCATCAACGTACAGTGCTGCGGTCCGCGTAGGTATCTCGACTGCAAACTGCCCTTTTGATTTCGCCCGGTCTATCCACTGTTCAAGACCCATTAGGGTTTGATCGCTAAATTTATGTGCACTTTCTCGAGTTCGCTTTCCAAGGGTTTGCTTGCTACGACACGTAGTAACCTGCAAGCAGCCAGCAGGCAGTCCGTGGGCCTTGCGATCCAAGAGAACAAAGTCAGTCAATTTCCTCAGTGCCTGTTCAAAGGGCAAATCATCGGTCAAAATATCTGCGAGCGGTGCCAAGATAGTCGACTGATACCTTTCCAAGGCGGCCTGTTTTAACCCGTCTTCGTTACCAAACTCCCGATAAACCCCCGGCTTGGAGACTCCTGCTCGGCGGCAAATCTCTTCTATCGAAACACCTGTCAGTCCATCGGTCCAGTAACTTTCCACCGCAATCTTGAGCACATGCTCTCGTTGCAAAGTTCTTGGCCGTCCGCGGGCTGGTTTGTCAGTGTTGTTGCTCATAAATAAGTACCTTACAGTATTTTAAGCTTGCAAGAACATTAAAATACGTAGCAGTATGAAATTATAAGAAAGGCTTGATGACCTTGGGGTATGTGCACCCCATCACGCCACGCAAACGAACCAATCGAGGGAATGAAACCTATGGGACGCGCCTGGCCAATTCTGATCCTGCTTGGATTTTGTCAACTCTGCGCAAGCTGGGGTTCACTTGCCATAATCGCCGTACAGGTCGAAATGCGGTCAGGTTTGGGCATTACTGCCGAGGAAGTCGCGGCACTGGTTTGGGCCTTTTCCTTCTCGCTTGCGGTTGGTGCATTGGTCGCACAGGTTCTGATCGGCCATTGGGATCGCCGCGCGGTGTTGTTCGCCTCGCTGGCCTTGCTGGGGTGTGGCGGCTTGGCACTTGGATTTGCGCAAAACTGGGAACAGGCGATGGCCGCACGTGTTGCCATGGCCTTGGGGGCAGCCTCGGTCATGCCCACGGCCTCGGTGATTGCTGCGTCATTGGTAACAGATGCGCAGCGGCCTGCTGCGATGTCTGTGGTCTTTGGCGGGCTTACGGCGTCGCTGGTTGTGGCGCTGCCGATATCTAGTGCGGTAGCCGAATTTGCGGGTTGGCGTGCGGCTTGGTTCGTTGCAGCAGGAGCGGCATTTGTCGCCGCAGTGGGTGTAGCTGTCGGCGTTCCGGGTGGCGTACGTGGCACGCGGGCTTCATTTTCGGCGATGTTGGCCGTCCTTTCTGATCGCGCCACATCACTGACCATTGCCACCACACTTTTGCTGATCTGTGGCGGTTTCATCACTTACGCGATGATCGCGTTCTGGTTTGTCGAAGTGGGCGGCGCGCCACGCACGGCCCTCACGACGGCCCTGCTGGCAGCAGGTATCGCGTCGGTCATAGGCAATGCTTTCTCCTCACATTTGGTGCGCCTGCTTGGGCGCGATGGGACGATCCTTGGCGGTCTTGTGTTTACAGCCTTCTGTTTCTTGATCTTATGGGTTGCACCGCATTTTTACTGGCTGTCCTACCCGGCGTTCATCTTTTTTGGTGTCGGCTGGGCCCTTTGCCTTGCCCCTTTGCAGGCACGACTGATGGAAACTGCAGGTCCACGCGCGCAACTGGCCCTCGCACTCAACGCTTCTGCGTTTTTTGGCGGACAAGGGTTGGGTGCGGCAGGCGGTGGCGCGGTGTACGAAGCTTTTGGCCCTGTTGCTCTGCCCATAGCGTCAGTTGCTGTGCTTGTGGTGGCGACACTTCTGTTTTTCATCGCCAAAGCAAGCCAACGTCCTTCCTAGCAATGAGAAGCCCTGAACAAGGTCAAAAAGATTAGGGGCTTCTAACAAGGGTGCTGCCAGACTAATTCGAACCAGTCTCTGCTTGGACAGTGACGCTGTCCTTACGCCGCGCAAAGACCGCGCCACTCGGCGAGAGCGGCGGCGCGGTTCAGTTTGAAACTAGGTCGACTTGAGAGACTGCGTTCCTGATTGAAGTGGTTCGAAACAGAGGCGTGGACGGCGGCGAATTTCTGTAAACTTCGCATGCGCCTGAACTGCAACATCGCCCTCTGCCGTCGTCGAAACGGCAAGTGCGAATTCTCTGCCCTGTTGTTCGTCCACCGACCGGTTTCCTGGAGATCTGCTGCACCGAGTTCCTTCAGCGCCGCGCCATACGGTCGAAGCCTGTCCGTGACGATAACCTCCGGGCGACCATGCTTACGCATTGCTTTCCTTAGGAATTTCAACGCCGCCGCCTTATCACGCGTCTTCGTCACAAAGCTTTCTAAGACCTCGCCTTCGTGATCCACGGCCCGCCAGAGGTAGTGCCGCTCACCGTTGATCTTCACGAAGACCTCGTCCAGATGCCACCGCCAACGGCTGGATTTCATTCCGGAAATCCGGCGCTTTCGGATCTCGGCCGCGAACATCGGGCCGAACCGATGCCACCAATACCGCACAGCTTCATGGCTCACGTCGATGCCCCGTTCGTGCAGCAGATCTTCGACGTTTCTTAATGAAAGCGGAAACCGGATGTACAACATCACCGCCAGGCGGATGACCTCAGGGCTCGTTTTGAAGTAGCGGAATGGGGAGCGTTTTATCATCCGGCGAAGTTATGCAACCGCCCTGCCCGTCTCAAGTCGGTTTGCTCTGACAACACCCGCGCACATCTTTCTCGGTCATTGTGGCGGGGACGAGAAACGCGGAGTGAAGTTCAACCGGCCGGAAGACCTGGCCTTGCGAGAGGTTGAAGCCGAGACGGTTGCCTATCTCGTAGCAAAGAGGACGGGCGTCTCACCACGAAGCGAGAGTTATCTCGACCGCTACCAAGGGGCCTTCGATCAATTGGACCTGCACAGAATTATGAAGGTCGCCAGTGCCGTAGAAAAGGAACTGGACCTTCCATTTCGCGGGGCGCGGATATTCCAATGAAGCTCGAGACGCCCCAGTCCTTCGTTACCCGCCAAGAATGCGACAAGGTCGCGTTTCAGAATGGCTTCCGCCGGTCTCACGGCGAAGTAGATGGCTGGAGGCGCTACAGCTCGACTACGGCGCAGGGCTCAATCTGGCTGGCACATGATGAAGATGGCGGATGGCTGTTGGCCATCGATCATGCCGGCGTGACTGAGGAACTGGACAAAGCCGCGGCCCTGGTCGAGGGGCCTGGCCTTGTGCGCTACACATTCACGACCTTGGGGCTGCTCTATTCCTTGATGCCCCGTGTCTATCAGCTGGCCGCCAGCCTTCCCGACGCGCCGCTAGCGCAATACCAGGCCAAGGTGAAAGACCTGCCAACGACCACCGAGGCCGAACGCCTAGTCGTTCAGCGTATTGGCCAGGATGTCTTCCGATCGGGACTGCTCGAATATTGGCAGGGGCGTTGTCCTTTGACGGGAATCGATGACACCCCCTTACTTCGAGCTTCGCACATCATCCCTTGGAAGGATTGCGCAACCGACGCAGAACGTCTCGATGTTCATAATGGTTTTTTGCTTTCTGCTCTCTGGGACGCAGCATTCGACCGTGGGCTCATCAGCTTCGATGACGCCGGCCATCCGCTGTTTTCGCCGGCACTTGGCGACAAGGCACGCTCAGAACTGCGCTGGGAGCATCCGATCAATCTAACGGAGAAACACCGCGTTCATCTTGCCTGGCATCGCGGCCACCTTTTCAAACAGGCTTTGTGATGCATGCCGAATCTGTCGCTAAGCGCCGGTTCAAGCAGGGTGGCTGAGTTCATTAACCAAATCGACCAGCAGGAAGACCCCTTTGTTTTGTGCTAAGCTCTGCGGGTGCGGGATTTCATCAATCAGGCCAAGGCAAACCTCAGTTCCAACTTTTGCTAACGCAGCACGGCAGAAGAGGGCAAGCTGGAAAACTAGCACATGCAGGCCTTTGAGTACAACGACAATACAATCGCAACTATCCTGATGACATGTCCACCGGAGCTAATATGCGCAATACCCGCAATAAAGTGCACAGCTTACATGCTGGGGATTTCATAGCGGAACCGGCAGTTCACTATGCCCAGTTCAAGCGTTTTTTCATTGTGGGGCTTTATGTGGGGCATAGCATCCATAATTCGAGATATTTTATATAAATCAATGGTAGGTGGCGGAGGAGGTGGGATTCGAACCCACGGTACGCTTTCACGCACGCCGGTTTTCAAGACCGGTGCAATCGACCACTCTGCCACTCCTCCGGCCGGGTCCGTCTAACCATCATCACATGATTCTGAAAGCATCAAGAGGCAGAGGTTTCTTGCTCAATTTTGCGCCAGTCTCCGAGAGCCGCTTTTCTTGAAGCCCGCTTGCCGCTAATGTGCGCGCAATGGTTTGGCCGTGGCAGGGTTGACCGGCTGTCCGACCCCGTCGGACCAGCCCCCACCGGCCTGCGGCGGACAGGGTGAAGACAAGACCGGCAAACCGGCAAACATGTTCAGAGGCAGAGGGTTAGGGGCACGTGATGACAGCAGATCCTATCAACACACCAATTCGGCGCAAGGCGGGCACCGCCGTGCTTGTGGCGCTCGGGATGCTCGCGCTGACCGGATGCGATGAAAGCGGGCAGTTCAGCCTGCTGCAAAACAATGGCGCCTCCGGCGGCGATGCCTCTGCGAACCGCTCGGTTCGGCTGGTGGAGCGCGATGTCGAAGCGCCCGAGGTGTTCCAGGTCACCGAGGCGGGTCTTTGGGATGGACGCCCCTCGCTTGGCGGCGTCTGGGTCGCCCATCCTGATGTCACCGAACCCGAGCGTGTCATCATCCGCAACACGGCCAACGGGAATTTCGTGATCGGCGCCCTGTTCCGGCGCGAGGTGAACACACCCGGCCCGCGTGTCCAGGTCTCGTCCGATGCGGCGGCCACCCTGGCGATGCTGGCGGGACAACCCGTGCAGTTGAACGTCACCGCCCTGCGCCGCGAAGAGGTCCCGACCGAAGGGGCGGAAGAAGGTACCGACGCAGAGGCCACGGTAGCGGCGCTGCCCGCCCCCGGCGAGATTTCGGAAACGCGGCTGGATCCGATAGCCTCCGCCGCAGCCGCGATCGAGGCCGCGCCCGCGCGCCCGGCCAGTGCCACGGCCAGTGCCACCGCCAGCCCGACGCCGCCGCCCACGCGCCCGGCCACCGCGCCGGCGACACCGGTTCAGACGGCCGCGGCAGCCCCCGCTCCGCGTGCATCAAGCCTCGACAAGCCCTATCTGCAGATCGGCATCTTCAGCATCGAAGCCAACGCCAACCGCGCGGCGACCGCCATGCGCAATGCCGGGATGGTTCCCGAGGTCAGGCAGCAGACCAGCCAGGGCAAGACCTTCTGGCGCGTTCTGGTCGGACCCGCCGGCTCGGCAGCAGAGCGCAGCACGCTTCTGGGCAAGATCAAGGAAGAAGGCTTCACCGACGCCTATGCCGTCCGGAACTGAGACAGCGAAGGAGGGGTTTGACCCATGACGACACGAACGGACATCAGCCCGCGCCGATCGAGGGGCTTGCGCTACATCCTTTCGGCCACGCTGACCTGTGCGGTGCTTCTGGCCCCGGCGGCCCAGGCCTTTGACACCCGGGCCACATCGGCCTGGGTGCTGGATCAGACCACAGGCACGGTCCTGTTGTCCAAGAATGCCGAAGTGCCGCTGCCGCCGGCCTCGATGTCCAAGCTGATGACGCTCTACATGCTGTTCGACGCGCTCAAGCGGGGCGCGGTGACGATGGAGACGACGTTCCCCGTTTCGGCCAAGGCCCGGGCGATGGGTGGATCGACCATGTTCCTGAACGAGCAGGATCGCCCCAGCGTGCGCGAACTGATCCTCGGCATCATCGTAAATTCGGGAAATGATGCCTGCGTCGTGGTGGCCGAAGGCCTGTCGCCGACCGGAACCGAAGACGGCTTTGCCGCACTCATGACCCAGCGCGCACGCGAGATGGGGATGAATGACACGACGCTGGCCAACGCCTCGGGCTGGCCCAATCCGCAACATCGCATGTCGATGCACGACCTGGGCATCCTGGCCCAGCGCCTGATCGAGGATTTCCCCGATTACTACGCTTTCTTCAACGAGCGCGAATATGACTACAAAGGCCGCGCACCGGCCAACCGTTTCAACCGCAACCCCCTGTTCCAGCTGGATATCGGGGCGGATGGCCTCAAGACCGGCCACACCCAGGAAGCAGGCTTCGGTCTTGTCGGCTCTGCCGCGCAAGGCGGTCGGCGCGTGATCTTCGTGATCAGCGGCATGGATACCGACCGCATCCGCGCCGAGGAGTCGGCGGCCATCGTCAACTGGGCCTTTCGCCAATTCGCCGAACGCACCGTCGCCCATGCCGGACAGGTGATAAGCCAGGCCGAGGTCTGGCGCGGCGACCAGGCCACCGTGGGCCTTGTGCCGGAACATGACGTGACGGTCCTGCTGCCGATCCTGACCAGCGATACGGTAGAGGCCGAGATCGTGCACAAGGGACCGATCAATGCGCCCGTGGCCAAGGGCGACATTCTGGGCGAGATGATCCTGACGCGCGAAGGTCTTGACCCCTTGCGCGTACCGCTGCTGGCAGATCGCGACGTGCCGCTTGGCGGCTTTGCCACGCGCATCCTGACCACATCCCTGGTCCTGTTCGAGCGCTTCACCCAGTCACGGCCCAGCGCGTCCGAGGGCGGGTCTTGACCCCGCGCGGCGGCTTCATCAGCTTCGAAGGGATCGACGGGTCGGGCAAATCAACTCAGGCGCGCCTGCTGGCGGCGCATCTGCAAGCCCAGGGTCATGCGGTCGTTCTGACCCGTGAACCCGGCGGATCGCCCGGCGCCGAGGAGATCCGCAAGCTGGTTCTCGAAGGCCCGCCCGACCGCTGGTCGGCCGAGACCGAGATCCTGCTGTTCACCGCCGCGCGCCGGGATCACCTGGAGCGTACGATCCGCCCGGCCCTTGCCGCGGGCAAGATCGTGATCTGCGACCGCTTCGCCGAATTCCACCCGCATGTACCAGGGCCTGCGCGGCGATGACCTGCGGCGCAAGGTGGACGCCCTGCATGATATGATGATCGGCCAGGAACCGGACCTGACCCTTCTGGTCGACATGGATCCGGCCACGGGCCTTGCACGGGCCCTGGGGCGTAATGGCGGCGAGGAACGGTTCGAATCCTTCGGGCAGCAGATGCAGGAACGCATGCGCGCGGGCTTTCTGGATCTGGCCCGCAGTGCCCCGTCGCGCATCCGTGTGGTCGACGGCGCCCGCTCTCAGGATCTGGTCGCTGCGGATGTTGCCGGGATCGTTGCCACACATCTGGCCGGGACTGATGCCGCATGAGTGACGACGCCCTTCCCGAACCCGATCGCCTTGACGGCGCCCCGCATCCGCGCGACACGGTCAGCCTGTTCGGGCAGGCCACCGCCGAAGCCGGGTTCCTGCAGGCCTTTGCATCGGACCGGCTGCATCATGCCTGGCTGCTGACCGGGCCGCGCGGCGTCGGCAAGGCAACGCTGGCCTGGCGCATCGCGCGCTTTCTTCTGGCGACACCCGCACCGCAGACCGATGGCCTGTTCGGCGCGCCGCCACCATCGGCCAGCCTGGATATCGCCCCCGATCATCCGGTCAGCAACCGCTTGCGCGCCCTGTCCGAACCGGGTCTTTTCCTGCTGCGCCGCGGCCCCACCGACAAGGGCGACCGGCTGTCCAATGACATCCGCGTGGACATGGTTCGCAAACTGGCGAATTTCCTGCAACTCAGCGCCACCGATGGCGGGCGGCGCGTGATCATCGTCGACAGCGCCGACGAGCTGAACCCGCAGGC
Source organism: Seohaeicola sp. (assembly GCF_048006315.1). Classification (GTDB taxonomy): domain Bacteria; phylum Pseudomonadota; class Alphaproteobacteria; order Rhodobacterales; family Rhodobacteraceae; genus Seohaeicola. The sequence goes on along the minus strand of NZ_CP180350.1, from coordinate 3,209,836 downwards.
CGCGAACGCCCTGCTCAAGATGCTCGAGGAGCCACCCGCGCGATGCATCTTCCTGATGATCTCGCACCAGCCCACAGGCCTTCTGCCCACGATCCGTTCGCGCTGCCGTGAATTGCGCCTTGGCCCGCTGGACAGCGATGCGATGGCGCGCGCGCTGGATCAGGCAGGCATCGCGCTGCCCGCCGACACCGCCGCCCTGACGGCCCTGTCGGCCGGGTCCGTGGGCGAGGCGATCCGCCTGATCGCCCAGGACGGGCTTGCGATCTATGCCGAACTTGTCGGCCTGTTCGGGCGTCTGCCGGATCTGGACCGACCCCGCGCCCTGCGCCTGGCCGAGGCCGCCGCCACACGCGGCGCCACCAACCGGCTGGACCTGCTGCTGGCCCTGACCGATCTCTTTCTGGCGCGACTGGCCCGCACCGGCGCCACGGGTCATCCCCCCGCAATCGAAGCCGCCCCCGGCGAGGCGGCGCTTCTGGCGCGGCTGTCCTCCAGCCCCGCCCGCGCCCGCGCCTGGGCCGATGCGGCGCATCAGATCAGCGCGCGCACCATGCATGGCCGGGCGGTCAATCTTGACCCCGCCTCCCTTGTCCTAGATACGGTCTTCAGGATTCAGAAAACCGCGGGCGGCTGATCAGGCCCGCAAGGTGGACAATGACCGACCAGCTTCACTCCAAGGCCCGGATCACCGACAGCCATTGCCATCTGGACTTTCCCGATTTCGACGGGGAACTGGATGAGGTGATCGCGCGCGCCCATGCGGCGGGTGTGATGCGGATGGTCACGATCTGCACCAAGCCCCGGAACGAACCCACCGTGCGCGCGATCGCCGAGGCGCATGACAGCGTGTTCTATGCCTTCGGCATCCATCCCATGTCCGTCGCCGACAACCCCTTGATCACCCTTGATCAACTGGCCGACATCGCGGCCCATCCCAAATGCGTGGGCATCGGCGAGACCGGACTGGACTACCATTACACCGCCGAAAGCGCAGCATTGCAGCAGGACAGCCTGCGCATTCACATCGCCGCCGCGCGCCTGACGGGGTTGCCGCTGATCATCCACGCCCGCGCCGCCGACGATGACATGGCCCGCATCCTGACCGAAGAGTATCGCAAAGGCCCCTATTCCTGCGTGATGCATTGCTTTTCCTCCAGCGCGGAACTGGCCCGCGCCGCGCTTGATCTGGGGTTCTACCTGTCGATGTCAGGCATCGCGACATTTCCCAAAAGCCAGGATTTGCGCGACATCTTCGCCGCGGCCCCGCTGAACCGGATCCTCGTGGAAACCGATGCGCCCTATCTCGCGCCCAAGCCCTTCCGCGGCAAGCGCAACGAACCGGCCTACAGCATCCACACCGCCGAGGTGGGCGCCGAGGTTTTCGGCCTGTCGCTGCGCGACTTCGCCGCCGCGACCGAAGCCAATTTCGACCGGCTTTTCACCAAGGTCGCAAACTATCGCAGGGCCGCCGCATGACGACCGAGATGCGCTTCACCATCCTGGGCTGCGGATCATCCGGTGGCGTGCCGCGCCTTGGCGGCCATTGGGGCGATTGCGATCCGGCGAACCCCAGGAACAACCGCCGCCGCTGTTCGCTGCTGATTGAACGCGAAAGCCCCGAGGGCATCACCCGCGTGCTGATCGACACCTCCCCCGACCTGCGCGCGCAGCTTCTGGATGCCGGTGTGGGCGAGCTGGACGCCGTGGTCTATACCCACAGCCATGCCGATCATGTACACGGTCTGGACGATCTGCGCATGATCGTTTTCAACATGCGCCGCCGCCTGGCGGTCTGGGCCGATGGCGACACCCAGAACGATCTCTATTCCCGCTTCGGCTATGCCTTCGTCCAGCCCGAGGACAGCCCCTACCCGCCGATCCTCGACATGCATACGATCAAGGGCCCCTTCGCCATCACGGGCAAGGGCGGCGAGATCGCCCTCACCCCGTTCCGGGCCAATCACGGGTCGATCGACGCGCTGGGGTTCCGCATCCTCGATCTGGCCTATCTGCCCGACGCCGTGCGCCTCTATGACGAGGCGCTGCAGCATCTGCAGGGTCTGGATTGCTGGATCGTCGATGCGCTGCGCCGCACACCGCACCCCACCCATGCGCATCTGGACATGACGCTGGACTGGATCGCGCAGATGGCCCCGCGCCGCGCGGTGCTGACCAACATGCATATCGACCTCGATTATCAAACCGTCGCGGACGAGACCCCTGCCCATATCACTCCGGCCCATGACGGCATGGTCATTCGCTACGCACTCTGACGGAAGACGCGCACCCGCTTCTTCTTGCCCCAAATATCCCCGCGCGGAGCGCTCCTGCCCCGCCCCCACAAAGCCAAGGCCCGATCCATGCAAGCCCTTCTGGACGTCATCCTTCCGGTCTTCGGCGTCATCGGGATGGGCTATCTTGCGGTCAGGCTCGGCTATTTCAAGGACAGCTCGGTGGACGGGCTGATGAACTTCACGCAGAATTTCGCGATCCCCTGCCTGCTGTTCAGCGCCATCGCCCGGCTTGATCTGGCCCAAAGCTTCGATCCACGGGTTCTGTTGTCATTCTACACGGGCGCCGCGACCGGTTTTGTCGCGGGGCTTCTGGGCGCGCGGTTCATCTTCGGACGCGACTGGGAAGACAGCGTCGCCATCGGCTTTTGCTGCCTGTTCTCCAACTCGCTGATGCTGGGCCTGCCGATCACCGAACGCGCCTATGGTCCCGACGCGCTCGAGGCGAATTACGCGATCATCGCGATCCATTCCCCCTTCTGCTACGGGCTGGGCATCACCGCGATGGAGATTGTCCGCGCCAGGGGCCAGGGCAAATCGCCCGCGGACCTGGTGCTGACGGTCGGCCGGGCGATGTTCCGCAACGCGCTGATCCTTGGCATCCTGCTGGGTTTCGCGGTCAACCTGGGGGGCATCCCCTTGCCCGCACCGGTCACCGAGACGGTCGACCTGATGGTCCGCGCGGCCTTGCCTGCCGCGCTGTTCGGCCTGGGCGGCGTGCTGGTGCGCTACCGCCCCGAGGGTGACATGAAGGTCATTGCCTATGCCGTGGCCGTGTCGTTGCTGCTGCATCCGGCGACCGTCTGGATGATGGGCCGCGCGACAGAGCTGTCTCAGGCCAGCTTCCGCTCGGCGGTGCTGACCGCGTCGATGGCGCCCGGCGTCAACGCCTATATCTTTGCCAACATGTACGGCCGGGCGCGTCGGGTCGCGGCATCGACGGTGCTGCTGGGCACGGCCCTGTCGTTCATGTCCGCCTGGCTCTGGCTGACGCTGCTGCCCTGACCCTGCAGGCAGGGCAATGACCCCCGCGCTGCAGAAATCCGCCGGTCGCGCCACCCACCTGATGAAGACGTGAGGCAAATCGGGTGGAGGTTTCGCCGCAAGCCCGTTAACCTTCTATCGAAAGGTCTGCGGCACCTGCCTCCGCATGGCCGCAGAACGCCCACGAAAGGACAAGACGTGTCCAGATCCCAATCGCCCTGCGCCCGATCTGCCCGGTCACAGGCCGCCACGCAGTCCGGACATCTGGGTGCGATACTGGTGCTTTCGCTGGCCATCGCAACGCCGGCACCGGCGCTGGACCGCACCGATGTGATTCTCGAAGAGGGTGGGTCCGACCAACTGCGGGATCGTCTGGTCGAAGGCTCTCTTCTGGTGGCGGCCCGCCGCGACCGTGTCACCGATACCCAGGACATCCTGGCCGCGGCCCAGGCCGATTATCGGCGGATGGTCGACCTGCTCTATGCCAGCGGATATTACGGCGGTACCGTCAATATCCGCATCGACGGGCGCGAGGCCGCGACCATCCCGCCGCTCGATCCGCCCGCAACCGTGTCGGCGGCGGAAATCCGGATCGACCCCGGCCCGCGCTTCACCTTCGGCCGGGCCGAGATTGCCCCCCTGGCCCCCGGCCGCCGCCCCGGCGATGACTTCCGGACCGGTGAAATCGCGCGCGCGACCGCGATCACCGATGCGGCCAGAACGGCCCTGACGGATTGGCGCACGGCAGGTCATGCCAAGGCCGGCATTGCCAATCAGCAACTGACGGCGCGGCATCCCGAGGCCCAGCTCGATGCAGCCATCACCCTGGCACCCGGCCCCGCGGTGACCTTCGGCACGCTTGTGGTGCAGGACGGCAGCCGCGTCCGCGCAACCGCGATCCGCCGTATCGCGGGCCTGCCCGAGGGCCAGCGCTACGACCCCGACGACGTGGCCAAGGCCGCGCAGCGCTTGCGGCGTTCGGGGGCTTTCCGCTCTGTCGCCGTGACCGAGGCCGATCTGCTGGGCCCTGGCAACACCCTCGATATCGGGGTGGCCGTCGTCGACGAACGCCCCCGCCGCTTTGGTCTGGGGGCCGAAATCGCCAGCGATACGGGTCTTGGTCTGAACGGGTTCTGGATGCATCGCAATGTCACGGGCCGCGCTGACCGCTTTCGGGTCGAAGGCAGCATCGAAGGCATCGGCGCGAATACCGGCGGTTTGGACTATGGCTTGAGCGCCCGGTACGACCGTCTTGCCGTCTATGGCCCCGATACCGGGTTCTTCGCCATCATCGGCGCCGAGCGTGAAGACGAGGAATTCTTTCTGACGGAACGTATCTACACCGGCCTTGGCGTCACGCGCAGGTTCTCGGATACGCTTGACGCTGAACTGGGTCTGACCCTGGAACGGGCGCGCGTCACAGCAAGCCTGGAGCCGCGCATCCTTGCTGGCCGGCCGCCGGTGCGCGAGTTCAACCTCGTGACCCTGCCCGGCGCCCTGACCTGGGACAGGCGCGACGATCTGCTGGACCCCGCGGAAGGCTTCTATTTCAACGCGCGGGCCACGCCATATCTGGATATCGACAGCCAGGATTTCGGGGGCAAGGTGCAACTGGACGCACGCGCCTACCGCGCGCTGGACGAGGGTGGCCGGTTCGTGCTGGCCGGTCGCGCGCAGTTCGGTGCCCTGATCGGTCCCGAACTGCTGGAGACCCCGCCGGAATTCCTGTTCTACTCGGGTGGCGGCGGCACGGTGCGCGGCCAGCCCTACCAGTCGCTTTTTGTCGATCTTGGCGGCGGCGGCGGGATCGGCGGACGCAGCTTTCTTGGCTTTTCCGGTGAGGTGCGCGCAAAGGTGACCGACAAGATCAGCCTCGTGGGCTTTGCCGATGCAGGCTATATCGGCGCGGAAAGCATCTATGACGGGACCGGCGCCTGGCATTCGGGCGCGGGTCTGGGCCTGCGCTATGACACCACCGTCGGGCCGCTCCGGCTGGACATCGCGGGCCCCCTTGGCGGCGATACCGGCAACGGGGTGCAGTTCTATATCGGGATTGGGCAGGCATTCTGATGCGCATGGTTCGACAATTCCTCTTGCGGCTCATGGTCCTTCTTCCGCTATGGCTGGTGCATGGCCTGGCCCTGCCTGCCACAGCGCAAACACCCGATCAGGATCGCGGCTACCTGCAAGGGTTGCTGGAAGACAACCTGTCCGGTCTGGGGCGCGATGTGCGGATCACCGGTTTTGAAGGGGCGCTGAGCGCGCGGGCCAGCATTGCGGAACTGACCATCGCCGATGGCGAGGGGGTCTGGTTGCGCCTGTCCGATATCGTGCTGGACTGGAACCGCGCCGCCCTGCTGCGCGGCCGTATCGATGTGAACGAATTGACCGTGGCCCGGATCGACCTGATCCGCCCGCCCGTCCCCGATCCCGGCCTGCCAACCGCCGAGGCGTCATCGGGCTTCAGCCTGCCCGAACTGCCCGTCGCGGTGCAGATCGGCCGGATCGCCGCAGCCCGCGTCAGCCTTGGCGAAGGCTTTATCGGGCAACCTGTCGAGATCAACCTCGAAGGTGCCGCCAACCTTGGCGGGGGCGAGGGCGCGGCAGATCTGCTGATCGCGCGGATCGATGGTCCGCAAGGACAGGTGCGGCTATCGGGCGCCTATGCGAACGTAAGCCGCCAACTGACGCTGGATCTGGGCGTCGAAGAGGAAGCGGGCGGCATCGCCGCGACCTTGCTGGGGTTGCCCGGCACACCATCGGTGCGGCTGGCCGTGGCGGGCGACGCCCCGATCGACGATTTCGCGGCAGACCTGAGCCTGGCCACCGATGGTCAGGACAGGCTGGCGGGACAGGTGATCCTGCAGACGCTGCGCGAACCGGCGCCCCTGCCAGAGGGCGCGCCTGAAACCCGGAGCGACACGCCCCCGGCCGAACTGATCACACGCCGCGTGGTGACAAGGATCGGCGGTGATATCGCCCCCGTCTTTGCCCCCGATTACCGCGCCTTTTTCGGCCCCGACATCCAGCTGATCGTGACCGCGACCCGGACACCCGATGGCCGGATGCTGCTCGAGGGGCTGGACCTGACCGCCGAGGCGATCCGCCTGTCGGGCGAGGCCGCGCTTTCTGCCGACGGCTGGCCCGAGCGGCTGGCGCTGACAGGGCAGATCGTGGCCCCCGACGGTCGAGCCGTCCTTCTGCCGCTGCCCGGCCCGCAGACGCGGGTGGACCGCACCGATCTGGACCTGACCTTCGATGCCGCGACCGGAGACAACTGGACCCTGCGGCTGGACATCGACGGGCTGGATCGTCCCGACCTGACCGCCCCGCGCGCCGCCCTGACCGGCGAAGGCCTGATCCTGCGCGGCGGCACCGAGGACGCCATCGGCCGGGCGACCGGGCAGTTCCGTTTCGATACCGAAGGCCTGACGCTGGCCGATGCCGCCATGGCCGATGCCCTTGGCGGCGATGTGGCGGGGGCGCTGGCCTTCGACTGGTCTGCGCAGGGGCCAGTCATGATCCCGCGCCTGTCGCTGACCCTGGCCGATACCAACCTGCGGGGCAGCGCCGAAATCGACGCAGGCTCGTCCGCCGAACTGGGCGATCTGAACGCCGCCTTCGACCTGCGTCTGGTCACGGCAGACCTGTCGCGCTTTGCGGGGCTGGCAGGCCAGCCGCTGGCTGGCGGCGCCGATCTTGCCCTCAGCGGGCAGGTCCTGCCCCTGACCGGCGGTTTCAACATCGACCTGTCCGGGCAGGCGCAGGATCTGGTCATCGGCCAGCCCCGCGTCGACCCCTTGATCACCGGCGCCAGCCGGATCGCCCTGCGGGCCAGCCGCGATACGGCGGGAACCCGCGTCGATCTGTTCGAGATCGTGACCACAGGCACGGACCTGCGCGGGCGCGCGGCACTGTCCTCCGGCGGCAGCACGGTGGATCTGACCGCGCAGCTTCTGGATGCGGGGCTGATCCTCGAGGGGATAAGCGGCCCGGCCAGCCTTGTGCTGGATGCGCGCCAGCAGGCCGAAACCTGGCAGATCACGCTGGATGCCACCGCACCTGGCGAGACGACCGCAAGGTTGACCGGTTCCGTCACCGGCGACGGGATCGACAGGCTTCTGGCCGAGGGACAGCTCAGCGCCGCCTTCGGCGACCTGCGCCCCTGGGCCCAACTGGCCGGCCGTCCGTTGTCGGGTGCCATGCAGATCAGCCTTGACGCCTCGGGTGACGTGCTGGGGCGCAGCGGCACCGTCAGCGGCCAGGTGAACGGCACGAACCTTGCCATGGGCCAGGCCAATGCCGATGCGATCCTGCGCGGTGCCAGCAGCCTGGCCTTCGATATCCGCCAGACCCCCGAGGGCATGACCATCCTCGACAAGGTCGAGCTGCGCACACCCCAGGGCATGACCGACGTGACCGGACGCGTCTCGGCCAATGATAGCCGGTTGCGCTTTGACGCCTTCATCCGCGACATCGGGCTGATCGCGCCCGAAGTCTCCGGGCAGGCCACGGCACGCGGCACGGTCCAAAGCACGGGCGGCGACTGGCAGATCGACACCTCCGCGACCGGTCCGGGCGGGATCACCGCCGCGGCGGCAGGCACCGTGGCCCCCGACGGGCAGCGGATCAACCTGACGCTGCGCGGCAGCGCCCCCCTGTCGCTGGCCAACAACCAGCTCAGGCCCAATTCCGTCTCGGGCCTGCTGTCCTATGACCTGGCGGTCAATGGCCCGCCTGCGCTGTCCTCGGTCTCGGGTGTTCTCAGCACGCAGGGCGCGCGGATCGTGCTGCCCGGCGCAGGGCTGGCCCTGTCCGACCTCGGGGCCACGGTGCGCCTGTCGGCGGGGCGCGCCCAGCTCGATGCCGCCGCGGCGCTGTCATCGGGCGGTCGGATCTCGGTGGCGGGGCCGATCACGCTGAGCGCGCCCTTTCCGGCCGATCTGACGCTGGATCTGAGCCGCGCGGTCTTCAGCCAGCGCAAGCTTTACGAAGCAACAGCCGACGGGCAGATCACCCTGCGCGGCCCCCTGACCGGCGGCGCACAGATCGGCGGGCGCATCGCACTGGACACGGTCGAACTGCGGATCCCGGAGTCCCTGGGACCGAGCTTTGCCAACCTGCCCGAGCTGCAACATCGCGGCGACAGCCCCGCCGTCCGCCAGACACGGATCTGGGCCGGGCTGATCGCCGATCCGGCAGCCGCCAGCGGCCTATCGGTCGCCTTTCCGATCGACATGATCATCGACGCGCCCTCGCGGATCTTCGTGCGGGGCCGGGGCCTTGATGCCGAATTGGGCGGACGCCTGCGGCTGACCGGCACGACAGCCGCCCTGGTGCCCCAGGGACAGTTCGAACTGGTGCGCGGACGGCTGAACATCCTGGGCAAGCGCCTGGACCTGACCGAAGGCCTGGTGCGGCTGCAAGGGGCCTTCGATCCCTACCTGCGCTTCATCGCCGAGACCGAGGCGCAGGGCAGCGCGATCCGCATCGGGCTGGAAGGCGTCGCCTCTCAGCCCGAACTGACCCTGACCTCAAGCCCGGAATTGCCCCAGGACGAAATCCTTGCGCTGCTTCTGTTCGGCCGCGGGATCACCGAGATCTCGGCCCTGCAGGCGGTGCAGCTGGCCGGCGCGATCCGCACCCTGTCTGGCAAGAGCAACGGGTTGAGCGAAGGGCTGCGCGGCGCGATCGGCGTGGACGACCTGGACCTGAGCACGACCGAGGACGGCCAGACCGAGGCGCGGGTGGGCAAGTATATCTCGGAGAACATCTATACGGACGTGACGGTGAACACGGCCGGCGAAACCGAGATCAACCTGAACCTGAACGTCAGCCCCTCGATCACCGTCCGGGGCCGCCTGGGATCGGATGGCGGCACCGGCATCGGCGTCTATATCGAGCGCGATTACTGATCGGCGCAGCACGGGCCGCACTGTTGCGATCGGATATTTGAGGCAAGAAGAAACAGGGCCTGCGGATGACCCTCAGGCCGCGCGCCGCCCCGCCGACCAGACCCCGCGCACCACGGCACTGCCCGCGACAGGCCGCAGCCGGACAAGATCGGCGCGCAGCCCCGGCGCGATGCGTCCCCGGTCGCTCAGCCCCGCTGCCTGCGCGGGGGCTGCCGTGACCGTGGCGATCCCGCGCGCCAGATCGCCCCAGATCTCGCCGAGCCTCAGGGCCGAGGTCAGCAGCGAGGCGGGCACGTAGTCGGAGGACACGATATCCAGCAGATCCATCCCCGCCAGCTCGGCCGCGGCCACATTGCCCGAATGCGACCCGCCCCGGATCAGGTTGGGCGCACCCATCATGATCGCGATGCCATGGGCGCGGCAGGCCGCGGCGGCCTCGGGGGTGGTGGGAAATTCCGCCAGCCGGATGCCATGGCCCGCCGACACCGCCACATGGTCGGCCGTGGTGTCGTCATGGCTGGCCAGCACCGCGCCATAGCGGCGCGCCTCGGCCACAGCCGCCGCCTCATGCGCCTCGCCGAACCGGCCGCGCATCTCGCGCAACCGGGCGACATGTTCGACGAATTGCGCCTCGGTGATGTTGTTCTTGCCCATCACATAGGCGCGCAGCTTGTCGATGTCGCGAAACTGCCGCTGGCCCGGCGTGTGATCCATCAGGCTGACGATGCCCACGCGGTCCTCGGGACCGAAGAGGGCCATCTCTTCGATCAGGGTCTCAGAACAGACCTCGGCGCGCAGATGCAGGAAATGGCTGATCCTGAGCGCGCCTTGCGTCCGCAGTTCCAGCAATTCCCGTGACAGCCCCCGCGCATAGGCCTTGTAGCGCCCGATCCCCGAAGGAATGGAGCCGACGCGCATCGCGTCGAACACCGTGGTGATGCCCACGCTGGCCAGTTCCGCATCATGGGCGATGATCGCCGCCGCATGGGGCCAGTCCACGCCGGGGCGCGGCTGGATATGGCGTTCCAGGTTGTCGGTATGCAGCTCGATCAGGCCAGGGATCAGCAGATCGCCTTCGCAATCCTCGCCGCCTTGCACGCGGCCTGCCCCCATGTCGGCGATCAGCCCGTCGCGGATCACCAGGTGTCCCTGCAGCGTGCCGTCGGGCAGCACCAGAACCGCGTTGTTCAGGATGGTTTCAGTCATTTCATGCTCCTGCCGGGTGCTGTATCAGGGCTTGTGTCACCGCATTGTGACAAAACTGGTGCAAGTCCGACCCATGACCCGATTTCAAAGATATGCGATCTACGTGATGCCCGATGGCGCGCTGGCGCGTTTTGGCGCGCAATGGCTGGGCTGGGATGCGCAGGTGGGTCGCACCATCGATCACCCGCAGGTTGCGGGCCTGCCTCGCCCGCTGGACGAGATCACGGCCACCCCCCGCAAATACGGGCTGCATGCCACGATCAAGCCGCCCTTCAGGCTGGCCGAGAGCCGCCCCCCGGCGGGGCTGATGGCCGACGTGGCCGCCTTGTGCGCCCGGCTGGAGCCCGTCACGCTGCAGGGGCTGTCGCTGGCGCGGCTGGGCGGTTTCCTGGCCCTTGTGCCCGAAGGCCCGACCGATGCGCTCAACGCCATGGCGCAGCAGGTGGTGACGGCCCTGGATCAGCACCGCGCGCCTCTGACCGAGGCCGAGCTGGCACGCCGCCGCAAGGCGCGACTGACCCCCGCGCAAGAGACGCTTCTGGCGCGCTGGGGATATCCGTTCGTGCTGGAGGAATTCCGCTTTCACGTCACCCTGACCGGCAACCTGCCCCGCCCCGAGGCAGAGGCGGTCGCCGCCGCCCTGACCGGGCATCTGGATCCGGTATTGCCCCGCCCCTTCGTGATCGGCAGCCTGTGCCTGGTGGGCGAGGATGGCGAAGGCCTGTTTCATCTGATCCATCGCTATCCCCTTGGCGCAGCGGCAACACGGTCAAGCACGGCCACCAGCGCCTGAACCCCCTCTTCGATGGTGCCGCTGTTGTCGACCAGCGCGTGGGGCATGTCCTCGGGCATGGCGAAATCGGCGCGGGCCAGACGGCGGTCCAGATCATCGCCGGTTTCGCGACCGCGCGCGGCCAGACGACTGCGCAAGGCGGCACGGTCCGCGGCGATCAGGATGACGGACAGATCGGGAAAGAGCGCCCGCGCCCGTGGCAGCATCGCGCGCGAGCCGTTGAAAAGCACGGTCTGCCCGGCGGCAATCTGGGCGTGTATCCCTGCAGGTATGCCGTAGGACATCCCGTGTGCCACCCAATGCAACGCAAAGGCGCCACGCGCCTTGCGGGCTTCGAATTCGACAAAACTCACGCCCTCGAAAGGCTCGCCTCCCGCCTCTTCGGGACGGGTGATGACCCGCCGCACCAGGACCAATCCGGGCCGCCGGGCCAGCGCACCGGCCAGCAGCGTGTCCTTGCCCGCGCCCGAGGGGCCGACCACCGCGATCAGGCGGCCGGGAGTGAGCGGCTGCACCATCATGCCGCCAGACCCGGCGTGAAGCGCGTGACATCCACGACGCGGGTACAGACACGGTCGCGCGCGGCTTCGTCATGAAAGATGCCCAGGATCGCGGCGCCCCGCGCCTTGGCCTCCTCGATCAGGGTCAGGACCACCTCGCGATTGGCGGCATCAAGGCTGGCTGTCGGTTCATCCAGCAGCAAGGCGGGATAGCCATGGGCAAAACCGCGCGCGATGTTCACGCGCTGCTGCTCGCCCCCCGAAAAGGTCGTCGGAGACAGCGGCCACAGCCGTTCCGGGATGTTCAGCCGTCCCAGCAGATCGCGGGCCCGCCCCAGCGCATCCTCGCGCGTGACGCCCAGCGCCAGCAGGGGTTCGGCCACCACGTCCAGTGTGGGCACGCGCGGCACAACCCGCAGGAACTGGCTGACATAGCCCAGTGTCGCGCGGCGCAGCGCCAGCACCTCGCGCGGGGCGGCTTGCGCCACATCCACGTCACCGACCCGGATCACCCCGCGATCGGCCAGGTAATTGCCATAGACCATGCGCATCAGCGTGGACTTGCCCGCACCCGAGGCACCGATCAGCCCCACGCATTCGCCGGGCGCCACCGACAGGGCCGCATCGCGCATCACCGGGATCACCGCGCCGCCCTGGTTGTGCAACACGAAATTCTTGGACAGGTTCGAAATCTCGATCATCGCCATTCCCCGCTCAGGCCTGCAAGACGCTGGAGACCAGCAATTGCGTATAGCCATGCTGCGGATCGTCCAGCACCTGATCGGTCAGACCCGCCTCGACCACATGGCCCGATTTCATCACCATCAGCCGGTGCGCCAGCAGGCGCACCACGGCCAGATCATGCGTGACGATCACCGCGCTCAGCCCCATCTCGCGCACGAGGCCGCGCAGCAGATCCAGCAGCCGTGCCTGAACGCTGACATCCAGCCCGCCCGTCGGTTCATCCATGAACACCAGCCGTGGCCCGGTCACCAGGTTGCGCGCGATCTGCAGGCGTTGCTGCATGCCGCCCGAAAACGCGGTGGGCCGGTCGTCGATCCGGTCGGCCGCGATCTCGACCCGGCCCAGCCAGTCCTGCGCCTGTGCGCGGATATCGCCGTAATGCCGCGCGCCCACGGCCATCAGCCGCTCGCCCACATTGCCGCCCGCACTGACACCCATCCGCAAGCCGTCACGCGGGTTCTGATGCACAAAGGCCCAATCGGTGCGTGCCAGCATCCGCCGTTCGGGTTCGGACATGGCGCGCACATCGCGCAGCCCCTCGGCGCGGGTGTCGAACATCACATGTCCGCTGTCCGCCTCAAGATGTCCGGCCAGACAGTTCAGCAGCGTCGACTTGCCCGAGCCGCTTTCGCCCACGATCCCCATCACCTCGCCGGGATAGAGATCGAAACTGACATCCGCGCAGCCGATCCGTGCGCCATAGCGCTTGGTCAGCCCCTTCACCTGCAACAAGGGGGTCATGCCGCATCCTCCTGCCGGGTGGCGGCCAGCCGCCCCAGATGGCCCGCGCCGCGGCGCGTTTCGCAATAATCCGTGTCGGAACAGACGAACATGCGCCCGCCCGCGTCATCCACGATCACCTCATCAAGGTAAGAGGTGCCGGACCCGCACAGATCGCAATCATGATCGGCCTTGCTGGCCTCGAAGGGATGATCCTCGAAATCAAGGCTCACGACCTGGCAATGGGGTGGCAGGGCATGGATGCGCTGCTCGCGGCCCGCGCCGAACAACTGGATCGCTTCACTTTCCAGCTTGGGGTTGTCGAACTTGGGGATCGGCGAGGGATCCATGACATAGCGCCCCTCGACCTTGACCGGATAGGCGTAGGATGTCGCGATCTGTCCGTGGCGCGCGATATCCTCGTAAAGCTTCACATGGACCAGCCCGTATTCCTCGAGCGCGTGCATCTTGCGCGTCTCGGTCTCGCGCGGTTCCAGAAACCGCAGGGGTTCCGGGATCGGCACCTGGTAGACAAGGATCTGGTCACGCGTCAGCGGCTCTTCGGGGATGCGGTGGCGCGTCTGGATCAGCGTCGCCTCTGACGTGCGGCCCGTCGTGGCGACACCGGCGGTCTGTTCGAAAAACCGCCGGATCGACACGGCGTTGGTCGTATCATCCGCCCCCTGGTCGATCACCTTCAGCCGGTCTTCGGGCACCAGGCAAGCGGCGCTGACCTGCACACCGCCCGTGCCCCAGCCATAGGGCATCGGCATTTCGCGGCTGGCAAAAGGCACCTGGTAGCCCGGCACGGCCAGCGCCTTGAGGATGGCGCGGCGGATCATCCGCTTGGTCTGCTCATCGAGGTAGGCAAAGTTGTAATCGGTCATTCCGCGGCCTCCTGTGCGGCAGCTTCAGCCTCGGCGCGCAAGCGGCGCACCAGTTCCAGCTCGGACTGGAAATCGACGTAATGGGGCAGCTTGATATGCTCCAGAAACCCGGTCGCCTGGATGTTGTCGGCATGGGACAGCACGAATTCCTCGTCCTGCGCGGGCGCGCCAAGATTGTCCTCGCCCAACTCGCGCCAGCGCAGGGCCCGGTCGACCAGCGCCATGGAAATCGCCTTGCGTTCGGTCTGCCCGAACACCAGCCCATAGCCGCGGGTGAATTGTGCAGGTTCCGTTTTTGATCCCGCGAACTGGTTGACGGTCTCGCATTCGGTCAGTTCGACCTCGCCGATCTCGATGCTGAAACCCAGCTCGGGGATCTCCATCTCGACCGGGACGCGCCCGATGCGCAACTCGCCCACGAACGCATGGTTGCGCGCATAGCCGCGCTGCGTGGAATAGGCCATGCCCAGCACGAAGCCCTCGTCGCCGCGCGTCAGCGATTGCAGCCGCAGCGCGCGGTTCGCCGGAAATTCCAGCGGTTCGCGGGTCAGGTCGGGCGGGGTTGCATCATGACGCTCCTCGGCCTGTATCAACCCGTCACGGTTCAGAAAATCGGTGATATGCGGCACCGGCCCGGATTGCGGCGCCGCTGCCTTCGCCGCAGCAGGCACCTCGCCCTCGGCGGCCAGTTTGAAATCCAGCAAGCGATGCGTGTAGTCGAAGGTCGGCCCCAGTACCTGCCCGCCCGGCGCATCCTTGAACGTGGCCGAGATGCGCCTGTCGCAACGCATGTTCGCTGTCTCGACGGGCACCGAGGCCCCGAAGCGCGGCAATGTGGTGCGATAGGCGCGGATCAGGAAAATCGCCTCGATCAGATCGCCCCGTGCCTGCTTGATCGCCAGCGCCGCCAGATCGGGATCGTAAAGCGATCCCTCGGCCATCACCCGGTTCACGGCCAGCGCCATCTGTTCGCGGATCTGCGCCAGGCTCAGCTCGGGCACGGACGGATCGCCGCGCCGCTCCTCGGCCAGCCAGGCATGTGCATTCTCGATGGCGCGCTCGCCACCCTTGACGGCCACATACATCAGGACACCTCCGCCGGATCGGTGACGCACGTGCTGCGCGGCAAGGCCGCCAACCGGTCGCCACAGGTGAAAAAGAAATCCAGACCCAAGGGAAACAGCGCGCGATTGGCGCGAAAGGCCGCCACATCCGGCAGGTTCAGGCCAGCAACCTCCTTGATGCCCGGACCTGTCAGAACCGCACCCTCGGCGCGCAGGTCATCCATCTCGACAATCAGCGTCGCGGATCG
Organism: Seohaeicola sp.; assembly: GCF_048006315.1. Classification (GTDB taxonomy): domain Bacteria; phylum Pseudomonadota; class Alphaproteobacteria; order Rhodobacterales; family Rhodobacteraceae; genus Seohaeicola. The sequence goes on along the minus strand of NZ_CP180350.1, from coordinate 3,194,484 downwards.
GTCGGGATATTCAGCCGTGCCGATGCGGTAGTCACCGAGCGGCGCAAGGCTGTCCCATCGCCCCAGCGCGAACGCAGCCTCGCCCCGCGCCGCCACAACGGGGGCGCCCGTATGAAAGGCGACCCAGCGGCGCAAGGCATCGCTGTCATGCGATGGCGCCAGCCAGACCGGGGTGTCGGGATCGCACAGCACCAGCAAAAGCACGGCTGCCGCCTCGCTGACCGGTGCGGGTGCCTGGGCACCCTGCACGGCAAGAATATCACCGGGGCGCGCCATGGCGTTCATCGCCGCGCGAAACCCCCATGCCGCCTGGATCGACGGATCGGAAAACCCGCCTGTCATGACAGACTGATCCATCAGTCGTCCCCCCGCACCAATGTGAAGAATTCAACCCGCGTGGCCGCCGCCTTGGCCGCGCGCGCATCCCGCGCCGCCTGCACCTGCACCGCCAGCGGCTCCAGCAGAACCGCCCTGACGCGGGCGGCCAGATCGCCCTGCATCAGGGCATCCACCATCGCGGCCTGTTCCGCCTGCCGCTTGTCGCGCCCCTGGACATAGCCATGCCCCACCGCACCGCCGTCCAGCGCCAGCGCGCAGCGCGTCACCGTCATTTCGCCCAGGTTGAACGCAGCCCCCGTGCCGCCCATCCGGCCGCGCACCATCACGCCACCCACTTCCGGCGGGCGCAGCCAGCGGTATCCGGGCGCAAGATCCAGCTTGCGCCACAACCGATCCAGCGCATCGGCAGGCGCGCGGGCCAAAAGCCCCATCCATTCCCTGCGGTCCATCACCGCCCCCTTTTTCCAGCTTGCGTGGCCCGTCAACCGACACCTTGCCAAGTTGTCTAGACCACTATACAACTATACAACTCTTTACCGCCAACCGGCAGGCCACGCAAGCGCGGCTTCATGAAATTTTGGTGACACTGCATGACGACGACCCCGCTCTGGTCCATGATCGCCGACACGCTGCGCGGCGAAATCGCCAGCGGCCAGTACCGGCCTGGTGACAAGCTGCCCACCGAAGCCGCCCTGGCGCGCCGCTTCGGTGTCAACCGGCATACGGTGCGCCATGCGCTGTCCGGGCTGATCGAGGATGGCACCGTCACCACAAGACGCGGTGCGGGGGCTTTCGTTTCGCGCCCACCCACCGAATACCCGCTGGGCCGGCGCGTGCGCTTTCACCAGAACCTCGCCGCAGCGGGCCGCTTGCCGCAACGGGTCTTTCTGCATATCGACACGCGCAACGCGGACCCCGACGAGGCCAAGGCCCTGGCCCTTCCCACCGGCGCCCGCGTCCACCGCGCCGAGGGGGTGTCGCTGGCCGACGGTCTGCCCATCGCCCATTTCATCAGCACGTTTCCAGCCACCAGCCTGCCCGATCTGCCTGATCATCTGCGCCACACCGGGTCGGTCACGCAGGCGCTGGCCGCCTGCGGCCTGCCCGATTACACCCGCGCCGTGACACGGCTTTCGGCGCGCCGCGCCTCGGCCATGCAGGCGCGCCACCTGATGCTGCGTGAAGGCGATCCCGTGCTGCACAGCGTCAGCATCAACCATGATGCGGACGGTCGGCCCGTCGAATTCGGCCGGACCGTCTTTGTCGGCGATCACGTCACCTTGATCATGTCCCCTGACGGCTGAGACCGTCACAGAACAGATACGATTGTCGGTTATCCACAGCTCCAGCCAGTCAGGGAACCGATGATGTCACTCCAATTCCACCCGCCTTTGCGCCTTGTCGGCGCGACCGTCCTGCGCGACGGCATGATGCAGGATCGTTCCGTCGCCATCGAAGGCGGCGTGATCTCGAAGGGCCCCCTGCCCGAGGTGGACCTGACCGGCTACCTTGTGCTGCCCGGTATCATCGATCTGCATGGCGACGCGTTCGAACGGCATATCGCGCCGCGCCCCTCTGCCCCGTTCCCGATCGAGACCGGCTTGCATGCCACTGATCGCGACGCGGCGGCCAATGGCGTGACCACCGCGTGGCTGGCGCAAAGCTGGTCCTGGGAAGGCGGGCATCGCAGCCCCGACATGGCCGAAGACATGATGGAGGCCCTGGCCGCGCTGCGCCCGCAGATGATGACGGACCTGCGCCTGCAACTGCGGGTCGAGACGCATACCGTGGACACGGCGGACCGGCTTCTGGCCGCCGTGCGCCGCTTCGGCGTCGACTACGTGGTGTTCAACAACCATCTGGACGAGGCCGTGAGCCTTGCACAGGCGCGTCCGGTCGAACTGGCGCTCTGGGCCGCAAAATCAGGCCGCACGCCCGAGGCGCAGATGGCCCTGGTCGAGGCGACCCGCAAGCAGTCGTCGCAGGTCCCGCGCTATCTCTGCCGTCTTGCCGAGGCCTTCGATACGCTGGGCGTGCATTACGGCAGCCATGACGATCCCGATGGCGAGACGCGCGAGCGTTTTTCGATGATCGGCGCGCGGATCTGCGAATTTCCGACAGCGCGATCGGCTGCGGCCCTGGCGCGCGCGGTGAACGATCCCGTGTTGATGGGCGCGCCCAACGTGGTGCGTGGCGGGTCCCAATCGGGCAATATCGCGGCGGTCGACCTGATCCGCCGGGGCCTCTGCGATGCGCTGGTCTCGGATTACTACTACCCCGCGCTGTCACGCGCGGCCTTCCGGCTGGTCGATGACGGCGTCATGGACTGGCCGGCGGCCTGGGCCATGATCTCGACCCGCCCGGCGGAAATCATGCATCTTTCGGACCGTGGCGTGATCGATTACGGCAAGCGTGCGGATCTTTGCGTGGTCAATGCCACCACCCGCCAGGTCGAGGCGACGCTTGTCGCGGGACGGCTGACCCATCTGACGGGCGAGGCTGCACGCCGCTTTCTGGGCGGCAAGGCGGGATTGACCCTGGCCGCCGAATAAGGGGGCCTAGCCCTCGTATCGCGCAAGGAAATCCGCAACAGGAAGGGCACGGAAATCGGCCAATACCGCGCGCAGGCGCGCATGGTCCCAATCCCACCAGCCCAGGGCGATCAGCCGCGCGGCCAGATCCTCGGGCAGGCGCATGCGGATCACCCTGGCCGGGACGCCCGCCACGATGGCATAGTCCGGCACATCGCGCGTGACGACCGCGCCCGAGGCAACGACCGCCCCATGCCCGACCGTGACCTCGGGCTTGATCTGGGCGTTATGCCCGATCCAGGTGTCATGCCCGATCACCACCCGCCGCGCACGCCGCTTCTCGAACCACTCCGCATCATCCTGCGCATCCGGCCAGTAAGCAGCGCTGCGATACATGAAATGATGCAAGGAGGCGCGATCAAGCGGATGATCCGTGGCCCCGATCCGCACGAAGCTGGCGATATTGGCGAACTTGCCGATCGTGGCATTGGCGATGTCGCAATAACGGTCGCAATAGCTGTAGTCGCCCATGCTGACATGCGCCATCCGCGTGCCGCGCCCGACCTCGCACCAGCCACCGAAATCAACATCCGTGATCTCGCAATCGGGATGCAGCAGGGGCGCATCGGCTTTCAGTTCCTTCATGACACCTCGCCATTCATCGTTCCGCGAATACGCATCGAACCGACATCAATGCCCGCTGCCATCGCCCTTGATCAGCCGACGCCGCAACGCCCCCGAGACCGTATCCATCACCATGACCATCAGCACGATCAGAACGATGTAATATGTGACCTCTTCCCAATCCTTCTGGGTGATGATCGCCTGCGTCAACAGCAGACCGATGCCGCCTCCGGTGATCGCGCCGATCACGGTGGCACTGCGGGTGTTGCTTTCCAGGTAATACAGAACCTGGCTGGCCAGGATCGGCATGATCTGCGGGATCACCCCGAAGCGGTAGCGCTGCAGCGGCTTGGCACCGGTGGATTGCACGCCCTCGATCTGCTTCTCATCGACGTTTTCCAGCGCCTCCGAGAACATCTTGCCAAAGCCGCCGGTATCCGTGATCAGGATCGCCAGCGCCCCGGTCAGCGGGCCGGGCCCGAAGGCGCGGCTGAGGATGATCGTCCAGATCAGACCGTCCACGCCGCGCACGAAATCGAACAGGCGGCGCAGCGCGAAACGCACCGTGCCCAGCGACATGAAGTTGCGCGCCGCCATGAAGGCCAGCGGCAATGCGACCAGCGCCGCCCCCATCGTACCCAGGAACGCCATCAGGATCGTCTCGAAGATCGCCCAGACCACATCCTTGTGCCGCCACATCTGGTTGTTCCAGACGTCATGCACCATCGCGCCAGCATTCGACCGCTCGGGCACCACCCGCTCGGATGACAGGGCAAGACCGGCCAGCTCGCCCAGCGACTTGCCATGGAAAGGGCTGTCCAGCGTGAACCAGAACAGCTCCCAGCCGAAGGAATAGCGAAACACTTCGGTCCGGGCGCGGGTCATGCTGATGCGTCCCGCATCCGTCGTGATCATCACCCGGTTCGAGGCCGCGTTGATCCAGTCCGGCACATCCGGCGTGGGCAGGTCCATATCCACCCCGCGCGCGGTGGGCTGCAACACGATCTCGCCGTAACCCGGCACGATCACGCGCGTCACATCCCCCGCGATCTCGACCCGGTGGTCGCGCGGCAGGGTGATGATCGCGGCATCCTCGCCGGTCAGCTGCACCCAGTCGGGGGCCGTGCCCGGCGCATAGGCGCCCTTGGCCTCGCCCTCGATGGCGATGCTGATGCCGCCATTGCGATTGTCCCGCGTGACATGGGTCTTGTAGCTGTAGCTGTCGGCCACAAGGATCTTGGCATTGTCCATCCGGGCGCGATCCGCGAGGCCGGGAAGGTCGAAGGCAAAGAAGATATAGACGAAATAGGCCAGGATCACCGCAGGCACCGCCATCGCGATCAGCCGTTTGCGCCGGAACAGGGCCAGTGCCGCCGCCTCGCGCGGCATCGTTGCGTCAAGCATCGCCATGGTCAGACCCTTCCCACCAGCTTGTTGCGATAATGGCCCGACAGCTGATCGAAGAAGACGATCGTGCCGAACAGCAGCAGAAAGATCGCCGCCACCTCGTCATAGCGGCCCTGCCCCCAGCTGAAGGCGTTCTTGAGGTCATAGCCGATACCGCCCGACCCCACGAAACCCAGGATGGCCGAGGCGCGGATATTGATCTCGAAGCGCAGCAGGCCATAACTCAGGTAGTTGGGCGCAACCTGCGGGATCACGCCCAGCACCATGCGCTGCGACCAGCGCGCGCCCACCGATTGCAGCCCTTCGACGGGCTTGAGGCTGGCATTCTCGTTCACTTCGGAAAACAGCTTGCCCAGTGCGCCCGCGGTGTGGATCGCGATCGCGATCATCGCAGGCACCGGGCCTGCCCCCATGATGAAGATCAGCACCAGCGCGATCACGATTTCGGGGATGGCGCGCATAATGTCCATCAGGCGCCGGAACACCGGGATCATCGCGGGCCACAAGGCCAGCCCGCGTGTCGACAGCAGCGACAGCACGATGGCCGCCAAGGCCCCCAGCAGGGTCGAGGCGGCGGCGATGTTGATCGTCTCGATCAGCGAGGGCAGGAATTTCACCATCAGGCCGGGCAGCAGCGCGATCTTCTCGCCCGCCTCGGCCAGAACCTCGGACGGGAACTGGAAGATATTGCCGATGCCGGACCAGAACCCGCCGGCATTGCGGCTGTCGGCCAGCATGAAGCCCGACACCATCAGCGCCACGAACAGCGCCATCATGATGCCGCCATACATCCGCTTGCGGCGCACCATCTGCATGTAGCTGTCCTGGACGCGCTGCGTGGTCATGCCCGTTGCGGTTATCGCATCTGCCATTCGTCTACCCCCGGCAAAAAGAAACCGGGCCCCGTGTCAGGGCCCGGTCGGTCACGTTCGTGCGATCACATCTTGGACTTGCGTGCCTCGATGATCGACAGGTAGGCGTCATGGTTGATCGGCATCATGCCCAGCGCTTCGCCGGCCATGAAGTTGTAGGCGCATTCCTTGTCCATATAGGGCATGGAGGCCATCAGGCCGATCATGTCCAGCTTCACGCGCTCGGGCAGGGCGGTGCGCAGCACGACCGGACCTTCCGGGATCGGCTTGGACTTCCAGATCTGGACCAGGTCGTTCATGTCGACCAGACCCGCATCCGACGCCTTGCGCAACGCGCCCGAATTGTAGCCGTCTTCCCATGCGCCCAGGCCATCGGCCCAGGTCACGCCGCCGTCCACATCGCCATTGGCCACGGCAACGATGGTCTGCTCGTGACCGCCCACGAAACGGACCTCACCGAAATAGTCGCCCGATTCCATGCTGGCGCCGGTCGCCTCGGGGATTTCGATCGACGGGATCAGGTAACCGCTGGTCGAGTTCGGATCACCGAAGGCAAAGACCTTGCCCTTCAGATCCTCAAGCGAGGTGATGCCGCTGTCGGCGCGGGCGAAACCGATCGAGTGATAGCCGTAAGAGCCGTCCACATTGACCTTGACCAGCACAGGCTCGACTGCTTCGGGATCGGTCAGGTAGGTCTTGGCATAGGCCGAGGCGCCCAGCCACGCCAGGTCGATCGTGCCGCCCAGCAGGCCCTGGATCACACCGTCGTAATCGGCGGGCGTGAACAGCTTGGTGGGAACGCCCAGCAGGGCCTCGGTCTTGGCGCGGAAGCACTCGTTCGAGGTCATGCGGTCCTGTGCGTTCTCGCCGCCCAGGATGCCGATGCGGAATTCGGTGATCTGGTCCTGTGCGATGGCAGGGCTGACCAGGGCGGTGGTGGCCACGATGGCTGCGATGATTTTCTTCATGGGTCTCTCCGGTTTGCAAAAACCCCCACGCGATTGCGACGGGGGCGGGTTTCAGGTTTCGGATGTCAGACGGCGGCCTCGGCCTCGCGAATGGCACGGGCAGCGGCTTCGCTGCGCTCCAGCGCCTCGATGCTGGTGCTGGTGGCCTCTTCGCTGAAGCTGGCGTCGGCGCCATAGATGTCGCGGGCAACGCCCGTCGTCAGTTGCTCGGGCGTGCCGTCGAAAACGACGCGCCCATCGCGCATGCCGATCACACGGTCGCAATAGCGCCGCGCGGTATCCAGCGTGTGCAGGTTGGCGATGACCATGCGGCCATCTTCCTCGTGGATGCGGCGCAGCGCCTCCATGACGACCTGGGCATTCATCGGGTCAAGGCTGGCGATGGGTTCATCCGCCAGAATGATCTGCGGATCCTGCATGAGGGCGCGGGCAATCGCCACGCGCTGCTGCTGGCCGCCCGACAGGGCCTCGGCGCGCTTGGGCGCATGATCGGCAATGCCCAGACGATCGAGAATGGCAATCGCCTGCTCGATGTCGGAGGACGGATAAAGATTGAACAGGGTCGCCAGGGTCGAGCGGCGGTTCAGCGTGCCGTGCAGGACGTTGCTGACCACATCCATGCGCGGGACAAGATTGAACTGCTGAAAGATCATCGCGCAGTCCGACTGCCAGGCGCGCTTCTGGGCGCCTTTCAGGGTCAGGATGTCGCGATCCTGGTAAAGCACCTCGCCCGACGTCGCATCGGTCAGACGGTTCAGCATGCGCAGCAGCGTGGACTTGCCGGCCCCGGAACGACCGATGATCCCGATCATCTTCGGCTCGGATACCGAAAAGCTCACGTTATCGCAGGCCGTATTCGCGCCGAAACGCTTGGTCAGCTTCTTGACGGCAAACATGTCAGTCCCCCTTGCGGTACGGGGACCCGAATAGGACGGCTGCGCGACCGATTTGTTGCGATCATGTGAAATTTTTGTAAAGGAGGGCGAAGATGCGGCCCGACATGCCGCGCGCCGCGGAAGGGCCGATCCTGCATGCAGACCACCGACATCGCCATCATCGGCGCGGGCCTTGCCGGGCTGACCTGCGCGCATCTGCTGCATGCACAGGGCCTGGACGTCACGGTGATCGAGGCGGCGGATCGCATAGGCGGGCGCATCCGGTCGCTGCGCGACACGGATGGCAAGGCACTGGCCGATCTGGGTCCGACATGGGTCTGGCCCCCGCACCAACCCGTGGTGGCCCGGTGGCTCGACCGGCTGGACCTCGCCACCTTTGCACAGGCCAACGAGGGTGACGCCGTGATCGAAGGCTATCACCCTGCCCCTGTCCGCGCGCCCCTGCCCGGCCAGGACGGCATGGTACGGATCCAGGGTGGACCCGACGCGATGGTACAGGCCATGGCCGCCGCCTTGCCGGGGGCCGCCCTGCAACTGAACCGCCGCATCACCCGGATCGATAGCGCGATCGACGGGCTGATCCTGACCGATGCCAAAGGCAAGCAGATCAGCGCCGGTCGCGTGGTCCTGGCCACACCGCTGCGCATCGCCGCGGCCGATATCGCCATGTCCGATGCCCCCGCCGCCCTGCTGCAGGCCATGCGCGCCACACCGACATGGATGGCCGGGCAAGCCAAGGCCGTCATGCTCTATGATCGCCCGTTCTGGCGGGACATGTACCTGTCAGGCCGGATCGCCAGCCGCATCGGCCCCCTGACCGAGGTGCATGACCACAGCAGCACCCGGGGGCAGGCCGCGCTCTTCGGCTTCATCGGCCTGCCGCCCGCCGCACGCGATCCCGCCCTGCTGAAGGCCGCAATCCGCGCGCAACTGGCCCGCTGCCTTGGCCCGGAAGCAGGCCAGCCCCGCGACATCACGATCCAGGACTGGGCGCGCGATCCGCTGATCTGCACGCCGGCCGATCACAACGGCGCCCATCCGGACCTGCCCCCCACGATCCTGCGCCAGCCCCATCTGGACGGTCGCCTGCACCTGGGCGTCTCCGAGACATCCACCCGCAGCCCCGGCCTGATCGAGGGCGCGCTGGATGCCGGCCAGACCACGGCAGAGGCGATCCTGTCCCGGCACTGACGGCTTCGCAATGTCACCGGCGGCACCTCGGCCGCGCCCTGCTTCTTCTTGCTCTAAATATCCATGGCCACGGGATCAGCCCAGCGCATGGATGCGCAACGCGGGACAGACCTGCCGGGCGATGTCGCACAGATGGCGGTGATGGGTCAGGTAGATGACCTGGCCGATACCGGCCATGTCGGCCAGCAAGGAAAACGTCTCGGCCGCACGATCGTCGTCGAAGGTTTCCATGATGTCATCGGCAATGAAGGGCACCGTCGTTCTGGCCCCGGCAATTTCGTGATAGCCCGCCACGCGCAGTGCAAGGTAGAGCTGGAACCGCGTTCCCTTTGACAGATCGCGCGCCAGCTTCGATCCGCCCTCCGCGCCGATCGCCACCAGCACCTCGCGCTCGGCCTCGGGCTGAGCGGCAAGACCGCTGTATTCGCCCCGCGTGATCGTGCGGAACGCCTCCGAGGCGCGCCGCATCATCGCGCTGCGATGCGTGTCGCGGTAGCCCTGCAACGCATGATCCACCGCCATCGCGCCAAGCCGCAGCCGCAAGAACCCGCGCGCCGCATCCGCGATCTGCAACAGCAATGTCTGTCGGGCCGCCTGCAAGCGCGCCACGGCATCATCGCCGCCGACGGCATCAAGGCGCGCCTGCGCCTGTGACAGGGTTGCGTACAGCGCCTGCAACGCCTGCGCCTGCTGCGCCTGTGTCGCACTCAACCCGTCCCGTTCAGCCGCCAGCGCCGGACGCTCCAGACCGTCAAGCGCGGACACCGCCTGGTCAAGCTGATCGGTGCCCATCGTCTCGCAGATGTCGCGCGCCAGGTGGTCTCGCTGCGCCAGCAGGTCGTCGCGCCGCTGCGCTTGCGCCACGGTCTGTTGCAATGCCTCGGCACCGATGCCGCCGAAATGCGCGCACATCTCGTCGAGCCGCGCGACATGCCGGGCCTGTGTCTGCGCCAGGCCATCCGCAAGCTGCGCCGCCTCCTGCAGCCTTTGACGCAGCCGCCCGGCCTGGGCCTGACCCTCCCGCGCGGCCTGAAGCCTCTGGCGCAATACGGGCCAGAGCGTGGCCCCGTCATCGGCGGGCAGAGCCAAGGCGCGCGCCAGATCGGCCATGGCCGCATCGAACGCGGCGCAATTGCCTTCCATCTTGGCGATCCTGTCCGTCAGCTGGCGCAACAAGGTCCAGTGCCGGTCAAGCTGCTGCAACAGGTCCAGCGCCTCGCCCATCGCGGCGACGGTCGGCCCCGCATCGCCAAACGCGGTCTGGGCACAGGCGGCAAGCCATTCCGCCTGCCAGGCCTGCATCGCGGCTTCGGCCCGCGCCTCGGCCGCCTGCCGCCGCGCCAGATCGGTGGCCGCATCAGCCTTGGCCGCAGCCTGCGCCGCCTGGTCGCGGGCCCGGTCCAGCAGCAGGCGTGCCCGGAGCGTCAGCAACTCCAAGGGCGTATCCGCCGCGACCCCATGACCGCAGGCGGACAGCGCCGACCCAAGCGTGGCTTGCGCCGTCTGCACCCTGTCCCCTGCCGCCTGTTCGTCCCGCGCGGCGGCCTGCACGGCCTCATGCGCCTCAAGCGCCACCTCGCGGCGGCGCATCCAGTCTTCCAGCGCATCAAGCGTCATCGCGGGGTCCAACCCCTGCGGCACGGCGGCGGACAAGTCGGCGCGCAACTGCGCGTCGGCCCGCAGGGCCTCGTCATGCCGGGCTTGCTGCCGCGCCAGCGTCGCGCTAAGAGAGGCCAGACGGCTTTGCGCCTGGGCGCGCTGCTGCGCATCGGCCGCTGCGCGGGCCTGGGCGGCGCCCAGTTGGTCATCCTGCCGCAGCGCCGCTTCGAACCGATCCGCACTGTCCGGCGTCAAGGCGGTGCGATGTTCCGACCAGAGCCTTTCGCGCAGTGCCCGGACCTCGGCCGCCTGCGCGACCGTCACCTCCCCCGGAACCACGGCGGCGTCCAGGGCGGCCTCGGCCAGGGCGATATCCTCGGTGGTCTGCACGATGGCGGCGCGGTCACGCTCGATCGCATGGCGGGCCTCGGACAGACCTTGGCGCCAGGCCTGCATCCGGGCCGGCGTCGGCACGGTCAGCGCCACCAGCGCGGCCCCGCCACCCTGCCAGGGCGCAAGCCGCGCCAAAGCCGCGTCGCGCTTGTCGCAGGCGGCGCGATGGGCCGTCATGGCCCGTTCCAACGCAGCCTCGGGATCGCTGCGCGCCAGACCCTGGATGACCTGCTCCAGCAGGGCAAGATCAGGCGTGGACGGCGCGTCGCCCCCGGCATCAGCGGCAAGCGCTGCCTGCCGTTGCGCGGCGGCGCGTGTTTCTTCCCGCGCCGTGTCCAGCGCCGCGGCCACGCCCGAATGACGTTCCATCAAGGCGCGCAGATCAGCAACCAGGGGGGCAGGCAGCAGCAAGGCGGCCGGGTCGCCATCGACATGTCCAAGCTGCCGCAAAAGATGATCGATCTGCACCTGCAGGCTTGCCGCCTCGGCGCGCCGGTTCGGCAGGTCGCGCAGCGCCCCGTCGCGATCGGCCTTCAGCGCCTCGATGGCGGCCATCGCATCGGCCTGCGCCAGAATCGCGGGATCATCGACCGCCGCCGCAAGCTCATCCCGCGTCGCCGCGATCTGCCGCTCCTGTTCCTCGATCCGGACAGCGATCTGGCCATGATCGCGCCACAGGTCCGCCAGTTCATCCGCCCACCCCTCGGGCAGGGGGGCGACAACCGGCAAGTCCGCCAGTTCCGCCTCGAACCGTTTCAGCCGCATCACCAGCGGCAAGGCTGCCAGCAGGCGTTCAACCTCATGCAGCCGTCGCAGCGTCAGCGCCTGCGCGGCATCCGCACCGGACCATGCCTCCTGCGCCCTGTCGCGCTCTTGCGCGAGCGTTGCGTATTCACGCGCACCCATGTCCTTGTCCTGGATCGCCTGGTCCAGCGCGGCCAGTTCCTTTTTCAGATCGGCAAGCCCGCCGCTGCGCCCCGTCGGACGAAAGAAGCCCTGCGCACGGGCGCGCAGATCATCCAGCGCCTGTCCCATTTCGGCCAGCCCGCTGGAGGCTGTGAACAGCATCTGGCCCAGGTCGCCCTGACTGGACAGGATGCTTTCCCCGCCCTTTTCCAGCGTATCGTCATCAAGGCTGAACATCGCCTCGTAGCCCGCGCGGTCGATCCCCCCAAGGATCCCCTGCAGCATCGCCTCGGGGATCGCGTTGCCCGCAGGGTCCGTCAGCGTGCCGGTGCGCCCCTTTGTGCGGATCACCTCGTGCCGATCCCCGCCCGCCTCGATGCAGGCCCCCAGCCGCATCGCGCCGTAAGGATGCAGGAAATCCATCCGGCTTTGCGCGGGAATGCCGTATAGCAGGTCAAGCCAGCCCTGCATCGTCGTGGATTTTCCGGCCTCGTTCGGCCCGTAGATGATATGGAAATCCAGACCCTCAGCGGGCCGCGCCCCGAAATCGATGCTGCGGTCGGTGAATTTGCCGTAGCGGGTCAGATCAAGCCGGCGCAGGCGCATCAGGCACCGTCCTCCAACCCCTGCAGATGCGACAGGACCTCGGCCGCGCCCTCGCGCAAAAGCGCATCGCGCGCCGCGTTCTGCGCCGCGGGATCATCGCCCAGCAGGGACCGCAAATCCTTTGGCAAGGCCTTGAGCAAAGTGTCGATCAGGGCATCCGCCTCGGTCAGGACGGGGCCGGGCAGGCTTGCAGGCGGTGTCGTCATCGCAGCGACCGCACGCCCCAGTTCCGCCAGCGGGCCAGCGGTATCGGCGCGCGGCACATCGGTGCATTCGACAGAAATCCCGTCAATCCAGAGCGTGCCGATCGCCTCGCCGGTCAGCCGCGCCTCTTCCAGCAGCAGCCCCAGATCACGTCTGAGCCGCCACAAAAGCCCGGTCCGCCCCGTCAAAACCGGACGCAGGACCAGATGATCCTCGGCATGGGCGCGGCGCGCCGCGCGCAGCGCAGAGCCAAGCGCCGCAACGATCCCCGGCCAATCCATCGCATCGTCCAGTTCCACATCCAGCCGCGCGAAACGGGCCAGCGCGGTGCTGCGCTCTTCCACGGTCAGACTGCCATCATCCGCCACCGTGACCAGCGTCACGGATTTCGCCCCGGCCTCGCCGATGTCGCGGCCCTGCGGAATGCCCGGCATGACGACATGAACCGCGCCTGGGTGATGTGCGCGGGCATGAATATGGCCCAGCGCCCAGTAATCGAACCCGCTGGCCTGAAGATCGGACAGACGGCAGGGCGCATAGGGGTCATGCCCCGGCGACCCATCAAGGCTTGTGTGCATCATCCCGATATTGACCGCGCCCGGCACCGGTGCCTTGAACCGTTCCAGCAGGCTTTCGGGCGCATGGGGCCGCGCAAAGCTGATGCCGTGTATGGCCAGATGCAGATCGCCCTTGTCACGCCGCTCCAGCCCCGCCCTCGCCCCGAAAACGGTAACTGACGGCGGCAGCACCAATTGTCCGGTGATCCGCGCCTCGGCATCATGGTTGCCCCGGATGATGAAGGTCTCGATCCCGGCCTCATCCAGCCGCCTCAATTGCTGCGCCAGAAAACGCGCCGTCTTCATCGAGGTTTGTGCCCCGTCGTAAAGATCGCCCGCGATCAGCAAGGCATCGACCTGTTCGTCAAGGCACAGCGTGATGATCCGCTCGAATACGGCGCGGCTGGCCTGACCGATGACCTCGGCCAGCGCCGGATCGCGCAGCGCCAGAGACTTGAGCGGCGAATCGAGATGGAGGTCAGCCGTGTGAACGAAACGGTAGGGCACGCGCAGGTCCATCTGAAAAGGGGAATGTCGGGACCGCCAGCCTGTCGCCATGACCCAGGGTTGTCAAATCCAAACCGGTGCGGTCCGCGGGGGCGATTCCCCCAATTGCGGCGAAAGCCAAATCGGCGCGCTTCAAATGCTGCCCAATTTGTATTCTTTCAAACGTCTTTAAGCGGAAATTGTATACATTCAGTTGATCCGGATCCATTCACTGACCCCCTGCCCCTCCTCCTCCGTTCCAGCCCGGCCTAGCTGTCCGACACGGAGGAGACCAACCAGAACTCGGACCGCACCATCCAAGCAAGGTGCGGACCAGACAGAGAGGTCACATCATGGAACGTCGCAAATTTCTGACGGCCACCGCCGCTGCCGCCGTCGCAGCCCCGATCGCCGCCCCCCGCGTGGCGCGGGCGCAGGACAGCTTCACCTGGAAGATGACAAACTCCTACGGGCCCGGCTCGCCCTTCTATACCGTGGGCCCCGGCAGCCCCACCGACATCATCGAAAAGATCGCCACCATGTCGGGCGGTCGCCTGACGATCCAGCATTTCGCCGCGGGCGAACTGATCCCCGCCTTCGAGGGCTTCGACGCCGTGCAGCAGGGCGTGATCGAGATGAACGCCTCGAACAGCTATTTCTGGTCGGGCACCACCTTCGCCGCGCAGTATTTCACCACCGTTCCCTTCGGCATGAGCTTTGCCGGTCACATGGCCTGGCTCTATCATGGCGGCGGTCTGGAACTGTGGCACAAGGTCTACGAACCCTTCGGCCTTGTCGCCTTCCCGATGAACAACACCGGCGTGCAGATGACCGGCTGGTTCCGCGAACCGATCGAGGACATCAGCCAGCTTCAGGGCCTGCGCATGCGTATCCCCGGTCTGGCCGGACAGGTCTATGCCAGCCTTGGCGTCGATGCCCGCGTCCTGCCGGGCGGCGAGATCTTCCCCGCGCTGGAGCGTGGCGTCATTGATGCCGCCGAATTCGTCGGCCCCTATCAGGACCGTCGCCTCGGCCTGCAGAATGCCGCCAAGTTCTATCACACCACCGGCTGGCACGAGCCGTCCACCACGGGCGAGCTGCTGATCTCCAAGGCCGCATGGGACAGCCTGCCCGCCGATCTGCAGCAGATCGTGAAAACCGCCTGCATGGCCGCATGCCTTGAAAGCATGACCTGGTCCGAGGCCGTCAACGGCGAGGCGCTGTCGGATCTGGTGGACAATTTCGGCGTCACGGCCGCCGTCCTGCCCGAAGCCGTTGTCGAGGCGCTGCGCACCGCAACCGCCGACACGCTGGCCACCCGCGCCGCCGCAGACCCATTGGTCAAGGAAGTGCATGACAGCTACATGGCCTTCAAGGCGAACCACGACCGCTGGGCCGGCGTCAGCGAAGGCCCGTGGCACAAGTCGATCCTCAAGGTCTGAGGATGGGCACGCTGTCACGCTTCGTGAACGTGATCGAGGGCGCGGTCCGGCTGTTCGGCTGGATCGCGGCCTGGACCTGCGTGGCGCTGGTGCTGATGGTGGCGGGCGATGTATTCGTCCGCTACTTCCTGCGCACCGGGGCCGTCTGGTTGCAGGAACTGCAATGGCACCTGATCTCGCCCATCGCGCTTTTCGGCATGTCCTATGCGCTCTATTGCGGCGAACAGGTCCGCGTCGACGTGCTGTTCGAACGCTTTCCCGCATGGCTGTGCCGTGTGATCGAAGTGGTCGGCGGCCTCGCGCTGATGGCTTTCGCGATCTATGCCGTCTGGCTGTCGCTTCCATGGGTGCAGCAATCATGGCTGCGCGCTGAATCCTCGCCCAATCCGGGCGGCCTGCCCTATCGCTGGGCCCTCAAGTCGCTGATCCCGCTGGGTTTTGCGCTGCTTGCCCTGCAAGGTCTGGCCCATGCGCTGCGTCACGGCTTCGGCCTGCCCAACCCGGCCCGTGACAGCGGGCCTGCGGGACACTGAATTTCAGGAAAGAACCAAGATGTCTCCGAACGATCTTCTGGCGATCGGCATGATCGCCGCCTTCTTCGTGCTGCTGATCGTGGGTATCCCCGTCGGCATCGCCATTGCCGTATCCGGGCTGGTTTTCGGCTATGCGGGTTTTGGCCCGATGCTGTTCAACCTGCTGCCAGCACGCATCTATGGCGTGGTGACGAACTATACCTTCATGGCGATCCCGCTGTTCGTCTTTATGGGCGTGATGCTGGAAAAATCCCGCCTGGCCGAAGAACTGATCGACATCATCGGCCATGTCTTCGGCAAGGTCGCGGGCGGCATGGGCGTGGCGATCATTCTTGTGGGCGTCCTGCTGGGGGCTGCGACGGGGATCGTCGGGGCCACCATCGTGACGCTGGGCCTGCTGACCCTGCCCACGCTGCTGCGCCGGGGCTATCCGAAATCGCTGGCGACCGGCATGATCTGCGCCAGCGGAACGCTGGGGCAGATCATCCCGCCCAGCCTTGTTCTGATCCTGCTGTCCGAGATCCTGGGCGAATCCGTGGGCACGATGTTCGCTGCCGCCATGATCCCCGGCCTGACTCTGGCCGCCGTCTATATCGTGGCGATCCTGGTGCTGGCCGCATGGAAACCCGGCCTGATGCCGCCGATCCCGCAGGCGGAACGCGACGCCATGAGCGGGGCAGAACTGGCCAGGAAGGTGGCCTTGGTCGTGGGCCCGCCGATCGGTCTGGTGATCGCGGTCCTTGGTTCGATCATCGGCGGCCTTGCCGCCCCCACCGAGGCCGCATCGATGGGGGCCATCGGCGCGCTGGTCTTCGTGGCGCTGTCGGGCCGCCTGACATTCGATCTGCTGAAACAGGTGGCGCGCGCGACGCTGCTGATCTCGTCGATGGTCTTCTTCATCCTCATTTGCGCGCAGGTCTTCGGCCTGGCCTTTCGTGGCCTCGGGGGCGAACATCTTGTGCAACTGATGTTCGACTGGGTGCCCGGCGGCGTGAACGGGGCGCTTCTGTTCATGCTGCTGCTGGTCTTCGTGCTGGGCTTCTTCCTGGAATGGATCGAGATCACGTATATCGCCCTGCCGCTGTTCCTGCCCTTCTTCATCGCCAATGGCGTCGATCTGGTCTGGCTGGGCATCCTGATCTGTCTGAACCTGCAGACATCCTTCCTGACCCCGCCCTTCGGCTGGTCGCTGTTCTTCCTCAAGGGCGTGGCCCCGCCCGAGGTAAGCACTCTGGACATTTACAAGGGTGCAGTGCCATTCATCGGTCTGCAGGCGATTGCTCTGGCGCTCGTCTTTCTCTTCCCCGGGCTTGCCCTTTGGCTGCCCCAGGCAATCGGATGGTGACATGCTGACTTCTTCCATGGGCTACAAGGGCGCGATCAGCGCGCCGCATCGCGCTGCTGCGCTGGCCGGACGCGACATCCTGAACGCGGGCGGCACCGCGATCGAGGCGATGGTCGCCGCAGCCGCGGCCATTGCCGTGGCCTACCCCCACATGAACGGGATCGGCGGCGATGGTTTCTGGGTGATCCATCGCCCCGGCCATGCCCCTGTCGGCATCTCGGGTTGCGGTCGTGCGGCGGGCCTTGCCACGCCGGAATGGTATGCCGAACGCGGTGTGACGGGCGCGCTGCCCGCACGCGGCCCGCTGGCAGCGCTGACCGTGCCCGGCACCATCGACGGCTGGGCCAAGGCGCTGGCGCTGGTCCCCGAAGACCGCCGCCTGCCCCTGTCGGACCTGCTGGCCCCGGCCATCGCGCTGGCAAAAGACGGCATCGCCGTCACCGCCAACCAGTCGCTGACAACGGCGGCCAAGCTGGACACGCTGAAAGGCGTGCAAGGCTTCGACGAGACATTCCTTGTCGCGGGCCAGCCCCCCGCCCCCGGCCATCTGCTGCGCCAGACAGCACTTGGCAACACGCTGGCGCGCCTGGCCGAGGTGGGCCTGGACGACTACTACCGCGGTGAGATCGCGGCGACGCATGCGCAGTTCCTGGCCGATGCGGGCAGCCCGCTGCGGCTGGCCGATTTCCATCTTTTCGCCGCCGACCAGGTGACACCCCTGACCGTCAGCACCAGCGCGGGACAGCTTTACAACATGATCGCCCCCACGCAGGGCGTATCATCCCTGATGATCCTGGCGCTGTTCGACCGGCTGGGCGTGGACCGGGGCGAGGGTTTTTCCCATCTGCACGGGCTGATCGAGGCGACCAAGCAGGCCTTCATCCAGCGCAACGCCGAACTGGGCGATCCCGACAGCATGGCGACCCCGGCACAAGACTGGCTGAAGGCCGCGCATCTCGACAGGCTGGCGGCGAAGATCGACATGGAGCGCGCCCTGCCCTGGCCCCATGAGGCCAAGCCGGGCGATACGATCTGGATGGGCGCGGCGGATAGCGACGGCATGGTCGTCAGCTTCATCCAGTCGGTATTCTGGGAATTCGGATCGGGCCTGACCTGCACCGATACGGGCGTCTTCTTCCAGAACCGCGGCGCGGGCTTCTCGCTGGCTGCGGGACCGAACCAGCTTGGCCCGTTCCGCCGGCCCTTCCACACGCTGAACCCGGCGCTGGCGCAGCTCGAGGATGGGCGCGTGATGGCCTATGGCACGATGGGCGGCGAGGGCCAGCCGCAGACACAGGCGGCGGTCTTTACCCGCCACGTGCTCTACGGGCAGGACCTGCAAGCCGCCGTCACCGCGCCACGCTGGCTGCTGGGCAAGACCTGGGGCGACACGACCACGACCCTGAAACTGGAAGACCGTTTCGATCCGGCTCTTGTGACCGCGCTCAAGGATGCCGGCCACGAGGTCGAGATGATCGCCCCCTATTCCGATACCGCAGGTCATGCGGGTGCCGTCGTGCTGCACCCCGAGGGCCTGATCGAGGCCGCATCCGACCCCCGCGCGGATGGCGCGGCGCTTGCCTTCTGACCAAGGAAATGAACGGATAAAACTTTGGAACTGCTTACGAATTTGCAAATCACCCTCCTGGTCGGAGGCGTGGTACTGGCCGGTGGCTTGGGCGGGCTTCTTGCAGGCCTGCTGGGCGTGGGCGGCGGTATCGTCATCGTGCCCGTGCTTTTCTGGGTCTTCACCTTCACACGGTTCGACCCTGCGCTTGCCATGCACATGGCCGTGGCCACGTCGCTTGCGACGATCATCGCCACCTCGATCTCGTCGGCGCGGGCGCATCACAAGCGCGGTGCGGTCGACATGGCCCTTGTGCGGCGCTGGGGTCCGTGGATGGCGGGCGGCGCACTGGCGGGCGGGGCCTTTGCCGGGCTGGTGAACGCCGCGGCACTGATGCTGGTCTTCGGCATCGTGGGATTGGCGATATCGGCCAATCTTGCAAAACCGAAGTCACTTGTGGTGGCACCAGACCTGCCGACCGGCAAGGCCGGGCAACCCGCGCTGGCCACCGGGATCGGGCTTGTGTCGGCAATGATGGGGATCGGCGGCGGCACCCTTGGCGTACCGACGCTGACGGCGTTTTCCGTGCCAGTGCATCGCACGGTCGGCACGGCGGCCACCTTCGGTCTGATCATCGCGATCCCGGCGGCCATCGCGCTGGTCGTGGCCGGCCTTGGCGTCGCGGGCCGCCCGCCCCTGTCGGTGGGCTATGTCAACCTTGTCGCGGCAGCGCTGATCCTGCCTGCCTCGATCTTCATGGCCCCGCGTGGCGCCAAGCTGGCCCACGCGCTGGATGCCAAATGGGTCAAGCGCGCCTTCGCCGTCTTCCTGACGATCACCTCGGTCAGGATGCTTTGGACGGCATTGGGGTAGGCTCCACGCGCTGGCGCTTCCATTTATGCAACATGGCTTGCGCCGCACTCAGCAGATGGCGGCGCAGCGCCTTTTCGGCGGCTTGCCCGTCCCGTGCGGCGATCGCCTCGACGATCTGGTCATGTTCTGCCGTGGATCGCGCCATGCGTTCCGCATCGGCCAGCTGGGACCGGCGGAAGGGCGACAGCTTCATCCGCATCGCCTCGGCCATCTCGGCGAAGTCCTCGTTATGGCTTCCCTCATAGATCATCTGGTGAAAGCGGGTATTGGCCGTGTCATAGGCCTGTGCATCACCCGCCGCCGCCATCCGCGCCATGGCCTCGTGCTGGCTCAGAAGGGCCGAGCGTTCTTCCATCGTCATGCGCTGCGCCGCAAACCTGCCGCAGAGCGCCTCGATCTCGCTCATCGCTTCGAATAGCTGGTCGATCCGTTCGGGCGAGATATCGGAAACGACAACACCCTTGTAGGGTTGCCGCAGGGCAAGGGCACGGGCGACCACGATCTGCAACGCCTCGCGCACGGGTGTGCGCGACACGCCGAAACGCCGGGCCAGCGCAACCTCATCCAGACGCGTGCCAGCCGCGACTTGCCCCAGCAGGATCTCGGCTTCCAGTTCGGTTGCGATAGCCTGGCTGAGAACCTGCTTCGGAACGGAAACGTGGTCGGACATGGTCTTGCCTTTCTCCTTGTGCACAAACTATCCCGAATGCCTTGCTTCGCATACAAAAAGTTCGCTCACTATCTGAAGAGCAACGGACCTCGATCCGCCTCTGCCCATTGTTTGCGCAAGCTTTCTGCCTTGGCCCTTGCCATGGGTCAACCTGCAGCGGATAAGCAGGCGCATGACAGACAGCACGCCCTTCGAGATCTTTCTGGCCGTCCCTCCGGGGCTGGAACCCGCGCTGGCCGAAGAGGTCGCGCAGCTTGGGTTTCCGGCACCCGTGATCGTGGCGGGCGGTGTCACCTTTCAGGGCGGCTGGCCCGATGTCTGGCGGGCTAACCTGTGTCTGCGCGGGGCCACCCGCGTGCTGGCGCGGATCGGCAGCTTTCGCGCCATGCATCTGGCACAGCTGGACAAGCGCGCGCGCAAATTCGACTGGGCCGCAGTGTTGCGCCCCGATGTGCCCGTGCGGGTCGAGGCGACATGCAAGGCGTCGAAGATCTATCACGCGGGCGCTGCCAGACAGCGGATCGAAAAAGCCCTGCGCGAGACATTGGGAGTCGAGGTGCTTACCGGACCCGCCGCCGAGGACGCGCCCGAGGACATGTCGGAACTGCGCCTCAAGGTCCGGATCGAGGATGACCTGTGCACCTTCAGCATCGACACCACGGGCATGTCGCTGCACAAGCGCGGCCACAAGCAGGCGATGGCCAAGGCCCCCCTGCGCGAAACCCTTGCGGCCCTTTTCCTGCGCCAATGCGGCTATGACGGCACCGAAGCCGTGGTCGATCCGATGTGCGGGTCAGGCACTTTCGTGATCGAGGCGGCGGAAATGGCCCTTGACCTGCTTCCCGGACGGGCAAGAAGCTATGCCTTTGAAAGACTGGCGAATTTTGACGTCCCATCGTGGGACACCCTGAAAAAGGCGGCACCTGCCCGCGAAACACCCCTGCGGTTTTACGGGTCTGACCGGGATGCGGGCGCGATCCGCGCAGCCACCGCCAATGCCGAACGGGCCGGCGTTTCGGGGGTCATCACCTTCCAGTGCCACGCGGTCAGCGATCTTCAGCGGCCCGATGGCCCGCCCGGCCTTGTGATGGTCAATCCGCCCTATGGCGCGCGGATCGGGGATCGCAAGCTGCTTTTCGCCCTTTATGGGGCTTTGGGAAAGACACTGGCGGAACGCTTCCGCGGCTGGCGCGTGGGGATCGTGACCAGCGATCCGTCCCTTGCCAAGGCGACGGCCCTTCCCTTCCTGCCACCCGCCCCGCCCGTGTCGAACGGCGGGTTGAAGGTCACACTTTACCGCACCGCCCCCTTGCCCTGATACTGCCGCCGAACGCACAAAGGACCGACACCGATGCCACACACCCTCGTCACCCAGCAGAACATCGATGATTTCCAGCGTGACGGCGTCGTCCTGATCAAGGGTCTGTTCAAGGATCATGTCGACACGCTGGCCGCCGGGATCGCACGCAACATGGCCGAGCCCGGCCCCTACGCTGCCGAAAACCTGAAAGCGGGCGAAGGCGGGCGGTTCTTCGATGACTATTGCAACTGGCAGCGAATCCCCGAATTCGAAGAGGTGATCCGCAACTCTCCCGCCGCCGAGGTCGCGGCCGACCTGACGGGATCGCAGGCCGTTCAGCTTTTTCACGACCATATCCTTGTCAAGGAGCCGGGCACATCCAAGCCGACGCCATGGCACCAGGACGGCCCCTATTACTTCGTCGAGGGACGGCAGACCGTCAGCTTCTGGTCGCCGCTCGACCCGGTGACCAAGGCCAGCCTGCGCTGCGTCGCAGGCTCACATCTGTGGCCCCGCCCGGTGCTGCCGACCCGCTGGCTGTCCGAAGAGAATTTCTATCCCGACGCGGATGCCTACATGCCCGTGCCCGATCCGGACGCCGAAGGCATGGAGATCCGCGAATGGTCGATGGAGCCGGGTGATGCGGTCGCCTTTCACTACAGCACGCTGCACGGCGCGCGCGGGAACGAGACCACGCAACGCCGCCGTGCCTTTTCGCTGCGCCTTGTGGGCGATGACGCGCGCTATGTGGAACGACCCGGCCGTACCTCGCCCCCCTTTCCGGGGCATGACATGCAGGCGGGCCAGAAGCTGCGCGAGGACTGGTTCCCGGTGCTGTTCCGCCGCTGAACCTGCCCTCGCGGCAGGGCTTCCCCCGCTGCGTAGAGGGGCCTAGGGTCGGACGATCACGAAACGCGAAAGTTGCCGATGCGATTGCCGGTTCTGTTCATTCTGATCACCGTGGTGATCGACGCCATGGGGATCGGGCTGATCCTGCCGGTCATGCCCGACCTGATCCGCGAAACGACAGGTGGCAGCCTGGCGCAGGCGGCTGTCTGGGGCGGCATCCTGTCCACGGCCTTTGCCGCGATGCAATTCCTGTTCGGCCCCATCCTTGGTGCGCTGTCCGACCGTTTCGGGCGGCGGCCCGTGCTGCTGACCTCGCTGCTGGTCATGGCGGCGGATTACCTGGTGATGGCGCTGGCGGGCTCGATCTGGCTGCTGTTGGCCGGGCGCATCGTGGGCGGGATCACGGCCGCCACGCATTCCACGGCATCGGCCTATATGGCCGACATTTCGCAACCGCATGAAAAGGCGCGCAACTTCGGCCTGATCGGCGCGGCCTTCGGCGTGGGCTTCGTGCTGGGACCGGTGATCGGCGGGTTGCTGGCCGAATGGGGCACGCGCGCACCCTTCATCGCGGCGGCGCTGCTGGCACTGGCCAATGCCGGTTTCGGATGGCTGGTGCTGCGCGAGACGGTCACGGACCGGATCCGCCGCCCCTTCGAGTGGCGCCGCGCCAATCCCTTCGGTGCGATCCGCGCGGTGTCGCGGCTGGCCGGGGTGGGCGCGCTGATCTGGGTCTATTTCCTCTATCATTTCGCCACGGTCGTCTATCCGGCGATCTGGGCCTATTTCACCGCCGAACGCTTCGGCTGGTCGCCGGGGCTGATCGGTGTTTCGCTGGCGGTCTACGGCATCTCCCTGGCGGTGGTGCAGGGCACGCTGATCGGTCCTGCGATCCGCGCCTTCGGCGAGGCGCGTACCGTGCTGCTGGGCCTTGTGATCGAAGTTGTCTCGCTGGTGATCCTTGGTTTCATCTCGTCCGGGTTGCTGTTGTTGCTTCTGATCCCGGTCACGGCGCTGGGGGCAATCGGGCTGCCGGCGCTGCAAGGCATCCTGTCGCGCGCGGTGCCTGACAACGCACAGGGCGAACTGCAGGGCGTGCTGACCAGCCTGACGGCTGTGGCCATGGTGCTGGCGCCCTTGGTGATGACCCAGACCTTCGCCAGTTTCACCCGCGCCGAGGCCGCAATCTATCTGCCCGGTGCGCCTTTCCTGCTGTCGGCGCTGATCATGGCGCTGGCCACGGTGATCTATCAGACGCGCGGGCGGCGCATCACCGGTTGAGGGCGCTGAATTCCGACATGCGAAGGGCTGTTTTGCACTTGCACGGCTGATCGGGGGCGGGCAGGTTCGGGCGAACTGACAGGACCAGACCGGAAAGGAACCCACCATGCAGATGATCAAGGCCGCCGTATGCCATGCCTTCGGCACCCCCCTGACCATCGAAGAGGTGCGTCTGCGCGCGCCCGAGATGGGCGAGGTCGAGGTCAGGCTTGACGCCGTGGCGATCTGCCATTCCGACATCTCCTTTGCCGAAGGCGCATGGGGCGGCACACTGCCCGCGGTCTATGGCCACGAGGCGGCGGGCCGCGTGACGGCCCTTGGCGCCGGTGTGGCCGGGCTGGCGGTGGGTGACAGCGTGGCCGTGACGCTGATCCGCGCCTGCGGTGGCTGCACCAATTGCGGATCGGGCAAGCCCACGCTGTGCGAGACGCCCTATAACGGCGACAAGGGCCCGCTGAGCACCGCCGATGGCGGCGTGCTGCACCAGGCCATGGCCTGCGGCGCCTTTGCGGAGTCCGTGGTGGTCGATCAAAGCCAGGTCGTGAAGATCCCCGACGAGCTGGGCAAGGATGTTGCGGCGCTGCTGTCCTGTGGCGTGATCACGGGCGTGGGGGCTGTGGTCAATGCTGCCGGTCTGCGCGCCGGGCAGGATGTGGTCGTGATCGGTGCGGGCGGCGTGGGCCTGAACGCGATCCAGGGCGCGCGGATCGCAGGCGCGCGCCGGATCATCGCCGTTGACATGTCTGAGGAGAAACTGGCCATCGCGCGCGAATTCGGCGCGACCGACGGTATCCTGGCGACTGACGCGAAACCCTGGAGCCGCGCCAAGCGGATCCTGGGGCGGGGCGCTGACGCGGTCATCGTGACCGTGGGCGCAATCCCGGCCTATGACACCGCACCGCGCTATCTGGGCTATGGCGGGCGCGTGGTCATGGTGGGAATGCCCCATTCGGGCCAGACCTCCAGCTATGAACCCGTCGTGATGGCCGCCGTGGGCCAGGGGCTGGTCGGGTCCAAGATGGGCGATGTGGTGATCAAGCGCGACATCCCCTGGATGGTGGACCTCTACCAGCAGGGGCGGCTGAAGCTGGACGAGCTGATCTCGGGCCGCTGGACGCTTGATCAGATCAACGAGGCGATCGCCGATACCAAGACAGGTGCCGCGCGGCGCAACGTGATCATCCTGAACGACTGACGACACCTTTCACTGTTCCATGAATACGCACAGGAGCGACGGACGATGAAGCTTGCTGATCTTGACATCATCGTGACCGCGCCCCCCGCGCCGGGCTGGGGCGGGCGGTACTGGATCTTCGTGAAGGTCACGACCGACACCGGCATCACGGGCTGGGGCGAATGCTATGCCTCAAGCGTCGGGCCCGATGCCATGCGCGCGGTGATCGAGGATGTGTTTGCCCGCCACATGCAGGGCGAGAACCCCGAGAATATCGAGAAGATGTTCCGCCGCGTCTATTCGTCCGGCTTCACGCAGCGCCCCGACCTGACGGTGATGGGCGCGTTTTCAGGGCTGGAAATCGCGTGCTGGGACATCCTCGGCAAGGATCGCGGACGGCCGGTCTGGGCGCTGCTGGGCGGCAAGATGAACGACCGGCTGCGCGCCTATACCTATCTCTATCCGCTGCCCCATCACGAACATGGGCCCTTCTGGGTTTCGCCCGAGATGGCCGCGGAATCCGCGATCGATGCCGTGGATCGCGGCTATACGGCGGTCAAGTTCGACCCCGCCGGCCCCTATACGATGCGCGGCGGCCATATGCCTGCGATGTCCGATATTTCCCGTTCGGTCGCCTTTTGCCGTGCGATCCGCGAGGCGGTGGGCGATCGTGCCGACCTGCTGTTCGGCACCCATGGGCAGTTCAGCACCGCAGGCGCGATCCGGCTGGGCCAGGCGCTGGAGCCCTATAGCCCGCTGTGGTACGAAGAACCGATGCCGCCAGATAATCTGCTGGAATTCCAGAAGGTTGCGCAGGCCGTTCGCATTCCTCTGGCCACGGGCGAGCGGATGACCACCAAGGCGGAATTCGCCACCCTGCTGCGTACCGGCGGGGCCGAGATCCTGCAGCCCGCGCTGGGGCGTGCCGGCGGCATCTGGGAGATGAAGAAAGTGGCCGCCATGGCCGAGGCCTTCAACGCGCAGATGGCCCCACATCTTTACGCAGGCCCCGTGGAATGGGCCGCGAACATCCATCTGGCCACCTCGATCCCCAATCTTCTGATGATCGAAACCATCGAGACGCCGTTCCATGACAAGCTGATCAAGGGGATGATCCGGGTCGAGAACGGCCATGTGATCCCGCCCGAAACCCCCGGTCTCGGGATCGAGATCGACGAGGATCTGGCCCGCGCGCACCCCTTCACCGGGACGGGTTTGCACCTGCAAATGCAGGAAGACCCTTGCGATTACCAGAATGAGAACCATTTTGAAGGCGGTGCTCCGGCTGACAAGCAGTAATGTCGCACTTTCCGGAGGGGTGTGATAAGAGAGTTGAGCGACCCCATGCAGGACCTGGCAGAATTGACGACGACAACACAAAGCCCGCCCGCGCCGCCCTCTGAAATGGCGCGTAGCGCCGAGGCGGCTGCGGCCTATCTCAAGACGCTGGCCCATGAGGGGCGGCTGATGATCCTGTGCCACCTCGGCTCGGGCGAGAAATCCGTGGGCGAGTTGGAAAACCTGCTTGAGATCCGGCAGGCCGCCGTCAGCCAGATGCTGGCGCGCCTGCGCGAGGAAGGTCTTGTGACCACACGGCGCGAGGGCAAGACGATCTTCTACAGCCTCGCCGATGAAAACACCTACGAGGTGATCGGCCTTCTGTACCGTCTGTTCTGCAGCCCCGAAGGCAAGGACACGACCCGCACCTCCTGCTGATCACCGGACTTGCGGCCTCAGCCCTGTGACCACCAGTCGGCGATCTGGGCGCGCGCAATCGCGGATTGCGGACCGATGGCGACCAGCCGGGTCCTTGCGACCCTGTCCAGCGCGGGTTTGATCTCGATGCTGCGCCCCACGACCTGAACCTCCCAGCCGGTGCTGTCGGGCGCGGCCACAAGCCCCTTGATCCGGTAAAGCGCCTGCGGCGCCTGCGCCAGTTTAGCGGCCAGCGCCGTGCGGGTCATCGCCTCGTCGCCCTCATGACTCCAGCCGACATAGGCGGGATGACCGACCCCGTCGCGCTTGCCCTGCAAGGTCGCAAGCCCCCCCAGAAGCAGCGGCGCCACGGCGGCGCAATCGGCGATATCGATCTGCGGCGCGGCGCTGAGCGCGGCCAGCCGCGCGGCCAGGGCGGGCGGCACGCCCCCTTCCGCCTTCGAGATCAGCAGCAGGTCCGCCACCGCCACCTGGCCCCGGATCTGCGCACCGATCTGCGTGTCATCGGCCAGCGCCCCCCAATGCAGCGCATCCACGACCACGGCGATGCCGCCATAGGCCATGTCTGGTTCTGCCCGTGCCGCCGTGGCGATGCGCGCGGGATCCGCGATGCCTGACGCCTCGATCACCAGATGATCCGGGCGCGGGCGGCGATCCAGCGCATCCCCCATCGCCATGAAAAGATCGGCCCCCATGGTGCAGCAGACGCAGCCATTGGTCAGGGTCATCGTGTCGCCATCCGCCGACACCAGCAGATCGGCGTCGATGTTGATCGCGCCGAAATCATTGACCATGACCAGCACACGCTGGCCATGATCCTCGCGCAGCAAGCGGTTGATCAGCGTGGTCTTGCCCGCGCCAAGATATCCGCCGATCACCGTCAGGGGCAGGCGCGGCAGGCTCATGCCAGGTGCACCCGCCCGTCAAGGACAGTGCCCAGAACCGGCACATCCTTCAGCACCATGGGATCGACACCCAAAGGATCATCGCCCAGGATCGCGAAATCCGCGCGCTTGCCGGTCTCGATGCTGCCGACCTCGTGATCCATCTTCAGGGTGAAGGCCGCCCCAAGCGTGATCGCATGCAGCGCCTCGGGCACGGTGATGCATTGGGCCGCGCCCAGGGTGCGGCCCGTCATGGTCTGCCGGTTGACGGCGCACCAGGCGGTGAACAAGGGCCCCAGCGGCGTCACGGGCGCGTCGGAATGCAGCGCCACATGCACGCCCGCATCCAGCGCCGCGCGGGCAGCATTCATCCGGCAGGCGCGATCCTCGCCCACGGTCAGGGCGGCGTGCTGATCACCGAAATACCAGATGTGATTGGAAAAGATATTGGTGCAGACGCCCAGTTCCGCACAGCGCAGGAACTGGTCCACCCCCATCAGCTGACAATGCTGCAGGACATGGCGCGCATCCTGCCAGGGATGGCTGCGGGCAGCTTCGGCAATCGCGTCGATGGCAACCGCGCTGGCCTCGTCGCCGTTGACATGGATGTGCATCTGGACGCCGGCCTGCTGCATGGTGGCCACCATGCGCTGGATCTCGGCGGGGGCCATGTTCCAGATCCCGTTGGCCTGTCCGCCGACGTAGCCGGGCCATTTCACCCGCGCGGTCCAGCCCTGGATCGAGCCGTCGGTCATCAGTTTGACCGCCCCCATCCGCAGCTTGTCACGCGACTGCGCCTTGAGGGCCAGTGCGCGCGCCGCCGCCTGCGCGGGATCCGTCCCGGCCACACCCAGCACCGGCACCAGCCGTGCCGGAAAATCCGCATCATCCGTCACGGCGACCAGCGTCGCCAGATCGGCATCCTCCATCTGCGAGTAGAGATCGGTAACAGTGGTCACGCCGGCCCGCATGCAGACCGCGCCATAGCTGCGGATCGCGCCCTCGGTCTGGGAAAGCCCGCGAAAATCCATGCCGACACGCCGCATCACCGGGAACATCGCCGCCATTTCCTGCAACTCGCCGGTCGGATCGCCCTTGGCGTCCTTGACCACGCCCTCGGCATTGGTGGCGCGATCATAGCCCGCCATCTCCAGCGCCTTCGAGTTCACGCACATCAGGTGGAAATTCGAGAACATGATCGCCACCGGCCGGTCGGTGCTGATCTGGTCCAGATGCTTGCGGCTGAGGCGCTCACCCGAGAAGAAGATCGGATCCAACCCCCAGCCCAGAAGCGGCTGACCGGGTTCAAGCGTCTTTTCATAGTCCGACAGGTCGCGCACCACCGCATCCAGATCGGGCTTGCCCTTCCACCATTTGCCCTGTGGGTCCATGCGGTCGTGATACCCGGCATAGGCGAAATTCCACATCGCGCCTGCCATCATGTGCGCATGACCTTCGACCAGACCCGGCATCAGCACCGCATCCTTGAGGCTGTCATCATGGCGCACAGCACCCCAGGCATCGGCGCAATCCGCGCCACCCACGGCCAGAATCCGCCCGTCCCGGACAGCGACATGTGTCGCCTCGGGTCGGTTCGGATCCATGGTGATGATCTTGCGGGCGCTGAAGACGGTGATTGTGGACATCGGGTTCCTTTCCTTCTCAAATCAATGCATCGACATGACCGCCAATGACGGTGCCCAGCACGGGCAGGTCTTTCAGGCGAACCGGGTCGATGGCAAGCGGGTCTTCGGCCAGAACCGCGAAATCGGCACGCTTGCCGGTCTCGATGCTGCCGATCTCGGCCTCCAGCTTCAGCGTCCGGGCGGCACCCATCGTGATGGCGTAAAGCGCCTCGGGCACCGTGATGCGTTGCGCCGCCCCCAGGGTGCGCCCCGACATGGTCTGTCGGTTGACCGCGCACCATGCGGTGAACAGGGGGCCCATCGGCGTGACGGGGGCATCGGAATGGATCGCCAAGGTCAGCCCCGCATCCAGCGCCGCGCGGCAGGCATCCATGCGCGCGGCACGATCCGGCCCGATGGTCAGCGCAGCATGCTGGTCGCCGAAATACCAGATGTGGTTGGCAAAAAGGTTCACGCAAACACCCAGTTCGGCCGCACGGGCAAAGAGGGCCGGCCCCATCATCTGCGCATGCTGCAGCACATGGCGGGCACCGGGCCAGGGATGGGCGCGGGCCGCCGCCGAGAGCGCATCCAGCACGACGGTGCTGGCCTCGTCGCCATTGGTGTGGATATGCATCTGGATGCCGGCCTGCTGCATCATCGCGCAGGTGGCATGGATCTGCGCGGGCGGCATGTTCCAGATGCCGTTGGGCTGCCCGCCCACATAGCCAGGCCACAGGATGCGCGCGCTGAACCCCTGGATCGAGCCATCGGTCATCAGCTTGACAGCACCGAAGCGCAGCTTGTCATGGTTCAACTGGCGCAGGTCGGCCATCTGGGCGCGCACCTCCTCGGGGGTGCTGTGCAGGGTCGACACCGCGGGCACGATCCGCACGGGATAATCCGGGCGGGCGGTGGCCGCGGCCAGGGCCTCGGCGCCCTCTTGCGTGACCATGGCGAAAAGATCGGTGGCGGTGGTCACACCTGACCGGCGGCAGATCCGCCCGAAGGCATCGACATAGGCGCGCTGATGCGAGCGGGTGCGGAAATCCATGCCGATGCGGCGCATCACAGGGAACATCGCCGCCATCTCATGCAGCTCGCCATTGGGTTCCCCGTCGGGCCGGCGCTGGATGCCCTCGACATTGCTGGCGCGATCGTAACCCACTGCCGCAAGCGCTGCGGAATTCACGCACATCAGGTGGCCCGAGGAAAACAGCACCACCACCGGCCGGTCAGCGGCGACACTGTCCAGATGATCCCGCGTCAGCCGGGCGGAGGACAGGAAGATCGGGTCGAACCCCCATGCAATCAGCGGCGCATCGGCAGGAAGTTGAGCTGCTGCATCACGCAGGCGGGCCAGCACCGCGCCGATCTCGGTCAGGCCGGGCCATGGCTGGCCATCCGGGTCGACACGGTCGTGAAAACCCACGTAGGTGTAATCCCAGAAGCAGGTTTCCGACATGTGGCTGTGCCCTTCGACAAAGCCGGGCATCAGGATGGTCCCCGCCAGCCGGTTGTCATGGCGCACGCGGCCCCACTGATCGGCACAGGTCGCGTCACCCACGGCCAGAACATGGCCATCGCGCACCGCGACATGGGTGGCCGTGGGCCGGTTCGGGTCCATGGTGATGATCTTTGCAGCCTGAAAGACAGTGATCCCGGACATCGCCACCCCCCTTTTTCCTTCAAGGCGTAAACGAGCTTTGTCCTGTGGGAAAATGGTTTTACTGTCAGGAGAAACTAGATCTGATGGGGGAATGCGATGCATTTCACGCTCAAGCAGCTACGCTATTTCGATGCCGCCGTGCGCAGCGGATCCATTTCGCGCGCTGCCGCCGAAATGCATATCTCGCAATCCTCGATCACCGCTTCGATCGACGCGATCGAAGAAAGCCTGGGGATGGAGCTGTTTCGCCGCGTGCCCGCCAAGGGCGTGCAACCCACTGAGGCCGGACAGATCGTGGCGACCCGCATCGCGGATTTCCTGGAACAGGCGCGGATCTTCGAATCCGATCTGATGTCACTGTCGGGCGATCCGACCGGCACGCTGCATCTGGGCTGCTATGCGCCCACGGCACCCTATGTGCTGCCGCGCGTGCTCAAGCATGTGTCCAAGATCTATCCCGCGATCAGGATCGACCTGAAGGAGGACAACCTCGAGGCGCTGCAGGATCTGTTGCAGACCGGGCGGATCGATCTTGCGCTGACATACCGTCGGCGCGGCACGGAAACCGGGCCGTTCCAGCCCCTGTTCATGGCGCGGCCCTGGGCGCTGCTGCCGCTGGATTCGCCCTTGGCCGACAAGGAAAGCCTGGCCCTGTCCGACCTGTCAGGCTTGCCGATGGTCCTGCTGGATCTGCCCACATCCAAAAGCTACTTCCGGGGGGTTTTCCGTGATCACGGGCTGGAACTGAACGTGGTGCATACCACGAAATCAAGTTCGGTCCTGCGGGGTCTTGTTGCGGCGGGGTTCGGATATTCGATCCTGAACATCTGCTCCAAGGCCGACCGCGACGGATCGAACGGCTATGTCGCCCGCCCCATCGAGGGACAGGTGGACACACCCGAGTTCGGCGTGGCCTATACCCAGGCCTCGCGCCGGTCGACCATCGTGCAGGCCGTGCTCGACATCAGCGCGGATCTGGCGCGACAGGGCATTTTCGACGATCTCATCCTGACACCCGGCAGCAGCGGCAAGGCCGCGGTCCAAACGGCTGCATCCCCCAAAATTTAGGTTTTTCATCCACAGAAAACACTGTTTTCCGAGGATAGGGTCGTCGCTAGCCTTTGCGACAAGGGAAAAAAACAAAGACCCACGCCACAACCGGGAGACTGACATGAAAATGATGACACGCCTGATGGGCGCGGCGGTGATTGCCGCATCGGCCCTTTCCACCGCTCCTTTGCAGGCCGAAGGCACGTTGGTGATCGCATCCAGCCAGGTGCCGCGCCACCTGAACGGCGCGGTGCAGTCGGGGATCGCAACCGCGGTGCCTTCGACACAGATCTTCGCCTCGCCCCTGCGCTATGACGAAAACTGGGAACCGCAGCCCTACCTGGCGGAATCCTGGTCGGTCAGCGACGACGGGCTGAGCGTGACGCTGAACCTTGTGCAGAACGCCACATTCCATGACGGCAAGCCGGTCACATCCGAAGATGTCGCCTTCTCGATCATGACGATCAAGGAAAACCATCCCTTCAAGTCGATGTTCGCGCCGGTCGAGGCAATCGAGACACCCGATGCCCATACCGCCGTCATCAAGCTGAGCGCCCCGCACCCTGCCCTGCTGCTGGCCCTGTCGCCCGCGCTGGCGCCGATCCTGCCCAAGCACATCTATGGCGACGGTCAGGACGTGAAGGCGCATCCCGCGAATTCGGCCCCGATCGGTTCGGGCCCCTTCATGCTGTCGGAATTCACCCCCGGCGAAGCCATCGTGCTGAAGAAGAACCCGAACTTCTTCATCGAAGGCCGCCCGGTGCTGGATGAGATCATCATCCGCATCATCAACGACCCCTCAGCGCTGCTGATCGCGATGGAAAACGGCGAAGCGGATGTCTATCCCTTCATGGCCGGCAGCCAGGAGATCAAGCGCCTGGGCGAAGCCGATCACCTGACCGTCACCAACGAGGGCTATGCCGCCGTGGGTCCGATCAACTGGCTGGCCTTCAACACCAAGTCGCCGAAACTGTCGGATGTCCGGGTGCGTCAGGCGATTTCCTATGCGGTCGACCGCGACTTCATCACCAAGGCCCTGCATCGCGGCGTGTCGACCCCGCAGCGCAGCCCGATCATCGAAAGCTCGCCCTTCTTCGATGCCGCGGCTGTCACCGCCTATGATGTGGATCTGGAAAAGGCCAAGGCCCTGATGGCCGAGGCAGGCTTTGGCGACGGGATGGAACTGACCGTGGATTACATCCCCGGTCCGGCTGAACAGCAGAAAAGCATCGCCGAATACCTCAAGTCGCAGCTGGCCAAGATCGGCATCGACGTGACCGTGCGCGCCGCCCCCGATTTCCCGACATGGGCGGGCCGCGTCGGCGGGCATGACTTCGAGCTGACGATGGACGTGGTCTTCAACTGGGGCGACCCGGTGATCGGCGTGCACCGCACCTATCTGACCGACAACATCCGTCAGGGCGTCATCTGGTCCAACACGCAAAGCTATTCCAACGCCCGCGTGGACGAGATCCTGGCGCAAGCGGCGGTGGAGGGCGATTTCGCCAAGCGCAAGGCGCTTTACTCCGAGTTCCAGGCCCTGGTGACGCAGGATGTGCCGATCTACTTCATCAACGCCACCCCCTATCACACGGCCTACAAGAAAGAGCTGGTCAACGCCCCCATGGGCATCTGGGGCACCATGCATCCGATGGACCGCGTCCACTGGTCCAAGTGATCTGAACCGCGACACGGGCCGCCCGCATTGCGCGGCGGCCCGTCTTTTTTCTGGCAATCGGGACATGTCATGACACCCTCCTACCTGCTGAGGCGCCTGTTCTACGGTCTGTTGCTGATGCTGGGCGTGGTGGTGCTGAACTTTCTGCTGATCCGCCTTGCACCGGGCGATCCGGCGGTGGTGATCGCAGGCGAGATGGGCGGTGCGGACGAGGCACTGCTGGCCGCGATCAGGGCCGACTATGGGCTGGACAAGCCGGTGCTGACCCAGCTGGGCATCTATATCGGCAACGTGCTGCAGGGTGATCTGGGGCAATCCTTCTTTTTCAACCAGCCGGTTGCAACCCTGATCGGGGACCGGATCGGTCCCACGATCCTGCTGGTGCTTTGCGCGCAGGTCCTGTCGATCCTTCTGGGAGTCTTCCTGGGCGTCATCGCCGCGCGCAAGCCCAACGGTGTCTTGTCGGGGTTCGTGTCGGTCTTCGCCACCATCGGCTATGCGGTGCCCGTGTTCTGGACCGGGATCATGCTGATCATCCTCTTTGCCAGCGTCTTTCCGATCTTTCCGGTCGAAGGCATGCAATCGGTGCGGCTGCGCGATGCGGGCTTCATGATCCGGGCGCTGGATGTGGCCCATCACCTTGTGCTGCCGGCCTTTACGCTCGCGCTGATCTATCTTGCGCAATATGCGCGCCTCAGCCGCGCCTCGATGCTGGAGGTGCTGGGATCGGATTACATCCGCACCGCGCGGGCCAAGGGCGCCTCGGAACGGTCGGTGCTGTTCAAGCATGCGCTGCGCAATGCCTCGCTGCCGATCCTGACGGTGGCGGGCCTGCAGTTCGGCAACCTGATTTCCGGCGCGCTGCTGGTCGAGACCGTGTTCAACTGGCCCGGCATGGGGCGGCTGGCCTTCGATTCCATCCTGCGGCGGGATTATCCCACGATCATGGGCGTGCTGTTCTTCGCCAGCGCAATGGTGGTGGTGGCGAACCTCCTGACCGACCTCAGCTACCGGTTGGCCGATCCGCGCTTGCGGGGCAAGTCATGAGCGGGGCGCTGCGGATGCCGGCGTGGCAGTGGGGGCCAGCCCCCGTCGCTGCCCCCTGGGCAGCGACTCCCCCGGGATACTTGAGGCAAGAAGAAACAGTGGGAAGGAACAGGCCGTGACCGAGGCGACCACCTTCAAGGCCGAAAGCCCTGCCCGCGAGGCCTGGCGCATGTTCCGGCGCAACATCCCCGCCGTGGCGGGCGTGATCATGCTGACCGGGATCGTGCTGGCCACGCTCTGGGGGACGTTCTTCTATGACGGCAACCCCTACGAGATCGTCTGGGCACCACATGAGCCGCCCGGTGTGACGCCGGAATTCCCGCTCGGGACCGACTACCTGGGGCGCGACATCTTTGCCGGGCTGATCGCGGGTGGCGGGCCGACCCTTGCCGTGGGCGCGGCGGCCGCGGCGATCACCATGGTGATCGGCGTCAGCCTGGGCGCGCTGGCGGGTTTCTATGGCGGCTGGGTGGACAACCTGCTGATGCGGATCACCGAGTTCTTCCAGGTCCTGCCGACGCTGCTGTTCGCCATGGTGCTTGTCACCCTGTTTTCGCCTACGCTGTTCACCATCGCCATGGCCATCGGCGTGGTCAGCTGGCCCCAGACCGCGCGTCTGACACGGGCAGAGGTCATGAAGATCAAGGAGCTGGAATATGTCACCGCCGCCCGCGCCATCGGCGCACGGAACCGCCGCATCATCTGGACGGTGATCCTGCCCAATGCCGCGCCGCCCCTGATCGTGTCGGCGACGCTGACCATCGGTGTGGCGATCCTGTTCGAGGCGGGGCTGTCCTTTCTGGGACTGGGTGATCCCAACACCATGAGCTGGGGCCTGATGATCGGGTCGAACCGCGCCTATATCCTGGATGCCTGGTGGCCCGTGACCTTTCCGGGCCTTGCGATCTTCTTGACCGTCTTCTCGGTCAGCCTGATCGGTGACGGGCTGAACGATGCCTTCAATCCGAAGCTGAGGGAAAGATGAGCGCGCTGTTGCAGATCGAGGACCTGCGCGTGACCTTCAACACGCGCCACGGGCCGGTGACGGCGCTGGATTCCGTCTCGCTTTCGGTGAACGCGGGCGAGACGCTGGGCGTTGTGGGCGAAAGCGGCTGCGGCAAGTCGATCACCGCCCTGTCGGTGATGGGGCTGATCCCCAGCCCGCCGGGCAAGATCGCGGGCGGCGCGATCCGGCTGGCGGGCGAGGATCTGACCCAGGCCAGCGAGGCGCGGATGCGCGCCCTGCGCGGGGCCGAGATGGCGATGATCTTTCAGGAACCGATGACCAGCCTCAACCCGGTCTTCACCGTGGGCGACCAGATCGCCGAGGCGATCATGCTGCATCAGAAGGTCAGCGCCGATCAGGCCTTTCGCGATGCGGTGGCGCTGCTGGACCGCGTGGGCATTCCCAGCCCCGACCGGCGCGCGCGGGATTATCCGCACCAGCTGTCGGGCGGCATGCGCCAACGGGTGATGATCGCCATGGCGGTCAGTTGCCGCCCCCGCGTTCTGATCGCGGATGAACCCACAACCGCGCTGGACGTCACCGTGCAGGCGCAGATCTTCGATCTGCTGAACGAGATCCAGCGCGATTTCGGCGCGGCGATCATCCTGATCACCCATGACATGGGCGCGATCTCCGAAATGGCCGACCGTGTGGCCGTGATGTATGCGGGCCGCGTGATCGAACAGGGGCGCGCCGATGACGTGCTGGACCTGCCGCAGCATCCCTATACGCGGGGTCTGATCTCGTGCATCCCGGCCCTGGGCAAGGGCGAGGACACGCTGCGCGAGATCCCCGGTGTCGTACCGCCACTGCACATGCTGGGGGCGGGTTGCGCCTTTGCCGACCGCTGCGCGCATCGCGCCCCGCGTTGCGACAGCGAGAAGCCGCTGTTGCAGGCGCATGGCCATCACCCCGTCGCCTGTCACGCCGTCGAAGAGGGCCGGATATGACCACGCTTCTGGACGTGCGCGACCTGACCGTGCAATTCGCGCTGCCGCGCCAGGGTTTCTTCGGCCCGCGCCCGGTGCTTGAGGCCGTGCGCCAGGTGTCATTCAGCCTTGAGCAGGGCCGCGCCCTCGGGATCGTGGGGGAAAGCGGATCGGGCAAGACCACGACGGCCATGGCAACGATCAGGCTGGTCGAGGCGGCAGGCGGCAAGGTCATGTTCCAGGGCGAAGACCTGCTGCAACTGGATGACGAGGCGATGCGCCAGCGCCGCCGCGACGTGCAACTGATCTTCCAGGATCCCTACAGCAGCCTGAACCCGCGCGCCCGCGTGGCCGATATCGTGCGCGAACCGATGGACCTGATGGAAATCGGCACCCCTGAGGAACGGCGCGCGCGCGTCACCGAACTGTTCCGGCTGGTGGGCCTGCGGCCCGATCAGCTGAACCTCTTTCCGCACCAGTTCTCAGGCGGCCAGCGCCAGCGCATTTCCATTGCCCGTGCCCTGACCACGAACCCGAAACTGCTGGTCTGCGACGAGCCGGTGTCGGCGCTGGACGTGGCGATCCAGGCGCAGATCCTGAACCTTCTGGCCCGGCTCAAGGCGGAACTGGGCCTGAGCTATCTGTTCATCAGCCATGACCTTGGCGTGGTGCGCCATGTCTGCGACGACGTGGCGGTGATGTACCTGGGCAAAATCGTTGAGATGGCGCCCCGCGATGCGCTGTTCGACGCGCCCCAGCATCCCTATACGCAGGCGCTGCTGTCGGCCGCCCCCAGCCTTGCGCGGCGCAAGTCGCGTGGCTATGTGCGGCCCGTCAAGATCAGCGGCGATCCCCCCAGCCCGATCAACCCGCCCAAGGGCTGCGCCTTTGCGGACCGCTGCCCCAAGGCGCAGGAGGTCTGCCGCAAGGTCCAGCCTGTGCTGGAACCGCATGGGCCCAGCCGTGTTGCCTGCCATTTTCCGGGATGATCACGGAACCGACGGGGCCTCGGCCTCGATTTCCGAAGCGATCTGACCGATCAGGCCGCGCAGCCAGCGATGCATCGGCGAATGATGGGTGCGCGCGGTCCAGTAGAGGTCGATGGCGAAAGGCGCGGGAAAGGGGCAATCGACGATCCTGAGGCCTGAACCGAAGGACCGCGCCGTGCGCAACGGCACGGTGGCGATCAGGTCGGTGCCCGGCAGGATCGCCTTGAGCGTGGCCGGGCTGGGCAGTTCCAGCACCATGTTGGGCGCAAGGCCCGCCGCCTCCATCTCGAGCAGGTAGCGCGAACGCCAGTTGCCACCATACGTCACCACGACCTGCGGCGCGGCGGCGAATCCCGTCTGGTCAAGGGGGCTGTCGCCCAGCGGATTGTCAGGCGCCATCACGCAGACATAGTGATCCCCCAGCAGGCGGCGCCCGAAGAAACCCGCGTCGCCGATATGGACCGGTCCGATCAGCAGATCGCTTTCGCCACGGCTGAGCTGTTCGCGCCCACGCACGGTCGAGGTGATCACCTGCACCTTCAGCCCCGGCGCCAGCGCCCGCAGCCGCCGCACCAGAAGCGGCACCAGCGTGGCGCGTTCATAGTAATTGCACGACAGCGTCACGGTTGCCGCGGCCCTTGCGGGATCGAAAGCGCGCGGGGTGGACAGGGCCAGAAACTCGTCCAGCATCCGCGCCGCCTCGCGGACGATCTCTTCGCAGCGATCGGTCGGCACCACACCGGCCCCCTGCCGGACGAACAACGGATCGCCGAAGGCGCGGCGCAGCCGGTCGACCGTATAGCTGACCGAGGACTGGTTGAGGCCAAGCACCTCGGCCGTGCGCGAGAAGGAACCGTAGTCATGCACCAGCCGCAGCACCCGCAGCGCCGCGAAATCCACGCCCATGGGGTCACTGTCCTTGGGTGTCGCCATCTCGCGCCCTCTGATTCCGCAGCTTTGCCAGATCAGTTTATCCGATACCATGTATCGATTCCATCGGATTGTCCCATGCCGACCTATCCGATAGGGTCTTGCCACAGGTTCACGCAGGGGAGGGCAGGACCATGACGCTGGATACACCCGTGGCACCCGAGGCCCCGCTGGATGACCAGATCACCATCCAGCAACTGACCCTTGATCCCTATACGGTCTACAAGCGCCTGCGCGCCGAAGCGCCGGTGCTGCGGGTCAAGGCGGTGGGGCGGACGCTGCTGACCAAGGCCTCGGACACCAAATACGTCAAGGACAACCCCGCGCTGTTCAGCTCGAACGATCCCAACACGCCGATGCAGCGCGCTTTTCGCGCCCACACGCTGATGCGCAAGGATGGGGCGGAACACGCCGCAGAACGTGGCGCGATGGCCCCCGCCTTTACCGCGCGCAACATCAAGCAATGCTGGGAGCCGATCTATACGCAGATCGCCGAGGATTACGTATCCCGCCTGCCGCGTGGCGAGACGGTGGATCTGTTTCCCGCCCTGGCCGGGCCCTTTGCCGCGCGCTGCCTGACGCATCTTCTGGGCATTCCCGAAGCGTCCGACGACGACATGCAGCGCTGGTCGCAGATCCTGATAGACGGGGCGGGGAATTTCGGCTGGGCCGATGCGCTTTTCGCGCAATGCGACGCCGCCAATGACGAGATGGACACCCTGTTCGCCGCCGCATCCGAACGCCTGCGCGCCGATCCCGACCAGAGCGCGCTGTCCGTGATGGTCAATGCCGAGGATCCGATCCCGACAAGCCAGATCTATTCGAACATCAAGATCGCCATCGGCGGCGGCATCAACGAGCCGCGCGATGCGCTGCTGACAATCCTTTACGGGCTGATGATCAACCCCGATCAGTTCGCGGCGGTCAAGCGTGACGCGCTTTGGGCCGATGCCTTCGAGGAAGGCGTGCGCTGGGTCGCGCCGATCCAGGTCTCGTCGCGCCTGGTCACCGAAGACACCGAGATCAGGGGCTTCCATATCCCCAAGGGCGACACGGTCATGACGATCCAGGCCTCGGCCAACCATGACGAAGACATCTATGAGGATGGGCATCTTTACAATGTGTTCCGCCCCAAGCTGCCGCATCAGGCCTTCGGCAACGGGCCGCATTTCTGCCAGGGCACCCATGTGGCGCGGCGGATGCTGGCCAATATCATGCTGCCCCTGCTGTGCGACCGCTTCCCGAACATGACACTGCCCGATCCGGCGGCGGTGCAATTCTACGGCTTCGGCTTCCGCGGTCCGCGCAGCCTGCCCGTGACCCTGAACTGACAAGACCCCGGACGGCGTGAAAACTAGCTATGACAGATAATCAATTGCGCCAATCGGCAACCTGACACAAGATGCAACGAAGGGTCGGCCAAACCGGCCCGTTTCTGGGAGGAAACCAATGATTCGACGTAACCTGATGAAGACCGCTGCTGCGGCCGCGTTCGCCCTGGCGCTTGCCCCGGCCAGCCTTTCCGCGCAGGAAGTGACGCTGCGGCTGCACCAGTTCCTGCCGCCACCCGCCCCGGTGCCGGCACATATCCTCAAGCCCTGGGCCACCGCCGTGGAAGAGCGCGCGGGCGGCAAGCTGAAGATCGAGCATTATGACGCCATGGCCCTGGGTGGCCGTCCGACCGACCTGATGGACCAGGCAATCGATGGCACCGTGGACATGGTGATGACTGTTGTGGGCTATACCCCCGGCCGCTTCCCCAAGACCGAAGTGTTCGAACTGCCGTTCATGATGACCAACCCGGTCGCCACCTCGAAAGCCTTCATGCAGTTGGTCGACAGTGAATTGCAGGCCGAAGAATACAAGGACGTCAAGGTTCTGGGCGCCTGGGTGCATGGCCCCGGCCTGATCCACTCGAAGGATCCGATCAACAGCCTGGAAGACATGGCCGGCAAGAAGCTGCGCGGGCCGACCCGCGTGATCACCGACATGCTGAACGAACTGGGCGCGACTCCGGTGGGCATGCCCCTGCCCGCGATCCCGGAATCGCTGTCCAAGGGCGTGATCGACGCGACCGTGATCCCGTGGGAAGTGACCACCGCCGTGCGCGTGTCCGAACTGGTCGGCAACCACCTCGAATTTGCCGGGCCCGAGGCGCTTTACACCGCGACGATCGTGCTGGTCATGAACAAGGATCGCTATGAATCGCTGCCCGAGGACATCCGCGCCGCGATCGATGCGGAATCGGGTGAAAAGCTGGCCGCCTTCGCATCGCAGGTGATGTGGGACTATGACGTGCCCGCCCGCAAGATCGCCGTGGATCGCGGCAACAACATCGTCCAGCTGGACGAGGCCGAAGTCGCGCGCTGGAAGGAAAAGGCGCAGCCTGTCATCGACCGCTGGGTGGCCGATATGGAAACCAAGGGGATCGACGGCCGCGCCCTGATCCAGAAGGCCAAGGACCTGATCGCGCAGAACGGCGGCTGATCCGTTTCCTGGCAATGACAAGGAAAGGCCGTCGGATCATCCGGCGGCCTTTTTGCATGACGTGCCGCAGGACGGCGTATTCGGAGCAAGACGAAGGTTCAGGCCCAAGTCATTCGCGGGCAATGCCCTCGGGGGCGTCAAGCACACCATGCACCGCATCCGGTCTGTGGCGGATCACGGCGCGGGCGTTGATCGATCCTTTGTCCGTCACCTCGCCCCGGTCCAGGCTGGGCGGATCCCGCAGGATCAGCATCCGCGCAATCCTGTTGGAACTGCCGGTCGCAAGGCCAAGAAAGGAGGCATGCCGCGCCTCCAGCTGGGCCATGATGCCGGGCCGATCCATGACCCCATCGGCTGCGAACAGCAGCGCCGCCAGTGCCGGGCGATCCTCACCAAGGATCACCGCATCGCGGATCAGCCCGCCGAAATGATCCACCAGCCGCGCCCGCAAGGCACCCACGGCGACCCATGTGCCGGTCGACAGCTTGAAATTCTCGGCGATGCGCCCGTCGAAGAAGAACCCTTGCGTCAGGTCATCGGGATTGGCGGGGCGCAAGGCATCCCCCAGGCAATAGAACCCTTCGTCATCCAGCATCCTGGCGCTGTTGTCCGGATCCCCAAGGTACCCCGGCGTGATCGAGGGGCTTTTCAGACGCGCCTCGAGCTTGCCCTCGTTCGGGACCAGTTTCAGCGTGATGCCCCGTGCCGGCAGGCCGACATTGCCCGGCGCCGCCTGCTGGCGGGTGCACATCAGCGCGAAAGGCCCGGTTTCCGTGGCGCCCAGCGCCGTGGTCAGCAGAACCTCGCGGCCCGTGACATGCCGGGCCATGTCACGCAGACCATCCCAGAGATGCTGCGCCATCCCGGCACCGGCATACATCATCATGTCCAGCCGGCTGAAAAAGCGCGCGGCCAGATCCGCATCCGCGCGAAACGCGGCCAGCAGCATCTCGTATCCGGCGGGCACGTTGAAATACCAGGTCGGTGCCACATCGCGCAGGTTGTCCAGCGTGCGACCGATCAGGGCCGGCGTCGGCTTGCCCTCGTCGATGTGATAGGTCCCGCCATGGCAGAGCACCATGTGAAACACCTTGTTGCCGCTGGCCGTATGGCTCCAGGGGGCCCAATCCATCACGACGGGCGGATGATCGGCCAGGAAGCGGAAGCAATCGGCGACCATGTCCTGGTTGCGCGCGATCATGTCATGGGTGTTGATCACCGCCTTGGGGCTGCCGGTGGATCCGCTGGTAAAGAGGTATTTCGCCACCATGTCGCCCTTGAGCCCGGCAAAGGCGGCATCCGCCAAGGCCGGATCGGCGAGGGGCAGATCGTCAAATGCCAGCGCCCCGGCAGGCGGGTTGACGGAACAGGCGATCCGCATCCCGCCGGGCAGTGCTGCAAGTGCGCGGCCATAGCGCGCGCCATCCGCCGCATAGACCAACCCCGGCGTCAACAGTTCCACCGCATCGCGCAGCTTGTCATGGCTGTCCGACAGCAGCGAAAAGGCCGTGGACAGCGCCGCGGTGGGCACACCGGCATATTGGCCAGCCAAGGCCAGAACCGCATGGTCCAACCCGTTTTCCGACAGGATCAGCACCGGCCGGTCCTGGCCAAGGCCAAGCGCCAGCAAACCCGCACCCAGATGCCGCATCCGGTGCCAGAGCACGCCATAGCTGATGCTCTGCCAGCTGCCGTCCGGTCCGCGCTGTGCCAGCGCCGCGCGATCCGGCGCGGTCTGCGCCCAATGCCCGATCCGCGCCGCGATGGTGTCGGCCAGGCGCGGCGCCTGCCCCTCGTGATGCATCAGGATCGTGCCATCGGCGCGCCGGTCGATGTGAAATGCAGGTGTCCAGAAACGTGGTTGCGACATGATACCCCCTCCCCTCGGGCCAGATGCACCGATCCGCTGGACAGGCTCTGGCATGGGTAGTTATGGTTTATAGCTATAGGATCATTCACTCAATCCCGATCCCCCACGGAGAGCCGCATGCCACAGTCCCTGTCCACCCCTGACCTGCGCCATGTCTGCGATCTTTTCGTCTCGCTTGATCCGATCCGCGAGATGGGCGCGGGCCAGGCCGGGCAACGCCGGATCATCCCCATCGTCGGCGGCACCGTGACAGGCCCCGCCATAAATGGCCGCATCCTGAACCTCGGCGCGGACTGGCAGACGATCTGGTCGAACGGCGTGGCCGAACTTGATACGCGCTATGCGATCGAAACCGGGGATGGCGCGATCATCGAGATCCGCAACTACGGCTACCGCCATGGTCCGGGCGATGTGCTGGCCGCGATCGCCAGGGGCAAAGAGGTAGATCCCGCAAGCTATTACATGCGCACGCATGCGCGGCTGGAAAGCGGGGATCCCCGTTATGACTGGGTAAATCGCACCCTGTTCGTCGGCACCGGAGCCCGGAAATCCGGGCAGGTCGTCGTCTCGCTTTTCGCGCTGGAATAATCAGCTGACGGGGCTGGACCCGGCCGCCCCCCTGCCCGACAGTCACGCGATCATGAGCCTGATTCTCGTCTTTCTTGCCTTTGGCCT
Organism: Seohaeicola sp.; assembly: GCF_048006315.1. Taxonomy (GTDB): domain Bacteria; phylum Pseudomonadota; class Alphaproteobacteria; order Rhodobacterales; family Rhodobacteraceae; genus Seohaeicola. The sequence continues at coordinate 3,151,316 of NZ_CP180350.1, read as the reverse complement.
TGGCGGCATCCTGAAAGGGGCCACCGGCGCCGGTGCACCGATCATCGCGGTGCCGGTGATGACGATCTTCTTCGGTGCCCCCTTCGCCGTGGCAGTCTTTGCGATCCCCAATCTGGTCACCAATGTCTGGCAGGGCTGGAGCTTTCGCCGTCACGCCCTTGCCAGCCCGCTGACCCTGCATTTCGCGGTGGCGGGCGCACTGGGCGCCGGAATCGGCAGCTTCATGCTGGCCTGGCTGCCCTCGGAGGCGCTGAACCTGGCGGTGGCCCTGTCCGTTCTGGCCTATGTCGGCTTTCGCACGTTCCGCCCCGGCTGGACACTGAGCCTGTCGCGGGCCGAGGCACTGGCCGCGCCAGCGGGTATCCTGGGCGGCATCCTGCAGGGGGCGGCGGGACTGTCCGCTCCGATATCGCTGAGCTTTCTGAACGCGCTGAAACTGCAGCGGCCGCAATTCATCTTCACCATCTCGGTGTTTTTCCTGGCCATGGCGCTGGTGCAGATCCCGCTTCTGGCCGGGTTGGGCATTCTGACCGGTGAGCGGTTCATCATCAGTTGGCTGGCCCTGATCCCGCTGGTCGCCACCATGCCGCTGGGGGCCTGGCTGGGCAAACGCCTTTCGGCCAGCACCTTCGACCGGGTGATCCTGGGCCTTCTGGTGATCCTGTCGCTGCGCCTGGTCTGGCAGGCGCTGGCGGTTTGATGCCGGCACGCGGCACGCAGGCTTGAAAGCGGCGCGGGGCCTTGCCATCTAGCAGCGCAAGACAAGGTGACGGGGCAAACCCGGCCCGACAGGCAGGCATCAGAGGACAGGACGATCATGCGCTTTCGTGCGATCATCGCGGGTATGACCATGGCCATTGCCTGGCTGTGCGGCGCCCCGGCCATGGCGGCCCCCACGCAATGCACGACCAAGATCGACGGCCAGAGCGTCACGATTTTCTACGACGATGAAGAACCCACCTATTCCTCGTTCCGAGAGCGTTTTTTCAGCCGCCGCAACACCTGCCCCGGCGCCGTGGTGATCACCTATCTGATGCCGGATCTGACCGCCGAGGAACGCCTGGTCTTCTGCGCCAACTACGATCCCGACACCCAAAGCCATTCGCAGCCCGCGCAGGGCCGACGTGACGCCTTTGGCCGCTGCGCCGAACCCTCGCGCACCTGCAGCCTGGTCAATACGACAAAACAGGAAGCCTTGGCGTTGGTCGGCATTGGCGAGCAGGCAGAGCAAGGCAGCTTGTCGGACCGGCTGTCATCCACCGTATCGGCGGTGACACACAGCTCTGGCGCGATGGTCCTGTCGGGCAATACCGCCAGCCTGTCGAGCCTGCTGTCCTCGGCGGGCACCGCCATCGGCACCGCGCTTGGCACGCCTGCGGTTCTGGCCGGGGCTGCGGCCAGCGTCGTGGTCATCGGCGGCGCCGTATACCTGTGCAGTGACGCAGGCTGACATGGCAGGCGGCGACCCTGCAAGTCCCACCGGCTGCGCCCCAGATCAGGCGATGCTGCGCTTCATGATCTTGCCATTGGCGTTGCGCGGCAGCGGGTCTTCGGTCAGCAGGTAGGTTTCGGGGCATTGGTAGTCGGACAACTGCCCCGCGCAATGGCGACGCAGATCGTCTTCGGCCACCATGCCGGGCTTGATCGTGACGACCGCGTGGACCCTTTCGCCAAGGATGGGACAGGGTCGCGGGACCACTGCCGCCTCGACCACGCCGGGCCATGCCGTCAGCACGCTTTCGACCATGGCGGTGTAGATCTTGTGCCCACCGCGATTGATCATCTCTTTCTTGCGGTCGAAAACATGCACGAAGCCCTCGGCATCCACACTGCCGATATCACCCGATTTCCAGAAACCGGCCACGAATTCGCGGGCGTCCGCCTCGGGGTTGCGCCAGTAACCCGGCACGACCATTGCCCCCCTGATCCACAGCTCGCCCGCCTCGCCGCGGGGAACCTCGCGGCCTGAATCGTCCATGACGCAGATTTCGACACCCGGCGCGGGCAATCCCACCGACAAACGCCGCGCGGCCGTCTGATCGGCAGGCATGATCGTCGCGGGCGATGTCAGTTCCGTGGCCCCATAGACATTCATCAGGCCCAACCCCGGCAAGGCCGCCGCCAGACGCTCGATCGTGGCGGCAGGCATCGGCGCACCGCCATAGCCACCGATCCGCCAGCGGGACAGGTCATAGTCGGACAGATCGGCCTGATGCAGGCACAGGTTATACATGGCAGGCACCATGACCGAGAATGTCATCCCCTCCTGCGCGGCAAGCGCCAGAAACTGCGGTGCCTTGAACGCCCGCTGGGCGATCATCGTGCCCGCCGCGCGCACCATCGTATGGATGCAGGCGACAAGCCCGGTTACATGGTTCATCGGCACGGTGACGATGGTGCTGTCCCGCGGACCAAGCCCCATGACGGTCACGAAACTCGTGGCGGAATGGATGATTCCCAAACCCGTCAGCATCGCACCCTTGGGCACCCCCGTGGTGCCCGAGGTATAAAGGATCGTCGCCACATCTTCTTCATCCGCGGGGGACGGCGCGTCATGGGGGGCGGCACCCCGCAGGCGAGCATAATCGTCAAAGCCTTCCGCGGCACCGATGGCAAAGCGCGCGCGCAGATGTGGTGTCTCGTCAGGCGGGGGCACGATCCCGGCCAGATCCGCCTCGACCACCAGGACGCAGGATTCCGATTGCGTCAGGGCATGACGGATGCCGGGCATCTGGTCCCGGATACTCATCGGAACAAAGATCGCGCCCAGTCGCGCCACGGCGAAACACAGGATCACGAAGGGCGCGCCATTGCCAAGGATGACGGCAACACGGTCCCCTGCCCCCACGTTCCGCGCCGCCAGACCGCCGGCGACGCGCCCCACTTCGGCGTTCAGATCGGCATATGTCAGGCGCAGGGCACCATCGATCAGCGCGATCGTGTCGGGGTGACGGGCCACGGCCTCGGCCAGCATGGCGTCAAGGTTCGCAGGGCGATCCGGATAGCAGTCCACCACCCGCTGATCGAAATGGCGTTCCTTGCGAAGCGGCGGCGTGAAAGTCATCGGTCCGTGGTCTTTCATGTGGTGTTGCGCAGATCAATCCGCGCGGTGTGGCGGCACGAAATGCGCGATGTTGCGTCCCATCGCGGCCTTGGCCCGCTTCAATTCCTCGCGCGCGATGACCTTCAGATGCACTTCGTCCGGTCCGTCCAGAAAACGCATCGCGCGCCCCCATGTCCAGAGATAACTGAGCGGCGTATCCGGCGTGATTCCGGCCGCGCCAAAGACCTGGATGGCCCGGTCGACCACCTGTGTCTGCAGCCGCGCCGCCATCAGCTTGATCGCCGAGACATCGACACGCGCCGCGCGCGCGCCGTCGCGGTCCATCTTCCACGCCGTTTGCAGCATCAGCAGGCGCGCCGCATCGATCTCGATCCGCGACTGTGCGATCCAGTCCTGGATATTCGCGTTGTCCGCCAGTGCCTTGCCGAAAGTGCGCCGTTCCAGCCCGCGTTCGCACATCAACTCCAGCGCCAGTTCGCATTGGCCGATGGTGCGCATGCAATGATGGATGCGCCCCGGCCCCAGCCGCGCCTGCGCCAGCATGAAGCCGTCACCCTCGTTCCCCAGCATGGCATTGACCGGCACGCGCACGTCGCGCATCAGGATTTCGCAATGCCCCTCGGGCGCATGATGATGCATGATCGGCACATCGCGCACCACCTGGAAGCCGGGCGTATCCATCGGCACGAGGATGAAGGAATGCTTGCGATGCTTGTCCGCGTCGGGCGAGGGATCGGACACGCCGAACACGATGCAGAGCTTGGCGTTCGGGTGCTTGGCCCCGGTGGAAAACCACTTGCGCCCGTTGATGACATATTCATCCCCCTCGCGCCGGATCGTGGTGGCAAGGTTCGTCAGGTCCGATGACGCGGCATCGGGTTCCGTCAGCCCCACGACCGAGCGTATCTCGCCACGCAGCAACGGATCAAGCCAGCGTTCCTTCTGCGCAGCCGTGCCGAACTGCATCAGGATTTCCATGTTGCCGGTGTCCGGCGCATTGCAGTTGAATACTTCCGGGCTCCACGGCACGCGGCCCATCGCCTCGGCCAGGGGTGCATATTCCAGGTTGGTCAGCCGTGTGCCGGGGTGATGTTCCTCAAGCTCGGGCGAAAACATGTTCCACAACCCCGCCTCGAATGCCCTGGCCTTGAGTGGTTCGATCACCTCGGTCGGGTAGGCGCCTGTATGGGCGATCTCGTGAAAGCGGCGGTTGGCTGGCAGCACGTGATCGACCATGAAGGCCTCAAGCTTGCCCAGCAACGCGAGGGTCTTGTCGGAATAGGCGAAATCCATGTTCGGCTCCTTCAGAGGTGAGGGCGGTCCGAGGCAAGCAACCCCTCGGCCAGACCTGCGAAATCGGGGGCGAGCGCCCCCACGGCGCGGGCATTCGCGCTGGTGGCTTGCCCGGCAAGCGCGCGGGCGGTGATCCCTTCGAGAATGACCGCCATGCGAAACATCGCAAAGGCGCGGTGCCAGGGCGTCAGCGGCGCGGCACAGCCGCCCGCCTCCACGTAGGTGTGCAGAAAGGCGGTGCGGTCCGGCAGGCCAAGCGCGGTCTTGTCCAGCCCTGCCAGCCCGCCCATCTGTGCGGGCGTCAGGTCGTAGAACATCGCCCAATGCGCCAGATCGGCCAGCGGATCACCCAGCGTGGACAGTTCCCAATCCAGCACGCCCAGAACATGCGCGGGATTGGTTGCATACATCAGGTTGCCGATCCTGTAGTCGCCATGCACGATCGCCGTCGGGTTCTGCGGCGGGATATTGGCCGTAAAAAACGCCGCCAGCCCGTCCATCACCGGATCACGCCGCGCGTCCAGATCGGCCCACTGCCTGCACCAGCGCCGGACCTGCCGCGCGTAGTAGTCGCCGTCGCGGCCGTAATCGCCAAGCCCCAGCGCGCGCCAGTCCAATGCATGCAGCCGCGCCAGCACACGGGCCGCATCAAGGTGAATCGCGCCCCGATCCTGCGCGGCAAGGCCCGGCAGATCAGTGCCGTCCGAGACATGACCGATCAGCCGTTCCATCAGGTAGAAGGGCGTCCCGATCACCGCCGGATCATCGACCATCCGCACCACGCGCGGCACGGGCACGCCGCTGCCTTGCAACGCGGACAGGATGCGGAATTCGCGGTCCACCGCATGGGCACTGTCCAGCGTGGCACCGGCCGGTTTCTTGCGCAGCACAAGGGCCTGCCCTTTGCAGGTCAAGAACCACGTGGGATTGGACTGGCCACCGTTCACGGCCTCCAGATGCACACGGCCGCCCAGAAAACGCTCCAGTCGCACGGGGTCGAAATCGGGCGCGATGGTCATGCAGCACCTGCGGCCAGTTGCGGGATCGATCGATGCGGGTGACAGATCATCGGCACGGGCGGCCCGCCCTCTCTCCATTTAGTGTCCGACAATAAGGCATAATCAGCGGCACTGCGCCGGTCAATCCAAATTCATGCAACGGCCCGCGACGGCCGCAAGGATGCCATGATCACCTTCTGCGGGCGGCGCCGCGCAAAACTGCGATTACCCCATATTTTATTGTATGAATATAAAGGCGGCGGCATTCCGAAGTGATGCAACGCCTTGCCGGACCATGCGCGCACTCAGCCCGCTTCGTGCCCTTACAACAATGTTGACAGAATGGCAGAATCGCGACCATCCTGCATTTGTGTCAGACGCTAAGGGCCAAACATGATCATTTGCATCGCCATCATCATGCAATCAGGCCTGCCCCGCCCTACAGGCCTGTGCAGTGGTGCAACGCGATGAGCCTGACCGCCAAGCCGATCCAGCATCACTACGCCTATCATCAGATCGCCGAGGAAATTCAGGCGCAGATCCTGCGTGGCGATCTGAAACCCGGCGATCAGTTGCCCGGCGAGGCAGAGCTGGGCACGATGTTCGGGGTCACCCGCTCGACCGTGCGCGAAGGCTTGCGACAACTCGAGGCCGACGGCCTGGTGCATCGCCCCTCGCCGCGCCGGCTTGAGGTGACGGTGCCGCAGGCGGATCAGCTGACCACCCGTGCCGGGCGCGCCATGGCGCTGATGCAGGTCACCTTTCGCGAACTGTGGCAGGTGACGATGGTCACCGAACCGCTTGCTTCAAAGTTGGCAGCCCTGAACGCCACAGCCGACGAGATCGAACAGCTGCAGCAACTGCATGCCGATCTTCTGGCCGCAGAAGGGCAGATGGCGCGCACCATCGAACTGGACGAGCAGTTTCACACCCGCATCGCCGAGATGGGCAAGAACCGTGTGCTGGGGCTGGCACGCGAACCGATTGCGCTGCTGCTGTTTCGCGGCTTCGCCAAGATCGCGCCCTTCGCGCCGCAATTCTACAAACGCCAGATCGAAGCGCATTCGAACATCATCGCGGCGCTGCGCGACGGCGATGGCGAACGTGCCGAAAAATGGGCGCGCATGCATATCGAGGATTTCTGGCGCGGCGCGCAACTGGCCGGCCTCGAGGATTCCATCGCCCTCAGCCCCCGCGCCGTCACCTGACAGGCTCTGCCCGCGAAGACACCGCCACGACAGGATCACATCGATGCCCTTCCAGACGATCACGACGGATATCAAGGACAGCGTCATGACCCTGACGTTGAACCGTCCTGATCGCCTGAACGCGTTCAACCGCCTGATGATGGACGAAATGCTGGCCGCACTGGACATGGCCGATGCCGATGATGACGTGCGTGCGATCATTGTGACGGGGGCCGGGCGCGGCTTTTGTGCAGGGGTCGACCTGTCAGAGGATGACGCCTTCACCGCGGCAAAACTGGACCCGATGACCACCGATGCCGCAACCTGGAACAATCCTGAAAACCGTGACATGGGCGGTATCCTTGCCCTGCGCCTGTTCAATTGCCTCAAGCCCGTGATCGCCGCGGTCAACGGGCCATCTGTCGGGATCGGCACCACGATGCAATTACCGATGGATATCCGCATCGCGGCGGACAGCGCGAAATTCGGCTTTGTCTTCGCCCGGCGCGGGATCGTGCCCGAAGCGGCCTCAAGCTGGTTCCTGCCGCGCCTTGTCGGGATGTCGCAGGCGCTGGAATGGTGCTATTCCGGGCGCGTCTTTGGCGCCGATGAAGCGCTGGCGGGCGGGCTGATCCGGTCCATCCATGCGCCGGGCGACCTGCTGGATGCCGCCCATGCCATCGCGCGCGAGATTGCCGACAACACCGCCCCCGTCTCGATCGCGCTGACGCGTCAGATGATGTGGCGCATGGCCGGGGCCGATCACCCGATGCGCGCGCATCAGATCGACAGTCGCGCCATCGCGGCGCGCAGCGTGTCGGGCGATGCCGCCGAAGGGGTGGCCAGTTTTCTGGACAAGCGCGCCCCTGCCTTTCCGGATCGTATCTCGGACCGGATGCCGGGGTTTTTCCCGTGGTGGGACGAGCCGGACTGGAGCATGGCGACGCAAGAAGGAACCGCATCATGACCGACACGATCCTGATCGAACGCGATGGGGCCGTCAGTGTCCTGCGGATCAATGATCCGGATGCGATGAACGCCATGACGCCTGCGATGGCCCATACCCTGCGCAAGGCCCTGATGGCCGAGGCGGGCCATGCCCGCGCCATCGTATTGGCCGGACATCCCCGCGCCTTTTCCGCCGGTGCGAACCTGAACGCGGCCATGCCCGACGATCCCGCCGGCTTTGACGTGGGCCAGACCCTGGAGGAGGATTACAACCCCCTGATGCTGGCGATCCGCGATCTGCCCGTGCCGCTGATCTCGGCGGTCAGCGGGGCCGCGGCAGGGGTGGGCGCTTCGATCGCGCTGGCATGCGACATCATCGTGGCGGGGCGGTCGGCCTATTTCCTCGAGGCATTTGCCCGGATCGGCCTGATCCCCGATGGTGGGGCAACATGGCTTCTGACACGCGCCGTGGGTCGTGTGCGCGCGATGGAAATGATGCTGCTGGCCGAGAAGATCCCCGCGCCGCAAGCGCTGGACTGGGGTCTGATCACCCGGCTGACCGAGGATGACGCGGTCGAGGAGACCGCTTTGAGCATCGCCCGGAAACTGGCCGCCGGCCCCAGCCACAGCCACAGGCTGATCCGCAAGGCGGCATGGGCGGCGGCGGATGCCGATTTCGCGGCGACCCTCGCGACGGAACGCCGCCTGCAAAAAGAGGCGGGAGAGGCGCCCGATTTCGCCGAGGGCCTCGCCGCGTTCAAGCAAAAACGTCCCGCGCGGTTTCAGGCGTGAGGCGGTTGACGACACATGGCCCCGGCCGCGCGCTGCGCCGTGTGAACCGCAAGCAGGAAGGCATCCCGCTGCAAACGGGGTGAGACAAAGAACAAAGGTGTAAATCAGGGAGGACAAACACCATGAAAAGATCACTGAAGACATTTCTGACCGGCGCCACCATGCTCAGCATGGCCAGCGCCGCCAATGCGGCAGAACTGACCTTCGCGGGCGGCTGGCCGCCGAATTCCAAGCCGACCGCCGTGCTTGAGGATTTCGCCGCTGCCGTGAACCAACAGACCAACAGCGAGGTTTCGGTCCGGGTCTTCCCGCTCTCTCTGCTCAGCTTTGCGGAAGCAAACGCAGGCGTGCGCGACGGGATCGCCGACATGACCGCCAACCTGCTGGCCTATTTCCCGGCCGAGTTCGCGAATTTCAACATGCTGGCAGAGTTCTCGGAACTGGCCGAGCTTGAGGAGTTCGCAGGCGAGCTGAGCTCGACCGCCTTTGCCGGGGCCAACATGGAATACGTGTTCCAGAGCTGCCCCGCCTGCATGGGTGAAATCGACGCGCAGAACCAGGTCTATCTGGGTGCAGCCTCGACCACGACCTATGTGCTGCAATGCGTTGTCCCGATTGCCACCGTGGCCGATCTGCAGGGCAAGCGTATCCGCACGGCCGGCGCTTATTGGGCGCGTTGGGCGGAAGCCGTGGGCGCAACGCCGGTGTCGATGTCGATCAACGAAACCCTCGAAGGTCTCAATCAGGGCGTGGTCGATTGCACGGCCTCGAACACCGCCGACTTCGTGAACTTCGGCTTTATCGACGTGGTGAAATACGTCTACGTCGGCCTGCCGGGCGCACAGTTCAACGCCCCCTTCACCATGAACAAGGACAGCTGGAACGGCCTGTCGGATGAGCAGAAAACCGGCCTGCTGCGGGCGCATGCCAAACTGGCTGCCGACTTGACCTGGGTCTATATCCAGGAAGCACGCGCTGGCCGTGAACGCGCCCCCGGTCTGGGCATCGAATACGGTGACGCCTCGCCCGAGCTGATCGCGCTGAACCAGGACTTCATCGCGAAGGACAAGGACGAAGTCGCCCGCATCTACAACGAGCGGTTCAACATCACGACCGGCAACGACGCCTCCGCAGCGTTGACCGAACTGATGGGCAAATGGACTGCCCTCACGAAAGACGTGACAAGCCCCGAGCAACTTGCCGAGATCTACTGGAACGAGATCTTCTCGAAGATCGACGCGTCCACCTACGGCAAGTAACGCGCAAAGACGCAACGCGCGACAGCCGGGCACCGTGCAGATCGCCGGTGCCCGGCCCCAATGACAGCGAGGGGGTCTTTGATGTACGCAATCGGCAGGTTTCTGGCACTATTATCCAAGGCGGCATCCATGATCGGGGCGCTTTGCATCGTGCTGATGATGCTGCATGTCACCGCGGATGTGGTGGGGCGCTATCTTTTCAACGCGCCTGTGCCCGGCACCATCGTGACGGTGGCCAATTACTACATGGTCATCCTTGTCTTCATCGCCATCGGCGTGGCCGAGGAAAAGCGCGCCCATATCTCGGTTGAATTCCTGACCGACCTGATGCCTGCGGGGCTGCAAAAGACCTTCATGATCCTGTCGGGCGTGCTGACCGTCTGGGTCATCAGCGTGCTGATGATCGGCGGCTATTCCGAGGCGGTGAAGAAGACCAACAGCGGCGCCTCGATGGAACAGGGCTCGCGCTTGATCGAGGTCTGGCAAAGCTACTGGATGGTGCCCATCGGCGCGGGCCTGATGGTGCTGATCGCGGCCTACCGGGTCGTCACCTTGGTGACGGGCTGGCGCAATGGCCTGAACGAAACCGACACAGATGCGAAATTCATAAATGAGTGATGTTGGAATTGGCCTCTCCGGCCTTGCCGCGCTGATCGCGCTGATCGCCGTCCGCGTGCCCATCGGGATCGCGTTGATCGGTGTCTCCTTCACCGGCCTTTGGGTGCTGATGGGGCCGCGCATCGCATGGGGCGCGATCAGCATCGTGCCCTATCAGTTCACCTCAAGCTGGATTCTCAGCTCGATCCCGATGTTCCTGTTCATGGGGTTCATCAGCTATCACACACAGCTGACACGCGGCCTGTTCAATGCCGCGAGGGTCTGGTTGGCGGCACTGCCCGGCGGGCTGGCCATCGCCTCGATCTTTGGCTCGGCCGGTTTTGCCGCCGTGTCCGGCTCCTCCATCGCCTGTTCGGCGGCCATGGGGCGCATCGCGATCCCCGAGATGATGAAACACAAGTACCACCCCGAACTGGCCACCGGTACCGTTGCCGTGGCAGGCACCATCGGCGCACTGATCCCGCCCTCGATCATCCTGATCATCTACGGGGTGATTGCGCAGATCTCGATCTCGCAGCTGTTTCTGGGCGGTATCATCGCAGGTCTGATGACAGCGGCGGGCTATATCATCGTGGTCCTGATCCGCGTCTGGCTGAACCCGGCCCTTGCCCCTGAACGCGACCAAAGCGTGACAATGCGCGAAAAAATCATCGCCCTGCGCTCCACCTGGCCGATCCTGGTGATCATGGTTGGCATCTTCGGCGGGCTTTTCGGCGGTGTCTTCACTCCGACAGAGGCTGGCGCCACTGGTGCGTTCATGGCCTGCCTTGTCGCCATCTTCATGGGCGAGATGACGCTGGACCGTTTCCTGCAAGCCGCACGCGAGACCTTGATGACCACCGCTGCGCTCTTGATCATCGCCATCGGCGCCAGCCTGTTGACGCGGTTTCTGGCGCTGTCCGGAGCGGGCGATTTCCTGTCTTCGGGCATCCTCGGCATCGCCTCGGACCCGGTTCTGCTGATGCTGGGCATCGTGCTGGTCTATCTGCTGATGGGAATGTTTCTGGAACCCATCGGCGCCATGCTGCTGACGTTGCCGATCATCCTGCCGGTCGTCGATGCATCGGGCTGGAGCCTGCTGTGGTTCGGGATCGTGCTGACCAAACTGCTGGAAATCGGCATGATCACGCCCCCCATCGGCATGAACGTATTTGTCATCAAAAGCGTAGTCGGTGATCTGGTCAAGACGACAGCGATTTTCCGCGGGGTCTTCTGGTTCATCGTGATGGACCTGATCCTTGTCGCGATCCTGTGCGCCTATCCCGCGCTTGTGCTGACTTTGCCGGAAATGCTCAGATAGGTCCAAGACCGAACAAGAAGGAACGAATGGGATGCAGACCGCAGATCACATCCGCCGCGCGCGCGGGCAACAGTTGGGCGATCTTCTGCGCCGGTCGGCGGCGCGCATGCCGGACAAGACCGCGCTGGTATTCCGCGACCACAGCGACAGCTTTGCCCAGCTGGACCGCGCCGTGAACCGCGCCGCGAATGCGCTGGCCGCGCGCGGGATCACCAAGGGCGACCGGGTGGCACTTTTCACCCATAACAACCGCTCCTTCGTGGTACTGCGCTTCGCGCTGGCGCGCCTGGGGGCGGTCACGACGCCTGTCAACTTCATGCTGAACGCCACCGATGTGGCCTATATCCTCGACCATTCCGGGGCGCGCATGCTGATCGCGGAAGACGCGCTTTGCGCCACAGCCGATGCCGCGCTGACCGAAATGGGCGCGTCCCTGCCGCGCTTTGCCATTCCCCACGCGGGCGGCCCGCTGCCATCGGGCTGGGAATCCGTGACCACCCTTTTGGACCACGCTGACGACACCGAAGTGTGGAACGACATCGCCGCCGACGATCCGATCCAGATGATGTATACCAGCGGCACGGAATCCCGCCCCAAAGGCGCGCTTCTGTCCTCGGCTGCGCTTTACGCGCAATATGTCAGCTGCATCGTGGACGGCGAAATGACCGCCGATGCCGTGTCCCTGCACTGCCTGCCGCTGTTTCACTGCGCGCAGCTTGATTGCTTCCTCAGTCCCGATCTTTACCTTGGCGTGACCTCGATCCTGCATGACAAGGCCGATCCCGCCGAAATGCTGGCTGCGGTCGAGGCGCATGGCGTGACAAAGCTGTTCTGCCCGCCCACCATCTGGATCGCCCTGCTGCGCCACCCCGATTTCGACAAGCGCAACCTGAGCAGCCTGAAGGCGGGCTATTACGGCGCGTCGATCATGCCTACGGCGGTCATCGAGGAACTGTCCACCCGCCTGCCCGACATGCGACTGTTCAACTTCTACGGCCAGACCGAGATGGCGCCGCTGGCCACCATCCTCAAGCCACAGGACCAGTTGCGCAAACTTGGATCGGCAGGCCAACCCGCGCTGAATGTCGAAACCCGCGTTGTGGATGACGATGACAACCCGGTTCCTGTCGGCGAAGTGGGCGAGATCGTCCACCGCAGCCCGCATCTGATCAGCGAATATTACAATGACCCCGCCAAGACGGCCGATGCGTTCCGCAATGGGTGGTTCCACAGCGGCGATCTGGGGCGCTTCGATGCAGACGGCTATCTCTACGTGGTGGACCGCAAGAAGGATATGATCAAGACAGGCGGCGAGAATGTCGCCAGCCGCGAAGTCGAGGAGGCGATCTTCCGCCATCCCGAGGTGGCAGAGGTCGCGGTTTTCGGCGTTCCCCATCCCAAATGGATCGAGGCGGTCATGGCCGTCGTCGTGCCCAAGGCGGGTATGCCCCTGACTTCAGAGGCCGTCATGTCCTATTGCCGCGACACGCTTGCCGGTTTCAAGGCCCCCAAACATGTGGTTATCGCGGATGGATTGCCCAAGAACGCAAGCGGCAAGATCCTCAAGCGTGACCTGCGACTGCAATATGCAGACAGTTTCGGCGACGGCTGACCATGGCCCCAAGGCGTCACCGGCGCGAATTGCAGATAAGGCGCAAGAGTGCGCTCTTGTGCAATCTGTACCTTCCGGCAGCACGAAACTTTTGGAATCAGACATGTGCACAACCTCTTCCAGCTCAAAACCCACAAACGCGCGAGCCTGACGCCTAAACCTGTGAAACTTGGGCTGTGCAGGATGAGTAGCAAAAAAGTAAAGGCCCGCCCCTTGGCGGGCGGTTTATCTGGCGACAGGCGGGCGCAAGACATCTGGCAGGCAAACCCGTCAAGAATTTCCTTGGGTCTGGGTCTTCCCGATAGAACTCAAGCGTGAACGGCAAGTATGCGGAAGGAATGCTGAACCGTCTCGCGCAGGCCTTGACCACATGTGCAACCTGCTGCGTGTTCGATGGCTTGCGCCTGCAAAGCAGGACAGCTGCAATAAGGACATCGAGCAAGAGACCCCAGCGAGAGGCCCAGCCATGAGAAAATCCACCAAGGAGTTCTGGGGTGACCAGATGCGCTATCTCGACCTGCCTGAGGTGCACCTCATTGAATGGCACGATAATGGACAGCACTGCCAGGTATCTCGGCGTGAAGCACGATGACGCGCTTGCAATTGCAGGGGCCATTGAAATCTGAGGTTCGTGGCCGGTGCAGCCAAGGTCGGATTCGAGCCCAAAGCTGCTGTGTTCCGCAATATCAGCTCAGAGCCAGGATCAGTCGCCTGCTGTCCTGACAGAGACAGGTCGGAATTAGACTGACAGCAACAGTCGAGATCAGGTCAGTAATTAAAATTGACATCAGTTTCATTTTTATGTCAGCCTGATGTTCGTTGGCTTCTGTTGCAGAGAGCCGAAGACGTCTGGGCAAAAATCGGCCCAGGCTCTCGGCGGGCGGCGACAGCCCAACCTTTGAGAAGCGATCAGCGCGACATGTATTCGCCTGGAGAAAAGCGAAAGAATGAACAGTCTATCAATTCATCCTGCGGAAAACGCGCGCAGTCAGAATGAGTTTTGCGATTGGCTTGCCAGCGACCGGGAAAGCCTTCGCAAGGGAGAGCGCACACGCAAGGATTTGATGGTGACCTGCGCCGAGCTGCTTGCCTCAGAGCCATTTGATCGCCTCACCGTTTCGGGTCTGTGCAAGGCAGCAGGCGTAGCCCATGGAACTTTCTACGTCTACTTTGATAATCTGAACACGATCCTGGCAGAGGTGCTCGGCCTTTTTGTCGACTATGTTCAAATCCGGATGCGGTCTGCCGCGCGGCAAGGCAAGGACCCCGTCCGTGATACGACGGCAGCCTATTACGCGCTGTTCAAGGCAAATGCTGGTTTGATGAAATGCCTCGTCATGGGCATCGACGCCTTTCCCGAGGCGCGGGCGGCGTTCCAGCATCTCAACAACGAGTGGGCAAACACTGTTGTTCGCTCGCTTCAAAGACAAAACCAGGCCGGACATTCCGAGGCAGACGAAATGATGCGCCGGGCCTATGCGCTTGGTGGCATGGTCGACCAGTATCTGACTGCCCTCTTTGTTTCCGAGGACCCGTGGATTGCCTCGATTTCCCAGGATCCGGAAGCGGTGATCGCCACACTTACCGACATCTGGATGAAAGGCATGAAGAAATGAGCTTGCTTCAGGACGGGCACCTGATGCCCTTGGACAAGATCGCGGAGCACCGGCAGCAGGCCTGGGAACGGCAAAGCGCCTACGTCGCCGAGAACTCGAGCTTTTACCAAAAGCTCTGGGATGGGCAGAAACCGCCCGCACGGCTGGAGAACATTGCCGAATTGCCGTTTTCGGACAAGGCGGGCCTGCGGCTGTCGCAGCCTGCCTCGCCACCTTTTGGTGACTACCTGGCAGCACCTCCTGAAAAGGTCAGCCGGCTGCATCGGACATCGGGAACCACGGGTCAGGCGATGAACCTTGCGATGAGCGCGCTGGATTGCGAAATCACCGAAATCGTCGGTGGTCGGGCGCAATCGCTTGCAGGGCTGAAAGCTGGCACGATGGTGGTTCACTGCTTGAATTACCAAATGTGGATGGGCGGACTGACCGATCACCTGACGCTGGAACGCACCGGCGCAACCGTCGTGCCCTTCGGCGTTGGTTCGACCGAATTGCTGATCAACACGATACTGGAAACCGGGATTGCCGCGATTTCCTGCACACCGTCCTATCCGGCCGTCTTGGAGCGGGTCATCGCAGAGAAATTCCCCCATCTCACCCCCCGCGACCTTGGGCTTAAGCTGGGGCTGTTCGGAGGCGAGCCCGGCATCGATGACCCTGCATTCCGCAAACGCCTGAGCGATACTTGGGGAATGCAACCGCGGAACGCGAATTACGGCGTCTCCGACGTTTTCTGCAATTTCGCATCCGAATGCACACACGACACGGCGCTGCATTTCGTGGCCCATGATGTGCTGCATGTGGAACTGATCGATCCCGACAGCGGGACACCCAAGAAGGTTGAGGCCGGGAACGCAGGCGAGCTGGTACTGACCCACCTGACGCGCGAATGCCAGCCGCTGGTCCGGTTTCGCACGGGCGACATCATCCGGATCGAGAACACGGAAACCTGCGCCTGCGGCTGTGCGGGCTTTCGGTTCCGGGTCATTGGTCGGTCGGACGACATGGTGGTCGTGCGGGGGCTGAACATGTTTCCGAGCATGGTGGCCGCCGTTGTGACAAGCTTTGACGAAATGTCGGGCGATTACCGGATCGTCCTGGACACACCACCACCTTATGACGTGCTGCCCGTGCAGGCAGAGTTGGCTGCAGACGGTCAGGACGACGGCACGCTAAGCCGACGCATGGAAGAGCGGTTCAAACAAAAGCTGGGCGCCACGATCCGCGTGAGAATCGTCCCCCATGGAACATTCCCGCGAACCGAGGGCAAAACGAAACGTGTGATCAGGAGCTATGAATGACAAGCTTTACCTATGAAACCATCCGCTCGGAGATGACGGCAGAAGGTGTCAGGACGATTTCCCTGAACCGGCCGCATGCAATGAACGCGATGAACCGTCGCCTGATCGACGAAATCTCGGTCGCATTCGACGATGCCAATCGTGACCCCGGCACCCGGGCCATCATCTTGACCGGCGAAGGGCGCGCGTTCTGCGCGGGGGATGACCGGCACGAGCATGTGCACCCTGAAACCGAAGAAGAGGCCCGCGCCCTCGTCGACGCGATCCAGCGCGCGACGGTGGCAATCGTCATGGGGGCAAAGCCTGTCGTCGGCGCGATCAACGGCTGGGCCGTCGGCGGCGGTTTCGAATGGGCGATCAATTGCGACTTTCCGATCTGGGCCGAAAGCGCCAAGGGTTTTTTCCCCGAGGTGTCACTCAACCTGTTCGTGACGGGTGCCGTGACCTCGATCTTGCCCGGTATTGTCGGCCCTTTGAAAGCACGTGAAATGCTCTTCTTCGGACAGCGATACTCGGCCGCTGAACTGCAAGAGATCGGTGTCGCCTGGAAGGTGGTGGCGGATGAAAAACTGCTGGCCGAGGCCGAAGCGGTTGCAACGCAATTGGCCGCCTTGCCGACCCTCTCCACCCGGGCAATGAAACGTGTTCTGAATCAGGCAATGGCCGGTGGGCTGCATCAGGCACTGCATTTGGAAACCGAAGCGACTGTTGCAGGGTTCCTCGACCCGGAAACGACCCGCCTTCTGAAGGATTTCTAGGGTTGGCTTGGAAGATGCTGCTATCCCGCGATATTGCCAAATGGCAGCTTCGTCGCGCTTAGCAGCAGTTCGCCCCAACTGAAGCAACCGCAAACGCGGTGTAACTTGGCGATCCCAGAAGGAGTAGGGAGTCAATCCCAATTCTTCTCACATTGTCTCAGGCCGCCTTTTTTTCCTTGATTTTTCAGTCAAATGATAGAGTTTTTCGTCTCATAGTGTCGCATGATGCACCAATGGATCCCAGCAGCACATGTGGGACCAGATGTGGGACCAGAAAAATGGCCAAACTCTTCAACGCCACCATTCAAAAAGCGGGAGATGGCAAGCTTCAAGACGGCCGAGGCTTGATGCTCGTCAAGAGAGGTGAGACAGGCAAGTGGGTTTTTCGCTATTCGCACCTCGGAAAACGCAAAGATATGGGTTTGGGAACCTGGCCTGTTGTATCTCTAGCCCAAGCACGCAAGCTCAGAGATCAATGGGCATTTCTCCTGGCCAAGGGTCAGGATCCTATCAGCAGCCGGAATGCTGACAAAGAGAGGCAGAAAAAAGAAGCTCAGAGAGAAGATCCTACTTTCTCGGAGTTGGCAGAAATGGTCTTTGAAGCTCGCAAAGCATCGCTGCGCGGTGAAGGCACCAGAGGGCAATGGATAAATCCTATCAACCTCTACATCATACCCGCCATTGGCAAGAAGCCAGGCTCCCAGATCACTCAGCGGGATCTGATAGATGCGCTCCGGCCTATCTGGAAATCGAAACCTCCGACCGCCAGAAAAGTGATCCAGCGAACCAACATCATCCTGCGCTCCGCCAAGCGGATGGGCTTTCACGTACACCCAGAGATAGTGGAGTCCGCGCGAGAAATGCTAGGTGTTGTCCATCATCAGGTACAACATATGGCTTCCGTAGACTGGCAAGAACTACCCGCCTTGTATGCCCGTCTCCCCAGCACAATTGGCGGTGACTGCAACAGATGGATCATCCTCACAGCCGTCAGGATAGAGTCAGCCAGAGGTGCCCGTGTCTCCGAGATTGACTTCGATACTGCCACTTGGACCGTGCCGGCCGATCGGGTCAAAGGCCAGAAAGGCAAGGTCGAGGACTTCCGTGTTCCTCTGGTTCGGCCCTTGATCGACATGGCGCTTCAACGCAAGGAGCTGGGCTTCGATCTGATTTTTCCTGGTGAGCGTGGAAAAAGCCCGATCTCAAATACTGCAGTAGAGAAAACTCTGCGTGGCATGAAGGCAGGCAGCACACCTCATGGCTTCCGAACATCCTTCCGCACATGGGTTCAAGAAACTGAAGCCTGCAGTTATGAAGTTGCAGAAATGGTTCTTGGTCACAAGATCGGTGGAATCGTTGAACGCACATATGCAAGATCTGATCTTCTCGAACAAAGACGAAAGGTCATGCAAGATTGGATGCACCACGTGCTGTCAATTGACGCTTCAAGAAATCTGTGAATACGTCGCGGAAAATGGAAGACGTTTTCAAAGGGGGTTGAAGAACAAGAAATTCACCAAGTTTTATTCACACTACATTCCCGACAGGTTTTTTGTGCACAATGGAGACAGCAATAAATGGCATAGTTCAAAAAATGCGACTTGAGGGATCATTCGGAAAGTGCGAAACCGTAATTCCCATTCAGCAAACAGGATCCCCGCTCAGTAACATGCCATATTGAAAGAGTTGATCTGGCGGCCAAGTCCAGCCCACAAAGATGACTTCGCCCTGAAACGCTATAATCTCTCAGCTAAAAGCGACCAATGGATAGAAATGCGCCGAACACCAAAAAGAAGTCCATCAATGTGAATGGAGTTACCGGTTAACGAACAATAGCAATATATTGAAATCGGAAGGGCCCCAACTTTTTTTGGACCAAAATCACTTTTCCAGTCTCAGAGGCAATCCTAGCTGCAGCACGATATGATCCAGCACATGACTCACCTTCATGGTACACAATAACATCTCCAGTCTGGCATTTCTCAAGAAAACTCTCAAAAGAGGCCATCCGTTCTTGCGATATTTCATACTTCATGGCAGGCTCAATAGGCTAGATTAAGGGGACGCGTTAAGCGGCTAAATAGCTCTACTGGCAATCCGTCGCCACATGAACTGACGATCATGTTACAGTGAGAGCGCGTTTCGAGCCTTTCTTGATACGCTACACACCAGGCACTGGTGGTGTAAGCCGAACGCATACTAAATCACTGCTCAGCAACCCCAATTCCATTACGAAACGCAAGAACAACTGCATGAGTACGGTTCTTAGCACCAATCTTTTGAAAGATTGAGGTCGTATATAACTTTACACTAACCTCGCTCT
The DNA here is from genome assembly GCF_048006315.1 of Seohaeicola sp. Lineage (GTDB taxonomy): Bacteria > Pseudomonadota > Alphaproteobacteria > Rhodobacterales > Rhodobacteraceae > Seohaeicola. The sequence continues at coordinate 3,132,247 of NZ_CP180350.1, read as the reverse complement.
TTCCAATTCTCTTTGCAATCTCCTTGTTGCTTAATCCTTCAGCCAGGTATTTCAGTGTTGTTATTTCGTGCTTTGTCATACCGTCAAAAATGAAATTATCCGTCGCGCCAGTGTAAGACTTTTTTTCAACAGAATTTTGCGGAAAAAATTTCTCACCAGCCAACACCAATTCGATGATTGCAACTAGCGAGTTTCGAGGCGTGTCATAAGGGACATAACCTGACACACCAACCGAAAAAAGCTCCACAATAAAACTGCTCAAACCTGACTGACCCATAAGGATTCTAAGCGAATTTTGATACTTCTTTGCTTCACAATCAAACCATTCACGAGTGCCCCGATTTATGAGCCCCGCATCAAATATTACCAAATCTGGCGCTCTCCGAACAAGATCATCTTTCAAAACATCTAGCTCTTCGTTTGCCAACCTAACATCATGGCAAGTGTGCATCTCGAGATAGTCTTTGAGGAGCCCAGTTATCAGTATCTGCTTGCCTACGATCTCGATGATCTTTTTCTCTTGATCAACCTGCATTGGATCCCATTTATTTTTGCCTCCCCACCTACAACAAAGGTCACAGCCCGCAAAAGTTCAGCAGCTTGGGTTTCGTTTCTTGAAAAGACATTGCCTCAAGCCAGCCCCTGAAATCCCCAGATACTTTTGAAAAAAAGTAAGCCCTGGGCTCACACCGAGCAGACCCCTAGTGCTTACTGTAGAAACAAAGCCCGCCAAAAAACGATAGAATTAATAGGTAATATTTTTATCTATTGATGTATAATTACCTCTTCGCTAAAATATGCTATCTTTCGATGGCTTTCATGCCAATCTATGTGAATTTATATCAAAAAATTTTATTTTTTTCTCCATAAAGGGGGAGAATATTTGTCGGGAGAGTGATATCAAAGTGGCACAAGTTAAACTTACAAAGTTGTGGAAAATGTGTAGCGATATATATGTAGCCTCAGATAGCCTTTCAGAAGTATCTGATGCTGCAAAGAAGATTAGTTCACTTCTTCGTGTATTAGATGAATTTAACTTTAGCGAAAAAACATTCGCTGATGACTTAGGGAAAGTCTGATCAACGGCCTCGGCTGCGCCGATATTGCCGCTTGAGGGCACTATGGGGCCAGACAAGCACCGTTTCCAGTGATTTTGGCGCTGTTTGAGCCGCCTGAGCGGCGTTGATGCCGATTTCCGAAACTTGTGCTCTGTCTCTTTCTCCCCGAACTTGCTCTAGCTGACGCTGTAGCTCCAGGAGACGCGTTGCCGGCGCAATATTTTCACTGACAAGCGGAGCAACAACAGCTATTTCTTCATCGAGAAATCCTGCCGTACGTTCTGCCGTTCCTGCAACACTCTCACCAGCCCTGAGGTCCTGCTTGCGTTGTTCAAAGCGCTGCTGCAAGACAGCAAGCTGACCCGCCAATTCAGACCGCCTGGCAGAGAAGAGACTTTGCTCCGTCAGGGCGACCATTGGTGAGCGGGCGTTCAACTCATTGGAGATTGAAAATTCCGCTCCGTTGATTTCTGCTCGCAACCGCAATTCTTTAATATCGAGGGCTGCAAGCCGCTGAACCAGTCGATTAAGTTCGCTTCCTGCATCTACCGGGTCAATTTCAAAAAGAACCTCCCCCTCTGCGACAACTGTATTCTCAGACACGTAACGTCTCAGAATAACCCCGCCCTCAGAAGCCTGAACCAACTGGTTCTGTACTGAGGAGACAATCCGTCCCTCACCGCGTGTAACATTGTCAAGCTCTGCCCAGTTTGCCCAAACGAGCACCAAGGCCACAAGCGCTATGATCGTGAACATGATCGCTGAGGCACCCAAACCTTCACGGCCAGCCATCTCACGCGACAACGTCTTGAAGTCGATATCAGACATGTCGTTTCCTTACCGCGCTTGCGCTTTAAGCTTCTCAGGTGTCGTATCGTGTTGATTTCCACCGAGAACTGACCCGGGTTTTCCATCGAGAACTGACCCACCTCTGATTATGAATTTTGGGTCAGTCTTCGGTCAAGACATGACTTGCCTCCTTCTTTTTTCTGGCCGCTGTGGCGGAGCTGGCTTTGAAGCGGAAGCTGTCGTTTCCGGTCTCCAGGATGTGGCAGCGATGCGTGAGACGATCGAGCAGTGCAGTTGTCATCTTTGCATCCCCGAACACGCTGGCCCATTCGCTGAAGCTGAGGTTGGTTGTGATGATGACACTGGTGCGCTCGTAAAGCTTGCTCAGCAGATGGAAGAGTAGCGCCCCGCCAGATGCGCTGAACGGCAGGTAGCCCAGTTCATCGAGGATCACGAGATCGAGGCGCGTCAGGCTCTCGGCAAGCTGTCCAGCCTTTCCCTTTGCCTTCTCCTGTTCGAGCGTGTTGACGAGTTCGATGGTCGAGAAGAAGCGGACCTTACGCCGGTGGTGCTCGATGGCCTGGATGCCGATTGCGGTAGCGACATGGGTTTTGCCCGTTCCCGGCCCGCCGATCAGCACGATGTTCTGTGCCCCGTCCATAAACTCACAGCGATGCAACTGGCGGACTGTGGCCTCATTGATCTCGCTGGCGGCGAAGTCGAAGCCGGAGAGATCCTTGTAGGCAGGGAAGCGCGCAGCCTTCATGTGATAGGCAATGGAGCGCACCTCGCGTTCCGCCAATTCAGCCTTCAGCAACTGGGACAGGATTGGCACAGCAGCCTCGAAGGCGGGCGCGCCCTGCTCGATCAGATCGGTGATGGCTTGTGCCATCCCATACATCTTCAGGCTGCGCAGCATGATGACGATGGCGCCACTGGCAGGATCATGACGCATGGCGGCCTCCGGTGTTCCGGGCTCTCAGGCCATCATAGCGTTCGACATTGGCCTTGGGTTCGCGGTGCAGGATCAGAGACTGGGGCGTGTCGATGTCCGGCCCTTCAGTGGTCTTGCCGTCAATCAGCCGGTGCAGGATGTTTAGCACGTGCGTCTTGGTCGGCACGCCCTCAGCCAGAGCCTGCTCCACGGCCTTCAACACGGCCTGTTCATCGTGATGCAAGACAAGCGCCAGGATCTCGACCATCTCCCGATCTCCACCCGGGCGGCGCAGCATCTTCTCCTGCAGTTGCCTGAAGCCGGGTGGCAACTCTGCAAAGGGTGCCCCATTCCGTAGCGCACCGGGCTTGCGCTGGATGACGGCCAGATAATGCCGCCAATCGTAGATCGTGCGCGGTGGGAGGTGGTGGCTACGCTCGATCACACGGGTATGTTCGCACAGGATGTTGCCCTCGGCCGCCACGACCAGCCGGTCAGGATAGATCCGCAAGCTGACGGGCCGGTTGGCAAATGAAGCAGGCACGCTGTAGCGATTGCGCTCGAAGCTGATCAGGCACGTCGGCGAGACGCGCTTGCTCTGTTCGACAAACCCGTCAAAAGCGGGCGGCAAGGCCATCAGCGCAGCCTGTTCCGCCGCCCAGACATCAGCGATCGAGCCAGAAAGCGTGCCGTGAGGGATCTCGCGCCAGAGTTCCAGACAGCGCTGTTCCAGCCAGGCGTTCAGCGCTGCGAGATCGGGGAAGTCCGGTATCGGTTGCCACAGGCGCGGCCGGGCATCCTGAACGTTCTTCTCAACCTGGCCTTTCTCCCAGCCCGCAGCCGGATTGCAGAACTCAGGTTCATAGACGTAGTGGTTCGCCATGGCGAGGAAGCGCATGTTGACCTGGCGCTCCTTGCCGCGACCAACCCGATCTACGGCTGTCTTCATGTTGTCATAGATGCCGCGCTCCGGCACGCCGCCAAGGACGCGGAACCCATGCCAATGGGCATCGAACAGCATCTCATGTGTCTGCAGCAGATAGGCCCGAACAAGAAACGCCCTGCTGTATGACAGCTTGATATGTGCCACCTGAAGCTTCGTGCGCTCGCCGCCCAGAATGGCATAATCCTCGCTCCAGTCGAATTGGAAGGCCTCACCCGGGCGGAACAGGAGCGGGACGAATGTGCCGCGACCTGTCGTCTGCTGCTCTCGCTGGCGATCTGCGCGCCACTCCCGGGCGAAGGCCGCCACGCGATTGTAGGATCCGGTGAAGCCGAGCGCGACCAGATCAGCATGCATCCGCTTCAGGGACCGCCGTTGCTTACGCGACTTCCCCGCCTCGGTCTTCAACCAGCCTGCCAGCTTGTCGGCAAAAGGATCGAGCTTGCTGGGCCGCTCCGGCGTCGAAAAGGAAGGCTCGATCGCCCCCGCGTTCAGATACTTCTTGATCGTATTGCGCGACAGACCAGTCCGTCGGGCAATCTCCCGGATCGGGAGGCCATGCCGCAAACGCAGCTTCCGTATAATGTTCAAAAGTCCCATGTGGATCACTCCGTTGCCCCCCTGCGCTCGTCGCGTGGGGGAAGGGTCACATGGGTCAATTCTCAATGGAAATTAGGACGCTAACCGGGTCAGTTCTCGGTGGAAATCAACATGAAGCTCTCCAATTCTCGGTCTCCTTCGCTACCATGCAAAACATCCCGCAACGCTGCAACGTGCTCCGACGTTTCACTCATCTCCGTGGTTAACCCACGATTTATCAGTTTGCACCCGGTAAAAAGTTTACTTTTTATACTTATGCATAATACTTACGCCTGCGCGCACAACGGCCACAAAGGAGCCCAGCATTTCCTGACTTCCCCTATATTCTATTTAGCTAAATTTTTTATACTTTTGTTTATAATTTTATCTTTATTATTTTTTTTTGTTCAATTTTATTGTTTTTTATTCGTATGTTTATTCGAGATAATGTTGGAGACTTGGCATACTTGTACAAGTTTTATGAGGAAGGTTGAGCTAATGCTGCACCAGGAAAACGCCGCGATTGATTTATTGCCTCAATCTTTGGCAGACCCATCTCGCATCAAGTTGGTTTGCTTGACCTCTAGTTTTGCTTTGGCAGATGCACCGCAGGAACTGCGTTGGCTCGACCGTTGCGGCAAGCTAGGGTCGAACCACACCGACAAGTTTAAGATGGTCGAATGGCTGGAGCGGCGTCGGAGATCGCTGGGACTTGATCATCTCTGCTTTCTGATCGACATCGAAGTCCTAGGTGGCATTTCGCGTGGGTTTGAGTTTCTCAGAGACTTGCGCCTCTCATTCCCATCCATACCGCTGATCATTTTTTCCAACCGCGCAAAATCGCACGACTTCAGCACCGAACGCGCTGGCATCTGCGATGCCACCCTGCGTTATCCCTTCAAGAAAGGTGATCTGGACTGTGCAATCGACGCAGCTCTGGCCAACAATGCGCTTTTTCAGGCTCGGATTGAAATTAATGCAGACGCCTCGATTGGCTAATGCTGCGCCACTGCAACAACTTCCTTGCCCTGAAGCATGTGTGACCAATCAGCACCGAGTATGCTGAGTGCCCCCCAAGTACGACGGAGCGTCATGAAGAAGAAGGCGAACACATACTCCTCCGAGGCGCGTGAGCGCGCTGTGCAGTTGGTTTTGGGCGCCAACAGTCAGACTGATTCGCGCTGGCAGACAGTCATATTGGTTGCGGCTAAGGTGGGTTGCGCCCCTCAGACCCTAAACGCGTGGGTCAAAAAGGCCGAGGCCGCTAACGGGCAGCGCGCAGGCATCCCAAACGTGATGACTCAGAAGATGAAGGCTCTGGAGCGCGAGAACCGAGAACTCCGCCAGACGAATGAGGTCCTGCGCGAAGCCGCGTCCTATTATTTTGCTTTGGCGCAGATTGACCGTCCAGGAAGCTGATCTTGAGCTTCCAAATCGCGCGCCAGGACGCACACAGTGACATGGCTTTTTTTGCGCGAAACGTTTTATCATGCATTGAATCATTCTGCTTGGTATTGCTGACCGCCCCGTTCACCTACCATTAACCTTAGGCTCGTATTGTCGGTTCGCCTTGGCGGAATTGTCCGGCACGACGGGATCAGGATCTGCGACCCTAAAGCGGTTCCAGCGTTCATTGAATCAAAGGGGATTCACAGCGGGCTGTTTTTCTGATTCATCCTGTTCAGGAGGATCAGATCATGCCCAACCCGCCTTCTGCCGATATTCGAGCCCGTTTTGAAGTGCTCTTTGGCCAAGGTCTGACAGGTCGTAAGATCGGTCGTCGATTGATAATTTCCGCTGCATCGGCGTCGCGCCTTGCTCAAAAGCTCAAGCAGGGGCTGGGCCTGACGCCTGCCGATAACCCGCGCAACACCGGTTATGGAAGGCTCGCCCCCTACCATGACTTTCTGGTCGAGTTGATCCATCAAGACCCAGACATCACGCTCAAGGAACTTCAGGGTGCTCTGGCGGATGCGCATGACGTGACCGCGTCCGTCTCCGGCATCGATCAAGCCCTCAAGCGGTTGGGTTATACGTATAAAAAAAGAGCCTCATTGCGGATGAACGCAAGCGCGCAAGGGTAAAGCGCGCACGAGCTGATTGGTTTGCACATCGTGTCCCTGCGATCAGCGCAATGCCTGAACGCGTTGTGTTCATTGACGAAACATCGGTCAAAACCAATCTGACGCGGATACGCAGTCGCTCCATGCGCGGCACAAGGCTGACAGCATCCGCCCCTTTTGGATCATGGGGCACCCAGACCCTGATTGCTGGCTTGAGTCCATCCGATCTGGTTGCACCCTGGGTCATCAAGGGAGCAATGGACGGCCCAGCCTTTGTCGCTTACATCCGTGACGTGCTGATACCCGAGATCGAACCCGGTACCGCCGTCGTCCTCGACAACCTGGCCACCCATCGCAACAAAGAAGCCGAGGCGCTCCTGCGTGCTCACGACTGCTGGTTCCTGTTTTTGCCGCCCTACAGCCCGGACCTGAACCCGATAGAAATGGCGTTCTCAAAACTCAAAGCCCACCTGAGGCGCATTGGAGCGCGGTCATTCACTGGACTGTTCGAAGCCCTCGGCAAAATCTGTGATCTCTACACACCTTAGGAATGCTGGAACTACTTTTGCGAGGCCGGGTATGCTCCTACATAAACTCGAAATGCTTTAGACCCGCCGCGTGCCGGGCAAGAGCGGGCGTTGGTAGCGCAGTAGCCGGGTCAGATGATCCAGCCTTCCGCCTGCTGGGGCCATCAAGCCTCGATCTCATCCGAATTGGCGGCCGCCTCCAGCGCCGACTTGCTCTGCAGTTCAACAAAAGCGCCCCCATGCGCTTGCGATGCGACCTTTCTGCGCCGTCGCTCAGCGTGAGCAGCCACGAAATTGCTATCTGGAAATGGCCTTGCCCCAGAAAAACCAGCGCCGTCGCTCGTTCTGCATCTCGAAGGTGATCTATCGTTCTCCCCTGGCTACAACTGCCAGAATATCGCTACAACCGCGGAAACGCGTCGCAAGCCGTGATATCCCCACACGAAGGGTCTCCTATATCGCGCACATCTGGCACTGAGTACCGCTATAAACTCACTTACACCTCTGAAATTGATCAGCGCTTACATGATACAGGAGCTCCAATTTATTCAATAATTTATACTATTGTCATATTATATTAATCGTTAGACAAATTGAAATAGGCCGGGCCTGCATCCATTATCTAGTTTGAATGGTAGCGTGAGGATTACTTAATGATACATCCAATTGACCAGGAGGTCGGAAAACGCATTCGATACCGCAGGTGGGGGTTAGGTGTCTCTCAGCACGAACTAGCCAACCAAGTTGGTGTCAGGCTCCAACAAATACAAAAGTATGAAACTGGGAAGAATCGGGTAAGCGCCTCCAGGCTTTTCTTGATTTCAAAAGCCTTGTCGGTCCCGGTAGAATTCTTTTTTGATGATATCGAAAAGGTCTGTTCAATCGAAGCGCGTTGAGAAAATTTGCATGTGCCTTTTCAGTATTGATCGTGCCTCAGTGCAGACGGAACACGTGTGTTTGGTGGCGCAGTTGCTTTCTTTGATAAAATGGCTTCTCGGCAGACCTGCCCTTTTTTCGGACAGACTGACTCAACGGCTGCTATGTCAGGTACCAGTGCTGTGCAGCCTCTGATGACGGCGGTGTGAACCTTGAGTGTAGCAACCGTGGGTAAAAGTCCCTTGCGCTCTCGCGTTCGTCCTCGACGATGATGCCTGCCCCGCTCACTGCCTGTCAGGGAATTCCGCAGCAATTCCCGAGATGCGCTTGAGCGCTTCATTGCAGGTTGGCAAATTCCTAGTCCTGTAAGGTGGGGGATGTGTCTGCTCATGCATCCCTACGACCATGCCGGAGACACAAGATGAATCCCCTCCAAGCTTGTGCAACAGAGACTCACGAAATATGTAGCTTTCCAAAAAGCCAATTTCTCATGGCTTTGAAAAGCTTTTTCTTGCGACGCCTGTTTCTGTAAAAAATCTGATCTTCATAGCTTTGTTTTTCCCTTTTAAACATGCTTTCTAAAACAACATCCGGCCTGTAGTTTGACTGCCGCGCCATGCTATCAGCACCGAGATCCGTAAATGCTGACTTAACATGAGCGCTGAGCCTAAACCTATCACGGACAACATCATGATAGCAGTCGGCGTCAAAACCTTGATCAATTCTTGCGAGTATCTCGGATGCAATTTCTTCAGCTCTTTTTTCCTGACCGACGCATCGACCAGAAAAGTTGAACTTCTCGGCATTTTTGAAGTTTTCAGATGTAATCCAACCAGGCCCACCAAACCTGTCATACACATAAACTGGTCGCCTAGCTGCCATGGCATATTGAACGGATTTGCCGATCGTCAACACCATGTCATGCTGCAGCATGTCTTTAGGGAAAGTCTGAAAAACCTGCCGGTTTCAGTGTGATGTGGTAGGCTGCGGGCATCGATCGAAGGAGACCGTGTTCATGCCCAAACAGCCCGCCATTCCCGGCCTTTGCGACGCGATGAAGAAGAAGATCACACGGCGCGAGCAGTTTCTGGCAGAGATGGATGCGGTGGTTCCGTGGGGGCGGCTGCTTGCGCTGATCGCGCCACATTACCCGAAGGTTGGGCCGAAGGGCGGGCGGCCTCCGATGCCGCTGGAGACGATGCTGCGCATTTACTTCCTACAGAATTGGTACGCCCTGAGCGACCCGATGGCCGAAGAGACGCTGTATGACAGTGAAGCGATGCGCCGCTTCGCTGGGATCGAACTGGGCTATGACCGCATCCCCGACGAGACCACCATCCTCAACTGCCGGCATCTTCTTGAGCGTCACGGGCTGACCGAGGTGATCTTCGCCGAAGTGAACGCGCATCTGGCAGACAAGGGGATCACGCTGCGCTCTGGCACGCTGGTGGATGCCACGATTATCGATGCGCCGTCTTCGACCAAGAACCAGGCCAGGGCGCGGGACCCCGAGATGTCTTCGACAAAGAAGGGCAATGACTGGTATTTTGGCATGAAGGCCCATGTCGGTGTCGACGTGGACAGCGGCACTGTCCACAGCCTAGAGGCCACGACCGCAAAGGTGCACGACAGCCGGGTCTGGGATGAACTGCTCCATGGCGAAGAGAAGTCGGTCTGGGCCGACAAGGGCTATGTCAGCGCCGAGCGCGAGGCTGCGTTCAGCAAGGATGGCAAGGTCTGGGGTGTGATGCGCAAGGCGCCCAAGGGCGGCAAGCTCGACCCCATCGACGAGGAGATCAACCGGATCATCGCCATGGTGCGCGCCAAGGTCGAACATCCCTTCCGGGTCATCAAGCGGCAGTTCGGTCACATGAAAACGCGGTATCGCGGTTTGGCAAAGAACCGGGCCCATCTGTTCACACTGTTCGCGCTCGGCAACCTGTTCCTCGTCCGACGACGGCTACTGGCATGAGGACGAGTTTGTCGGAAATCGGCATCAACGCCGCTCAGGCGGCTCAAACAGCGCCAAAATCACTGGAAACGGTGCTTGTCTGGCCCCATAGTGCCCTCAAGCGGCAATATCGGCGCAGCCGAGGCCGTTGATCAGACTTTCCTTAGGTGTAACACGCAAGTTGACATGTTGCGTGCCTCGACGGGTAACACCAACACCGTTCTTTTTCAAAATCTTGAGAGCGACACGCACCTCTTTTGGGAAATGGTTCGAAATAGCTAGAATCTTTCGTGGCTTTATATATGCGAGCGGGACATCAAAGAAATCATCCGGCGCTGGGTTTGGAAAAACCCTCATCTTCGACTTATCAAGCCCCAATTCAATCATCTTCGAATATGTTTCAAAGCTGTTGCACAGAATTCTATCAGCATACCACCACTCTATAGCAGCACCTGGGAACTCCAGCCTCTCATATGGGGATAAATGACCATAAACTATCCGGGGCCGCGAATTAAAGCTTTTCAAACTTATAAGCTGATCTAAGAAGAGCGTGAGGACTTGATGCTGGCAATATACAAGGTCAAACTCAGCAATGTGGATATCTTCCTTCGAACTGGTCACAAAAACTTCTTCAGAAATATTCTGCATGATAAAGCGTTGATCTAAATCGTTAGCAAAAATGACAACGCTCTTTCCTTTGGAATGAAAAAACTCAGCAAGTTCGATAATTATTAACTCACTTCCAGCCCACTGAAAAAGGTGATTGGTCATCAACAATATTCTTCGCACGGCATCCCCGCATCAAAACCTCATGATGCTTCATTTTTAGCCTAAACGTTGACTGATTAGCGATAACCCAAAACGGTTAATAACTTTTGCTCTATTTTTTACCAGTTCGCATAAATCCTGAACATCTTCGAATTAAATGTGCTCCCATGTACCTATCAAATCTTGTGAATGAATAGATTGGTGGGAAAGGGCTCACCGGTGGCTCGACGATTTGGATCGCTGTCTGCAGCGCCATCCTCTTGTTTGGGTGGCGCTAACTTGCAATGCTCCGCCTTGCTGGCAATATGTATCAAAAGATCGAAACCCATCGCCACAACGAACCGTTCCGAAAGTTTTCGTTCACTAACTTTTGTCGCTGTTGACCGTCCAGATGGGGTTTAGAGTGCCCTATATCATGGCGGCAGAACCTCCCATATGCTGCGCCGCTGTGGGCGCAAGGCTCGAAGCTGATTGATTTTGTTCTTAAGTGAAATGTCGATAATTCGTGATGCTTTCTCGTCATGGCCCCCAAGGCTGTTGAAATTTACCTGGACTGAACCGCGCCGGGTTTGCCGGAGGCTCCAACTCCTGATTAGGATGGAGCATCATGAACAAGACAACGAACAAGTTTTCCCCTGAAGTGCGTGAACGCGCGGTGCGACTGGTCTTTGACAATGAGGGTCAGCACGGGTCGCGTTGGCAGGCGATTATGTCGATTGCGGCGAAGATCGGCTGCGCACCCCAGACCCTGAACGACTGGGTCAAGAAGGCCGAGGTCAATGGCGGCAAGCGTCCGGGCGTCTCCAGCGAGATGGCCGAGCGCATGAAGGCGTTGGAACGCGAGAACCGCGAGCTGCGCCAGGCGAATGAGATACTGCGCAAGGCGTCGGCTTATTTTGCGCTGGCGGAGCTCGACCGCCGGTCGAAGTGATGGTGGGTTTTATCAACGCGCATCGTGATGCGCACGGGGTCGAGCCGATCTGCAACGTGCTGCCGATCGCCCCGTCCACCTATTATGATCATCTGGCCAAGAGGGCCGATCCAACCCGGCGGTCGGATCGCGCGCGCCGGGACGAGACGATGCGACCAGAGATCCGGCGTGTCTTCGAGGAGAACTGGAGCGTCTACGGCGTGCGCAAGGTCTGGCACCAGCTGCGCCGCGAGGGCTTTACTGTCGCTCGCTGCACGGTCGCGAGGTTGATGAAGGATATGGATATTCAGGGCATTATCCGAGGCAAGCCTCACAGAACGACGATCCCCGACAAAAAGCAGCCCTGTCCGCTGGACAAAGTGAACCGCCAGTTCCGGGTGCCCGCGCCGAACATGCTGTGGGTCAGTGATTTCACCTACGTCGCAACCTGGAAGGGGTTCGCATATGTGGCTTTCGTGATCGATGCTTATGCTCGGAGGATCGTTGGCTGGCGCGTCAGCACCTCCCCTCACGCCGGTTTCGTCCTTGATGCATTAGAACAGGCGGTCCACGAACGTCGCCCGGTCAAAGGCATGGGGCTGGTGCATCACAGCGACCGAGGCAGCCAATACCTGTCCATCAAATACACCGAAAGGCTGGCAGAGGCGGGTATCGAACCTTCTGTGGGCAGCGTCGGCGACAGCTATGACAACGCCCTCGCCGAAACGATCAACGGCCTGTTCAAAGCTGAGGTCATCCACCGTCGCGGCCCGTGGCGCAGCTTCGAGGCCGTCGAATACGCAACACTCGAATGGGTCGACTGGTTCAACAACCGCCGCCTGCTCGAGCCTATCGGGAACATCCCGCCCGCAGAAGCCGAAGCAAACTTCTACGCAGCTCTGGAAACTGAACCCGTGGCCGCGTAACTAACGTCAATCAGCCTCCGGCAAACCCGGCGCGGTTCAGACTTATTTTCAATCAAAATCCTACTCTTGATTGCTTGCAGCAAGTATTGGATATCAGGGTCAGGCATAGGTACGGGAGGATATTATCATGTCGAACATTCATCTTGAAGAAATGAGTTCTCTGAACTCAAGAGCCTACACAAGCAAGTGACGAAGGCGATTGAGAGCTTTGAAGAGCGTCAGAAAAAGCAGGCACTGGCAGAGCTTGAGGCCAAGGCAAATGAGTTTGGCTTCTCTCTGTCAGAACTCACCGGTGCTACTGTCGCCAAGAAAAAGCGAAAATCTGCCCCTCCAAAGTACCGTCACCCAGATGATGCAAGCATAACCTGGACAGGCAGAGGTCGTCACCCTGACTGGTTCAAAGAAGCCGTCAGGGCCGGGATTTCACCGGAAGATTTGCTGGCATGATTTACTTATTCGCAATGTCGCATTGGTCAATCTAAGTTTCTGGACGTCCTGAATGCGTGTCCTGTTACGCGCAACAGCATGATACGGTTGCCAGGGAGGAAAAGGCTGTGGCGGGGCCTCCACGCCCCAATCACAGCCCAGCATGCGGGCGGAGCTGTTGGGAGCTGCCATTCAGAATGAAAATATCTGCATGCAACTTTCACGTGAGTTCAGCATCAACCCAAACCAGATCAAGGCGTCGCCAAACTGCTCAATCCAAAGCTGTTGCACAGGATCGATAACCAATACAAAGCCCATTCCTTGTGAGCAGTCTGTTGCTGCAGCGGCAATGCCCTGCGGTCTTGAATGCCTGCGCCACGTGTCGTATGTTCTACGTCAAGTGACGCAGGTTGGGGGGGGGAATGATGGAAACGGTTCAGACTGAAAGTGACCTCGGACGCACCGTCGACCTTCTCGGCGGTGATAAAGCCATACACGCGAAAGTTCGAAATGCGATGGATGCGCATGAGGTCCTGCTGAAGGGCCTGCCAGCTGACGCCCTCCTCCACCTCGTATCGGCCGTGAGCTTCCTGGCAAAAGGTGATGCCCTTCAGACGGCAGTCGGTCTAAGCCTGCGGACGCTCCAGCGCCACAAAGCCAAGAGTGCTCCGCAGTTACTCAGCGTCGAACAGAGCAACCGGACATGGCGGTTCGCTGAAGTCTTTGCCCATGCCATCGATGTCATGGGGTCTGAGGAGGCAGCGGAAGCCTGGATGAACAAGCCCGCAATCGGTTTATCCAACCGGAAACCGATCGACCTGCTTGCCACATCGGCCGGAGTGGAAGCTCTGGAGGAATATCTGACGCGTCTGGAATACGGAGTCTATACTTGACACCACTGCCGCCTCCACTCGGCTCGTGTGAGATCAGGCTGTGGCGGATAGACCAGAAAGGCCACTACCAAAGCTGGCACAGTGGAGAAGGTGCTTTCCGGGTTGGTGGGCGCTGGAACACGCCAGGCGTAAGGGCCGTCTATTCTTCTCTGGATCCCGCGACAGCCTGTCTCGAGGTTGACGTTCACAAGGGATTTGACGTGCTGGATATGGCCCCACACTTTCTCACCTCAGCCCGAATTTCTGCGCCCTCGCGCATCCACGTGGTTCAGCCTGAAGAGATACCAAACCCGAACTGGCTCACCCCTGCCCCGCCGAGCAAGAACCAGCAGCGGTTCGGCAATGACTTGCTACGGGAGCATGCCTGCATCCTGATCCCCTCAACCGTTTCCCGCCATAGCTGGAACCTGATCTTTGACGCGGACAAAGCGGACGGGCTCTATGCAGATGTCGTACAGGAACGATTTGCACTTGATCCTCGTCTGCAACCACCCTCCTGACCCTGTCAGTCAGCACGGGGTCTGGCCCAAGCGTCCATCCACTCCATGCTGCGCCTCCAGTTGATCACAACGGCACGTCATCATAACCGCGGGAAAGACCGGTTCGCGCGCCTTTGATCGTCTCTTCAGCAGCCGTGGTCATCGTCTCCTGCAGGCGCATGGTATGTTCCGTGTATTGCTCCATGGCTGTCTTGAAGAACGCGGACTGAACCTGCAGTAGCTCCATCGGTTTCTTGCACGCCAGAATGGCCTTTTGGGTCTCCAGGTCCTGTTGCAGTCGATCCGCCAGGAAACGCGCGCTACCTGACATCATCTCCAGCCAAGCCTTGGTCATCGCCGGGCTCAAGGCCATCATGGATTCCGCCATCGCTGATGCGTCCTTCATCGTGTCAGCCTGTGTTTGGTTCGATTTTGCCATGTCAGATGATCCTTGACCGGTTCCAATGATAGGCTCCTGCCACGCCGGGTAGCGCGAGAAAGAGCAATTCGACGGCAACCCTTGTCATTGAACCCGATATTCAACCAGGTCATGACGCCCCCAGGGCAAAGGCCCAGGAGGATACCGCCGAGCACTAACGATACTCAACCTTGCCTCCGATCGGGCAAGTTTTTGCAACCAGGCAGTCAAGGAGACGATCTACAGTGCAGTACCCGGTATGATATGGCGTCGAATGCACGATCCTTCATCACCTTGCGAACCGCATCTACTGGCGCGGGCTCAAACCCTGTGCCACCTTGTCTGGATGATCAAATTCCGCAAGCTCCCAGACACCCATCCCGATTTGATCCGCTCGCCCATGTTGCGAGCTGCCACATTGACGCTGCGCTATGTTCAGGACCATGGGCCGGTCGGCCTGACCGGAACCAGAGCGTTCAAACGCGGTTTCGTGCAATGGGCGGTGGAGAATTTTGACTGGCCGGACAGAAGCCGCGAAGACCTGCTGCGCAATAGAAAAGTGCTCAATGAATATGATTTTCCCCCACTGGAACTGCTGCATTTCCTTTTGATCCATCTCAGATTGGGCCGTCACTTCAAGGGAGAGTTCCACCTCACCAAACGAGGTGCAGCGCTGGCGCTAACCCCCGGCAAGCTTTTCGATGAGCTGATCCCCTTCTATGTCTTCCAAATGGATTATGCAGCCTATTCGCGCTTCAACGAGAGACCTATGGGCTCATGGGACGTCTGGCTGAATGTGATCAATGTGGAAGCGGATCAAGGCAGCACAGAGCGCGATCTCTACGCCGCCTTCTACGTCGATGCTGCGGATCAGGGACATGCAGGATGGCGCCAGCTCGCTGCGTTCTCAGCATGCGTTCTGCGGCCCTTGGAATGGTCCGGTCTGATCATGGAAACACGTGAAGCCACCCCCGACAGCCGCAATGTGCATCACGTCTTCAAGACGCCCCTATGGCGCAGTGCACTCAAGCTGGACACAGACGACATGCTGGAACCAGTCCAGATGCATTGATGATCGTCATCTGTCCACTCTTGGCTTTCAGCTCTGTTCATTTCCTGGCTCAAGCAAAGTGGGAAAACACGAGAGCCAGACGGTAGCCGCGAAAGTCACCTGCCACCTGCGCGCGTTCAGCAAGCGGTTACCCCCGAGCAGGCCCTTCCCAATCAGCTTCGAACAGGCGGCCTACATCCCGGAAATATTCGGCGGATGTAGCCCCACTGGCAAATGCTCGATCGCCCTCTTCTGCCGTGCACTTGCTCGAAAGGCCTACCCTTAGAAAAAACCGCGCGCGATCTATTAGCCCCCGGTTAGCCCCCGGTTAGCCCCGGTTAGCCCCCGGTTAGCCCCCGGTTAGCCCCCGGTTAGCCCCCGGTTAGCCCCCGGTTAGCCCCCGGTTAGCCCCCGGTTAGCCCCCGGTTAGCCCCCGGTTGGGGCGAGCCTCACTATACACCTGCTTTCAGATACGTCAACGAGTAAAATGAACGTTAGTTGATTACATCGGTAGCCCACCTTGATGAGCTTGAACAAGGCGCTGGTCCCGCTCTTCTGGCACCTCTTTCTAGGGTTGGCACAACTTGGTCAAACCTGGATGAACCGGTTGGGGAACTTGCTTGAACCAGATTGAGACCTACGGAACTTAGGCTTTAGTCAAATCAGGATTTTGGCTTCGTTTGACGGGTTAGGTTTTAGACCCCCTTTAGTCGATTTCGGATGAAATCGTCGGTTTGGGTTTTAGGGTGAACTTCTGGGCAAGTTACCTTTCAGGTTGGTTGGAGTTGATTGAATGCCTGAAAAATATGGCTCTGTGACAACTGAATATTGTGCCTTCGTATGGCCGAGAACCCGATAGGATACAGGGTGGTTTTAGGTTCAGGTTAGGTTTCAGTTAGCCTTTAGGTCATGGAGGATTCCCTTCCCAGGTTCACGGTCCTTGTCGGATCGGCTGAGGATCTGAACGCTTACAGAAACGAATTCTACCCTGAGCTGGCAGATGCAGATCCGATCGAGATGGCCCAGACGGACTTGGCCAACGGGATCATATATCTGGCAAATACAGCGCCGGAAACCATGATGCACGAGTTGCTTCATGCGACGACGGCCAAGGTCATTTTCGATTTCTATGAGAATCCTGACCAGCTGTCGAAGGAACAGAAAGACGCCATCAAGAACCTTGAGAACCTGATGGGCCAGTTCATGGGACTGGACTTCAGTGCCGAGAATGCAAACACCCGAGAGGTGGCACGCACGGTGCGGAAGGAGATCAGCAACTACCTCCAGAACTTCCCGGAGAATGTCGGAAAGGCCGCAGCACTTCAGGAGTTCATGGCATGGTCCCTGACCAACCAGAACCTGGCAGACAGCCTGAGAACGACCAAGGTGCGGACACCACTGATGAAGATCGCTCACAATGTCCTGATGGGCCTGAAGCGTCTTCTAGGTCTGCCGCATGGCCAAAGCCTCGACATTTTCTCCAATGTCCTGTGGAACACGGGAGCTTTGATCCAGATGTCGGGCAGGAACCGCCAGACAGCGGCTCAGAGGGCTGCCACGGCCCCGACCGGTCTGCTCCTGGATCAAGTGTCACCGAACACGGATCGGGCCTTGAAACAGGCACAGATCAACTTTGAACGGAAGATCGCTCAGCATGTCCGGGCTTTGAAACCCATACCCGCTGAGCTGGAGCCGAAAGAAATCCGAGACGCGGCCAACCAGACCTTCAACCTTGTGACGTCTTCTGGCTTCACGCTGGATCCGCAGCAGGCGTCAGCTTTCAGTCTTGTGCCGCAACTTCACGCCGATTCCGCCTTCAAACAAGAACGCTATGCCATTGCGCTCATATGTCAGGCGCAGGGCATTCATACCAACTCTCGATATCTCTGGGCCTGTGTCTCTCTCAGCACGCGTCAAGGTTGACGCAGAAATACCGACGATGTCACAAGCTTCCTCAACAGACCACCCAAGGAGAAATCGCGCGCACCGAAGTTGCACGGGGCGCGGAATGTCGGATTGACTGTTTTTCGTCATTTTTGTATTTAACTTCTTATCTGATGTGAAATCGTCATATCATGTTTACGATAAATGCTGACAAACCTCCAACAAAGGTATCAATCAAAATGACTTTAAACAGTCACGGCGAGCAAAAACCCCCTGAAAGCCGTGCTATCGAAAGAGAAAATTCTGGGGCGGATATCGCCGCAAAGATGGAGATGGAGGAAAACGCTCTTTTGATGAAAGGATTACTCGACGCTTTAGTTGAATTGTACCCTGATTGCCCCTCGACTGCTGACCACAAGTTTTTTGCTGTCCTGATACAGACCCAGCGGGTGGCAGAACAACTAACAACCCAAGTTTACCAGATGAACGGATTCAACCCAGGATCAGCTTCTGATAACAAGCCTATGAAAAAGCCATAGGCTCACCGCGATATCAATCCTACAGCTACATCTCTGTCTGTCCAGAAGCAACAGCGTTGGTATTTCACCACAGTCCGATATGATTTTTTCTTTGCATGTATCAGTACGCAATGATCTGACTGCGAATTCCTTGGGTTGAACAGAGCCCATCACGTCAGATCAATGATCTTCGCCAATGCGTAAGCGCGACTTCCACCAGCAAAAGACCGTTCAGAGCAGGCTCCTCATCGCTCAACCAAGGCTGTGGGACTAAATGTGGGACTAGTCAGATGTGAGAAATTTTTATAAAATAAGTTCAGTTACTTATAGAAGTAAATGGCGATCCCAGAAGGACTCGAACCCTCAACCTGCTGATTAGAAGTCAGCTGCTCTATCCAGTTGAGCTATGGGATCGCATAGGCCCTATTTGCCGCCGCACGGCACCAAAGGCAAGCTGTCAATGCGGGTGGGCTGCGTTCTTGCACATATCGCGCCAGGGCTTTGCGGATGGACCCGGACCTCGTGGCACGGTGCCCCTGCCCTGTTCATCGCCCGTGCCAACACTTCCCCGTGGGTCGCGCAAGGGGGTGGGACGAAAGTCCCAAACTGAAAGGGACATAGCGCGAATGCGCAGGCGCTCGGTCTGAGGCATCCATGGTGGCATGCAACTCATGCGGCGGGCGACCCGTCGTGCCGACGGAGGTCCCGATGAACAAATATGCAGCCAATTCGTTTCGCGGTTCGCGCCACGCTCAGGTCACGGCCCGCGCCGCTGTTGCGGGAACATGGAACGCGGCCCTGCTGCCGCTGGCACGGGAATTCACCGATCTGATCGATGGGATCGTTAAAATCCAGATCCTGCCAGCCTTCTTCTCGAAAGCCAGCCTGGTCATTTCGATTGTCGCCTTCGCCTTTGTTTTCAACGTGGTGACGGACACCGCCGACCAGCTTGGGGAACGTATCATGGCGCTGGTCCCCGCGCCTGTCGTGGCACACTGACCGCCCACCCCCAAACGAAAGACCAACCAGCGCCATTCATGAAACAAGGCGCACTGCCCCCGCAGGAAAAGCCGGCCCGACAAGGGTCGGCTTTTTTGTTTGCCGTGCACTATCGGCCCGAAACGCTGGCCCGTCCCGACCGGGACCTTGGTCTGACCTCCCTATCGGCATTTGGTGCACAAAGTGGTCCGACAGAGAGTGCATCCCGTGCAGCGCGTTCTGCGTCACTTTCAGGGCAATGAAATCGGCATTTTCGCCAGTCCTTCACGGACGCCCACGTATTCAACCAGGAGAACGACAATGGTTTTCGTCAACACCAATGACCTCAAGCACATTCTTGACCAGATTCTGATCGCCGAACAGCATGCAGCTGGCACTCCCCTTACCGATTTGATCGCGAATCCTTCTCTGTCGCTGGGCCTGCGTCTTGTGGACGGGACCCTGAACAACCTGACGGAAGGCCGTGAGACCTGGGGCTCTGCCGATCAGGTCATGCCGCGCCTGCTGGACTCGACCTTCCTGACCCAGCCTGCCGAGGCGCATCTGGCGGATGCCAGCCCGCGCGCGCCGCAGGCGGGGCAGACCTCCTATCTGCAGACCAGCGGCTCGGTCTATGACGCCGACCCGCGGATCATCTCGAACCTGGTTGCCGACCAGACACTGGCGAACCCGGCCGCCATCGCCGCGATGCTGTCGCATAACGGCATGACCGGTCAGGCGATGCTGAGCGTCGCGAACGAAATCTCCACCGCCTACCGCGCCCTGCGTGACGCGCAGGCCGCAACCACCAACGTTGACGCCGCCATTGCGCTGCAGCGCGCGGCGCTTGAAGCGGCTGTGACTTCGGCCCAGCAGGCCCATGACGCGGCGGTTGCCGATGTCGCTTCGCTGACCACGGTCAGTGCAACCGCTGATCAGGCCGTGACCGACGCGCAGACGGCTCTGGCAGACGCCAGCGCCGCACTTCTGGCGTTGCAGAACGCAGGTGACCTGGGCGCGGCCCAGGATGCCATGGACCTGGCCCAGGCGGCACTTGTGACGGCCCAGGAAGGGCTGACAACAGCGCAGACAAACCTGACTGCCGCCGAAGGTGTGGCCGCAGCGGCACTGACCGCGCGTGACGCGGCGCAAGCGGAAGTGACCCGCCTGGAAGGCGAAAGCGTGACCGCTGCGAATGCGCTGAGCAGCGCACAGACGACCTTGAGCGACGCGCAGGCTACCCTGGCCGGCATGACCGCTCCGACGGGTCTGGCGGATGCACAGGCGGCAGTTACCGCAGCCGAGGCACTTGTGACCTCGGCACAGGCTGCTGTCGATGATGTGGCAGCACGTCTTGAGACCGCGCAGACCCAACTGGCCGATCTGAACACGCAGCTGTCGACAGCCGAAGCCTCGGTTGTCTCCGCACAATCGTCGCTGACGACCGCGCAGCAGGCTGCAGTCGCTACGCAGGCGGCGCTGGACGCAGCACAGGCGACCTATGATACCGAAGTGGTCGAATCGGCATCGGCGCAGACTGCCTTCATGGCGGCTTTTGCCCTCTATGTGGCAAACCCCGCGACCACCTTCGCGCAGATGAGCGCCGCGGCGGCGCTTTGGTCTGCCGCACGTGCCGAACTGGATGCGGCGGATGCAGCCCTGACACGGGCGACCACCGCGGATACCGCAGCCGATATCGCAGCTGCCAGCGCACAGACCATCCTGACCACGGCCCAGGGCCTTGTGACCAGCCTGACCACGCAGCGTGACACGGTGTCCGGCACGGTCACCAGCTTGACCGCAGAGCAGACGACCGCGGCAGAAAACCTCGCGACGGCCCAGGCTGATCTGGCCACCGCGCGTACCACGCTGGCGGACGCCGAGCTGGACAGCGCGGCCTATCTTGCAGCACAGACCGCTGTCGAGACGGCACAAGCGGCCGTTGATCTGGCACAGACCGCAGCCGATGCGGCCGCCGGCGCAGTGACGGCGGCACAAACGGAACTGTCCGGGCTGGAAACCGCGCTGACCGCGGCAGATGCCGAAGTGACGCGCCTGTCCGGCATTGTTGGCACCGCAGAGGCGGATGTGACCACGGCCACGGGCGACGTGACCACGGCACAGGCCGAACTGACCGCAGCCCAGGCCGCCAGCACAGACATGATCACCGCCATGAGCGCCGTGGCAAACGCCACGCTGGCGGTTCAGGGCGCGATCACTGCGGCCGAACTGGCATCGGGCAACCTGACAGCCGCCATGGCCACCGAAGCACAGGCGCAGACCGCGCTGGCAACGGCCACCGCAGACCTCGCGGCGGCAGACAGCCCGGACGCGGCAGCCGCTGCGACTGCAGCCGCTGAAGCCGCTGTCGAGACTGCGCAGACCGCGCTGGATACGCTGCTGACCACACACGCCATCGAGATGGACGGCAACAACCTGCGCCTGCCCGACGTCTCGCCGGACGAAGGTCTGTCGGCGCCCTACAACTCGTGGATGACGCTGTTCGGCCAGTTCTTCGACCATGGTCTCGACTTGGTCGGCAAGGGCGGCAGCGGCACCGTCTATATCCCGCTGCAGCCGGATGATCCGCTTTACGTCGAAGGTTCGCCCACCAACTTCATGGTGCTGACCCGCGCCACGAACCAGCCCGGTCCCGACGGGATCCTGGGTACCGCAGATGACGTGCGCGAGCACTTCAACAAGACTACGCCATGGGTCGACCAGAACCAGACCTACACCTCGCACCCCTCGCACCAGGTCTTCCTGCGCGAATATGCGCTGGATGCAAACGGCGTGCCGATGGCCACAGGTCATCTTCTGGACGGCGCAGGCGGCGGCATGTCCACCTGGGGCGACGTCAAGGCGCAGGCCCGTGACATCCTGGGCATCAACCTGTCCGACGCCGATGTTCTGGATGGTCCGCTGCTGGCCACCGACCCCTATGGCAACTTCATCCCCGGCCCGAACGGTCTGCCGCAGCTTGTCGTGGCAAACCCCGACTTCGGTGTCGTGGACGGCGCGCCCGAGCATATCCTGATCGAGGGTGACCTGGCCAATCCGGTCGATACCACACAGGCGCTGCGCAACGGTCACGCCTTCCTCGAGGATATCGCCCATAACGCGGCCCCCGGCACCTATGTCGTGGATCGCTTCACCGGCGAGACCGCCATCAAGACGCCGGATGCGGATACCGAAACCGGCAACGCGATCATCCCGAACCAGTTCGGCCAGAACGAAACCTATGACAACGAACTGCTGGATCGCCACTACATCGCGGGTGACGGCCGCGGCAACGAGAACTTCGGCCTGACCGCCGTCCACCATATTTTCCACTCCGAGCATAACCGTCAGATCGACGAGATGAAGCAGACCATTCTTGCCAGTGGCGAGTTGACCTTCATCAACGAATGGCTGGTGGCGCCGATCACTGAGGAGGATATTGCAACCGCAACGCCCGCAGCCCTGACCTGGGATGGCGAGCGCCTGTTCCAGGCCGCCAAGTTCGCGACCGAAATGCAGTATCAGCACCTGGCCTTCGAAGAATTCGGCCGCCGCGTTCAGCCGCAGATCGGTGTGTTCATGGTGAACAGCTCGCTGGAAATCGACGCCTCGATCTTTGCCGAGTTCGCGCATGTGGTCTATCGCTTCGGCCACTCGATGCTGACCGAGAACGTCCAGACCATGGACGCGAACGGCGTCAACACCTCGACCGACCTGATCACCGCCTTCCTCAACCCGGTGGCCTTCGATCAGGATGGGGTCCTGACCTCGGATGAGGCTGCAGGTGCGGTGGCACGCGGCATGTCGCGTGAAATCGGCGCCAATATCGACGAGTTCATCACCAGCGCGCTGCGTGACAACCTTGTCGGTCTGCCGCTTGACCTTGCTGCGCTGAACATCGCGCGCAGCCGTGACACCGGCGTGCCCTCGCTGAATGAAGCACGCGAGCAGTTCTTTGCCGCAACCGGCAGCGAATTCCTGCGCCCCTACGAAAGCTGGTCCGACTATGCCGCCAATCTGAAGAACCCGGCCTCGGTCGTGAACTTCATTGCCGCTTACGGCACGCATGAGACAATCGTCTCCGCCGTGACCGTGGACGACAAGCGCGCAGCGGCAACGGCCCTTGTGCTGGGTGGCGAAGGCGCGCCTGCGGACCGTCTGGACTATGTCAACGGAACCGGCGTCTGGGCCGCCAGCGAAACCGGCATCAACGATGTCGAGTTCTGGATCGGTGGCCTGGCGGAAGCCATCATGCCCTTCGGCGGCATGCTGGGGTCGAGCTTCGGCTTCGTGTTCCAGCACCAGATGGAGAACCTGCAGAACGGTGACCGCTTCTACTACCTGAGCCGCACCAACGGCATGAACATGATCGGCGAGCTTGAAAACAACTCCTTCGCCTCGATGATCGTGCGCAACACCGACATCGGTGAAGGCGGCGCGCATATTCCGGCCGACATCTTCGCCGCGATGGAATATATCCTCGAGGTGGACCAGTCCGTGCAGGCGATCCCGGATCCGGTCTCGACCGACGTCGATCCTTTCCTTGCCAGCATGGGCACAAGCCTTGTCGAACGTGCAACGGCGACTGTCGATGCCCCGCTCGTGGAGGGTGTGCTTGAATACGACAACCTGCTGCAGTTCAACGGCGGCGAGCATGTGGTGCTGGGCGGCACGGCGCAGCGCGACATCCTTGTCGGCGGCCTGGGCGACGATGCGCTCTGGGGTGGTGACGGCAACGACCTGCTGATCGGCGGTTCGGGCGTCAACACCTTCCGCGGTGGCGAAGGCGACGACATCATCAGGGACGGTGACGACATCAGCTTCCTGCATGGCGAAAACGGCAACGACGTGATTTCGGCCGGCGGTGGTGCTGCGGAACTGATCTTTGGCGGTCAGGGCAACGATGTCATCATGATGGGAGCCGACGACGGCAAGCATGCCTTCGCAGGCATGGGCAACGACTTCGTTCTTGGCGGGTCCGGCACCGATGTGGTCGATGGCGGTGAAGGCGACGACTGGATCGAAGGCGGCGACGGCTTTGACTTCCTGTTTGGCGACAACAACGACAACTTCGGCGCATCGCGTGTCATCGGTCACGACGTCCTCTGGGGCGGGCCGAACGACAACGACCTTCACGGGGAAAGCGGCGACGATATCCTGGTGCAGGGTGAAGGTACGCATGTGAACCTTGCCGAGCTTGGCTTTGACTGGATCGTTCACAAGGACGCCAATTCCGGGGCCGAAGTCGACCTGACCCGGCGCATCGTGCCTGAACAGGCCGAGTTCTTCAAAGACCGCTACATCGACGCCGAAGCCGTCTCGGGCACGCAGCATGACGACCTGATCTGGGGCGACAACCGCATCGGTGGCGAAGCGCCTGCTGCTGCCACCCCTCTCGACAACGAGGTGACGTTCTTTGCAAACGAACTGACCCAGGAAGGCGTGGACCGCATCGATGGCCTGCGTGAGCTTCTGGGCAACCTGATGGGGACCGACCCGGCGGAACTGTTCACGGGTGGCAACATCCTGCTTGGCGGTGCCGGCAGCGATGTCATCCAGGGACGCGGCGGCGACGATGTCATCGACGGCGACCTGATGCTGAATGTCCGCATCTCGATCCGCGATGCGAACGACCCAAGCGTTGAAATCCAGAGCATCGACAGCCTTCGGGAAATCCTGCCGCAGCTTCTGGATGGTTCGATCTCTCCGACACAGCTGCAGATCACGCGTGAAATCCTTGACGCGGGTCAGGAAGCTGACGTGGACGTGGCCGTCTACTACGACGTGCGCGACAACTACAGCATCCGCAGCAATCCCGATGGCAGCGTCTCGGTCACCCATATCAACGTCACGGCTGGGCCGAACCCGATCGATCCGATCAACGGTCGCCCCAACCCGATCGATGGGGATGGCCATGACCGCCTGACCAATATCGAAATCCTGCGCTTTGCAGACCAGGAGGTCGATCTGCGGGTGACCCCGCCCAGCAATGGCATCATCAACGGGACCCCTGCCGCAGACAACATCACCGGTTCCCCCGGCACGGATGTGATCTTTGCCGCCGGTGGCGCCGACGAGATCAACGGTCTGGGTGGCAATGATGTGATCTTCGGCGAAGGCGGCAACGACAACATCATCTGGGACGCACCGAACGGCGGATATGATATCGTCGATGGCGGTGGCAATGGTGATGGCGCTGGTGACATCGACATGGTGACCATCAACGCAGACGGCACCGAGACCGCAATCACCATGTATACGGTGGCGGCCTGGGTCGATGCCGGTGGCGCAGCACCTCTGGACCCGAACTCCGAGATCATCATCACCCGGACGGTGGACGGTATCGAAACCGCCATCATGGAAATCCGCGGGATCGAAGAGGTCACGATCAACGGGGTTCAGGGAACCGAGACGATCAACGCGGTCGGCGACTTCACCCAGACTTCGCTGGCGCCCGACACGATCTTCGTGAACGGCACGGCGGGCGACGAGATCATCGACTTCGCAGGCTTCCTGTCGAACCAGCGTCTTGTGGTCGATGCCGGTGCAGGTAACGATATCATCACCGGCGGTGCGGGCAACGACCTCCTGATGGGTGGCGCAGGTCGCGACGACATCACCTGGAGCGTCGGTGGCGGATCGGATGTGGTCGACGGTGGCGCGGATCGCGACACCTTCACCGCGAACGGCGATGCCTCGGACGAGACCTTCCGCGTCTATGCGGCGGGTTCCTGGACAGGCGCACCGCTTGAGGCGGGCACCGACATCGTCATCACCCGCATGGTTGCAGGTGGCGAAGAAGCGGTGATCGCACAACTGGCCAATATCGAGGAGATCCAGATCAACACAGGCGGCGGCGTCAACAACGTCGAGGTCTTCGGTGACTTCAACCCGACCTCGCTGGCCTTCAACACGATCACGGTCAACGGCACCGATGGCGATGACAACATCGACATCAGCGCATTGACCTCGGCGCACCGGATCCTGTTCCGCAGCGTTGGCGGCAACGACACCATCGCCGGTACGATCCGCGAACAGGACGTCATCGTCCTGCCCGAGGGCACCGTTCTGGCCAATGTGGTCCGCACCGAGGCCAACGGCGTCGTCACCCTGTCGGATGGGCAGCGCAGCGTCAGCTTCGTCCCCGCCGAGCCCGGCGTCGAGCCTGGCATCGTCGTGGCCGGCACGGCTGCGGAAACCATCCTGGTCAATGTCGGCACAGTGAACGAGGCCGGCGTCTACCAGATGCCGCGGGGTCAGATCGCGCTGACGCAGACCGATGTGGATGCGCTCAAGTACATGATCACGGGTCAGGGCACGCCGCCCGCACTTCCGGCGGAAGAGGGCGATGTGGCGGCTGAACCTGCCGACTTCATCATCGGCAGCCGCGACCTGCTGGGCATGGAAAACAACCTGGTCAACCCTGGCTTTGGCGCCGCGGATCAACCCTATATCCGCATCACCGAAGCGCGTTACGGCGCGTTTGACGAGGCGACGGGCAACCGCGAGATCAACCCGATCTTCGAAGGCCTGGACCCGCGTCAGATCTCGAACACGCTGGGTGCACAGGACGCGGATGCGGCCAAGGCAGCCTCGGCAAACATGTTCATGATGGCCTTCGGTCAGTACTTCGATCACGGGCTGACCTTCATCCCGAAGGGTGGCAACGGATCGATCCAGATCGGTGGCCCCGGCATGACCATGGCGCCCGGCTCGGACAACCCGGCCGACCTGACCCGCGCCACCGTGGTGGGCTATGACGAGAATGGTGTGCCTCTGCACGAGAACATCACCTCGCCCTTCGTGGACCAGAACCAGGTCTATGGCTCGTCCTCCCTTGTGGGTCAGCTGCTGCGCGAAAGCGATGGCAACGGTGGTATCGGGGCGCATGTCCTGATGGGTGGCGAGGATCCCTCGGCAGAAGGCTTCCGCCTGATGTCCACGCTGCGCGAGCTGCTGGATCACCACATCCAGAACGAGACCGTGTTCACGGGCACCGATCGTGGCGACGTGACCCTGCTGGAGTACTACCCCGATCTGCTGGATGCTGACGGCAACTACGACGCCGCCACCGTCTCGGGCCTGGTCGACAACTTCATGGGGGAAACCTGGCCGCTTCTGATCGACAAGAACCCGTTCATGAACCTGCTCGACCACTTCGTGGGCGGCGATGGGCGCGCGAACGAGAACGTCGGACTGACCGCGATGCACACCGTCTGGGCGCGCAACCACAACTACCATGTGGAACTGCTCCAGGCCTCGGGCTTCGAGGGCACCCCGGAGGAACTGTTCCAGGCCGCGAAAGCCCTGAACGAGGCGGAATATCAGCAGGTCGTGTTCAACGACTTCGCCGATACGCTGCTGGGCGGGCTGCAGGGCTCGGGACGTCACGGTCATGACAAGTATGATCCGTCGACAGATGCACGCATCAGCCACGAGTTCGCCGCGGCGGCCTACCGCTTTGGCCACTCGCAGATCGGTCAGACCCTGACCCTTCTGGATGCCGATGGCCAGCCGGTGGATGTGCCGCTGTTCGATGCCTTCCTGAACCCGACCAACGATCCCGATGCCTTCGCCGTGGACATGAACCGCGACGGTACCGTCGACATCATGGGCGCCGAAGCCGTGGGTGCACTGGCAGGCATGGGATACATCCCGCAGCCGGGCTATGCACAGTATGGTGTAAGTGCGATCCTGGGCGGCTTGGTGCAGCAGCCTTCCGAACAGATCGACTTCCAGGTGGTGGATGCGGTGCGCAACGATCTGGTCCGCATCAGTGCCGACCTCTTCGCGTTCAACGTCGCTCGTGGCTGGGATGTGGGTCTTGGAACGCTGAACCAGGTGAAGATGGGACTGGCGGCTTCGACCAACCCCTATATCCAGGAGGCCATCGAACTGTCGGATCTGAACATGGAGCCCTATGCTTCGTGGGAGGACTTCCAGAGCCGCAACAACCTGTCGGATGCCATGATCGCGCAGTTCCAGCAGGCCTATCCGGACCTGGTGCTTGAAGGCGACGCGATTGCCGCCTTCCAGCAGGCCAACCCGGATATCACGCTGGTGCCTGGTGAGAACGGGGCAATGGTTGTCCAGGGCATCGACCGTGTCGATCTCTGGGTGGGTGGTCTGGCCGAAAGCCACATCCAGGGCGGTGTCGTGGGTCATACCTTCTGGGTGATCATCCACGAGCAGCTGGACCGTCTGCAGGAAGGCGACCGGTTCTACTATACCGATCGCATCGGCGACCTGCCGGTCTACAACAACTTCATCGGCAACGTGACCCTTGGGGACATCGTGGCGCGCAACACCGGGATGACCGATCTGCCGCTCGATATCTTCAGCTACACCTCGGGCACCGTTGACGACGATGTTGCACCGCAGCAGCCCCTGGTTGACGACGTGCCGTTGACCGAGGAAACCGTGACCGAAACACCCGTGGTCACCGAGACACCGGTTGTCGAAGAGGCCCCTGTTGCCGAAGAGGCGCCTGTCGTCGAAGAGGCACCGGTTGTCGAAGAGGCACCGGTTGTCGAAGAGGCACCGGTCACCGAAGAGGCACCGGTTGTCGCAGAGGCCCCTGTTGCCGACGAGGACATGGTCCTGTCGGGTACCGACATGGCCGACACCCTGACCGGCAAATCCGGCAATGATGTCCTGAACGGCATGGCCGGGGCTGACATGCTGCTCGGTGCCGATGGGGACGACATGGTCTTCGGCGGCGAAGGCAACGATGTCCTGCTGGCTGGTGCCGGTGACGACATCGCCTATGGCGACGAAGGCGACGACCGCATCATGGGTGGCGCAGGCCGTGACATGCTGTTCGGTGGCGAGGGTAACGACGACATCCTGGCCGGTGACGGTGCCGACATGGTCTATGGTGAAGCCGGGGCGGATCGTATCTTCGGCAATGCCGGCGACGACATGCTGAATGGCGGTGCCGGGGACGACGAGGTGCATGGTGGCGAAGGTCACGACCGCTTCGTGGCAACCGTGGCCGATGGCAACGATGTCTACTTCGGTGACGAAGGCTCCGACACGCTGGACATGTCCGCGATCCTCGCGGATGCCAATGTCCGCCTGGGCAGCGCCGGAAATGATCGCGGTGCGGTCATGGTCGGTGACAGCATCGACACGCTCTGGAGCATCGAGAACGTGATCGGTGGTGCCGGCAACGACACGATCATCGCAAGCGATGCGGTCAACGTGATGGACGGTGGTGAAGGCAACGACACCTTCGTGTTCGAAAGCGCTGCCGCAGCCGATGGCGACATCATCCGGGGCTTCAGTGCTGGCGATGTCCTGTGCTTCAGCGATCTGGACGCCGATGCCGGGATCGAGGGCAACCAGTCCTTCACCCTTGCTGGTCGCGACATGGCCATCGGGGCGGGTCAGCTGACCTTCAGCCATGACACGACCGATGGCGAGGATGTGACGATCGTGACCGGTGACACGGGGACCGACACGTTCTCGGTCAAGATCAGCGGTCATCACGACCTGCAGGAAGAAAACTTCCTGTTCTGATCCGGCAAGTTCGCACCATGAAAAGAACGGCCGCCCCTCGGGGCGGCCGTTTGCATTTGCCCGCACCCTGCCGGCCGCGATCGCGCCACTCATCGATGCGCACGCGGTCTTGCCATCGGCGCGGGCAGATCCGGGGACAAAAGCCACGACCGGCGCTGTTCAGGATGCCTTGCGGCACATCAGCCAGCGCAGGTCATGATCGCCAGGCCCCATGCTGCTGGCCCTGTCAAAATCGCCGCGCAGAACACCGGTTTGACCTTCACCCCACTCTTAAGTGAGGGCTGCCACTGGTTTGTTGTTTGGTGGGGACAGCCGTGTTCATCTGACGCTGGACGCCCTGGTGGGCACGTCGCCGGGAAAGCAACACGTCCGATCGGAAAGGATCCCGGCATGACACACAGACGCAGGTACAGACAGCACACCCTTCTGAGCGGCCTTGCACTTGGAGCTGCGATATCGGCTGGTCCGATCCATGCGCAGGATGGTTATCCTCCGCTGGATGTCTTGCTGCAGTCACAGACCACGGTGATCGGGCAGCCGTTCAGCTATCCTGACGGAGCTGCCGAAGTGACCGTGGCCATCGTGACCATGCAGCCCGGCGAGGTAACCGCGTGGCATCTGCACGAAGCACCCTTGATCGCGCATATTCTGGAAGGTGAAATCACGCTGGATTATGGCACTGACGGTATCCGGACCTTCGCGGCAGGCGATACCTTCGTCGAGGCCTTCCGGTCGCGTCATCGCGGCACCAATACCGGCAAGGACATCCTGCGCATCCTGGCGGTCTTCGCCGGGGCGGAGGGGACTGCAAACACCATCCTCGAATAACATATCCGCAGGCGGGCGCAGTCACGGCCTTTCGGCGCCGCAGACCGTTCGGTTCAACGCATTCTGCCCACCGTGAAGGTGGGCAGTGTCGGCCAGTGCGCATCCGCGCAACAACTGGCGCGGGTTTGTCAGGCGGTGGTTTCGTCGGCGTGCAAGCCCAGAAGAACCAGAAGCTGATCCGCCCGCTTGGCATCGAAGGGCTTGGGCAGGAACCCGTTCATGCCTGCAGCGACGCAGGCGTCCTGATCCTTTTGCGTGGTATGGGCGGTCAGGGCGACAACAGGGGCCTTCGCGGACTTGCATGGCAGGGCGCGCAAGCGGCGTGTCGCCTCGAACCCGTCCATCACCGGCATGCTGAGATCCATCAGCACCACGTCGAAATCCGTTTCCATCATCTGGTCCAGGGCATCCTGGCCGCTGGATGCCTCATAGGTCTGGTAGCCACGGCGTT
The DNA here is from genome assembly GCF_048006315.1 of Seohaeicola sp. Classification (GTDB taxonomy): domain Bacteria; phylum Pseudomonadota; class Alphaproteobacteria; order Rhodobacterales; family Rhodobacteraceae; genus Seohaeicola. Next base: position 3,101,476 of record NZ_CP180350.1, on the reverse strand, counting down.
CCATCAGCAACCGGACGACCATGCGGTTCGTCAGGTCATCGTCCACCACGAGCATCTTGCGGTCCATGTTCATACCCATTCTTGTCATGCGTTGTTACGTGATCCCTGCGGGATCGATGTTTCCACCGGGATCCGCGCCACGAAGGTCGATCCCTGGTTCAATTGGCTTGCAAACGAGAGGCTGCCCCCCATCGCGGTCGCGACAGTTTTCGCGATGCACAATCCCATGCCGATCCCCTGGTGATGGCGCGCGAAAGGATTGCTGGCCTGCGCGCCGACCAAGTGGGAAAAAGGCTTGAAGATCTCGGCCTGATCGGCCTCGGCCATGCCGGCGCCGGTATCCCTGACCGAAATCACCAGCGTGGAGCCTGTCCCGTCGATTGCGGTTTCCGTCTGGGCCGAGAACACGACCCCGCCGCGATCGGTGAATTTGACCGCATTGTCCAGCAAGAGCGAAACGACCTGCTCGATCTTGTCACGATCTGCCACAAGCAGCCGCTTCTCGCCGCGCGGCCACGAAAAGTCGAAGGTCAGCCCCTTTGCTTCCGCCCGCTTTGCAAAATCCTTGCACAGGGTCTCAAGCGCAGACCGTGCATCAAAGGGCGCGGGCGAGATCTTCAGTTCGTCCTCGCTGGCCTCGGTAAAGGCAATCATGTTGTCGACGATCCGGCTCAACCGTTTGGCCGATCCATGCGCAACATCCAGATAGCCGCGCAGTTCCGCGTCCTGGGACCTGTCGCTACAGGCCGACAGCATGCCCAGAACACCGTTCAGCGGGGTGCGCAACTCGTGGCTGGCGATCACGATGAATTCGTTCTTGCGCTGGCTTTCCTGTTCTTCCAGGCGCAGCGCCGCACGCAACCTGTGTTCGGACTGGCGCACGGTCGCGATCATTTTCTTGAGCGATTCGTTCAACGTCGACATCTCTCTGGACGACTGCTCCAGGTCGGGCAGTTCGACGTTGTAATTCCCATGCGTGATCTCCTGGCTGGAGCGCGTGAAATGTTCGATCGGCTGCACGATGCGATTAGCCAGACGCCACCCCATGAAGGCCAGGATCAAGGCCGTCAGCAGCGCCACCAGGTAGGATTCCACGAGGCTGGCATGCACCGCCGCAGACAATTCGCTGAGAGGTTGCGGCACCATGACCGCCCACCCGGTTTCCGGCACATAGGTGTAGCCCGCGATCATGTCCTGATCCATCGGCGGGGAATAGAACATCCCCACACCTTCCTTGCGTTCCAGCATCAGTGCGACCACCGAAATGCCAGAGGCATCCATCATGTTGTCTTCGACGGTCCGTGAAGGATGCGCGATCGCCCGTCCCGACGCGTCGAAAATGGCGGAATGGCCATTGTCGCCGAACAGGATCTTCTCCTGCAGTGATTTGATGTAATCCGTCTTGAGGTAGCCGATCGCAAGCGCCCCGTCTGGCAGGTTCAAGCCAAGGACGAAGTATTTCCTGTCGCCAATCCGCTCGAGGTCGGACATCTGAACACCGAAAAGCACGGTGCTGACCCCCTCGCGAAGTTCATCCAGCACCTCTGCACTTGGCAGCGGCGGCACTTGGCCGAAAGCCGAGGTGGTCTGCGCGATGGAATTGTCTGCCCGCACGATCGTGATGGTATCAAGGTCGAATTTGCGCATCATCACATGGCTGCGGGTGACCATGTCTTCCTGGGCCAGATCGGCCTGCAGATAGATGAAGACCTGCGCCACATCATTGATGTAGCGCGACATCGCCAGCGACAGGTTCTGCGCAATCACAAGGTGCTTTTCTTCGGTGCGCTGCACCTCGCCGGACAGGAAGTTCTTGTAGTTCCAGATCTGGATCAGGAAAGCCGAACAGAACAACAGCGTCAGAATCGTCAGGCAGATCTGCCATTTCAGCGAAGCGGGACGGACAAGATCAACCAACCTTGAGAACCGCACCCTCGCGGAGGTTGCAGCAGGTGGTCTCGTGAGGTTTGCGACAGTCTGGCCCATGCTGTTCATATCCGCCTTGGAATTCTGGTTCTGGAGCGTGATCAGAAAGCTCACGATCCTCGGGCAACCGTATCTTACTCAACCAGAAGGACAGCGCCACAAGGGCTGACGCGGTATCAGACTAAAGTCCTATAGCCTTCGGAACATCATTCCGGTCAGCTTGGTGAATTCAGACTTCCAAACGCTGGGCGCTCAATACGATTTCCAGACGATTTGCCGCCGAAAACTTGCCTTTGAGCGCACCGACATAGTGTTTCACGGTCTTTTCGCTGATCGTCAGACGGTCGGCGATCTGCTTGTTGGTCATCCCTTCCATCAGGCATTTGATCACCTGCTCTTCCCGCATGGTCAGGCGCAGCTGTTCAGCCTCGCGGCGGCGCTTTTCGGTGTCGCGCAGATGCGCGAAAAGCTGCATCGCGATTTCCGGCGGCACGAAGTTGTCTCCGGCAAGCGCACGGCGGATGGCAACGCAAAGGTCCATGGGTTCGCTGGTCTGCGTCAGGATGGCCGCCGCGCCCGCATCAAGCGCCTTGACCGCAAAATCAAGAACGCCGCTTTGGCAAAACACCACGATATGGCTGTTTTCACAGGCCTTTCGCACCTTGCCCATCACATTGATCGGCGACGACAGGCCCACGAGGTCCATGACCACGACATCGGGGCAGTTCGCGGCGATCATCGACAACGCCGCATCCGAGAATTCACACGAACCGACAACCTCGAAATCACTCAGGTCGGCCAACGTGTGCTCGATACCCGTCCGAGAGAAGGGTTGATTGCATAAAACGAAAATCTTCTTCACGCGTGGTTCCTTCTGGTAACCCGGGTCAATGATTCAAATTGAGAAAAGAAAGCTTCGGTCGAATGGTGCGCGCTATCCCTCGCGCCGAGTTCCGGCAAAACGCCTTAACAACTCCAGGTTTATTTTTAGCTGCCTGGCGCAATGCCAAGCTTGATTTCCGTTCTCCTGATTCCACCCAAGCCTGCGCCGTGAATTGGCGTCACCCTTGCGCAGAGCCTCTGCAGTAAAGCCCATCGGTTTTAACTTGAAAAAATGAAACCCTGCATTGTTCATTCGCCTGATACCTATCTCTTTGGATAGTACCGCGCCCCGCGCCGCATGCGGGCGAAGGGACGGAAAAGCCCGATCACAGGCTTCATGCCGCGCGATTGTCGACGCTGTCACCGCGCCCCTGCCCCAGGGGCGCATCCTGCCTTCAGACCAAAGTATCAATACAGCTTGGACTTGGCGCTGACGCGTCGGGACGTCGGCAATGGCATACAGGTTTCTCGAACCGGCGTGAAACGAACGCCCGGCGCAGAACCAGTATGGAGAACCCCATGTCGACGAAGCAAACAAAGCAAAGCAGAAAGACTGCACGCATCGCCCGTCTGACAGCAGGAATGCGGTCAGCCTCGCTCTATACGCTGGGCATTTCGGGAATCATCAACATCCTGGCCCTGACCGGGTCGTTCTACATGATGCAGATCTACGATCGCGCCCTGCTCAGCGGCAGCGTGCCGACCCTTGTCCTGATCTCCTTCCTGGCGCTGGGCCTTTTCATGTTCCAGGGCGGGTTCGATGTGATCCGCACCCAGATTCTGCAGCACCTGGGCGCACGGATTGACCGTGACGCGGCACCGGAAATCCACAAGATGACGATGGACATGCCGCGCTATGGCTTCTCCACGGCCGAATCCCTCGAACGCGGGAGGCACGTCGATACGGTGCGCAACTTCGTGGCGGGACCGGGGCTGACGGCGCTGTTCGATCTGCCGTGGATGCCGATTTTCCTGGTGTTCATCTTTGTCCTGCATCCCTACCTGGGGGCCCTGACGGTGGGCGGCGCACTGGTTCTGACAGCATTGGCGATCCTGACCGAAGTTCTCAGCCGCAAGGCCAACCGCGAGGCGCAGCGCGCCGGGATCGAGCGCAACAACGTGGCCGAGGCCAATGTCCGCAACGCCGAAGTGATCAAGGCGATGGGCTTCGGCAAGGCCGCGCTACAGCAGTTCCAGGCCGCCAACGAGGATCACCTCAAGCTGCAGGCCAGCTCCTCCGGGGTGACGCGCACGATCGGCGCGATCTCCAAGGTGCTGCGCATGATCCTGCAGTCCGCCGTGCTGGGTCTGGGTGCCTTCCTGACCATCAAGGGCGAGATGACGGCAGGCTCCATCATCGCGGCCTCGGTCGCCTCGGCGCGGGCGCTGGCACCGATCGACGCCTGTATCGCCAACTGGAAAACCATGATCATGGCGCGCGCCGCCTGGAAGAAGATCGTCGAAACCGTGGGCGCCCTGCCCGATGACGCGGGCCGCATGGCCCTGCCCGATCCCACCCGGCTGTTTTCCGTGGACAATGTCACCGTCGTGGCCCCCGGGTCCGGCAAGGTTCTGCTGTCGGACATCAGCATGATGCTGGAAGCAGGTCAGGCCGTCGGCATCATCGGCCCCAGCGGCGGCGGCAAGACCTCTTTCATGCGTGCCATGGCAGGTGTCTGGCCCGTGCTGCGCGGCCAGGTCCGGCTGGACGGCGCCGATCTGTCCCAGTGGGACGAGGATGCGATCGCGCGCAGCCTTGGATACCTGTCCCAGGAAAGCACACTGTTCGACACCACCATCGCGCGCAACATCGCACGTCTGTCCGATCCCGACCCCGAAAAGGTGATCGCTGCGGCCAAGGCGGCGGGCGTGCATGAAATGATCGTCGCCCTGCCCGATGGTTACGAAACCGGCCTTGGTCCCAACGGGATCAGCCTGTCCGGCGGTCAGCGCCAGCGCATTGCCCTGGCCCGCGCACTCTATAACGATCCGTTCCTGGTGCTGCTGGACGAGCCGAACTCGAACCTCGATGCCGAAGGCGAACGGGCCGTGAGCCTTGCAATCAAGTCGATCAAGGAGCGTGGCGGGATCGTCATCGTGATCGCCCACCGGCCCAGCGCGCTTGAGCATGTCGACTTCGTGGGTGTTGTTCAGGACGGCAAGCTGGCCAAGTTCGGCCCCAAGTCCGAGATCATGCGCGTAAAGCCTGCCCCCACTGTCGCACCGGCGCCTTCTGTCGCGCCCACCCATGCCGCACCGGCAGCCGTGGAATTCAAGGAGACGGGCTCATGATCGAGGCACATGGACGCAACAAGCCCAAGTCCGAGGGCGCCAAACGCCTGAGCGCGATGCAAGCCATCGCCAAGGTCGAGACCGGGTTTTCCAACCGCAAGATCGGCCTTGTCGTGACCGCCGTCATGGGTGTGGTGGCCTATTTCTCAAGCTTTATGGGTCAGGCCCAGGTCTCGTGGGAGGAAGAAGGCCCCCCGGAGGAACCGGATCAGCCCACCACGGTTGCGGCCCCTTTCGATGGGCGGATCGACCGGCAAGAGGCACCTGAAGCCGAAGCGCCCGCCAGGCGCACGGCCGAAGAAGGCGCGCCCGCTGCGCTGCCATCCGCAGCACCCGAGCAGGGCCCTAACTTGTCCGGCGCGGTATCCAACCTGCTGGCCAAGGCAGAGGTGGCGATGCCGCCGGCCCATCCTGTCGGGACCACCCCGTCCGAGCCGTCGCAGCGCATGCCGTCGATGGACAGCATCCCTGGCGGTGCGGGTACCTCTGGCGCGTCTTCTGGCGCGGGCACAGGCGCAGCGCCGGACAGCGCGGACACCGCCGATACCGATGAAACCGGCCCCTCCACGCCGGATCGTCCTGGCAGGCCCGACACGCCCCCACAAACCGAAACACCACCTGCCCCCGATCAGCCGGTGGCGACGGTCGCCGCCGCAGGTCAGGCCCTGTGGGGGACATCGGGCGACGATATCCTGATCGGCAGCCTGCGCGACGATGCGATCAAGTCACTTGACGGCGATGACATCATCGACGGCCAGGACGGCGATGACGTGATCGAAGGCGGGGCCGGGCATGACATGATCATGGGCGGCGCAGGCCGGGACATCCTGTTCGGAAACGAAGGTCAGGACCGGCTTGCCGGTGGCGAAGGCGACGACATCCTTGATGGTGGCGCCGGCGATGACACCCTCATGGACGGTGCGGGCCAGGACCTTGTGTCCGGTGGCGACGGGAATGATCGTCTTGTGATCTCGCGCGATCATGCCGAAGACCTGTTTCAGGGCGATGCCGGCCACGACACCCTGATCCTGAGCGAGGCGCGGCAGGCGTCGATCCTTGATCTTGGCGCCGGCACGGTCAGCCTGGATGGCGGACCGCAGGACCGTTTTCTCGGGATCGAGGCCTTCGCCCTGGGCGGCGCACAGGACACGGTTCTGCTGTCGTCGGCCAGCGCGCAGGACGCCACGCAACCTGTCGTCTTCGAAATCGACAACTTCGGACAGGACGATCTTTTCATCCTGTCAGACGAAGTCACCCTGACCTTCGACGATATCTTCGCACAAGGCCCCACCCAGCACGGGCAGGCAACCGCCGCGACCGGCCAATCCTTCTTCAAGATCACGGATTTCGTGCAGGGCGACAGGGTCGAAGGGGCGGATCATTTGCGGACCGCGCTTGACGGGGCGGAAAACCCGTCCGGTCAGGCGACCGCCCCCCAGACGTCCGAGCTGGAGGCGCGCATCGCGCGCAGCATGGGCGAGGATGCCGATGCGCTGAACACGCATCTGCAATTCGACATGCCTGTCGGGCTGAACATCGAGCGGCGCAAAGTGGCCATCGATATCGACCAGAACGGAACAAGTGACCTTATCGTCGTGGTCTCGACCACCAGCAACCAAGACCTTTTCCCAGACACGATCGTCTGAACACCGGAGTGCAAGACATGACCAAGATGAAGAAAGAACCCGCAAAGACACAGGCCTATTCGATCCGCGGTCAGGTGATCGGCGGCATGGTCCTGGCCGGCCTGCTGGTCGCGGGCGTCATGGGATGGGCCGCAAGGGCCAAGCTGGAAGGTGCCGTCGTGGTCATGGGCGAGGTTGCGATCGAACGCGACCTACGCGTGGTGCAGCACCGTGATGGCGGCATCGTCGGCGAAATCCTGGTGAGCGCCGGGGACATGGTGCAGCGCGGCGATGTTCTGCTGCGTCTGGACGACACCAGCGCACGCACCGAAAAGGCCATCATCCATGGCAAGATCGCCGAGTTTTCGATCCGCAAGGCGCGGCTCGAAGCCGAGCGCGACCTGCAGGCCCAGTTCCTTATGCCGGACAACGTGGCCAGCCTGGAAATCGGTCAGGACAAGCTGAATGCGATCCTTGCCGGTGAACAGCGCATTTTCGAAGGCAACCTCGCGTCCTATCTCAGCCGCAAGGAACAACTGCAGCTTGGCATTCACCAGATCAGGGTCGAAATCCAGGGTCTTGAGGCGCGTCTGGACGCAAAAGAGGACGAAATCCGCCTGGTGTCGGATGAGAACGACCGTATCGTCGATTTGTCCGACAAGCAGCTGACCGTGCGCAATGCCGTCTTTTCCATCCAGCGCGAAAACGTGCGTCTGGCGGGCGAGCACGGAGAGATCCTGTCAGCCGTGGGTCGCGCCCGCAGCCGCATCAGCGAGCTGGAGCTCGAGATCCTGTCGATCGAGGATTCGGCCCGGACCGATGCGCAGCGCGAACTGCGTGAACTGGAAGCACGCCTGACCGAACTCGAGGAGCGTCGACTGGTCGTCGAGGACACACTGGCGCGCACCGTGATCCGCGCACCGATTTCCGGCTATATCAACGACCTGTCCATCAACTCTGTCGGTGGGGTCATCACCCCTGCGGAGATCCTTGCCACCATCATGCCCGAAGATGCCGATCTTGTCTTCGTGGGGCGCGTGCCTGCGGCGCAGATCGAACAGGTCGGCATCGGCAAGAAGGCGCGGCTGCGGTTCTCGGCCTTCGCGCAGAATGAAACGCCGGAACTGAATGGCAAGGTGCACTATGTCTCGGTCGCCGCGACGCCGGATCCCGACATGCCGGGTTTGTCCTATGCGATCCGCGTAAACATTCCCGCCTACGAACTGGACCGCCTTGAGGGCAAGGAATTGCGCCCTGGAATGCCGCTGGAAATCTACCTGACCACCGATGAGCGCACGGCGCTGTCCTATCTGGTCAAGCCTTTCTCGGATCAGGTGGCTCGCGCATTCAAGGAAAGATAAGGCTTCTGCCCATCCCGACACGACACGTCCGGTCAAACCCGGCATGATGAAGTCGCAGCGCCCGGTCATGATCCATGACCGGGCGCTTTGCCTTTCGACAAGCCATCACAGCGGAGCCGCCTGCCGGAAGGGCCGTAAAGCAAATGATTCTGCCGCCCTACCCTTTGGAACAGTGTCAATTGTCGAAAGAGGTGCCTGAAAACAGCCCAAGGGCCCATTCACAACAAATCGTTGCCGCAATCAGACGGCCATATGGCGTCATACCGAGGCGATGGTCGCCACGGCGGGGAAACGGCCCAGGCCATTGCCGGACTGGACGGGATACCAAGCAAACGATCCTATGGAGGGACACAAAATGATTAAATTCTTCAAGAACTTCCGCAAAGATGACTCCGGCGCCGTGACTGTTGACTGGGTCGTGCTGACCGCAGCCGTCGTGGGCCTGACCGTTGCTGCCTATTCCTCGATCGAGACTGGCGCGACCAACCTGACGGCTCAGACCAACACCTTCATGGGCACGCAGAACCCCAACAACTAAGACGCGACACAGTCTGGCATCAAGGCCGTTTCCGCCAAGGCGGAAGCGGCCTTTTGCTTTTGCGACACCCCGCGGGCACAGGGTCCCAGGGGCATTCCTTCCGATCAGATGGCAGTGATCCCGCCTGTCACGCGGATAGCGCAGTATCGGCGGCGTCAAGCCCTGCCCGCGTCGCCGCAAGCAGGACGGTCATGTCGGCATGCAGGCTGGTCAGCTTTTCTCTCTGGCCGCAACGCGCCGCGGTTTCAGCCTTGGCAAGAAGGCCGGACAGGCGCGTCAGACCCACCACCGAGGTCGCACCGGCCACGCTGTGCACATGGTCCGCGATCACCTCGAGGGGCAGGCCCGCATCCAGCATTTTCGGCAATACGCCCTCCAGCTCATCCAGAGCCTGCAGCATGTAGCGAAGCGCGCTTGGCCGGTCCAGCATGTCGCCCAATTGGTCCAGCGCCGTCCGAAGTTCGGGATCCATCGTGCCGTGGTCTTCCCCGCTGTCGGGATCATCCGAAAGCCGGACATCCCAAAGCGCCCCGATGGCCTGCGACAGTTCGGCCGTGTTGACCGGCTTGGTCAGCACGTCATCCATCCCCTTCGCCTTCAGATCACGAAGACGATCATCATCGCTGAAGGCCGTGACACCGATGATCACCGCAGCGCTGGACATGCCGCTAGCACGAATGAGCATGGTCGCTTCACTGCCGTCCATCAGGGGCATGCTGACATCCATCAGGATCACGTCAAACGCCCTTGAAGAGGCCAGCTCGACAGCCTCCAACCCGTTGCGGGCCTGTTCGACACGGTGGCCCATCTTCTGGACCATCTTGCACATCAGCACCACGTTCACGGCGTTGTCGTCGACAACCAGCACATCAAGCGGGTCAAGCTCTTCGCTGTCTTGCGGATCCGCTTGCGGCGCGGGAAGCCGCGCCTGCTGCGCGTCACCGTCTTCGGCCGCCAGTGGCAGCGTGATCTCGAAGCTGAAGGTGCTGCCCTTGCCCGGCACGCTTTGCAATTCCAGTGTGCCCCCCATGCGTGCAACGGCAAGCCGCACGATGGCCAGCCCCAATCCGGTTCCCGCCTCACGCCCCTTGGCCACGGCATCCACCGTCTCGAACTCGGCGAAAATCCGGGCCTGATCTGCCGGATCGATGCCGATCCCCGTATCCGTGACATCGACGCGCAGGCAAACTGCATCCTGCGCAACAGGCTGGAACGCCAGTGAGATCACCACGCGCCCTTGATCCGTGAACTTCAAGGCATTGCCGGCAAGATTGTACAACGCGCGGGAAAAGGCATTCGCCAGACCATGGCAAACCCGGTCCTGGCCCTGTCCATTTATCTCGAGATCAAGGCCGATACCGCGCGCCAGGGCCATCGGCGTCAACTCGCGCAGGATGTCGGCGGCCACGTCAGCCGGGTTGAACGGGACCTCGCCCAACTGGCTCTCGCCCAGGCGCGTGATCTCAAGCACGTCGTTGACCTGCTGCAGGGCGCGATCGCTGCAATCACGCGCGGTCTGCAGCAAGGCGCGCGATTCGCTGTCCAGCGCGCTGTCCTCGATCAGGTCAAGCGAGGCGATCACACCATGCAGCGGCGTGCGCATCTCGTGGCTCATTGTCGCCAGGAACATCGATTTCGCGGCGGCATGCCGCTGTGCCTCGTCCCTGGCTTCCAGCAATTTCTCTTCGGCGGCCACCATTTCGGAAATGTCGCCAATGAAACCGATGATGATGGGCCGACCATCAAGATCGGTATCGCCCACCACCGACACCTCAGCCTTGAACGGAGAGCCATCCATGCGTTTGGCATCCATCCGCATCGGTCCAGTACCCGCGATCAGCCGTTGTCCGGCGGCATCCTTGCTGAACCCGCCCTTGGGCGCATGAAGCCCCTCCGGGCTCATCACATCGTCCAGTTGCCGTCCCACAAGCGCGTCCGAAGGAACACCGAAGATGAGCGAGGCGGCAGGATTCGCCAGTTGAATACGACCCTTCATATCGGTGATCACGATCGCGCTGATAGAGACATCGACGACCTTGGACACAGTATCAAGGGCACGCTGCATCATCACGGTCCGCTCTTCCAGTTCACGCCAGAGACGCAGCGCCAGCATGGCCGAAATGACCATCAACGCCAGCAGGACCACGCTTTGCACCCAGAACTGGTGGAGAAGCGACTGCTCCATCTCGCGCACGCGCTCCGATTGCGCAACGAAGTACTGCAGCGACATCGTGGTCACATCCCGCACGACCGGCCTGAAGGCGGATACCCTTTCTGCAAAGCGCAACAGCGCATCCCTGTCGTTGTCGGCGATCCCGTCGATCTCGGTTGCCAGCGCGTCGCGTGTCATGCTCAGCACGACCAGCAGATCCTGCAGTTGCTGGGGCAACTCTTCGCGTCCAAGCGCGGAAAGCACGGTATCCACCCGACTGTAGAAAATATCGAAACGCAGACGCACCGCCGAAAGGTCGGTGTTTTCGTAAGTCAGCAGTTCCGGATAGACATCCGACAGCAACACCCTGTCGATCGCCAGCTCCACAGCCTTGTGATCCACGTCCAGCTGCGAAATCAACCAGCCCGCATTGTCCGAATCCGACGCCCTGACGGCATCGATCCGATCACGGAACGATTGCGCGCTATAGACCATCGCAAGGCATGACAGCACCAGAAGTGCCAGCAGCGAAAACGCCGTCAACCGGCGGGAACTGTCCTTGCGCAGGACATGGCTGCCTACAATGGCAAACAACGGATCAACCCTGCTGAACCTTGATCTGCGTCAGCTGCCAGATCGAGAAGGAATACACCTCTTCGCTCTGATAGCGGCTGTCCGAATCGAAGGGGAACATCAGCCACAAGGGGCCCTTGTCTCGGATACTGAAGGGCTGGCCATCGATCCGGTTGGCGATAATGGGCACATTCGGCTCGACGATCGCCCGAGGAACTTCGACCTTGTAGTCATTGACCGCCGTCATCATCAGCATGCCATCAACCGCGCCTGCCGCCTCGAGCACCGAGGAAAGCGTCGGACCAGAAAAGGTCGATACCCCGGCGGTCCAGATCGTCGAGGTCATGAATTCGACCTGCGGCAGGGCCATCAGATCCGCATCGCTGAACTGTTTCAGGGACGATCCGTCACCGCGACTATCCACGCTCAGCAATACATCGGAACCGGCCCGGGCAACCGGCCCGACGAACGAGACTACACCGGCTGACGCGGCGTAGCGCAACAAATCTCTGCGAAACATGACTACAAGATCCCTTTTTTCATCCAAGCGCAAAAGTTACCTTTCCTCTTTCAGTCCGACAATAGTATCTTAAGATTTTAAGGATGACTTTGAGACCCGAGCTACTTGACATGTAAAGTTATGCTGGGGATGACCTTACGTGAGCGGTGCAATCCGCCGATACAACCAAAGTGCGATTAGATAGCCGTGTTCTTGTGTTTCGCAAAATCCGCAAAACCTGACTCGATGTCAGTTTCAGACGAGAACAAGACAAGCAAAGCGAGATTAATACAATGGCCAAATCAATCAATCCATTGCAGGACGAGCCCATGACAAGGGTATTGCTTGCGGATGATCACCGCCTGATCGGAGAAGCCGTTGCAACGCTGCTGGCCAATACCGGCAGGTTCTATGTCGAAACGGCGGAAACCTTCGAAGAAGCGGTCGATTGCCTGGCGAATTCAGAGGCGTTCGACATCGTGATGCTGGATCTGCGGATGCCTGGCATGGTCGGGATGGAAAGTGTGCGCAAGATTGTCGATGACGCGGGCAAGGGACAGGTTGTCCTCTTCTCGGCCACTGCGGATCGTCACACGCTGAACCGCGCGATGGAGCTGGGTGTGCGTGGCCTTATCCCCAAGACGATGCCCCTGCAGTCGCTTGTCAGCGTCCTGCGACTGATCGAGTCCGGGCAGAAGTTCGTGCCGACAAGCGCGCTGAACGAAAAGCAGGGCGCGGCAGAACATGAAAAGCTGAACGACGTCGAACTCTATGTTCTGCGTCTTGCCGCAAGCGGCCTGACCAACAAGCACATCGCCAATGACCTTGATCAGAGCGAGACCACGGTGAAGATGCACATGCGGTCGATCTGCAAGAAGCTTGGGGCGAAAAACCGGGCCCATGCGGCCGTGATCGGCCGCGATACGGCCCTGATCGACACCTGACGGCTGACTTTCGCCAGAGCCGCGACAACGCGGCTTCGGCGCAGTTTCTCTACACTGGTTGCAGGTCTGGATTGACCGGGCCTATCCCCTGATCAATGGGTCCATGCACCGCGGCGGTTGGTGGCGAAATTCTCGCCATAGCCGCCCGGTCGAATGTTGGGCTTGCGGGACTTGGGTTCGACCACCACGGCATCGATCCCGTGGGCATCGGCATAATCCACGGCCGCTTCCTTGCTGTGGAAACGTAGCTTGACCTGCGCCTGCGTATCGCCAGAGGATGTCCAGCCCATCAGCGGATCCACTTCCCGCGCTTCGGCCGGAGCGAATTCGAGAACCCAGTCATGGGTCTTGGCCATGCCCGAGGACATCGCGGTCTTGGCTGGCTTGTAGATACGCGCGCGCATGGGATTCCTCCGGTTTGCGGCCCCTATATCGGAGAAAGCTGCGCCAAGGACAAGACCGCAGACCACCGCAGGGCGCGGTTTTTCAGCGCAGATCGATACGAAAGTCGCGGAAAAAGGTAAAAGTCCTGGTTGCCGATGCTTGCGCGGGGAGCGAGGGGTGGGTCGTGCGCAGGCACCGGCAGCCAGGGTCTTCCACTTGCAATTTCAAGGCTAGGAAAACGAATCCATTCCTGCAAGAAATTTCGCACAATGTGTCAGACATTTCTTACACAAAACTGTAAGCTTTTATTTTAAGCATATGAATAGACTACATATTTTATTGGCTGCGGCATTTTTGCAATCCGGCACCTGCGGGGAACCGCCCGACAGGGGTTGAAACAGGCCGCGAAGGCGTCAATCTCTGACCTCTGAAAAGGAATCTCTGCCCATGGCCCAGCCGGTCCTGCATGCCCCCGCACCAGACGTGAAGAACCGCCCCAAGCTCGAGGGCGGGCGCCGCTTCGTCATGAAGACCGAATTCGAGGCCGCAGGCGATCAGCCGCGCGCCATTGCCGAACTGACCGCGGGCGTCCTTTCGGGGGAACGTGATCAGGTGCTGCTGGGCGCCACCGGCACCGGCAAGACCTTCACCATGGCCCGCATCATCGAGGAAACCCAGCGCCCCGCCATCATCCTTGCCCCCAACAAGACGCTGGCGGCCCAGCTTTACGGCGAATTCAAGGGCTTCTTTCCCGACAACGCCGTGGAATACTTCGTCAGCTACTACGACTATTACCAGCCCGAAGCCTATGTGCCCCGGTCCGACACCTATATCGAGAAGGAAAGCCAGATCAACGAGCAGATCGACCGGATGCGCCATTCGGCCACCCGGGCGCTGCTGGAACGCGATGATGTGATCATCGTGGCGTCCGTCTCGTGCATCTACGGTATCGGCTCGGTCGAAACCTATGGCGCGATGACCCAGGACCTGAAGGTGGGCGGCCGCTATGATCTGCGCGCGGTCATCGCCGACCTTGTCGCGCAGCAATACAAGCGCAACGATCAGGCCTTCCAGCGCGGCAGCTTCCGGGTGCGTGGCGACAGCCTCGAGATCTTTCCCGCCCACCTTGAAGACCGCGCCTGGCGGTTGTCCTTCTTTGGCGAGGATCTGGAAAGCATCACCGAATTCGATCCGCTGACCGGCCAGAAGACCGATACCTTCGACCAGATCCGCGTCTATGCGAATTCGCACTACGTGACCCCCAAACCCACGATGCAGCAGGCCGTCATCGGCATCAAGAAAGAGCTGCGCCAGCGGCTGGACATCCTGGTGAACGAGGGCAAGCTGCTGGAGGCGCAGCGGCTGGAGCAGCGCACGAATTTCGACCTGGAAATGCTGGAAGCGACCGGCGTCTGCAACGGCATCGAAAACTATTCGCGCTACCTCACCGGGCGCGCCCCCGGCGAGCCGCCCCCCACCCTGTTCGAATTCATCCCCGACCACGCCATTGTCTTCGCGGATGAATCCCATGTCTCGGTGCCGCAGATCGGCGGCATGTACAAAGGCGACTACCGGCGCAAGTTCACCCTGGCCGAACATGGCTTCCGCCTGCCCTCCTGCATGGACAACCGCCCCCTGAAGTTCGAGGAATGGGACGCGATGCGCCCGCAATCGGTCTTCGTCAGCGCGACCCCCGCGGCGTGGGAGCTGGAACAGGCAGGCGGCGTGTTCACCGAACAGGTGATCCGCCCCACAGGCCTTATCGACCCCGAGATCGAGATCCGCCCCGTCGAAATGCAGGTCGACGACCTGCTGGACGAGGTGCGCAAGGTCGCGGCCAAGGGCTTCCGGACGCTGTGCACCACGCTGACCAAGCGCATGGCCGAGGACCTGACCGAATACATGCACGAACAGGGCATCCGCGTGCGCTACATGCATAGCGACATCGACACGATCGAACGGATCGAGATCCTGCGCGACCTGCGCCTTGGTGCCTTCGACGTGCTGATCGGCATCAACCTGCTGCGCGAAGGTCTGGACATCCCCGAATGCGGCCTGGTGGCCATTCTGGACGCCGACAAGGAAGGGTTCCTGCGATCCGAGACATCGCTGATCCAGACCATCGGCCGCGCTGCGCGCAACGCAGACGGCCGGGTGATCATGTATGCCGACCGGATCACCGGCTCGATGGAACGCGCTATGGGCGAGACGAACCGCCGCCGCGAAAAGCAGATCGCCTACAACATCGAACACGGCATCACGCCGACGACGGTGAAAAAGAACGTCGAGGATATCCTGGCCGGTCTGTACAAGGGCGACGTGGACATGAACCGCGTCACCGCCAAGATCGACAAGCCGCTGGCCGGGGCCAATCTTCAGGCCGTGCTGGAAGGCCTGCGCGCCGATATGCGCAAGGCGGCCGAAAATCTGGAATTCGAAGAAGCCGCCCGCCTGCGCGACGAGGTCAAGCGCCTGGAAGCCGTGGACCTGGCCATCGCCGACGACCCGATGGCGCGCCAATCCGCCATCGATGCCGCGGTCGAGGCCTCGACCGCCTCGCAAGGCCGCTCCACCGCCGGCCGCGGCGGCATGCGCGGCGGCAAGGCACGACCACGGCGGCGCTAGGTCGGACTTAATCCCCCGTCACGCTCAGGCCCAGCACGCGCCAGCTTTGCATGCCGCCGCGGTAATAGCTGATCCGCTCGGCCGGATATCCGGCCGCGATCATCGCCCGGATGGCCGAAGGCGACTGCCCGCACCACAGCCCGTTGCAGAACAGCGCCACGCGGCGGGCATTCTCGCAATCCCAACCGTCGAAATCCGGCTCGCAACCCAACTCGGCCAATCGGTCGATCATGCGGTCATAGGGCATGTTCACCGCACCGGGAATGCTGCCGCCGGCGAACCAGTCGGGCGTGCGGCTGTCGATCACCGTGACATCCGGATCGGTCAGCATGTCCAGCAATTCCAGTTCTCCGATCGTGGTCACCCCCTCGGCGGGGCTGATCGGCTGGATACAGAAGGGCGGGCAGGCACGCGATGTGCGCGCCCATTCCCCTGTGACCTCGTGATCATTGTCCTGGATCCGCCCGATCTTGACCGGACCGCCCTCGGTCTGGACGGTCACGCCGGGGACATCGGGGCGTATGTTGACGGGCCCCGGCTGTTCAGCACGGCCCGGCACGCCGAAAAGCGCCGACAAAAGCACCGCCATGGCAAGGGTCAGGATGCGTGCGCGCATTGTCTCTCCTCCGTCGTGTTTCGCAGGCCGATCATGCCCGCAAGGGCCGGGCCATGCAAACCGGCCCCTGTTTCTTCTTGCTTCAAATATCCATGTCCGCAGCCAGCGTCCTGGCACGACGCCGCTCAGCGAATGACATGCACCGCGCAGCCCGCGTGGCGCACCACCGTGGTCGCGGTCGACCCCAGCAGCAGGTCCTGCATGCCCGGACGATGCGAGGCGATGACGATGCAATCGACGCCATGCTTGTCGGCCCAATCCAGGATCGTGCGGCCGGAATGCCCCTCGACCAGAACGGCCTCGCCGCCCGGCGCATCTGCGGCCAGGGCCTCAAGCTCGGTCTGGATCGCCTTGCGGCTTTCCGTGATATAGGCGGGCGGCATGTAGGAAATCGCATAGCCCGGGATCTGTTCCATCACATGCAGAAGGGTGATTTTCGCGCCGTCGCTGGCCAGTGCCTTGGCCACGTCGATCGCTCCCTTGGCGTTGCGATCCTCATCGAACGAAATGGGCACCATGATATTCTTGTACATCGGGTTTTCCTCCTGTGATGGCCGGATCAGCAGACACCACACAACCCTGACGGTCCTTGATCCATGTCATATCGGCTGCAACAGGGGTGCGATCGTCGCATCCGGCTGGTCTGGCCGACCGGATCAGTAGGTGGCGACCACGTCATACATGACCGGCTCGAAGGTCTTGCACAGCGCGGCCAGGGTCCGGTTGCGCGCACGCATTTCCGGGGTGCGCAGCATCGCCTGGAAATCCTCGCGGCTGCGCCATTGCGAGTAATTGGCGATGCGGGTCTGGGCATCGTTCACATGCAGCCCGGCCGCGATGAAACCCGGTTGCTTCGAGATGAATTCGGCATAGGCGGCGTTCAGCGCCTCAAGCAGATCCTGGCAGGTGCCCGGCGTCATTTCGAAGGTGGTGATCACGGTCTGGCAATCGGCGGGTGTCTTGATCTGGGGCATGTCATGTCCTCCCTGGCCTGCACGGTCTGGATGGCGCGGCGGCATGGCTACCCGCGCCCTCCGGCCGGCATGATAGCATGACAATCACCTTGCCCAAACCCGCTGTTGTTAACCTTGGATTTACCTTGCAGGGCGATCCTTGGCCGATGGGGGGGTTCCGCGATGGGACGGATGCTGGTCTTGTTCTGCTGCCTGTTGGCCGGTCAGGCCCATGCCGGCGCGTGGCCGCGCGCCTCTGGCACGGGCTTTGCCAGCCTCAGCACCTGGCAGGGGATCGGCGGCACCGACAGCTATACAGCGCTGTTCGCGGAATACGGCCTGATACCACGCATCACGCTTGGTCTGGACGCCGGCCGCAGCGTGTCAGGCCAGACCAAGACCGTGGCCTTTCTGCGTGCGCCTTTCGGTCAATCCTTCGGCTGGCTGATCGCTGCGGAAATCGGCCTGGGCGAGATTGCAGGACAGCCGGTTTTGCGCCCCGGCCTGTCCTTCGGGCGCAACATCACGACGCGCCATGGCACGGGATGGATAGCCGTCGACACCCTTCTCGAAGTCGACATGGCCGCGCAGGAGATCGATCTGAAAACGGATATAACGCTGGGCTTCACCCCATCGCGTGCCGATGCGCCGCCATCCGACTGGACCATGATGCTGCAGCTTCAGACCGGGCTGGTCGATCTGCACAACAGCGTACTGCTGTTCCGGACCGAAGGGACCCTGCCGGATCCCGCCTTCCTGCGGATCGTCCCATCCGTCACCTATCGCCTGAACGACCGGATGCACCTTGAATTCGGCCTGTTCCATGCCTTGCAGGGCAGCGATGAACGGGGGGTGAAGATCGGCCTCTGGAGCACCTTCTGAAACAGCCTGCATGACGCGGCACCATGCTTGTCCTGCCTGACCGCGCGGCCTATTTTGCGGTGATGAGCACCGACAAACCCAACCCGATCCGGCCGACGGATGACGAGGCCCGCAGCCTTGCGCAGGACCTGATGCTGCAGGCGCGGCACGCAGCCCTTGGCGTGATCGACCCTGACACGGGCGCGCCCATGGTCACGCGCGTGGCCTTCGGCCGCACGCCGCAGGGACAGCCCGCGACACTGGTCTCGGACCTGTCGCATCATACGCGCGCGCTCAAGGCCAACCCGGCCGCGTCGATCCTGCTGGGCGAGCCGGGAACCCGAGGCGATCCGCTGACCCATCCGCGCCTGACACTGCAAGCGCAAGCCCATTTCCTGCAGCATGGCGAGGCCGGACATGACGAGATGGCCGCGCATTGGCTGCGCGACCACCCCAAGGCCAGGCTGTACATCGGCTTTGCCGATTTTTCCTTTGCCATGTTCGATGTGCAGCGCGCCTACCTGAACGGTGGCTTCGGGCGCGCCTTCGTGCTGACTCCTGACGATCTTGGCCTCTGATCCGTCACGGGTTATCCATCCGCGTCATCACCGACACCGTACCTGACACCGCCTGCGGCCAGCCAAGGTGAACCAGATTGCGCGCCGCACCCTGTTCGGTCACCGCATGGGGCATGTCGTAGCGGATCACGTTGGATGCGTTGCGGATGGGTCCCCTCGCCACCACGGCCTCGACCTGCTGCGCAAAGCCGCCGAAGGGCAGCGGGCCACCCGCATTGACCACCCATGTTTCGGCCACGGTGTTCTGCACATGCTGGATCGCGACCGGATTGACGATCCCCTGCACCACCGAGTTGAACAGGTTGCCTTGCACCAGGATGTTCCGCATCCGGCCATAGTCGAGATCCGCAAAGGAGGTGTCGACATGTTCGACCCGGTCGATATCGCCCCGGATCGCGCGGAACACGTTGCCCGTCATCGTCAAACCGCTGATGAAATGCCCGGCCCCATGCGGCTTGACCACGAAGAAGCGGAACCACGGGGCAACATCGATCGCCTGGAAGATATTGCCCGTGACACTCAGCGCACTGAACGAGAACTCGCTGCTGAAGGCGGGTTCGGGATCGTGTTCGTTGGTCCATTCGATGAAGCAGTTGTCGATATAGTTGCCGGTGATGGTGGCCCGGTTGTGGCTGGAGGTCAGGATCAGCCCCCCGGTGCGGACGCCACCCGGCTCGTCATCGCCCTGGAACCAATGGTTGCTTGCGATGATGCTGGCGGTCCCGCCCAGCACGGCGAAATGGCGGAACTGGGTGATCCGGTTGTCGCGCAGCTTGACGTCATTGGCATTGGCGTTCAGCGCAATCGACGTGCGGTCCTGCGCGCGGGTCTGGATCTCGTTGGACAGGAACTGGCAGCGGTCGATCAGCATCCCCTGACACCCGATCCCGATCGAGGTCAGGCCCCGGTCGCGCGGCGTGGTGAAAAAGCAGTCCTTGACGTGAAAGGTCAGCCCCGTCGGGGCCAACATGATCCCGCTGGCCCGCCCGCCACACAGGAACTCGATATCCGACATGGAAAAGCGCGAAAGCTGCGAAAAGCCGCTGAAATCCAGAACGTACTTGAAGCGGCGGAAGGTATAGGTCTGCGTGCCTGCCGCGTCGAACAGGGGCATCGACAGGGTGATCTCGCCGGTTCCGACGTTCTTGGCGCGGACATAGACCTCGCGCCCCACGCCATTGCCCTCGATCAACGAGCCTACGGGGATATTGGCCACATTGGCCACGCCGGTCAGGCGCAGGGGATCGCCCAGCGCATAGGTCGCCTGCGAGGTGAATACCTCTGTCGCCCAGGCTGCGTTTTCCTCGACGAAGAACTGTCCATTGCGGATATGGCGGCGCTGCGCGAATTGCGTGCGGTTCGGCACGGCTGCGGCCATGTCGATGGGACCGCGCAGCTGGATGCGCCGCCCGCCCAGGTCCAGGGACTCGTGATCGACGTTGTTCAGCAGCGCCTGGAACGCCTTGCGGAAGGCCAGCACCTCGTCCCCGAAAGCGTCGATATAGGCAGGAAGGTCGAAATCGCGGGTCAGCGACAGGATTGCCTCGGTGGGCATGCTCAGCGTGCCCTCGAACTGGATGCGGCTGTTGATCGTCAGGCTCTGCCCGATCAGGTAAGTCCCGGCCGAGACAAGGATGCGCCGCCCCGCCGCCGCCTGATCCGCCGCAACGAAGGCGGCGTGATCATCCGTGGCACCGTCGCCCACCGCCCCGTAATCGCGCACATCGACCCAGTTCATCATGTCGCGATGAAAGACCGAGGTGATATCCTCGATCACCAGATCGTCGATCCGAACGATGCCGCCATTCGGCCCGGTCAGGTCCAACCCGAAATGACCATAAAGCGGCAACCCGCCCCAGACCATATCGACGCCGGACCGCGCGCCCGCCCCCACGATGGCGCTGACCTCGGTCACGCGGCCATAGCTTTGCAGGGCAACGGCCGGACCCGTCTGCGGCACGCCTGCCACGTTGACCCCACCCGCGCCCCCGGCCCATCCGGCGATGCGCACGGTGGGCAGCGCCCCGCTGATCGCCTTCACGCGCGCCGTGATGCGCAGGTAGCAGCCCGGCAGCAGCGGGGTTTCGCCCATGTAGCGCAGGCGCTGCACGGTCTGCGTCTTCTGCATTTCAAGGCAACCGGCAAAATCCTGATCCGCCGGAACAAAGCCCGCATTGGCCGCCGCCAGGTAGGTGTCGGAACCCGGTGTTCCGTCCTGGCTGGACCACACATCAAGCCCTGCCTCGAACGGAGGGGGCATCAAGACCACGCCATCGGTAATCGCTTTGTTCATCGGGATCCCTTTCCACCACGGCCCGGCAATGCGCCCGGCTGGTCAGGGATCTATCAACGACTGATTAACGAAGCCCGATGGCACCGTGACGGTGCCCCGGCGGGGGTCAGGTGGGGGTCAGGCGCTGACCTCGGGCTGTTCGAGAAGCTGAACACCGTTGATCTGCCAACCCTCGGGTGTCTGGATCATCTGGTAATCAAGAATATGCACCCGCCCGGCGCCATCGACGATGCGGACCATCTGCCAGATGGCACCCGCGATTTCGCGCTGTTCCAGGTAGGTGACTTCCCCCGGTCGCCAGACCATCGGATAGCCCTGCCGGACCATCGCGCCGAAATTCTCGGGCGTGCGGAAGATATTCTTGATCATCGGGCTGGCAAAATCGAACGCGGCACCGAAATCGTCGGCCTTGAACGCCTCGAGCTGCTGGCCGATCGTGTCCTCTATGCCCCGATCCTGCGCTGTGGCCGCCCCTGTGCCCAGCCAGAGGGCCAGCACCACCAGCGCCATCATCCGTCCCAGTGCCTGCACAAGCGTCATGGCCGATCCTCCGCATGTCATGAAGGATCAGCTAGACCGGGGTGACGATGCGTCAATCCCTCAGCTCAGATCGCCTGCCAGTGCACGGTCGATCAGGGCCACGGTTTCATCCACGCCGTAAAGCGCGATGAACCCGCCGAAGCGCGGCCCCTGGCTGGCCCCCAGCAGCACCTCGTAAAGTGCGGTGAACCAGTCACGCAGCGGATCGAACCGGTCGCGCCCCACGGCGAACACCAGGCCCTGCAGGGCCTCGGCATCCAGCCCGCCATCCCAGGTCTTCAGCTGGTCACGCAGATCAACGAACGCCTCACGCTCAAGGTCGCTGGGCGCGCGGTAGACCTTATGCGGCTTCACGAAATCGTTGTAGTAGCGCACCGTGAAACCGGCGGCCTGATCCATGTCCGGGTTGGTCTCGGGGCTGGCGTCGGGCGCGTAGCGGCGGATGAAGCCCCACAGCTTGTCCTTGTCCTCGGCCGCCGAGACAGACGCAAGGTTCAGCAACATCGAGAACGGCACCACCATGTGGCTTGCGGGCGGGTTGCCACCATGGATGTGCCAGACCGGGTTGTTCACCTTGCCTGCCGCATCCTGATCGGGATAGGCGCGCAGCTGCTGATGGTATTCGTCCACCGCGCGCGGGATCACGTCGAAATGCATCCGCTTGGCGGTCTTGGGCTTCTGATACATGAAATACGACAGCGATTCCGTGCTGGCATAGGTCAGCCATTCGTCGATGGTCAGACCGTTCCCCTTGGATTTGCTGATCTTTTCGCCGTTTTCGTCCAGGAACAGCTCGTATGTGAAATGCTCGGGCTTGCGACCGCCCAGGATCTCGCAGATGCGGTCATAGATCGGCGTGTTGGTGCTGTGATCCTTGCCGTACATCTCGAAATCGACATCCAGCGCCGCCCAGCGCGCGCCGAAGTCGGGCTTCCACTGCAGCTTGACGTTGCCGCCGGTGACCGGAAGCGTCCATTCGCGCCCGTCTTCGTCGTCAAAGGTAATGGTGCCGTCCTTGGCGTTCACCTCTTTCATCGGCACGTAAAGGACGCGACCCGTCTCGGGGTGGATCGGCAGAAAGATCGAATAGGTCTGCCGCCTTTCCTCGCGCAGCGATTTCAGCATGACCTCCATCAGCGCATCATAGCGCTCGACCGCCCGCAGCAGGATCGCGTCGAACTGACCCGACTTGTAGAACTCGGTCGCGCTGATGAATTCGTATTCGAAACCGAAAGTATCCAGGAACCGGCGCAGCATGGCGTTGTTGTGATGGCCAAAACTGTCGTACTGCCCAAACGGATCGGGCACCGAGGTCAGCGGGCGCTGCAGATGCTCGCGCAGCATCTCGGGGTTGGGCACGTTGTCGGGAACCTTGCGCATCCCGTCCACGTCATCCGAAAAACAGATCAGCCGTGTCGGGATATCCGAGATCAGCTCGAACGCGCGCCGGATCATCGTGGTGCGCGCCACCTCGCCGAAGGTGCCGATATGCGGCAGTCCCGAAGGGCCGTAGCCGGTCTCGAACAGCACATGCCCCTTGGCGGGCGGCGCCTTTTCATACCGTTTGACCAGTTTGCGCGCTTCCTCAAAGGGCCAGGCTTTCGAGGCAAGGGCGGCATCGCGCAGATCGGTCATGTCAGTCTCCATCATGTCGGGACATCAGGCAGGGAACCGCGCAGGGCGCGCAGGTCAATCGTGGCTTCCTATTGCTACGCCCCCTGACAGTCAATATTCTGCACTGCAACACGCATTTTTGCGCCCAGATTTCAGGAATTGCCATGACGGATCAATTGCCCCACCCCCTCAGCCCGCAGGATTGCCTTGTCGCCGTGATGATCGCGGTGTCCCTGTCGGACGAAAGCATCCGCACGTCCGAACTTGTGCGCATCCAGGCGGCGGTGAACCATCTGCCGATCTTCGGCGATTACGACATCGACCGGATGAACCTGACCGCGCAGACCGTGTTCGACCTGTTTTCCGAGGAAGACGGGCTGGATGCCCTGTTCGGACTGGTGCGCGACAACCTGCCCGAGCGCCTGTTCGAGACCGCCTATGCCCTGGCCTGCGACGTGGCCGCCGCCGACGGCCGGATCCTCGAGACAGAGCTGCGTCTGCTGGAAGAAATCCGGTACGAGCTGAATATCGACCGGCTGCACGCGGCCGCGATCGAACGCGGCGCACGCGCGCGGCACATGAAGGCCTGAACAGGGATTCGGCCACAAACCTGCCCTCAAGGGGTTGAACCTGATCGCGAATTCGGCAGACTGGGCCCATTCAGTCCAAGTCATTAGAGCTTGTGTTCATTCAACCATATTTCCCGAAGGGAGGGCCGCCATGTCGCGCCCCGTATTGCTTGTGACCGGTTTGTTGATCCTTTGCGCTGTCTCGATCATCGGGGCCGCGACCTGACCACCGACATGCTTGTTGCCGATGGGTGACGCCTTGCCACGCAGTGTGGCAGCGCGTCATCTATGGTTGTAACGCCTGCCCGGTCAGCCTAGCCTCGGTGTGCTGGGGCGGCGCCTTTGCCTGCCCTGTTCAATCGTGTTTCAGAGTGACGGAGTAACCAGTCTTGAAAAATGCATTCTTCGCAGGGGTCCTGCTGGCTTCGGGCGTGGCAACCGGCGCCTCGGCGCAAAGCCTCGAAAACATGACGATCGAAGGGGGCCTGTCCACGCTTGGCCTTTATATCGCACCCAAGCTCGACATCGCCGGACCATGGGGCGCGCGTGCGGCCCTCTATCTGGGGTCTTTTTCCGACAATTTCGATGTCGACGGCAATGACATCGACGGCAAGCTGACATCGAACTCGGGCGCGATCATGGCGGATTACAGCCTTGGCAACAGCGGCCTCAGGCTGTCGGGCGGCCTGTCACTGGGGGGCTACCAGCTTGAGGGCACGGCCACGACCCTCACGATCGAAGGCAATACCTACACCGGCAACTTCGCGGCCGAGTTGAAACAGAAACGCGATGTGGCACCGGTCCTGGCCATTGGCTATGCCCGGACGCTGGGGAACAACTGGGGTATCGTCGCGGAAATCGGTGCGCGCTTCACCAGCCTTGAGCTGACCACGACAGGACAGGATTCGATCACCAACCCGACCGAACGGGCGCAGTTCGACGCCGATCTGGCGCAGGCAAACAGCGACCTGAGCGACATCAAGATACTGCCCTTCATTACGCTGGGCGTGTCCTACAAGTTCTGACGATCCCGGATGATGTGGCGCGCCCGACCGAAGGCGCGTCGCATCATGCGCTGTAAAGCGTGCCCCACCGCTCGATCAGGTCCTGTTGCAGGGATCTGGCCCGGCGGTTCCAGCCCTGCGCGCCTTGCGGGCGCTCCCGCTCGGCGCGGGGAATGCCGTCACGCCGCTTGGCATCCGCGGCGAAGATCGCGAAGGCCAGCGGACGCCCCTTGTCGCGTGCCATGTAACCCGCAAGGCCGCTGACGAAATTCAGTGTACCGGTCTTGGCATTGACCTTGACCGGATGGCTGTCCGACTGGCGCCCGTTGTCATCCTTCAGCGGATAGGCCCGCATCAGATCGGGCAGCATCCCCTGCCCCCGCGCGCGCACCAGAGCGGCCACCATGTCTGCCGCCGCCAGGCGCGACCGGTCGCCAAGCCCCGAATGGTCCACAAGCGACGGTGACGACAGACCCAGCGACCGGTTGGCCCATGTGTTCATCGCACCCGCCGATGCCGCCAGCGATCCCGGCTGCCCGCCCTTGGCAAGCGTCGCCGCCAGACCCACCATCTCGGCGGTCAGATTGGTCGAATAGCGCAGCATGTCGCGCAGGATTTCGGGCAAGGGCTGGCTTTGCTGGCGCACGATCACGGTGCCTGCCGGAAGACCGCGCGCCACCTGTTCGGCAGGCAACCGGATTCCCTGGGCCCCCGCGAAGGTGCGAAACACCTCGCCCGCATAGATCTCGGGGCGTCGCACCGGCAACCAGCGCGCGCCACCCTTGCCAAGGGCGGATTGCGCCACCGTCCATTGGTCGATGCCCTGCGCATCGGAATAGGTATAGACCGGCAGATCACGCGCCACGATGGACATGCGCGCCACCCGCACATCGGGACGGTAGCGATCGGAACGGGCATCCATCGTCACGCCATAGCCCTGCCCGTTGCGTTTCCATTCGAAATGCACCCGGTTGAAGTTCAGCGAAAGCCCCGACACGGCGGGGTTATAGCCGACATGATCGGGCTGATCCGGGTCGATGACCGATGCATAGGGCAAGGCGCCACCCCAGACCAGGAAGCGCCCCCGCACCTCGCGCACCCCGGCCGCTTTCAGCTTGGCCGCCATCTCGGCCAGCGCGTTGGTATCCAGCATCGGATCGCCACCGCCCGCCAGCACCAGATCACCCGCAAGAATGCCGTTCTGCACCGGCCCCGTCGCCATCAACCGGGTCTCGAAGCGATGCGCCGGCCCCAAGGCATCCAGCGCGTAGATCGCGGTCAGCGCCTTGACCACGCTGGCAGGAGGCAGGCCGCGCTGCGGTTGGCGTGCCTCGAGCATCACTCCGGTTTCGGCATCCGCGAGGGCATAGACCACCTCACCGCCCAGTTGCGCCTTGCTGACAAGCGCATCGGCCGCAGGCACTGTCCCGGCCAGACCACCAACCGGGCGCAAGGCCGGGCGCAGAGATTGGGTCGGCGCATTCGCGCAAGCAGGAAGGCCCGTAAGGGCCATCGCCGCGACCGAACCGGCAAGAAAACCACGTCTCGAAACAAAATCACTCATGCCTGAAGCCTACTCGTCCGGGCCCTGCCCAGACAAGCCCACATCCGCGTGAGGCGGCTGCCCCGCCATCCATCCACCGCGCGCCCGGATCGCCGAAGACGATATGTCCCGCAGCGGCAGATTGACGAAACACCACGCCGGGGCATCCGCATGGGCCAGAGCCCGGCTGAAGGTGGGTTTGATCCGCGCCGCACGATAGATCCGTGCCGCGCGGCTGGCCCGCGCGGGCAGGTTCTGCCCCGGCCGCGCCAGAACGCCCACGGGCACCCGTGCCATGATCTGGCGCCAGTCCTGCCACTTGTCGAACTGCACAAGGTTGTCCGCACCCATCAACCACACAAAGCGCACGCCCGGATAGGCCGCCTGCAGCGCCGCAAGGGTTTCCGCCGTGTAGCGCGTGCCGGCGCGCGCCTCGAAATCGGTGACGATCACGCGGGGATCGCCAAGAATGGAACGCGCCCGCGCCATCCGGTCCGCCATGGGTGCTGGCCCCCGCGCCTTCAGCGGATTGCCGGGGCTGACCAGCCACCAGACCCGGTCCAGCCCGAACAGCCTGAGCGCCGCGCGCGTGATATGCACGTGCCCCGCATGGGCCGGATCGAAGGATCCGCCCAGAAGGCCGATCACCTCACCGGGGCGTGCATGGGGTAGCTCGTGGCGCATCACCTCTCCAATCCCGGGCGCATCCCTTTGCGATATCCGGCGGCGCAGTTGTCAACGCCGCGCCCGCTTTGTCAATCAGGCGGTGCCCTGCCCTTCGCAGCGCATTGCCCCCGCGCCCCTTGATGGTTATCTACGGGCCAAACCCACGCATTCCCCTCAAGGAGCGATCCGAATGGCAGCCTATCAATACGTCTATCACATGCAGGGTGTGTCCAAGACCTACCCCGGCGGCAAGAAATGCTTCGAGAATATCCACCTGAACTTCCTGCCTGGCGTCAAGATCGGTGTCGTCGGCGTCAACGGCTCGGGTAAATCCACCCTGCTCAAGATCATGGCCGGCATGGACAAGGATTTTCAGGGTGAAGCCTGGCATGCCGAAGGCGCGACCGTGGGCTACCTGCCCCAGGAGCCGGAACTGGACCCGTCACTGGACGTGCGCGGCAACGTGATGCTGGGCGTGGCCAAGAAAAAGGCCATCCTTGATCGCTACAACGAACTGGCGATGAATTACTCGGACGAGACCGCCGATGAGATGGCGGCCCTTCAGGACCAGATCGACGCGGAAAACCTCTGGGATCTGGACAGCCAGATCGACATCTCCCTCGAGGCGCTGCGCTGCCCGCCGGATGATGCCGATGTGACCCTGCTCTCGGGCGGTGAAAAACGCCGCGTGGCCCTTTGCAAGCTGTTGCTGCAAGCGCCCGACATGCTGCTTCTGGACGAACCGACCAACCACCTGGACGCCGAAACCATCGCCTGGTTGCAGAACCACCTGATCGCCTATCCGGGCACCATCCTGATCGTCACCCATGACCGTTACTTCCTGGATGACATCACCGGCTGGATCCTGGAACTGGATCGCGGTCGCGGCATTCCCTACGAGGGGAATTATTCCAGCTGGCTGGAACAGAAGGCCAAGCGCCTGGCGCAGGAAGCCCGCGAGGACAAGTCCAAGCAGAAGACGCTGGAACGCGAACTGGAATGGATGCGGCAGGGCGCCAAGGCGCGTCAGGCCAAATCCAAAGCCCGTATCAACGCCTATAACGAAATGGCCAGCCAGTCCGAACGCGAGAAACTGGCCAATGCCCAGATCGTCATCCCCAACGGTCCCCGCCTTGGCAACAAGGTGATCGAGGTGAACGGGCTGAAAAAGCACATGGGCGACAAGCTGCTGGTCGAAGACCTGAGCTTTTCGCTGCCGCCCGGCGGCATCGTCGGCGTGATCGGCCCCAACGGTGCAGGTAAAACCACCCTTTTCCGCATCCTGACGGGTCAGGAACAGGCCGATGAGGGCACCGTCGAATATGGCGACACGGTCAAGCTGTCCTATGTCGATCAGAACCGCGACGATCTGAACCCCAATGAAAACGTGTGGGAAGCCATCGCCGACGGGCAGGACATCATCAAGCTGGGCGACGCCGAGGTGAACGCGCGGGCCTATTGCTCGGCCTTCAACTTCAAGGGCGGCGACCAGCAGAAGAAGGTCTCGCTTCTGTCGGGCGGTGAACGCAACCGCGTCCACATGGCGCGCCTGCTGCGTTCGGGGGGCAACGTGCTGCTGCTTGACGAACCGACCAACGACCTTGACGTGGAAACCCTCCGCGCACTGGAAGACGCGCTGGTGGATTTCGCGGGCTGCGCCGTGGTCATCTCGCACGACCGCTTCTTCCTTGACCGGATCTGCACGCATATCCTGGCTTTCGAAGGCAATGCCCATGTCGAATGGTTCGAAGGCAACTTCGAGCAATACGAAGAAGACAAGAAACGCCGCCTTGGCGCCGATGCGCTGGAACCCAAGCGCATCAAGTTCAAGAAGTTCACGCGCTGACGACTGACCGGGCGGATTGATCCGAAAGGCACGATCCGCCCGAAAGCAGCATCCGGGGCTTGCTCCGGCTTGATCGAATCCCCTCGGGATGGCACCTCTTTTGCATAGGTAACAAGGATTTTGACCCCGACATGATCACGCGCCGCTCTTTCATCGCCTCGACCATGGCCGCCGCCACCGTGCCGCAGACCGTGTTTGCGCAGGCCAAGACATTCACGCTCAATCCCCGTTTCGCCCCGCAGGATGTGAACTTTGACGCGCAATACGGTGTCGGCCAGCTACTGGTGCTGCCGCGCGCGCATTTCCTGTATTTCGTGACCGAGAGCGGCCGCGCCCGCCGCTACGGTGTGGGCGTCGGCAAGGCCGGGCTGGAATTCACCGGCACCGCCACGATCAGCGTCAAGAAAGAATGGCCAACCTGGCGTCCCACCAACGAGATGATCGAACGCGACCCGCGCGCCTATGCCAAGTTCGTCGACAATGACTATGTGCAGCCCGGTGGCCCCGGCAACCCGCTGGGGGCGCGCGCGCTTTACCTGTTCCAGAATGGGCGCGACACCTATTTCCGCATTCATGGCACGACCGAACCGCAAAGCATCGGCCGGTCGGTGTCGAACGGCTGCATCCGCATGATCAACGACCATGTGATCGACCTTTACCAACGGGTGCCAGTGGGCACGGTCGTGACGGTTCTCTGATCCGCGCCACTGCGCATGACATCGAAAAAGGGGGGCGCCGATGGCACCCCCCTTTTCTTGTTTCCGGGCCGGACCTTATTTGAAGGCGCAGCCGCTTTTCACGCCGAATTTCTTGAAGATGCTGGCCGCCGGGCAGAACCCGGTGATCGAGGATTGGATCAGGTTCACACCGATGAACACGGTGAACCACATGAACAGCGGCGAAACCAGGGCGGTCAGCACCACGCTCAGCAGAACCATGAAGCCTGCAAACATCATCACGCTACGATCAAGTGTCATGTCTTTCTTCCTTGTCAGGGGCAGACTCACCATGCGCCTGCGTTACCTCTGATATAGCCCGGATCGAAATGACATTCAAGTATTTGAATACGATTACAGCAGGACGTGCCAGACAAGATAGTTGGGCGTCAGAAAGGCGAAGGCGATGCAGAACAGTTTCGCGCCATGCACGATCTTGGCAAACAGGCCCTTGCCCTCAGCTGCCTCGCCAAATCCCATCAGGCCCGCCATCACGGCGTGACCGCCAGCCATCTGCGCCATATCCTTGCGCCGGATCGAGGCCATGGCCGCCTCCCGCACCGCTGCCTGTCGCATGACTTCGTTCTCCCGTGACATATACATACCTCCGTCCATTCTTGCCTCTCCTTCAAGTCCCGCACACGTTCTTTGGTAAGACCGAAATGTGATGAATGCCTGAATTGTCGAGGGCGGATCGCGAAAACTTCAGCCAAATTCGGCAAATTCCGCCCAATCAGGCCGAAGTCCCGAATATCCTTGCTTAATGGGCAGGTCTCTGCCATACGCGGCCCTGCTACGTTATTCTTTTTCGACCACTGTCTTCCGTCCAACGGCGCTCAGTCCTTCGATCCAGACCGACCAACGCCGGGCCATCGCACTGACGCGGATGGCGACACAAGACAGGAGAACACGGATATGGCTACTGGCACCGTGAAATGGTTCAACACCACCAAAGGCTTCGGCTTCATTGCACCCGATGGCGGCAGCAAAGATGTGTTCGTGCACATCTCGGCAGTCGAGCGTTCGGGCCTGACCGGCCTGGCCGACAACCAGAAAGTGACCTTCGACATCGAAGCAGGTCGTGACGGCCGCGAATCCGCGACCAACCTTTCGCTGGCATAATATTTCGCCCCAAGGGGCAGGAATGGAAACGGGCGCGCAGGGATCTGCGCGCCCGTTTTGCATTCTCGGCACCGGCCTTGCGGTCTTGGGCAGCGCCCTTCAGACTGCCCCGTTCACCCAGTCGACGATCCCCGCCGCAGGCATTGCCCCTGACTGGCGTTTGCGCTCTCGCCCGCCCGCGAAGGCCGCCATCGTCGGGATGCCCCTGATGTTGTACAGCGCACCCGCCTGCGGATTGTCCTCGGTGTTCAGCTTGACCAGGCGTGCCTGACCCGACAGCGCACCGGCCGCCTTGGAAAACTCGGGCGCCATCATGCGGCAGGGGCCGCACCAGGGCGCCCAGAAGTCGACCACCAGCGGCAATTCGTCATTGCGCGCGGCCTTCTGCAGCGTGGCAAGATCGATCTCGACCGCCTTGCCCGAAATCAGCCCGGCGCCGCATGTTCCGCATTTGGGGCCAGCGGTCAGCCTGTCCTCGGGAACACGGTTCACCTGCCCACAGGACAGGCAGGTCAGTTTTCTGGAAGCCATGACAGCCTTCTCCATGCTGATATTCGACTTTATATATACGATTGCCCAACCGGCAAAAAAGTCTCTCACCATCAAAAAACTGCGGAAAAAGCCCCGAAAACCGGCAATTTCAGCCAAATATCCCTCTTGAAATGACTCCTGACCATACACATAATCAAAAGCGCGACGTTAACACTATCGAATAGCCTGCTCCTTCACAGGTCAGTACCTCGATTATGCACTGACTAGCCGGGCTGCCGCACAGTGCGGGCAGCAGATCTGTTAAGGAGATGCGGTATGGCCACTGGCACCGTGAAATGGTTCAACACAACCAAAGGCTACGGCTTCATTGCGCCCGATGGCGGCAGCAAGGATGTCTTCGTTCACATTTCGGCGGTCGAGCGTTCGGGTCTGACCGGTCTTGCCGACAATCAGAAGGTCAAGTTCGACATCGAACCGGGCCGCGATGGTCGTGAATCCGCTGTGAACATTTCTCTGGCCTGATCACTGGATCGGTTGAAGACGAAAAAGGGGCCCTGTCGCGGGGCCCCTTTGTCATGTGACCGGCTGTCATGTGACCGGCGCAAGCGGCGCCTTCCGTGATCACCCTTTGGCCGCCCGCCGCTCCGCCGCCGCCGCGATCAATTCCAGCACGGCCGGCCCCATAGCGTCCACGATCAGCCCCACGCCTTCGGCATTCGGATGGATCCCGTCATCCTGAAAATAGGCCTGCGCCGCAGACAGGTCCCCGTCACCCAGCCCCTCGAAGAAACTTTCGAAATAAAGCGCGCCATAGGTCTCGGCCAACTCCGGCCAGATCGCCTCGAACGCCGCCTTGAATTCCGGTCCATAGTTTCCGGGCGCCTGCATGCCCACCAGCAGGACCGGCACATCAGCCGCTTGTGCGGCTTTCAGGATGCCCTCGACATTTGCGCGCGTCACGGCGGGATCCAGCCCGCGCAGAACGTCATTGCCACCCAGCGCCACGATCATGCCGTGAATGTCCGGCGTCAACGTCCACTCGACCCGCGACAACCCGCCGGCCGTCGTATCGCCCGACACACCCGCATTGACCACCCGCACCGTTTGTCCCTTTGCATCAAGCCAGGCGCGCAGTTGCGGCACGAAACCTTCCTCTTCGATCAGCCCGTAGCCCTGCGTGAGGCTGTCGCCAAAGGCCACGATCGACAGTGGCAGGGTACGGGTCTGCTGCGCGTCGGCGGACTGGGCAAGGACCAGCCCAAGCGCCAGAACAAGGGCGGCACAGCCCTTGCCCCATGCCCGCAAGGCCCCATATGTCAGACAAGCAATTGAAAGCAGGCGCATACTGATGACATCTCCGGTGATTTCCCTGACTGACGCGGCCCTCTCGCTTGATGGGAACGCGGGCCGCGTGGATATCCTCCACGGCATCTCGCTGGATGTCCAGAAGGGTGAAACGCTGGGTCTTGTGGGGCCGTCTGGTTCTGGCAAGTCCTCTCTCCTCATGCTGATGGGCGGGCTGGAACGCGCCACGGGTGGCCGGATCACGGCCCTGGGCCAGGACCTCACCACGATGACCGAGGATCAGCTGGCCCGCTTCCGCAGGGATCATATGGGGGTGGTGTTCCAATCCTTCCACCTCATTCCCACGATGACCGCGCTGGAAAACGTCGCGACCCCGCTGGAACTGGCCGGGCACAAGGATGCCTTTGCCCGCGCCCGAGCCGAGCTTGAGGCCGTGGGACTGGCCAGCCGCGCCGATCACTACCCCTCGCAGATGTCGGGGGGCGAACAGCAGCGCGTGGCACTGGCGCGCGCATCGGCCCCGCGCCCCGATATCCTGCTGGCGGATGAACCAACGGGCAATCTGGATGGCAGCAACGGCGCCGCCATCATCGAGCTGTTGTTCGGCCTGCGCGACAAGCACGGCGCGACGCTGGTGCTGGTCACCCATTCCGACGAACTGGCCGCCCGCTGCGATCGCGTCGTGCGCCTGCGCGACGGGCGCATCGACACGGACGCCACGACCAAGGCCGAGGCCGCGGAATGAGCCTGCGCATCGCCGCCCGCTTTGCCGCCCGCGAATTGCGCGGCGGCCTCAAGGGTTTTCGCATCTTCTTGGCTTGCCTGACACTGGGCGTCGCCGCCATTGCCGCCGTGGGCTCTGTGCGCTCCAGCATCGAGGCAGGGTTGGCGCGCGAGGGGGCCGCCATCCTGGGCGGCGATGCCGAGATCGATCTGACCTACCGCTTCGCCACCCCCGAGGAACGCGCCGTTCTCGACGGCCTCGCCAAGGCGGTATCCGAGGTGACGGATTTCCGGTCGATGCTTGTGAAGGGCGCGGGCGACACGGCAGAGCGTGGCCTGACGCAGGTCAAATCGGTCGATGCCGCCTATCCGCTGATCGGACAGATCGAACTGTCGCCCGATATGCCGTTGTCGCAGGCCCTTGCCGGGTCTGACGGTCTGCCCGGCGCCGTGGTGCATCCCCTGCTGATCGACCGCATGGGCCTGCAGATCGGCGACACGTTCCGCCTTGGCACGCAGGAATTCCGCCTGATGGCCGCGATCGCGCGCGAACCTGATGCCGGGGCCGATGGCTTTGGCCTTGGCCCGCGCACGATTGTCGCAACCGAAGCCCTCGCCAATGCCGGATTGCTGACGGCAGGATCGCTCTATTCCACCGAATACCGCATGCTTCTGCCCGAGGGCAGCGACCTTGACGCGATGCGCGCGCAAGCCTTGGCAGCCTTCGAAGGCGCGGGGGCGCGCTGGCGCGACAGCCGCAACGGCGCGCCCAGCGTGGCGCGTTTCGTGGAACGGCTGGGGTCGTTCCTGATCCTCGTGGGCCTCTCTGGCCTTGCCGTCGGCGGGGTGGGCGTATCCGCCGCCGTGCGCGCCTACCTGGCGGGCAAGACCAGCGTGATCGCGACCCTGCGCACGCTTGGTGCAGACCGGGCCACGATCTTTCAGACCTATTTCCTGCAGATCGGCGCGCTCAGCCTGTTGGGCATCGCCATGGGGCTTGCGCTTGGCGCGGCGATCCCGCTTGCGCTGGGGCCATTCCTCGAGGCGCGCCTGCCGGTGCCCGCCGTCTTCACGATCCACCCCGCCCCGCTTCTGGAGGCCGCGATCTATGGCGCACTGACGGCGCTGATCTTTACCCTCTGGCCCCTGTCACGCACCGAAGAGGTGCGCGCCGCCACCCTTTTCCGCGATGCCCTGTCGTCCAGCAAGATACTGCCGCCGCTGCGCATGCTCGTGGTGATCCTGCTGCTTCTGGCGGCGCTGATCGGAACTGCCGTGGCCTTTTCCGGCGCGGCGATGCTGACGCTATGGACCGCGGGCGGCATTCTGGGCGCCTTGCTGCTGCTGGTGCTCACCGCGTTTGCGGTGCGCGCCCTGACCAAGCGCATGCGCGGCGTGGCCAGGGGTCGCCCGGTGCTGCGCTGGGCCCTGGCCGCCATTGGCGGCCAGCGGGACGAGGCCACATCCGTGGTGCTGTCCCTGGGGCTTGGCCTGTCCGTGCTGGCCGCCGTTGGCCAGATCGACGGCAACCTGCGCGGCGCCATCGCCCGCGATCTGCCGGACGTGGCCCCCTCCTATTTCTTCGTGGATATCCAGCGCGACCAGATGCCCGCCTTCATGGAGCGGCTGGAAAATGATCCCGCCGTGTCGCGCATCGACAGTGCCCCCATGCTGCGCGGCGTGATCACGCAGATCAACGACCGCCCCGCGCGCGAGGTGGCAGGCGATCACTGGGTCGTCACCGGCGACCGCGCCGTGACCTATGCCGGCGCGATGCCCGAAGGCACCCGGATACTTGCAGGTGAATGGTGGCCAGACGATTACGACGGCCCGCCCCAGATCAGCTTTGCCGAGGAAGAAGCCCGCGAGATGGGCATCGGCCTCGGCGACACGCTGACGATGAACGTGCTGGGCCGCGACATCACCGGCACGATCACCAGCCTGCGCGAGGTTGATTTTTCCACCGGCGGCATGGGCTTCGTGCTGACCATGAACGAACGCGCGCTGGCGGGGGCACCCCATACCTTCATCTCGACCGTCTACGCCGAGGAAGAGGCCGAGGCGCAGATCCTGCGCGATGTGGCGGGATCGGCCCCGAACATCACCGCCATCCGGGTGCGCGACGCCATCGATCAGGTCTCGGGCGTGCTGGCGGGGCTGGCAGCGGCCACATCCTATGGTGCGGCGGCGACATTGCTGACCGGCTTTCTGGTCCTGATCGGTGCCGCGGCGGCGGGCGAACGCGCCCGCACCTACGAGGCGGCCGTGCTCAAGACGCTGGGCGCGAGCCGTGGCCGCATCCTGCGCAGCTTTGCGCTGCGCGCCGCCCTTCTGGGGGCAGCGGCAGGTGTCGTGGCCATCGGTGCAGGCATCGCGGGTGGCTGGGCCGTCAGCCATTACGTGATGCAGACGGGCTTTACCGTGATCTGGCCCTCGGCCATCGCCATCGTGCTGGGCGGTGTGCTGGCCACGCTGCTGTCCGGCCTTGCCTTCGCGTGGCGGCCGCTGGCGGCGCGTCCGGCACAGGTGCTGCGCGCGCGGGAATAGGCCTCAGCCCTCCAGCAACGCTTGCGCGACAGCCTGCCCCGACATCAACGCACCATGCGCCGTTCCGAAATGGGCAGGCGCGCAGGCTTCGCCCGCGAACCACAGCCGAGCATCCCAATCCGGCCCCGCCAGGGCCCGCCGGGTCGCAGGCCCTGTTCCCACGGCGTTGAAACTGTAGCTGCCAAGGCTGAAGGGGTCCTGCCCCCAGCGCGTCACCTGCGCCGCGACAGGCGCGGGAAAGCGCGTACCGAACATGGCGCGCAGCGCCGCAAGCGCTGCCGCAACCGTGGCCCGATCATCCAGAGCTTCCAGTGATGCGGCGGCATCCGCCGCGTTGAAGCCCACCAGAACCGGAGCGCCAATGCCGCGCGCCAACGACACCCATTCCCCCCAATACCCCGGTTCCGGACCAAGCCAGCCGATCCAGTCCACGTCATCCGGCCATGCCACGCGGTCAAACCGCAGCCAGCATTTGTTCAGAAGCCCCATCTGCAGCCCGTCAATCGCCGCTTGCCGCGCGGGATGCAGCGCCTCGGCAAAGCGCAGCTTATCCGATTGCAGCACGCCCAGCGGGACCGTGCAGATCACATGATCCGCTGCGATGCGCAGCCCGTCCGCCAGACGCACCTGACCCGGTTCCACCGAGGAGACAGGCGCGGACAGGCGGATGTCCAGACCGCGCGCCAGATGGGTGGTGATCTGATCGAACCCCTGCGGAAACAGAACATCAGGCCCGCCGAATTCAGTGCTCTCCTGCCCATACCATGCGGAAAGCTGATGCGCCGGCCCGCCGTATTCCTGCTCCAGCAGGCTGTTGAGCAGATACATCACAAGGCGGCGTTGGGCGGCGTTGGCCCTTTGCCAGCCGCTCGAGGCATGCAGCGCGGCCAGGACCGATGTATCGGCGTCCAGCCGTGCGGCGGCGTTGATCGCGCGGGTCAGGATCGTTTCGGCCTGCCGCAGGTCGGGGTCGATCTCTGCCCCGTCGGGTCCGAGGAGGACTGAGGCATCATAGCTGGTCTGGACCAGCTTGGCCCCGGCAGCCTGGGCCAGCGGGGTCAGCGGATTGCCCTGCTGCCCATGTATCCAGCTGGCGCCCAGATCCATCGGCAGGTCCGGCCACAGGCGCGAGGTATGGATGCGTCCGCCAATGCGGCCCCGCGCCTCGATCAGCGTGACCTGATGCCCCGCATCCGTCAGCAGCCGCGCGGCGGCAAGACCGGCGATGCCCGCCCCGATCACAGCAATGCGGCGAGGCGCGGCATCGGCCCGCCGAGGGTACACAGGGGCAAGGCTTGCGGCGAGACCCGCCAGAAAGGGGCGGCGCGTCAGTTGGTGGGGCATCGCATCACTCTTGACCAGCTTTGAACAAGGAACAGTGAAACGCCGCCAAGGGTATCCCTGGCGGCGTTCCGGGCCTGTGTCCCAGGATGGGACATATTGCAGGCCCTGCAATATCAGCGCGTTACAGGCTGGCGTTTACCACTTCTAAACGCTTTGCCCGGTTTCGCGCCTTATTCCGCCGCTTCGGCGTAATCGCTCATCGGCGGGCAGGTGCAGACCAGGTGACGGTCGCCCCATGCGTTATCCACGCGGTTGACCGGCGGCCAGTACTTGTCCACGCGGAACGCACCCGGAGGGAAGCAGCCCTGTTCGCGGGTGTAGGGACGATCCCAGTCTCCCACCAGATCCTCGACCGTGTGCGGCGCGTTCTTGAGCGGGTTGTTGGCTACGTCGATACGGCCCTCTTCGATCGCGCGGATCTCGTCACGAATGGCCAGCATCGCATCGCAGAAGCGGTCCAGCTCGGCCTTGGTCTCGGACTCGGTCGGCTCCACCATCAGGGTGCCGGCCACCGGCCAGCTCATCGTGGGTGCGTGGAAGCCGCAATCGATCAGGCGCTTTGCAATATCCTCGACCGTGACCCCGGCGCTGTCTGCGAAGGGACGCACGTCGATGATGCATTCATGCGCAACCCGACCCGACGGCCCCTTGTAGAGGATCTTGTAGGCCCCTTCGAGCCGCTTGGCGATGTAGTTGGCGTTCAGGATCGCCACGCGCGTCGCCTGTGTCAAACCTTCGCCGCCCATCATCAGGCAATAGGCCCAGCTGATGGTAAGGATCGAGGCCGAGCCGTAGGGCGAGCCGGACACCGGACCCTCAGTGCCGCCCGTCATCGGATGGCCCGGCAGATAGGGCACCAGATGCGCCTTGACGCCGATGGGCCCCATGCCGGGGCCACCGCCGCCATGCGGGATGGCAAAGGTCTTGTGCAGGTTGAGGTGGCTGACATCGCCACCCAGATCGCCGGGGCGGGACAGGCCCACCATGGCGTTCATGTTGGCCCCGTCGATATAGACCTGACCGCCGTGATCATGGGTGATCTTGCAGACCTCGATCACGGTTTCCTCGAACACCCCATGGGTCGAGGGGTAGGTGATCATGCAGCCCGCCAGATTGGCCGAATGCAATTCCGCCTTGGCCCGGAAATCATCGAGATCGATGTCGCCATTGTCAGAGGATTCGACCGGCACCACCGTCCAGCCCACCATCTGCGCGGATGCGGGGTTGGTGCCATGGGCGTTCATCGGA
This sequence comes from Seohaeicola sp., assembly GCF_048006315.1. Lineage (GTDB taxonomy): Bacteria > Pseudomonadota > Alphaproteobacteria > Rhodobacterales > Rhodobacteraceae > Seohaeicola. The sequence goes on along the minus strand of NZ_CP180350.1, from coordinate 3,063,095 downwards.
ATGAGGCAGATGTTGCGGTGCCCCTGGCCATTCGCGCGCTGATAGGCGGCGATGGTCAGAAGCCCGGCATATTCGCCCTGCGCGCCGGAGTTGGGCTGCATCGACATGCCGTCATATCCGGTGACCTGGCACAGCTTGTCGCTCAGGTCATTGACGATATGGGTATATCCTGCGGCCTGATCCAGCGGCACGAAGGGATGCATGTCCGAGAATTCCGGCCAGCTGAGCGGCATCATCTCGGCGGCCGAGTTCAGCTTCATCGTGCAGCTGCCCAGCGGGATCATCGCGCGGTCCAGCGCAAGGTCGCGGTCAGCCAGACGGCGCATGTAGCGCATCATCTCGGTCTCGGCGCGGTTCATGTGGAACACGCCATGGGTCAGATAGGGCGACTGCCGCACCAGCGCGTCGGGCAGGGCATAACCGGGGCTGATGCCTTCGTCCTTGCGGGTGATGCCGAAGGCGCGCCACACAGCCTCAATCGTGGCGGGGCGGGTGACTTCGTCCAGCGTGATACCGATGCGGGTGCGGCCCACGGCGCGCAGGTTGATCCCTTCATCCACCGCCGATTTCATCACGGCCGCCTGCAGCGGGCCGACATCCACGGTGATCGTGTCGAAGAAATGGGTCTGCTCGACGGTAAAGCCCGCCTCGGTCAGCCCGCGGGCCAGGCGCACGGTCTTGCGGTGAATGCGCTGCGCGATGGCCTTCAGACCTTCGGGGCCATGGAACACCGCGTAGAACGAGGCCATGACGGCCAGCAGCGCCTGCGCGGTGCAGACGTTCGACGTGGCCTTTTCGCGGCGGATATGCTGCTCGCGGGTTTGCAGGGACAGCCGGTAGGCGCGGTTGCCATGGCTGTCGATGGACACACCCACAAGGCGACCCGGCATGGCCCGCTTGAAGGCGTCGCGGCACGCCATGTAGGCGGCGTGCGGGCCGCCATAGCCCAGCGGCACGCCGAAACGCTGCGTGCTGCCCACGGCGATATCGGCGCCCATCGCGCCCGGTTCCTTGAGCAGGCACAGCGCCAGCGGATCGGCGATCACGATACCGATCGCCTTGTTGGCATGCAGCGCGTCCATCTGCGCGGTGAAATCGGTCAGGGTGCCGTAGGTGCCCGGATACTGGAAGATCGCAGCAAAGACGCGGTCGGCGGGAAGGTCGTCGGGCGCGCCAACGATCACCTCGATCCCCAAGGGGGCGGCGCGGGTCTGGATCACGGCAATGTTCTGCGGATGGCAGTTTTCATCCACGAAGAAGGCCGTGGCCTTGGACTTGGCCACGCGCTGCGCCATGGTCATCGCCTCGGCGGCGGCGGTCGCTTCATCCAGCAGCGAGGCATTCGCGATTTCCAGCCCGGTCAGGTCGCTGACCATGGTCTGGTAGTTCAGAAGCGCCTCAAGCCGGCCCTGGCTGATTTCCGGCTGATAGGGCGTATAGGCCGTGTACCATGCCGGGTTTTCCAGGATGTTGCGCTGGATCGCGGGGGGCGTGACGGTGCCGTGGAACCCTTGGCCGATCAGGCTGGTCAGCACGGTGTTGCGCTTGCCGACCTGACGCATGTGATAGAGCAATTCGCGTTCGGACCGGGGTTTTTCGAATTCCAGCGGCTGCTTCTGCCGGATCGCCGGCGGCAAGGTGTCATCGATCAGCGCGCCCAGATCGGCGGCGCCGACCACCTTGAGCATATCCGCCATTTCGGCCGGAGACGGTCCGATGTGGCGGCGGTTGGCAAAATCATACGGCAGATAGTCGGTCGGCTTGAAGCTCATCGCCCGGGTCCCTTACTGTTCGATACCATGTCATCACCGGACGCTGATGCGCCCGGCTTGGGCCGGCACCGCGCATGTCACGCGGGATGCCGGCCGGGTGGCGCCTGTCAGTCCACCAGTTCCTTGTATTCGTCCTCGTCCATGAACTGGTCCAGCGCGGACAGGTCATCGATCTTCATCTTGAAGAACCATGCGGCGCCCAGCGGATCCTCGTTGACCTTGCTGGGCTCATCCACGATGGCCTCGTTGATCTCGACGATCTCGCCATCGAGGGGGGCCGCGATATCCGAGGCAGCCTTGACGCTTTCGATCACGACGATCTCGTCACCGGCGGCGACCATCGTGCCCACCTCGGGCAGTTCGACGAAGACCACGTCGCCCAGTTGGGTGCTGGCATGTTCGGTGATCCCGACCACGACCACATCGCCCTCGACGCGCAGCCATTCATGATCTTCGGTATATTTCATCGCTCTGGTCCCTCTTGGTTGGCGCTGACGTTATCGTTTGAAATTCGCGGGCGTGAATGGCAGCGCCACCACGGCGACGGGCAGACGCTTGCCGCGCACATCCCCGTAAAGCTGCGTGCCCCGGGCGGCATGGTCGCGCGCGACCATACCCATGGCAACGGGCGCGCCCACCGTCGGGCCGAACCCGCCGGAGGTGATATGCCCCACCGGATCGCCACCCTCGGCGGCCGCGTAAAGCGCAACACCTTCGCGCATCGGCGCGCGGCCCTCGGGGCTGAGGCCTACGCGGGCGCGTGGCGCGCCATCGGTCAATTCGGCAAGGATGCGCGCCGCGCCGGGAAAACCACCCTCGCGCGCGCCGCCGGTGCGGCGCACCTTCTGGATCGCCCAGGACAGCCCCGCCTCGACCGGCGAAGTGGCAGCGTCGATATCATGGCCGTAAAGGCAAAGCCCCGCCTCAAGCCGCAGGGAGTCGCGCGCGCCAAGGCCGATCGCCTCGACACGGGCATCTGTCAGCAGGCGACGCGCCAAAGCTTCGGCGGCGTCGACCGGCACCGAAATCTCGAACCCGTCCTCGCCGGTATAGCCCGAGCGCGAGACCCAGCAGTCCGCGCCTTCCAGCACCAGGTCGGCCACATCCATGAAACGCATCGCGCGCACATGGTCGTTGAGACCCGCCAGCACATCCTCGGCCAGCGGCCCCTGCAGGGCCAGCAACGCGCGGTCCTCGACGACCTCAAGCGTCACATCCGCCGGCAGACCCGCGCGCATCAGTGCGATATCGGCATCCTTGCAGGCCGCGTTGATCACCACGAACAGGTGATCGCCCCGGTTGGCCAGCATCAGGTCATCCTCGATCCCGCCCGCATCATTGGTGAAAAATCCATAGCGTTGCCGGTTCAGGCCCAGCCCCGCGATATCGACGGGCACCAGCGCCTCCATCGCCTGCGCGACCGCCGCGTAATCCGCCCCCCGCAGGATCACCTGCCCCATGTGGCTGACATCGAACAGGCCCGCCGCCGCGCGCGTGTGCTGATGTTCCTTCATCACGCCAAGACCATACTGGACCGGCATGGAATATCCGGCAAAAGGCACCATCCGCGCACCCAGTTCGGTGTGCAGCGCCTCAAGCGGCAAATGCAAAAGCTCGCTCATCGTATCCCCTTCGATGCGCCGCCCTGACAGTTCTGAAACGATCATCCGGCATCCGTCACCCGCGCGATCCGCAGGTCTTGATGCCCCCTCTGTCCTGTTGCCTGAGATCGTTATCCCGTCGGCGGACGCACGGGGCGCCACTCTCCAGAGTCCGTCATGTCCGACCGGTCCTTGGGCCTGAGAGTTTCCGGGGCGGTTGCTCCTTCGGCACCGGTTTCCCGGTTCTCCCGATCTGACGCCCCAGCCTTAGCCGAGTCGTATCACAACGACAAGTGGTCGTTTTTCGATAGAATGTCGCAACCGCCGTTTCAGACGCGACAGGTGACGGGCTGCATGATCTCCAGCAGACGCTCGTTGCCGCAGACCAGCGCATCCAGCGTGATGTCGTCCAGATGGGCATAAAACGCCTCGGCCGCATCGGCCACGGCGATCCGCAGGCGGCAGGCCTCAACCAGCGGGCAGGTATTGTCCACATCGGCAAAGCACTCGGTCAGCGGCACCTGGCTTTCAAGGGCGCGGAACACATCCCCGATCCGGATATCGGCCATGGGCCGACCCAGCATCAGGCCACCATTGCGCCCCCGTTGCGTATGCAGATATCCCATCTGCCCCAGCTGGTTGATCACCTGCGCCAGGTGATTCTCGGAAGTGTTGCAACACTGCGCGATCTCGGATTTCGTGACCAGGCGGTCCTCATGCGCGGCGCAATACATCAGCACACGGATGGCAAGATTGGTTCTTTTCGTGATACGCATGGCAGCCTCATCCCTCTTTGTGGGCGCTGCCCAGAATGCCCACATTCCACGGCACGGGGTTTGACATGGATCAACAGGAGCGGATTACTTGCATGAAAGATGCGTTTTTCTTTGGCTACGGCTCGCTGGTCAACCGCGCCACGCATGACTACGGGCAGGCGCGCGTCGCAAGTCTGCCGGGCTGGCGGCGCGCCTGGCGGCATACGGCCCTGCGGCCCGTGGCCTTTCTGACGGCAGAACCCGATCCCACCACCACGATCGAGGGGCTGATCGCCGCCGTGCCGGGATCGGACTGGGCCGCCCTCGATGCGCGCGAGGCCGCATATGACCGCCACCCGGTTTGCGAAACCGTCCAGCATGATCTGTCACCCCGCCCGCCGGTGTCGGTCTATGCGATCCCGCAGCACAACCGGCGCGCCCCGACCGAGGCTTTTCCCGTCCTGCTCAGCTATCTCGATGTGGTGGTGCAGGGCTATGCCCGCGAATTCGGCGCGGATGGGGTCGCGCGGTTCTTCGCCACCACGACCGGATGGGAGGCCCCGATCCTCGACGACCGCGCATCCCCCATCTATCCGCGCCATCAACGGCTGAGCACCGCCGAACGCGCCATGACCGATGCCCATCTGCACAGCCTGGGCGCAAGGATCATCACCACGCGCCCGCCCGGCCTGTAAGCCATCCCGTTCTTCTTGCCCGAAATATCCTCGGGGGGATCGTCGAACGCAGTTCGACTTTGTCGAACAAGGTTCGACGTGGGGGGCGGACAGCCCCCCTTCCCGGTCCGCAAGGATCAGCCGCGTGCGCGGATCACCTGCAGCAACGGCATCAGCGCGCCCATGTCGGGCCCATGCGCCTGACCGGTCAGCGCCAGGCGCAGCGGCATGAACAGCCCCTTGCCCTTGCGGCCCGTGGCGTCCTTGACGGCGCTGGTCCACTGGCTCCAGGTCTGGTCGTCGAACGGGCCTTCGGGCAGCAGGGTCAGGGCTTGCGCCACGAAATCGCGGTCTTCATCCGCGATCACGGGGTCCGCGCCATCACGGCACAGCGCCCACCATGCGGCCAGATCGGCGCGGGTGGTGATGTTGTCGCGCGCGACCTCCCAGAACCGGGGGGCCAGGTCTGCCGGCACGCCCAGCGCCGCCACGTCATCGGCCACCACCGCCAGCGGCAGTGATTGCAGGTGTTTCGCGGTCAGCGGGAACAGGTCCTGTTCGTCGAACTTTGTGGGGGCCGCACCGAAGCGGGTGATATCGAAACCCTCGATCAGCTCGTCCATGCTGCTGCGCAGCTCGACCGGGTCCGACGATCCCAGCCGCGCCATCAGCGACAGCAGGGCCATCGGCTCCACGCCCTGCGCGCGCAGGTCCTTGATCGACAGCGCGCCCAGGCGTTTGGACAGCGCCTCACCCTGCGGGCCGGTCAGGAGCGAGTGATGCGCGAAGCTGGGCACCGTGCCGCCCAGCGCCTGAATGATCTGGATCTGGGTCGCGGTATTGGTCACATGGTCCGATCCGCGCACGATATGGGTGACGCCCATTTCCGTGTCATCCACGACCGAGGCCAGCGTATAAAGCACTTGCCCATCGGCACGGATCAGCACGGGATCGGAGACGGATGCCGCGTCGATAGAGATATCGCCAAGGATGCCGTCTTTCCACTCGATCCGTTCCTGGTCCAGCTTGAAGCGCCAGTAGCCCTCGCGCCCTTCCGCGCGCAAGGCGGCTTTCTGATCCTCGGTCAGCCCCAGATGCGCGCGGTCATAGACCGGGGGTTTGCCCATGTTCAGCTGTTTCTTGCGCTTGAGGTCCAGCTCGGTCGGCGTCTCGAACACTTCGTAGAACCGGCCCATGGCGCGCAGTTGGTCGGCGGCGGCGGCATAGCGGTCAAGGCGCAGGGATTGCCGCTCGATCCGGTCCCAGTGCAGGCCAAGCCAGTCCAGATCGCGCTTGAGCTGATCGACATATTCCTCTTTCGACCGCTCCTGATCGGTGTCGTCGATCCGCAGGATGAAGGTGCCCCCGGTCTTGCGGGCGATGAGGTAGTTCATCAGCGCGGTGCGCAGGTTGCCCACGTGGATGTAGCCTGTGGGCGAAGGGGCGAAACGGGTCGTGGTCATGAGGGCATCTCCTGTTGGCTCGTCCTCTGTCACAGGCCGCGGCATTTGTCCAGAAATCGCCACGCGCGGGGGCCCTGATGCAGAAAGGCACATCACGTGATCGCGATCGCACAACTCTCGAAAGACAGACGTGCTATCTTGTTACCGGCAGTCACCATCAGGAGGACCCCGATGACCAAGATCAACATGTCCCGCCGTTCCGTTCTAGCCAGTGCCGCAGCCTTGCCGCTGGCAGGCGTCGCCGCAACCGGGGCCAAGGCCGCCGCCCCGCTGATGGGCGCGTCCCGCGCGCCCTACAACCGCATCAAGCTGGGCGGTTTCGACGTCACCTCGCTTCTGGCGGGCACCCGCACGGTGCCGGATCCGAACACGATCTTCGGCCTCAACGTCACGCCCGAGGAATTCGCGGCCGCGTCCGATGCCGCGCTGATCCCGACCGACAAGTCGCAGTTCTTCTTTACGCCCACGGTCGTGAACACCGGGGCCGAGCTGGTTCTGTTCGACACCGGCCTGAACGGCGCGGGCATCACGGCGGCACTGGCGGCGGCGGGCTACACGCCCGACCAGATCGATGTCGTTGTTCTGACCCACATGCATGGCGACCATATCGGCGGCCTGATGACCGATGGCGCGCCGACCTTCCCGAATGCGCGCTATGTGACCGGGTCGGCCGAGTTCGATCACTGGAACGGCACCGACAATGAGGGCTTTGCCAACAACGTGCGCCCCATGGCCGAGAAGATGGAAATGATCGGCGATGCAGGCACTGTCGCCTCGGGCATCACCAGCATGGCGGCGTTTGGACATACGCCGGGCCACATGACCTACATGATCGAAAGCGAAGGTCAGCAACTGGTGCTGGGCGCCGATTTCGCCAACCACTATGTCTGGTCGCTGGCCCATCCCGATTGGGAAGTGCGTTTCGACATGGACAAGGCAGCAGCAGCAGCCACGCGCCGCAACATCCTCGGCATGCTGGCCGCCGACAAGATCCCGTTCATCGGCTACCACATGCCCTTCCCGGCACTGGGTTTTGTCGAAGCACGCGGCGAGGGGTTCCACTATGTCCCCGCCAGTTACCAGTTCGTGATGGACAGCTGATCCAGAGACCCCAAGACGTAAACCGGCTGTCCGGCACGGCGCGCCACCTTCCCTCGGGGGTGGCGCGTTTTTGTTTCGGGGCGCTCAGACCGTGCCGATGAACCGCGCAGCCACGGCACCCGTCATATGCGTCACGCGCCCGCCTGCGATGGTCGCGCCGACATGGCCCGTGTCGTCCATGACCAGCAGATCGGCGCGCAGGCCCGGCGCCAGATTGCCGCGATCCGTCAGCCCCAGCAGACGCGCCGGTCCCGCCGCGACCAGATCCCAGGCTGCTGGCAGGCCAATGCGATACGCCAGCATCAGCGCCGCCTGTCGGGGTGCCGGATAGTGATAATCCGAGGCCAGCGCATCGCAGAGCCCGTCCGCGACCAGATCAGCGGCGGCGACATTGCCGGAATGCGACCCGCCACGCACCACATTGGGCGCGCCCAGCACGATCCGGTCACCGCCCGCCCGCGCCGCCGCAGCAGCGATCCGCGTTTCGGGGAATTCCGACACGGCAGCCCCGCGCCCGCGCCAGTCATCCCGCTCTTCTGCCGTGGCATCGTCATGACTGCCCAGGATCACGCCCAGAGCCTTCAACCGCGCCGCCAGCCCGTCCAGCGCCGCAGGCACCTGTGCAGACAGATCATGCAGCCGCTGGATCAGGGCCAGATGATCATCGGGGGAGCGTCCGCTTTTGAGCGCCTGCCCCGTAAGGCGCGGCGGACGCTTGCCCGCGATCAGCGCGGCATGGGGCAGATGATCGTTGAAGACGACATAGCCGATCCCGAAACGCACGACCGCATCCGCGATGGCGGGATAATCCGCCAACAGATGCGTCTCCATCCGCAGTTGCGCGCGCAGGTCGGTGCCGAGGCCGCGATGATTGGTCAGCGCCTCAAGGAACCGCAGGGCGAAATCCGGCCCCCGCATCCCGCCTTCCCAGCTCCAGAACTGGGCCAGAACGGCGGTGGTTATGCCGTTGGCCGCAAGTTCCGCCTCGGCCGCCGCCAGACCCTGCCCCAGGTCACGCATGGCCCCGCGCCGCGGCGCCAGATGCCGCTCGAACCCGTCGCCGTGCACATCGACAATACCGGGCAACACGCGAAAACCGCTGAGGTCCACGACCCGCGCCTGCGCCGCATCGGTGATCCGCCCCTCGGCCAATGACAGCGGTGCGGCCTCCATTCCGTGGGGCCGCAAGATCTCGGCCCCGGTCAGGGTCAGCGCCAGCGGCGCCATCATTCCAGCACCGGCAGCGCCATCACGGCCTGCCCCCATTTGATCGCGGGATCGAAGGCGCCATCGCGCAAGAACGCCAGCGTCTGCGCAATCACCAGCGGGTTGTTCATCATGAAGGTATGCGTGACATGCAGCACGATATGATCGGCCATGCCCTCGACCCTGGTGCTCTCGACCGAGACCTTGCCATCGTCCGGCCCGTCGATCATGGCCGAAAAGACCGGGTTCAGCGACCTGTCCCCCGCAATCACGCCCAGGTCGAAATCCACGGGCGGCAAATGCGCGGGCATGCCCTTGTCACCGGTACGCAACTGCTTGCCGGCAGGTCCGTTGAACCAGCCGAACGCCTCGAGATCGCCAAGAACATCGACAATTTCGGACCCGGAATTCGGCGGTGCCAGCATCACCACCCGGCCCAGCCGTTCGGGTCGGTTCGCAATCATCCAGACGCGGGTGAGAATCCCCCCATCGAATGGGTGACGATGTGGATGGCCCTGTCGCCGCAGGCCGCAATGGCGCTTGGCAAGACCTGCGTGGCCAGATTACTGATCGTCTCTTCGGTAGAGGGATAGCCGGGGTTGACCACCTTGTAGCCCTCGGCCTCGAACACCTCCTCCATCAGCAGGAAAGAGGCATCGGTGCGGGCCAGCCCATGCAGCATGATCACGCATTCTTCTGCCTGCGCGCCCTCTTCGCTGTTTTGGGGCTGCGCCGCCATGCCACCGGCAAGGATCAGCATGGCAAGAAAAGGCGCGAAGGCATATTTCAGTGCATGGCGTTTCATGCCAGACAGATAGTCGCCTTTGCCACATTGCAAAAGCCCAATCCGCCCGAGGTCAGATGCCGCAGCCAAGACTTGCCACACGTGCCGTGATCCTGCACGAGAACCGGCTTTTGCTGGTCAATGCATGGCGCGATCCGGGATCGGACCTCTGGTGCGCCCCCGGTGGCGGCGCAGAGAGGGGCCAGTCCCTGCCCGACAACCTGGCCCGCGAGGTGCACGAGGAAACGGGGCTGACCATTCGCGTGGGCGCGCCCTGCCTGGTGAACGAATTTCACGATCCCGCAGGCGGCTTTCACCAGGTCGAGGTGTTCTTTCGCGCCACCATCACCGCCGGGCGGCTGTCCGCGGACTGGACCGATCCCGAAGGTATCGTCAACCGCCGTCGTTTCGTCACGCGCGACGAAATGCAGGGCCTTCGGTTCAAGCCCGACAGCCTGCCGCATGTCGCATGGGCGCGGGGCTTCGGCTATGATCCGCTGGAACCGATCCTGCCCGGCTGATCCGGTCTTTCAGCTCAGCGGCAAACCTGCGGGATAGGTCAGATCGGCGGTCACGCCCGCCATGCCCGGACGGATCGCGTATAACAACGTGCGCCCCGGTTCGGTCGGAGTGACAAGGTTCTGCGCCGCCACGTCGGAAAAGCCGAACCGCCGGTACCAGGCAGGATCGCCCACCACGGTCACGGCCTTGGCCCTGTTCTGCCGGGCAAGGTCCAGGCCCTGGCGGATCAACTCGTCCTCGATCCCGCGCTTGCGGCGGCGCGGATGCACGGCCAGCGTCGCCAGCGACCACCAGCCCGCGGGGCTTTGATGGCGCGCGAAGCCCAGGTAGCCCTGGATCGCCAGCCCTTCGACCCAGATGATTTCAAGCGGCAGGTCCCCGGCATCGCGCAGCCCCTCAAGCAGGTCTGCCCGCTCCGGCTCACCGAAACAGCCGGTCAGCAAGCCGCGCAGCGCGGCGCGATCCTCAGGCAGCAGATATCGCAGGCTCATGGACAGACCCCTCCCGTCGCGGGGCGGAACCACGCCCCGACCAAGGTGATCCGGCATCACGAGGGCCTGCCACAAGCCACGCCGGGCACAGGGCCGGACACAGGCGATAACAAAGCCATCAGATGCCCGAAAATCAGGCGTCCTTGCCTAGCTTCTACGCCGTTTTCGCCGGAGACAGCGCCGCCAGCGCGACCCCCCCCAGCACCAGCGCCGAGGCAAGGATGAAACGCAGGCTCAGGCCCTCGCCCAGCAGAGCCAGACCGCCCAGGGCCGCGATGACCGGCACGCAAAGCTGCGCCACCGCCGCGCGGGATGACCCCAGCGCGGGCAGGACCGCATACCAAAGCGCATAGCCGCAGCCCGATGTCACCGCACCGGACAGGATCGCCAGCACCACCCCCTGGGCCGTGGCCCCGTCAGGCAGCAGCGCGAAAAGGATCAGGCCCAAGGGCGTGGCAAGGATGAAATTGCCTGCCGTGGCGCGCAGGGGATCGGTCGCCCCCCGTCCCAGCAGGGAATAGATGCCCCAGCCCAGCGCCGCCGCTGCCATCAGGGCCGCGCCCAGCGGATCGGGCGCCGTGGTGCCAGCGGGCCAAAGCAACCAGCCCAGGCCGCACATGGCAAGGCCGGCCCCGGCCCAGCGGCGGGCGGGCACCACCTCGCGCAGGATCAGGGCACCCGCGAACATCGTGATCTGCACGCCACCGAACAGGATCAGCGCGCCCACGCCAGCGGGCAGGCTGACATAGGCAAAGGAAAAACCCAGCACATAAAGCGCAAGACTGCCCGCGCCCGCAGGGTCCAGACGCGGCCACCATCCGCCACGCCGCGCGCCTACCAGAAGCCACAGGCACAACGCCCCCGCGGCCAGCCGGATCGCCGCGAAAGCGGCGGGGCCCGTCGTGCCATCCTCAAGCGCCATCCGGTTGAGGATGGAATTGGCGGCAAAGGCCAGCATTGTCACGGAAGTCAGAAGGAAAAGGCGCATGCCGCATCGCTATCGCATCGACGCGCCGGACAGAAGACGCAAAGCGCGCAACCGAAACATGTCGTGACACAACCCTTGCGGTGCTTGATCCGCAAGCAAAGGCCGGTCTAGGCTGAAATCCACAATGAATGTTCCAGCAAGGACAAGCACATGCCCCTGGTCCGCGTCCGACGCCGCTCCCGCACCCGCAAGTACGGAGTGCCCATTGCCATGGCGCTGGTCGTTCTTGCCGCGCTCTATATCATCAGCGCCTCGATGGGGCTGCACCGCACGGCCAGCCAGCTTCTGACGGCAGGCACCCTGGCGCAGCGTGTCAACGCCGCCGCCCCGGCGCAGGACCCGGCCAGCCTGGGCTATCGCGGCGACCCGCAGATCGCCCTTGGGCTGCCATTCGAAACGCTTGCGATCCAGACGACGCTGGGACCGGCAGAGGCATGGCTTGTCCCCGAGCCCTTCAAGCCCGGCGCACCGCAGCCGCATATGGCAGCCCTCTATGTGCACGGGATCGCCGGCGCGCGCGAGGATGGGTACCGTTTCCTGCCGTTGCTGCACGAGGCGGGGCTTCCCGCGCTGCTGATCAGCTACCGCAATGACGACAACGCCCCCGCATCGCCGGACGGACGTTTCGGCTTCGGCCTGACGGAATGGCCCGATCTGGAGGCCGCCGTTCTGGCCCTGCGCGACCGGGGCTATGGCGAGGTCATGATCGTTGCGGATTCGATGGGCGGGGCGATCCTGGGCCAGTTCATGGCCCGCAGCCCCGAGGCGTCGCGGGTCAGCGCCATCGCGGTGGACTCCCCCGCGCTGGAATTCAGCGCAGTTCTGGAACACATGGCGCGCAACATGGGCCTGCCCCTGCCAAGCGTCGTGGCCCGCAGCACGCTGCTGCTGCTGCGCGTGACGCAGACATCCGACCTGGCCGAAGCCAGCGTGACCGGGCGCTATGCCGGGTTCTATGGGCCGCTGTTCCTTGCGCATGGCAGTGCGGATCGTGTGGTGCCGGTTGCGACATCCCGCCATCTGCTGCGGTTGCGCGCGGCATCCGACACGGCGGAAACGACCGTGGGCCTGCTGACCGGGGCGGATCACCTGCAATCGCACGCCGAAAACCCCGAGGCCTTTGCGAACGCGTTCCGCCAGTTCCTGACGATGACGCGCAAGCCCTGATCCCACGGCCCCCGCCAAAGGAAAAGGGCCCGCCAGTGGCGAGCCCTTCCCCTGTTTCGCTGAAACGGCAGATTACATCATGCCGCCCATGCCGCCCATGTCGGGCATGCCGCCACCGGCGCCTGCACCTTCCTTGGCGGGGCGATCAGCCACCATCGCCTCGGTGGTGATCAGCAGACCGGCAACCGATGCTGCGTCCTGCAGCGCGGTACGCACAACCTTGGCCGGGTCGATCACGCCGAACTTGAACATGTCGCCATATTCTTCGGTCTGCGCGTTGAAGCCAAAGGTCTTGTCGCTGCTTTCGCGGATCTTGCCCGCAACGACCGAACCGTCCACGCCCGAGTTTTCGGCGATCTGGCGCAGCGGGGCTTCGATGGCCTTGCGCACGATCGAGATGCCGACGTCCTGGTCGCTGTTCGCGCCCTTGAGACCTTCCAGCGTCTTGCCCGCCTGGATCAGAGCAACACCGCCACCGACGACGATGCCTTCCTGAACGGCCGCGCGGGTTGCGTTCAGCGCGTCATCGACGCGGTCCTTGCGCTCTTTCACTTCGGTTTCGGTCATGCCGCCGACGCGGATGACGGCAACGCCGCCAGCCAGCTTGGCCACACGTTCCTGCAGCTTCTCACGGTCGTAGTCGCTGGTGGTTTCTTCGATCTGCTGACGGATCTGGGCCACGCGGGCTTCGATCTCGGCCTTCTCGCCATGGCCGTCCACGATGGTGGTTTCGTCCTTGGTGATCGAGATTTTCTTGGCCGAACCCAGCATGTCGATGGTCACGGATTCCAGCTTCATGCCCAGGTCTTCGCTGATGACCTGACCACCGGTCAGGATCGCGATGTCCTGCAGCATCGCCTTGCGGCGATCACCGAAGCCGGGCGCCTTGACGGCTGCGATCTTCAGACCGCCGCGCAGCTTGTTGACGACCAGGGTCGCCAGCGCTTCACCTTCCACGTCCTCTGCAATGATCAGCAGCGGCTTCTGCGACTGGATCACGGACTCGAGCAGCGGCACCATCGGCTGCAGCGACGAGAGTTTCTTCTCGTGCAGCAGGATCATGCAGTCTTCCAGATCCGCGATCATCTTGTCGGGGTTGGTCACGAAATAGGGGCTGAGGTAGCCACGATCGAACTGCATCCCTTCGACCACGATGGTCTCGGTTTCCAGGCCCTTGTTCTCTTCGACGGTGATGACACCCTCGTTGCCAACCTTCTGCATCGCATCTGCGATCTGGCGGCCGATTTCGGCTTCGCCGTTGGCCGAGATGGTGCCGACCTGCGCCACTTCGGCGCTGTCGCTCACGTCACGGGCCGCAGCCTTGATCGCGTCCACGACCTTGGTGGTCGCAAGATCGATGCCGCGCTTGAGGTCCATCGGGTTCATGCCGGCAGCAACAGCCTTCATGCCTTCCTTGATGATGGCCTGGGCCAGCACGGTGGCGGTGGTGGTGCCGTCGCCTGCTTCGTCATTGGTGCGCGAAGCGACTTCCTTCACCATCTGCGCGCCCATGTTCTCGAACTTGTCTTCCAGTTCGATTTCCTTGGCCACGGACACACCGTCCTTGGTGATGCGCGGTGCGCCGAAGGATTTGTCCAGAACCACGTTGCGGCCCTTGGGACCCAGCGTGACCTTGACGGCATCTGCCAGCGTGTTGACGCCTTTCAGCATGCGGTTGCGGGCGTCGGATGAAAACTTGACGTCTTTAGCAGCCATGTTGATTGCTCCTGAATTTCAGAATGTCGGGGAGGACGATCAGGCGATGATGCCCATGATGTCGGATTCTTTCATGATCAGCAGCTCTTCACCATCGAGGGTGACTTCAGTGCCTGACCACTTGCCGAACAGGACCTTGTCGCCTGCCTTGACGTCCATGGCGATGCGGTCGCCATCATCGTCTTTCGCGCCTGCGCCAACGGCGACAACGATACCCTCGGCGGGTTTCTCTTTCGCGCTTTCGGGGATGATCAGACCACCCTTGGTCTTTTCGTCGCTTTCCACGCGGCGGACCAGCACGCGGTCATGAAGCGGTGTAAATGCCATCTCTGAGGCTCCTTGGCTCAAAGTTTCTCCCAAACCCCGTTCGGGGTATTAGCACTCGTACTGCACGAGTGCTAACGGCGCATAGCTAGGGATGTGATCCGGGGCTGTCAACAGGGCAGTTGCGAAAAATCGAACGGTCTTGCCGGGTCAATCGAGGGCGGCGCGACCCGCTTCGGTCAGCGCGTAAACGCCTGTCTCCACGCGCTGAAACCAGCCATGGTGATTGTCGGCCATGATCCGCGTGGCCGTGGCCACGCCTGTGGCAGCGGCCACGTCGCGCCCCCTGCTGGGACCGGCCTCTGCCAGAACGGCAGCGCAGCGCAACGCATCCTGCCGGTAGCCGGTCATCAGCCCCTGCCGGGTGGAGCCGCCACGATTCGGGTCCCCCGCAAGCCGCTGGAATTCGCGCAGCAAGGTCGCCCGGCGCCTGGGCTGCTTGCGCGGCTGGAACGGTCCGGGATCGGCCTGCGCCAACACCAAACCGTCGGACAGGCGCACCGTCAGCACGCCCAGCCCCAGCCTGCGGCAAAGCCCGACATTGGCCCGCAGGGCCTTGGCACCGGCCTTGCCGGAAGGCTGCGGCACCGCGACATAGACCAGATCGGTGATCGCCTGCCGGGCCACGGCCTGATGCAGCAGCGTCAGCGAAAACCCGGTCTTCAGCTCCACCACAAGCGGCGGCTCGTCCCCACGCAGGGCCAGCACGTCCAGCGCGCCCACCTCGCCCTTCACCTCGTAGCCCTGCCCGGTCAGGAATGTCTTGACCGGACCATAGAGATCACTTTCCCGCACGCGTCGCCCATCCTGCCTTGCCATGCGGGCAGACTATCCCGCAGAGGTCGCGAAATGTCCAACCCGGCCCGAACGGGCCACCATGCTGCCATGCAGCATCTACAGGTGACAATGCCGCCCTGCATGCCTATAAGGCGCGCAAATCCACCCGTTACAGGACCATTGCAATGACCATTCAGGTTTTCGGACACAAATCCCCCGACACGGATTCCACCGGCTCGCCCATCATCTGGGCCTGGTATCTGACCGAAATCAAAGGCACACCCGCCGAAGCAAAGCTGCTGGGCGAACCCAATACCGAAGCCGCTTTCGTGCTCAAGCGCTGGGACCTGCCCAAGCCGCAGATCATCGCGGGCGTGGACGCGGGCGCACCCGTCGTGATCGTCGACACCAACAACCCGGCCGAACTGCCTGCCGGGATCAATGACGCCGACATCATCAGCATCATCGACCACCACAAGCTGGTCGGCGGGCTGGAAACCAAGGGTCCGATCGACATCACGATCCGCCCGCTGGCCTGCACCGCCACCATCATGCATGACCTGATCGGCGATGACATGGGCAAGATGCCCGAGAACATCAAATGCGCCATGCTGTCCTGCATCCTGTCCGACACGCTGGAATTCCGCAGCCCGACCACCACGGATCACGACCGTGCCGTGGCCGAGAAGCTGGCGCAGGACCTGGGCATCTCGATCGCGGATTACGCGGCCGAACTGTTCGCGGCGAAATCCGATGTCTCTGCTTTCTCGGACGCGGAACTTCTGCGCATGGACAGCAAGGAATATACCGTCGCCGGCAAGGAATTCCGTGTGTCCGTGCTGGAAACCACCTCGCCCAAGATGGTGCTGGACCGCAAGGACAGCCTGATGGCGTCCATGGTCGATGTCGCCAAGGAAGACGGCGCGGATCAGGTGATCCTGTTCGTCGTGGACATCCTGAACGAGGAAGCAACGCTTCTGGTGCCGAACGACCTGGTCAAGACCCTGGCCGAGAAGTCATTCGGCGTGACCGTGACCGGCGACACCGTGGTTCTGCCCGGCGTGATGAGCCGCAAGAAGCAGATCATCCCGGTTCTGACGCTCTGAGCCGAAACAGAAGGGACGGCCCGGATTGCGGCCGCCCCTGCCCTTGTGTGACCGACGGCCCGCGCGATCAGCTGCGCGGGCCTTTTTGTTGGCGATGCGCGGCAGCACCACCCTTGCCCCGCTGACCGCCGGACAGACCGTCCAGCTTGCCGCGCGCATTGCGGACCATGACGCCAAGCATCTCGTCCTCGCCGGGTGTATCCAGGCTTTGCGGCAGGTTCGTGTCGTGGTTCTGCGACAGGATCGTATCGTCCTGCGTGGCCCAGGGGTTGTTGTGCCCGGCCATGGCGGGCGTCACGGCACATATCGCAAACAGGATGCCTGCGGCGGTCTTGGTCTTCATGATCTGCTTTCCTTTTGCTCGACGCTTCCACGCCCTTAAATATATTATTTTCGGAATATATAAACCACGGCCCGCGCCACTCGGCAGGGATTCGCCACCGACCCGCATGGATCATCGCGCCGCTCTGGCGTATGCAGTCCGCGACCCTTCCAGGACGGAGACCATGCCATGACACGGATCATCAACGCCCTTTCCGAGATCGCCAGCAATTATGACGCCCTGTTCGTCGACCTTTGGGGCTGCGTGCATGACGGTGTGCGCGCCCTGCCCGAGGCGGTCGCGGCCCTTCAGGCCTATCGCGCCGGTGGCGGGATCGTGGTGCTGGTCACCAACTCGCCCAAGCCGCGCGCGGGCGTCGAAACCCAGCTGGCGCATTTCGGCGTGCCGCGCGACGCCTGGGACACGATCGCCACCTCGGGCGATTCGGCGCGCGCGGCCATGCGTCGCGGCGCGGTGGGCGAGCGCATCTTCTTCATCGGCGAAGATCGCGACATGCCCTTCTTCGACCCGATCCAAGTGGTCGAAAACCCGGTCGAGATCACGCTGACCCCGCTGGACGAGGCCACCGGCATCGTCTGCACCGGGCCCTTCGATCCCGTGGCCGACCCTTCGGTCCTGCGGCCGCAACTGCTTTTTGCCAAGCAGAAGGGGATGAAACTGCTCTGCGCCAATCCCGATATCGTCGTGGACCGGGGCGAGGCGCGCGAATGGTGCGCCGGCGCTGTCGCCCGGCTTTATACCGAAATGGGTGGCGAAAGCCTGTATTTCGGCAAGCCGCATCCGCCGATCTATGACCTTGCGCGCCGCCGCCTGTCGGCCCTTGGGCGCGATGTGGCCGACCGCAACATCCTGGCCATCGGGGACGGGATCCATACCGACATTCAGGGCGCCATGGGCGAGGATATCGATTCCCTCTTCATCTCGGGCGGGTTGGCGCGCAGCGAGACGCAGACCAGGGGCCAGCCGGACGAAACCGCGCTGACAGCCTATCTGGACAAGGAAAAATCTGCGCCGACCTTCACCATAGGTCATCTGCGCTGACCTACTTAGCACTTGCTTTTCTGCAATTGCAAAGTAATAAAGTTGCAACTTAGGGCCGCCAAGGGTCCGAATATTACTTTGCGGCTTTATGCTGATGGACAGTCTGGAGGGTCGGATGTTGGACAATATGCCTCGCGGCACGATCTGTATCGAAGATATCGAGATGGGCATGACCCGCCACCTGCGGAAGGTCGTGACCGACCGTGACATCGAGCTTTTCGCCGAGGTATCGACCGACCGGAACCCGGTGCACCTGGACGACGACTATGCCCGCGACACGATTTTCGAAGGGCGCATCGCGCATGGGATGCTGACCGCCGGGCTGATCTCGGCGGTGATCGGTGAACAGCTGCCCGGCCACGGCACCGTCTACATGGGTCAAAGCCTCAAGTTCCTGGGCCCCGTGCGCCCCGGCGACATGGTCCATGCCGAGGTCGAGGTGATCGGCATCGACCACGCCAAGCGCCGCGTCCAACTGGATTGCCGCTGCATGGTCAATGGCAAGAAAGTGTTGATCGGCGAAGCCACGGTTCTGGCCCCAAGCCGCAAGTTCGACTAAAACGGCTGCAACACGGGCCACCACAAAGGCACGTGTTGCTGACGTATTTGGTTCTGTAACGAGTGGTCCTTGTCGTGACATCGAGCGGGTTTCAACCGTACCGCCCCTACCCAGCACGTGGCATGGTCCTTGATCCTGCGACGTTCGCCCTTTCACAAGCCTTTTTGACCGGGACGGCACGTCCCTTCCTGATCCTCTGGCGGAGGTGCTTTTCCCTGCATCGTCGGATCGTCAGGCCTATGCCGTTCTGGATGCCGCCCGCTTTTTCGGCCTTGTTCAGATGCTTGAGGGCTCGGGCCTGCCGCATCGGACTTTATTGCCCGCCACGGCATCAGACGAGGACAGCTCGGATTGCGATGATGTCGCGCCTTACCTTGTGCAACTTGATAAAGGCAGCAGGTTTTTGCAGAGGGTTTTCGCAGCGAATATCATCTTGTCACCAATAGCTGCATGATGTTCGCCCACAAGGTCAACCATGCCGGAGGGTGGAGTTGGTTTGGCCCGATTCCGGTCTGGAATTCCAACCCCAAGGCAGAGATGGAACGCGGATTGTTGAACAATTACATCACCTATAACCTGGAGGGCGATAGACTCCGTGAAAGTATTTGGCAGATATCCGGGTAACGTGCTTGCCATAGCCGCCCTTGTGATCGGGCTGGCCATCACCGGAGCAGACGCCGTGGCAAGCAACATTGTGCAGGTCCCCGACAACGCTACCTATCTTGGCAATCAGATGGGGGGTAGTTTCGTTGTGCTGGAACGGCACGATATCCGTACCGATGCCGGAGGGATGTTGCCAGCCTTTCGGATCCAGATATATCGCGCAAGCTCGACCGGTGCCCCATATGGCACAGAACGTGGCGGCAGGCTGACTTTTGACGGCTACGGGCTCTATGTGCCCCCCAGCACCGATCCCACGGCGGCACCGCCGGATATCCCCGAGATTCTGGCGCGGGGCTGGGTGAACAACAACATCCTCTATTGGCGCACCCAGCCGTTCGAGGTTGATCCGGACGGACATTCGATTGCCATGGTGATCCCCCTGCATGCCGGGGTGGAATGATCCGGCGGGGCCTTGCGGGGCTGTCAGGCCATGTCTGCGCGCGGGCCTTTTGTGATGCACTTCTGTTGATACTTGCACCGCCCCGCATCGGGCGCTAACCCTGCGCCATGCGGATCATCCGGGATTACACCTATCTTGACACGGCAGATCGGGGCGCTTCCGCCGCGATCGGCAATTTCGACGGGGTCCATCTGGGCCACAGGTCCGTCATCGACATGGCCCGCAAGGCCGGCGAAACCATCGGCGCGCCCTTGGGGGTGATGACCTTCGAGCCCCACCCGCGCCAATACTTCGCCCCCGACGCCCCGCCGTTCCGGTTGATGAGCCGCGAGGCGCGCGCGCACCGGCTGGAAAAGCTGGGCGTCGAGAAACTCTATGAGCTGAACTTCAACGCCGCCCTGTCGGCGCTGAGCCCGCGCGATTTCGCGCAGCGGGTCATCGCGGATGGGCTGGGGCTGAAGCACATCGTCATCGGGGCCGATTTCTGCTTTGGCAAGGGGCGCGCGGGCACCGCGCAGCATCTGGTCGATTTCGGCGCCGAGATGGGCTTCGGCGTGACCATCGCGCGCCTGCTGGAGGGCGACAGCGGCAATGCCGTGTCCTCGACCGCGATCCGCAACGCGCTGACCGATGGCAACCCGCGCGAGGCCGCCGCCATGCTGGGCCATTGGCACCGCATCGAAGGCCGCGTGATCACCGGCGATCAGCGCGGGCGCGAACTGGGCTATCCCACGGCCAACATGTCCATCGACGGGCTGCACCCGCCACGTTTCGGGGTCTATGCCGTGCTGGTCGATGTGCTGGAAGGCCCGCACAAAGGCAGCTACCATGGTGCCGCCTCGATGGGGGTGCGACCGATGTTCGGGGTGAACAAGCCCAATCTTGAAACTTTCCTGTTCGACTTCAAGGGCGATCTTTACGGGGTGCCCCTGTCGGTGGGGCTGGTCGAATTCCTGCGCCCCGAAGAAAAGTTCGACAGTCTCGAAGCGCTGATCACCCAGATGGACGCAGATTGCGCCCGCGCCCGCACCATCCTGGCCGCACCATGAGCGATCCGATCAACCGCGACGGATTGCGCCCCCGCTTCTGGGAAAAACACCCGATCGACCGGCTGACCCAGCCCGAATGGGAGGCGCTGTGCGACGGCTGCGGCAAATGCTGCCTGAACAAGCTGGAGGACGAGGATACCGGCGAAGTGGCCCTGACCCGCATCGCCTGCCGGCTGCTGGATGACAGCACCTGCCAGTGCAGCCAATATGCGATCCGCCACCAGTTCGTGCCGGAATGCATCGTGCTCAGCCCCCGGAACATGGACAAGAACCTTTACTGGATGCCGGAAACCTGCGCCTACAAGCTGCTGTGGACCGGCAAGCCGCTGTTTGACTGGCACCCGCTGATCTCGGGCGATCCGCAGACCGTGCATGATGCCGGCGTCTCCGTTCAGGGATTCACGATCCCCGAATTCGAAGTCCCCGAAGAGGACTGGGAAGACCATATCATAGAGGAGCCGACCTGATGTTCTTTGCCTCCGACAATGCGGGCCCCGCCCATCCCCAGGTGATGCAGGCGCTGGTCGATGCAAACCAGGGCTTCGCCATGCCCTATGGCAACGATCCGATCATGGCCGATGTGCGCGCACATCTGCGCGCGGTGTTCGAGGCGCCGGAGGCCGCGATCTACCTGGTCGCCACCGGCACCGCCGCCAATTCACTGGCGCTGGCCACACTGGGCCAGCCCTGGCAGACGGTCTTCTGTTCGCCCGTGGCCCATATCCACGAAGATGAATGCAACGCCCCCGAATTCTATTCGGGCGGCGCCAAGCTGACCCTGGTGGGCGACAGCGACAAGATGACCGCCGCGGCCCTGCGCTCGGCCATTCAGGCGGAAGAAACCCGCGGCGTGCATGGGCCCCAGCGCGGTCCGGTGTCGATCACCAATGTCACGGAACGCGGCCGCGTCTATACCTGCGCCGAAATCGCGGCCCTCTCGGGTGTCGCAAGGGAATTCGGCCTGCCCGTGCATCTGGACGGCGCGCGCTTTGCCAATGCCATGGTCGCCCTGGGCTGCACCGCGGCCGAAATGACATGGAAGGCGGGCGTCGACGCCGTCAGCTTCGGCGGCACCAAGAACGGCCTGCCGGGGGTCGAGGCGGTGATCTTCTTCGATCCCGCCAAGGCCTGGGAGTTCGAACTGCGCCGCAAGCGTGGCGCGCATCTGTTTTCCAAGCACCGTTACCTCTCGGCGCAGATGCTGGCCTTTCTGACCGACGAGCTTTGGCTGACATCGGCGCGGCGCGCCAATGCCAATGCCGCGCGGCTGATCGACGGTTTGCGCGCGATCCCCGCCGCGTCTTTCCTGCACGAGCCGCAGGCCAACATGATCTTCGCCAACCTGCCACGCGCCACGCACAAGCGCCTGCATGATGCAGGGGCGGTCTATTACATCTGGTCCGGTTCACTGGACGGCGACGATCCGGCCGAACCGCTGGCGGCGCGACTGGTCTGCGACTGGTCCATCAGCCATGACCAGATCGACCAGTTCCTGCGCATCGCGGCGGGCTGATCCGGCCACCTGCTTCTTCTTGCCTCAAATATCCCCGCGCGGCGCGCACCCGCCGTCAGGCGGGTTCCTGAACCGGCACCTGCACCCAGAAGGCACGGATGGCTTCGGCCACCGCCTCGGGATGGGTGATCGGCGCCATGTGACCTGCGCCCTCGATATCAAGCTGGATCGCGCCCGGAATGCGGCGGGCCAATCCGTCGTTGATCACGCCGATCGCCTCGGGGCTGTCACCGCCCCGGATCAGCAGAACCGGACAGGCGATCTGCTCCAGCTTGCCACCTGACAGCATCCCCGCACAATCGCCATAGATCGCGGGCGCTCCGGCCTCGATCAGGTGGATCCGTGCGGCCATGGCCTTGCGCTGGCTTTCGGGCAGCCGTTCCCAGCCGCGCCCGTCACCCCAGATCGATGTGAAGGCCTGTGCCGCCGCATCGCGGTCACCCGCGGCAAGGGCCTTGCGATATTGCATCATGTGCGGATCCTGCCCGACCCTCAGATCGGGCCGGTCCACCATGGCCACCGTAAAGAAAACGGGTTCGATCAGCACCAGCGAACGCACAAGATCGGGGCGTTCGACCGCCAGCCGCAAGGCCACGGTGCCCCCGAAGGAATGGCCGATCACATCGACGGGGCGACCCTTCGCCTGGTCTTCCAGCAGGTCGATGGCCATGGCCATGCTCACGCCCTGGATATCGCTGACCCCGTCCCAATCGGCGCTGCGCCCGTGGCCGGGCAGGTCATAGGCGATGGCCGTGACAAGATCGTCCAGTTTGGCGACCATGCGTGACCAGCCCCCCGCATGACCCAGCGAGCAATGTATCAGCAAGCTCTGGCGCGGCCCGCCGCCCGTCTTGATCCAATGGGTCGGCACGCCGCCCCTGACGTCCTGCGTCATGTCACAGGTTGCCTGCCAGATGCGCGTCCAGATCCTCAAGCCGATCCTGACCCCAGAACCGCTGCCCGCTGTCCACAAGGTAGAAGGGCGCGCCAAAGACACCGCGCGACACCGCTTCCTCGAGGTTGGCGGCATAGGTTTCAGCCCCGGCCAGAAGGCCCTTGTCGGCAAGACCCGCATCGAAACCCGCGGCGGTCAGGCAGTCGCGCACCACATCGTCCTGCGAGATGTCGCGCTGTTCGGACCAGCAAGCGCGACCGAAACTGTGCACCAGCGCGCCCAGATCGCCACCGCCTGCCGCCTGTGCCGCAATCACCGCATAGGAGGCGGGCGCCGGGTTCACCGGCCAATGCGCCGGTTGCAGGTTGAAATTCATGCCCAGTTTCCGCGCCTGGCGCGGCAATTCCTGCGCGCGGTATTCCTTGCGCGACGGATGCCGGTCGGCAAGGGCCACGCCGCCCGTCCGGGCGAATACAGCCCCCGCATCGACGGGTTTATAGGTGATGCTGGCCCCGTGACGCGCCGCGATTGCCTCGAGCCGGGTTCCTGCCAGATATACGTAAGGGGAAAGAACCGTGAAAAAATAATCGATATGGGCCATTTGCGCGTTTCCTTTGCCTGCATCGCTTTGCCCGACGGTAACGAGATGATAGGCAGTGTCAACGTCACGAATCTGTCATCCGCCCTGCGCGGATGCCCCCCCGCAGAGGAACCGCTGCCATGCCATCCATCACCGAACCGAAACTGATTTCGGGCAACGCCAACCTGCCGCTTGCCAAGGCGATCGCAAGGCGCATGTCGATACATCGCGGGGTTTCCGTCGGTCTGGTCGACGCACGGATCGAACGGTTCAACGATGGCGAGATCTTCGTGGAAGTCTTCGAGAACGTACGCGGCGAGGACATGTTCATCATCCAGTCCACCTCGAACCCGGCCAATGACAACCTGATGGAACTGCTGATCATGTCGGACGCGCTGCGCCGGTCGTCGGCAGCGCGGATCACCGCCGTGATCCCCTATTTCGGCTATGCAAGGCAGGACCGCCGCACCAAGGCGCGCACCCCGATCAGCGCCAAGCTGGTCGCCAACATGCTGGTCGAGGCCGGGATCGAGCGCGTGCTGACCCTTGATCTGCACGCAGCCCAGATCCAGGGCTTCTTCGATATCCCCGTGGACAACCTTTATGCCTCGCCGATCTTCGCACTGGATATCAAGGCGCATTTCGCGGGCCGCATGAACGACCTGATGGTGATCTCGCCGGACGTGGGCGGCGTGGCGCGGGCGCGCGAACTGGCCAAGCGGATCAATGCCCCGCTCGCCATCGTCGACAAGCGCCGCGAGAAGCCCGGCGAAGTGGCGGAAATGACCGTGATCGGTGACGTGACAGGCAAGACCTGCCTGATCGTCGATGACATCTGCGACACCGCCGGCACCCTGTGCAAGGCCGCCGAGGTGTTGATCGAGAATGGCGCGAACGAGGTCCATTCCTACATCACCCACGGTGTCCTGTCCGGCCCGGCTGTCGAACGCATCACGAAATCGGTCATGAAATCCCTGGTGATCACCGACTCGATCGAAGCGCCCGAAGCCGTGAAGAGCGCGCCGAATATCCGGATCGTGCCGACAGCACCGATGTTCGCGCAGGCGATCCTGAACATCTGGAACGGCACATCCGTGTCTTCCTTGTTCGAGACAGAGACGCTGGACCCGATCTACGAGGGCACGTTCAAGCTCTGACAGGCGACAGCACCAATCAGTCGATGCGCCAGTCGTCGGGCTCGTAACGCTCGCCGATGGCCATCCAGCTGACCCGCACGCGGGCCACCTTGCTGTCGCCCCAAGTGCGGAAGACGATCGCGAAACCTTCGGGCTTGATGTCCCCGGCCTGCACGTCGGCCCGCGAATTCGCCGTGTTGGACATGTCCCACATGCTCATGGCCACATGGACGACCGGCGGCGTGACGAATGCTTCGCGGAAAAGCACGAAACTGCGGATATGGCGCGGCCCCTCGCCGGTCCACATGTCCCCATCGTGTTCGAAATCCGAAAACAGGACCATCTCGCCCTGATCGACACCGATTGAATTGTTCCTGAAACGCCGCATGAAGCCTCTGTGGTCCTGATGCGCCCTTATTGCCAGAACAAGGCGGTCGCAGACCAGAAAAATGCAACGATCAGGTGAAAGAAGACCGAAGCCTTTCGCGCAACTGATCCGACAGGATCACAAAGGCCCTGCCATCAGGCAGGGCCCAGCGTCGCGTCGCGATGTTCTGCGTGATGTCAGCGCGCGGCCTGATAGTTCTTCATCGCAGCCTCCAGAACGCCGGACGCCACCTCGGCATCGGCGAAACCCTGGCTTTCCATGCCG
The DNA here is from genome assembly GCF_048006315.1 of Seohaeicola sp. Lineage (GTDB taxonomy): Bacteria > Pseudomonadota > Alphaproteobacteria > Rhodobacterales > Rhodobacteraceae > Seohaeicola. The sequence continues at coordinate 3,037,817 of NZ_CP180350.1, read as the reverse complement.
CCGTCAGGGCCTTTGTAATTGGAGAACCAGAGCGCGATGATCTGGCTCACCCCCGGAAAGGTTGCGTCAAGCTGCCCCATGCTCCGGATCTCGGCGAAGGGTGAATCCTGCGTGAGCACGGCAATCAGCTTGTCGTCCTGCTCGCCGTCATCCAGCATCTTCAGAACGCCGATCAGGCGCACGTCCACAACCTCACCCCGCGGCACGGCCTGCCCCAGAACAATCACATCCAGAGGGTCACCGTCACCGCCCAGCTCTTTCGGCAGGGCCGTTCCGGGAATGGCGCCATAATTGCCGGGATAGCCCAGATAATTGACAACGCGCGGTGCGCCTTTGCGCATTTCCCAATAGATCGCCTTGGGATCGTCCTTGCTGACTTCCCATTTGGCGGATGTCCCCGTCGGTATCTCGACGATGGCGCGGACCGTGCCGTCGGCATTGACCGGCAACATGGTCATCAGGTCTTCGGTCCCGACAATGGTCAGATCGTCCTTGATGGTCATCGCTCCGGCAACGGGCGTGGTCTGCGCATATGCCAAATTTCCGACGGAATCGGCCAATGCCGGTGTTGCAGCAATCGCCAGAACCGCAAGGGTGGTGCAGAGTTTCTTGGTCATCACAAGCTCCATGATTATGGAGCGGACCCTAGGAGGCCAATGTAACGTCTCAGCAACGTTTGACCTGGAACGCCTGATGCCGACAGACAGCGGGCCCATCAAAGAAAAAAGGCCCCGTCTTGCGACAGGGCCTTTTCAGGTAATGTGTCCGACGATCAGACGCCGACTTCGCCCCGAAGGGCCTGCAGATCGGCCAGCAGCTTGTCGGCTGCGTCCTTTCCATCGGCTGCTGCCTTGGCAGCGGCCTCGGTGGCCAGACCGATCAGCGCGTCGAAATCTGCTGCCGTCGCTTCCGCAACCGGCATCGCCTTTTCCGCCAGAACCGAAGTCCCCTCGCCCGAGATTTCGGCGAAGCCACCGGTCACGACATAGGCCGCGTCACCCTGCGGGCCGCTCACGCGCAGCACGCCGGGGCGCAGCGTCGTGATCAGCGGTGCGTGGTCGGGCATCGCTGTCAGGTCGCCATCGGCCCCCGGGATCTGCACCTGCGCAACCTGCATCGAGGCCAGGCGGCGCTCGGGGCTGACGAGGTCGAATTGCATGGTCTCAGCCATTTCGGCCCTCCCTTAGGCCGCGTCTGCGGCCATGCGTTCAGCTTTGGCGATCACGTCCTTGATCCCGCCAACCATGTAGAAGGCACCTTCGGGCAGGTGATCGTATTCACCGGCCACAACCGCCTTGAAGGACGAGATCGTGTCTTCCAGCGGAACCTGCACACCGTCAGAGCCGGTGAACACCTTGGCCACGTCGAAGGGCTGCGACAGGAAGCGCTGGATCTTGCGCGCACGTGCCACGGTCAGCTTGTCCTCTTCCGACAGTTCGTCCATCCCGAGGATGGCGATGATGTCCTGAAGCGACTTGTAGCGCTGAAGCACCTGCTGCACGTCGGTGGCCACCTTGTAGTGCTCTTCCCCGATCACGGCCGGGTCCAGCAGACGCGAGGTCGAGTCGAGCGGGTCCACGGCGGGATAGATGCCGAGTTCCGAAATCGCGCGCGACAGAACGGTGGTTGCGTCGAGGTGGGCGAAGGACGTTGCCGGCGCGGGGTCGGTAAGGTCATCCGCAGGCACGTAGATCGCCTGCACCGAGGTGATCGAGCCCGACTTGGTCGAGGTGATGCGTTCCTGCAGCGCGCCCATGTCGGTTGCCAGCGTCGGCTGGTAACCCACGGCGGAGGGGATACGGCCCAGAAGTGCGGACACCTCGGAACCGGCCTGCGTGAAGCGGAAGATGTTGTCCACGAAGAACAGAACGTCCGTACCCGACTGGTCGCGGAACTGTTCCGCCAGGGTCAGACCCGACAGCGCCACGCGCATACGCGCACCCGGCGGCTCGTTCATCTGACCGTAGACAAGGGCCACTTTGGATTCGGTCAGGTTATCGGGAACGATAACGCCGGATTCGATCATCTCGTGGTAAAGGTCGTTACCTTCACGGGTCCGTTCACCCACACCGGCGAACACCGAGAAGCCCGAGTGCACCTTGGCGATGTTGTTGATCAGTTCCATGATCAGAACCGTCTTGCCCACGCCGGCGCCGCCGAACAGGCCGATCTTGCCGCCTTTTGCGTAGGGGGCCAGCAGGTCGATCACCTTGATGCCGGTCACCAGCACTTCGGATTCGGTCGACTGCTCGGCGAATTCGGGGGCGGGTGCGTGGATCGGGCGATGCTCGTCCGCGTTCACGTCGCCCTTTTCGTCCACCGGGTCGCCGGTCACGTTCAGGATGCGGCCCAGGGTCGCGTTGCCGACCGGCACCATGATGGGGCCGGCGGTGTCGGTCACCTCCTGGCCGCGCACCAGACCTTCGGTGGCGTCCATGGCGATGGCGCGCACGGTGCCCTCGCCCAGGTGCTGGGCGACTTCCAGAACCAGTTTCTTGCCATTGTTGTCAGTGGTCAGCGCGTTGAGGATCTCCGGCAGGTGATCCCCGAACTGCACGTCCACAACGGCGCCGATCACCTGGGTGATTTTGCCTTTTGCGTTTGCCATGTTTCGTCTCCGGTTCCTTAGAGCGCCTCTGCGCCCGAGATAATTTCAATAAGCTCGTTCGTGATGACGGCCTGACGCGAGCGGTTGTATTCGATGGTCAGCTTCTCGATCATGTCGCCGGCGTTGCGGGTTGCGTTGTCCATGGCGGACATCCGCGCGCCCTGTTCGGACGCCCCGTTTTCCAGCAGCGCCGAAAAGATCTGCGTCGCCACACCGCGCGGCAGAAGATCGGCAAGGATCGCCTCTTCGTCCGGCTCGTAATCGTAAAGCGTGCTGGCGGCATCGGCTTCAGACGCCGTGAAGCTGGCAGGAATGATCTGCTGCGCCGTCGGGATCTGGCTGACCACGTTCACGAACTTCGAATAGAAGATCGTGGCAACGTCGAACTCGCCCGCATCGAACCGCGCCAGAACACCGCGCGCGATCTCCTGCGCATCGGCATAGCCCACGCGCTTGATCTCGGTCAGGTCGACATGGCCGACGAAGTGGCTGGCATAGTCGCGCTTCATCTGATCGCGGCCCTTCTTGCCGACGGTCAGGATCTTCACGGTCTTGCCCTTGGCCAGCAGCTCTGCCGCCTTCTGCTTGGCCAGCTTGGCGATGTTCGAGTTGAACCCGCCGCACAGGCCACGCTCGGCGGTCATGACCACCAGCAGATGCACCTTGTCATCGCCCGTCCCCGCCAGAAGGCGCGGCGCGCTGTCCGATCCGCCCACCGACGCCGCAAGCCCCGCCATCACGGCGTTGAACCGCTCGGTGTAGGGGCGCGATGCCTCGGCCGCATCCTGTGCCCGCCGCAGTTTTGCGGCGGCCACCATTTGCATGGCCTTGGTGATCTTGCGGGTCGACTTGACGCTCGCGATCCTGTTTTTCAGGTCCTTGAGGTTTGGCATAGCCTCTTCCCCTTATGCGAAGTCAGCGGCGAAGGCGTCCAGCGCAGCTTTGATCTTGTCCTCGGCCTCGCCTTTGATCTTCGGATCCTGCTTGGTGATGTAATCCAGCAGATCAGCGTTCTTGGTCCGCAGATGCTTGAGCAGGCCCGCTTCGAAACGGCCGACGTCCTTGACGGCGATCTTGTCCAGGTAACCCTTGGTACCTGCATAGATCACGCAGACGATTTCCGCGTTGGTCAGCGGCGAATACTGCGGCTGCTTCATCAGCTCGGTCAGGCGCGCGCCACGGTTCAGCAGCTGCTGGGTCGCGGCGTCAAGGTCGGAACCGAACTGTGCGAAGGCCGCCATTTCGCGGTACTGCGCCAGTTCCAGCTTCACCGGGCCTGCGACCGACTTCATCGCGTTGGTCTGGGCCGAAGAGCCCACGCGCGACACAGACAGACCGGTGTTCACCGCAGGGCGGATACCCTGGTAGAACAGTTCGGTTTCCAGGAAGATCTGACCGTCGGTGATCGAGATCACGTTGGTCGGAATGAACGCGGACACGTCGCCACCCTGGGTTTCGATGATCGGCAGAGCGGTCAGCGAACCTGCACCGAAGTCTTCGTTCAGCTTGGCCGAACGCTCCAGCAGGCGGGAGTGAAGATAGAACACGTCGCCGGGATAGGCTTCGCGGCCCGGCGGGCGACGCAGCAGCAGCGACATCTGGCGATAGGACACGGCCTGCTTGGACAGATCATCATAGATGATCAGCGCATGACGGCCGTTGTCGCGGAAATGCTCGGCCATGGCGGTCGCGGCATAGGGTGCCAGGAACTGCATCGGCGCGGGGTCGGATGCGGTTGCGGCCACCACGATCGTGTATTCGATCGCACCGGACTCTTCCAGCTTCTTCACCAGCTGCGCCACGGTGGAACGCTTCTGGCCCACGGCCACGTAGACGCAGTAAAGCTTCTTGCTTTCGTCGTCGCCGGCGGCTTCATTGTAGGATTTCTGGTTCAGGATCGTGTCCAGCGCGATGGCGGTCTTGCCGGTCTGACGGTCACCGATGATCAGTTCGCGCTGGCCACGGCCAACGGGGATCATGGCGTCAACGGATTTCAGGCCCGTTGCCATCGGCTCGTGCACGGATTTGCGCGGGATGATGCCCGGCGCCTTGACGTCCGCGATGCCGCGCTTGTCGGTCTTGATCGGGCCCTTGCCGTCCAGCGGGTTGCCCAGGCCGTCAACGACGCGACCCAGCAGCTCGTCGCCCACCGGAACGTCCACGATGGACTTGGTGCGCTTGACGGTGTCGCCTTCCTTGATGTCCCGGTCAGAGCCGAAGATCACGACGCCGACGTTGTCGGATTCGAGGTTCAGCGCCATCCCGCGGATACCACCGGGGAATTCGACCATCTCGCCGGCCTGGACGTTGTCCAGACCGAAGACGCGGGCGATACCGTCACCGACGGACAGCACGCGACCCACCTCGGCCACTTCGGCTTCCTGGCCGAAGTTCTTGATCTGGTCCTTCAGGATCGCAGAAATTTCCGCTGCTTGGATACCCATTTATCCGACCTCTTTCATTGCATTCTGGAGGGAGTTGAGGCGCGATGCGATCGAAGTGTCGATCATCTTCGAGCCAACCTTGACGACAAGACCACCGATGAGGCTTTCATCGACGGCCGCTTTGATCTTGACAGTCTTGCCGGTGCGGCCAGCCAGAAGCTTGGCCAGCTTGTCCGACTGCGCCTTGGTCAGCGCCTTGGCGCTGGTGACTTCGGCGGTCACTTCGCCCTTGTCCTCGGCAATGGCGTTGCGCAGTGCAGCGGCCAGTTGCGGCAGGACGAACAGGCGACGCTTCGAGGCCATGAGCCCCAGCACATTCGTCATCGTGGGCGTCAGGCCCATTTTCTTTGCGATCGCGGCAATGGCCGCAGCCTGCTCTTCGCGGCTGTAGACCGGGCTGCTGATCAAGGCCGTGAAGTCTGCGCTGTCTGCCAGCGCGGCTTCGAGCGCATCGAGATCCGCCTCGATCTTGGCGACACTCTTGCTTTCTTTGGCCAGTTCAAACACGGCCGTCGCGTAGCGCGCGGCGATGCCTGAGGAAATCGAAGCTGGTTCGGACACGTCCACCCTTCCGATATTCTGACCCCGGACGTTTGATGGCCCTCTGGACCGCCGGGGAAGTTAACCTGCCCTGACCCGCGTCAAAGCATCAAAATCGGCGTGGGTGTAGCAGAGCCTTCCAGACCTAGCAACCTGCTATAGAGTCAAACTGTCGAAAGGAATTTGGCCTTATATCAGATACTTACCGAAGGTGCGGCGCTTTGCGCGCTATTTGTGCGAAAAAAATTCGATCTTTTCGCGCCGAATTTTCGATTCCGTGCCCGAAAACCCGGCAGACCCCATGTCGCGGCGACCCCATGCGTTAGCGTTATCACGCTGAATCACCCCGCCGAAAGTTCGAAAAGCGCGGTTCAGGCGGGTTTGACCTCGGGCTTCGGGCTTCCCAGGCCGTCCAGCACATTCAGCGGTCGTCGCATCGCCTCGCGCAGGCCCGGCCCGCTGGAGGCCTGCACGCGCTTGGTCGCCTCGACCATCAGGACGCCACCGGCCAGCACCATCGAAAACCGCAGGCCCGCGTTCTCCCAGAAGTTCGCGGTCTTGCGCCAGAACCGCTTGTCCGAGGGGGGCTGATACAGCGTTGTCGCATGCCGCTCAGGCAGGAAAGAGTGCCGCTTGAGCTGCGCCTCGAGCTGGCTGAGCGTATAGGGCCGGCCGTAGCCGAAAGGCGTGGCATCCGACCGCGACCATAGCCCCGCCCGGTTCGGCACGATGAACAGGGCGCTGCCGCCCGGTCCCAGGACGCGAAAACACTCCTCGAGAAGCGCGGAAGGCTGTTCCGAGGTTTCCAGCCCGTGCAGCAACACCAGCTTGTCCACATGCCCCGTCTCGATCGGCCAGGCGGTTTCCTCGCACAGCACCGAGACATTGGGCATGCCCGCAGGCCATGGCATCACCCCTTGCGGCCCCGGCATCAGGCCGGTGACGCGCCGCGCCTCGTCCAGGTAGGGCCGCAGCAAGGGCACGGCAAAGCCGAAGCCCACCACGGTCTGGCCCTTGGCCTCGGGCCACATGCGCAGCATCTGATCGCGCACGGCCTTCTGCGCCGCACGCCCCAGCGTGCTGCGGTAGTAGAAGTTGCGAAGATCCTGCACATCAAGATGCATTGCGGTCCGCCTCTGGTTCCGCCACTCTAGAGGGCCACCTTAACAAGCGGAAGATGAAACGCCATGCCCCTTGAGATCGTCACCATCCCCTGCCTCAAGGACAATTACGCCTTCCTGGCCCATGACAAGGCGACCGGACAGACCGCCGTTATCGATGTACCCGAAGCGGCCCCGATCATCGCGGCGCTGAAACAGCGCGGCTGGACGCTGAGCCATGTGCTGCTGACCCATCACCACTGGGATCACGTCGACGGGCTGGCGGCCTTGCTGGCGGATCATCCTGCCACGGTCATCGGTGCAGCCGCCGATGCGCATCGCCTGCCGCCGCTGGACATCGCCGTGGCCGAAGGGGACACGATCACCATCGGATCGGATACCGGCACCGTGATGGACGTCTCCGGTCACACGCTGGGACATGTCGCCTTTCATTTCCCCGCCTCGTCCGTCGTGTTCACCGCCGACAGCCTGATGGCCCTTGGCTGCGGGCGCCTGTTCGAGGGCACACCCGCGCAGATGTACGCAAGCCTTGCCAAGCTGGCCGCGCTGCCGCCTGAAACGCTGGTCTGTTCGGGGCATGAATACACGGCCTCGAACGCGAAATTTGCCCTGACCATTGAACCCGGAAATGCCGCACTTATCTCTCGTGTCGAAAAGATCGAAACCGCGCGCGCACAGGGTCGCCCGACCGTCCCTTCCCTGCTTTCGACAGAACGCGCCACAAACCCCTTTCTGCGGTCAGACAGCCCTGAAATACAGGCCAATGTCGGTCTGTCCGGGGCCGATCCGGTCACCGTTTTCACCGAGGTGCGCCGCCGCAAGGACAGTTTCTGATGCTGAAACCTCACGCATCGGGAACACGTCGAACAAAATGTGACCACCGGGCCAAAGAAAAAACTTGAAGAGCGCCCGATATAGACCACACTTTAAGACTATGAGGCCATGTTTGACGCGACAACAACCGCGCCAGACCCAGATCAAAGAGGAGCACAGCTGTGCCTTCATTCTCGACCACGCTCGAACAGGCAATCCACGCGGCGCTGGCCTTGGCCAACGCCCGCAAACATGAATTCGCAACGCTCGAGCACCTTCTTCTCGCGTTGATCGACGAACCCGATGCGAACCGCGTGATGAAGGCCTGTTCGGTCGACACCGACGACCTGCGCAACACGCTGGTGGAATTCATCGATGACGACCTGTCCAACCTCGTCACCGATATCGAAGGCTCCGAGGCTGTTCCGACAGCGGCGTTCCAGCGCGTGATCCAGCGCGCGGCGATCCATGTGCAATCCTCCGGCCGGACCGAGGTGACGGGGGCCAACGTGCTGGTCGCGATCTTTGCCGAACGTGAAAGCAATGCCGCCTATTTCCTGCAGGAGCAGGAGATGACGCGCTATGACGCGGTCAACTTCATCGCGCATGGCGTCGCCAAGGACCCCGCCTATGGCGAAGCGCGTCCGGTGACCGGCGCGACCGAGTCCGAGGAATCCAGTACAGGCTCCTCGACCGAAGCGACCGACCAGAAGGAATCCGCACTCGGCAAATATTGCGTGGACCTGAACGCCAAGGCCTTCAAGGGCGATGTCGATCCGCTGATCGGCCGCGCCTCCGAGGTCGAGCGCTGCATCCAGGTCCTGTGCCGCCGCCGCAAGAACAACCCCCTGCTGGTGGGTGATCCGGGCGTGGGCAAGACCGCCATCGCCGAAGGCCTGGCACGCAAGATCGTCAAGGGTGAAACGCCCGAAGTGCTGTCCAAGACCACCATCTTCAGCCTGGACATGGGCGCACTTCTGGCCGGCACGCGCTATCGCGGCGATTTCGAGGAACGGCTGAAAGCCGTGGTGAACGAACTGGAAGCGCATCCCGATGCGGTTCTGTTCATCGACGAGATCCACACGGTGATCGGCGCGGGCGCCACCAGCGGTGGCGCGATGGATGCCTCGAACCTGCTGAAACCCGCGCTGCAGGGCGGCAAGCTGCGCTGCATGGGATCGACAACCTACAAGGAATTCCGCCAGCACTTCGAAAAGGACCGCGCGCTGTCGCGCCGGTTCCAGAAGATCGACGTGAACGAGCCGACCGTGGATGACACGGTCAAGATCCTTCAGGGTCTCAAGCCCTATTTCGAAGAACATCACTCGGTCCGCTACACCGCCGACGCGATCAAGTCCGCCGTGGAACTGAGCGCGCGCTATATCAACGACCGCAAGCTGCCCGACAAGGCGATCGACGTGATCGACGAGGCCGGCGCGGCGCAGCATCTGGTGGCGGAGTCGAAGCGCCGCAAGACCATCGGCGCCAAGGAGATCGAAGCCGTCGTGGCCAAGATCGCCCGCATCCCGCCCAAGAACGTGTCCAAGGACGACGCAGAGGTGCTCAAGGATCTGGAAAAGACCCTCAAGCGCGTGGTCTTCGGCCAGGACGATGCCATCGTGGCCCTGTCCAGCGCGATCAAGCTGGCCCGCGCCGGCCTGCGCGAGCCCGAAAAACCCATCGGCAACTACCTGTTCGCGGGTCCCACCGGTGTCGGCAAGACCGAAGTGGCCAAGCAACTGGCCGATACGCTGGGCGTGGAACTGCTGCGCTTCGACATGTCCGAATACATGGAGAAACATGCGGTCAGCCGCCTGATCGGCGCGCCTCCGGGCTATGTCGGTTTTGATCAGGGCGGCATGCTGACCGATGGCGTCGACCAGCATCCCCATTGCGTGCTGCTGCTGGACGAGATCGAAAAGGCGCATCCCGATGTGTTCAACATCCTGTTGCAGGTGATGGACCACGGCACGCTGACCGATCACAACGGCCGCAAGGTGGATTTCCGCAACGTGATCCTGATCATGACCTCGAACGCGGGCGCCGCCGACATGGCCAAGGCCGCCATCGGGTTCGGCCGGGACAAGCGTACGGGCGAGGACACCGCCGCGATCGAACGGACCTTCACCCCGGAATTCCGCAACCGTCTGGACGCGGTCATCAGCTTCGGCGCCCTGCCGAAAGAGGTGATCATGCAGGTGGTCGAGAAGTTCGTGCTGCAGCTTGAAGCGCAGCTGATGGATCGCAACGTCCATATCGAACTGACCAAGCCTGCCGCCGAATGGCTGGCCGACAAGGGGTATGACGACAAGATGGGCGCGCGCCCGCTGGGCCGCGTGATCCAGGAATACATCAAGAAGCCGCTGGCCGAAGAACTGCTGTTCGGCAAGCTGACCAAAGGTGGCGTGGTGCGCGTGGCACTGAAGAATGGCGAGATCGATCTGCAGATCGCCGGGCCGGAGCAGGCGCGCCTGTCCGGCAACAAGCCGCCGCTTTTGACCGCCGACTGATGCGCGCAGCACTGCTGCCGCTGATCATGGCCTCCGCACTGCCAGCCAGTGCGGGGGCCTTTACTTTGGGCCTGCCAATTGACTGCAGCCTGGGACAGACCTGTTTCATTCAGCAATACGTCGATCACGACCCCGGCCCCGGCGCACAGGATTTCACCTGCAGCGGGCTGAGCTATGACACCCATACCGGGACGGATTTCGCACTGCCCTCACTGGCCGCGATGCAGGCGGGCGTTGCGGTTCTGGCCTCGGCCCCCGGTCAGGTCACCGCCCTGCGCGACGGGATGCCCGACACGGGTCTGACACCCGAGACAGCCGCCCAGATCGAGGGCCGCGATTGCGGCAATGGCGTGGTGATCCGCCACGCCGACGGCTGGGAGACGCAATATTGCCACCTGATGCAGGGCTCGGTCACCGTAACGAGGGGGCAGATGGTCGAGACCGGCACCCCCCTGGGCCTTGTCGGCCTGTCGGGCAATACCGAATTTCCCCATGTCCATATCGCGCTGCGCCGCAACGGACAGGTCGTCGATCCGTTCGATCCCGATGGCCAGATCACCTGCGGCGCGCCCGATACCGAAACCCTCTGGTCCGCGCCCATCGCCTATGCGCCCGGCGCGCTGCTGAACGCGGGTTTTGCAACCGGCATCCCCGCCTATGACAGCATCAAGGCGGGCACCGCGGGCCTGGATACCATGGCCAGCGACGCACCTGCGCTGGTTGTCTGGGGCTATGCCTTCGGAGGACGGCAAGGCGATGTGATGCGGCTGACCATCACCGGGCCCGGCGGCACGATCACCGATCACAGCGAAACGATCGACCGCAACCAGGCGCAGTTTTTCCGCGCCGCTGGCCGCAAGACACCCGCGCAGGGCTGGCCCGCCGGGGATTATGCCGCAAGCGTCAGCCTGATGCGGGATGGCCTGTCGCTGGGGTCACGCAGCCTTGTCCTGCGGGTCGAGTGATCGCGCCAACGCCCACCCACACCCTTACTTTTCGGTGAATTTCAGCTCGATCCGGCGATTCTGGGCGCGCGCCTCTTCGGTATTGGCGGTGTTGACGGGATTGTATTCACCAAACCCGTTCGCGCTGAGGCGATCCGGCGGAATGCCAAGGCTGCCGGACATGTAGCGCACGACCGAAAGCGCCCGCGCTTGGCTGAGTTCCCAGTTGTCGGCGAACTCCCCCTGCCCCGACAGCGGCACGTTGTCGGTATGCCCATCGACGCGGATCACCCAGTCGATGCCCGGGGGAATGTCATCGGCCACGGCGCTGAGGATTTGGGCCACCTTTGCCACCTCGCCTTGCCCCGCGTCCGACAATGTCGCGCTGCCCGGCGGAAAGAGCACTTCGGAGGCGAACACAAAGCGGTCGCCCACCACCTGCACACCCGGCTGATTGCCCAGCAGATCGCGCAAACGGCCAAAGAATTCCGAGCGGTATTTCTGCAGATCCTGCGCCTCGGCCTCAAGCCTCAGGCGCTCGGCCTCTTCAAGCTGACGCCGGCGCCGTTCTTCGGCAGCCGCGCGCGCCAGCGCCGCGTTCAGATCGGACCCCAGCGATTGCACCTGGATCGAGGCGGCGGCTTCGCGTTCCTGGCTGTCATCCAGCAAGGCCTGCAACTGGCCCAACTGGTTGCGCAGCGCTGCGACCTGCTGGTTCAGAAGGGCCTGGGCGCGCTGCGCCTCGGTCGATTTGCCCTGTTCCTCGGCCAGCAGCCGCTGCGCCTGTGCCAAAAGGGCCGCTTCGCGCTCGGCCTCGGTCATCCGCGCGCCAAGCTGCGCCTGCAGGTCATCGCGTGCGGCTTCCGCTGCGGCCAGCAGGGTCAGGGTTTCCTCGGCGCGGCGCCGCTGTTCTTCCAGCGCCAGCGTCATCGCGGTCAATTCGGTGTCCGCATCCTGCAACCGTGCGCGCAACGCCTCGGCGGCGGCGGCCTCGGCAAGCCGCGCGGCCTCCTCCTCGGACAATTGCGCCTGCAACGCATCAACCTGACCGCTCAAGGCCTGCGCCTGGGCCGCGGTTTCGGCCTGCTCGGCCCGCAGATCCGCGATCAGCGCCTCCAGCGCCTCGCGGCGGGCGGCGGCCAGGCGCGCGGCCTCGACACCCGCGTCGATTTCCGAACGCGCCTGCGCCAAGGCAAGGTTCAGCGCCTCCTGCTCGGACAGAAGCCGCCCTTGTTCGGCCTCGAGTTCGGCCACCGTGCCAAGTGCGGCATCGCGTTCGGACAGCAGCGCGGCGACCTGCGCCTCGAAACTGGTGATCCGGCTCTGCGCAGCCTCAAGCGCGGCCAAACCGGCGTCACGCTCGCCACGCAGGGACAGGATCAGCGCCTCTTGCTGCGCAATCTGGTCGCGGGCATCGCCCAGCGTCGCGTCAAGCTGGCCCAGCCGGGTCGTCAGATCGGCGCTGCGCCGCTGTTCCAGCCCCAGCGCCTGCGCCAGCGCCGCCACTTCGGCGCCCAGCGCGTCAAGCTCGGTTTCCTGACCGCTGATCGTCTCGCGCAGCACGAATTGCACGACCATGAAGATGGTCAGCACGAACATCAGCACCAGCAGAAGACCGGTCATCGCATCGACGAAACCCGGCCAGATCGAGGCCTGGAACCTTTGCCCGGTGCGGCGCGACAGGGCCATGGATCAGCCCCCTTCGCCCTTGTTGCCCAGAACGCCCCCCAGCGGCCGCGCTGTCGCAGGCCTTGGGCGGGACTGTTCGATCGCGCGGGTCAGGGCGGCCAGATCGGTGCGCAGTTCCGACATTGTATCCTGCCGCCCGGCGCTGATCTCTTCGAGGATCCGCAGAAGTTGCACATCCATCGAGCGCAGGCGCATGCGGCTTTCGGCGTCCAGCCCCTCGCCACGTTCCTGCACGGACAGGGCCGCGGCAAGCCGTTCTTGCCCCTCGGCCAGCTGCAGCAAGGCAGCCGTCAGTTCGGATTGCTGCCCGCCCCCGGCGCCCAATGTTTCATTGAGCCCATCGATGACCACACCCAGCCGCTCCAGGCGCGCATCCGTTGCCGCGCGGGTGGCTTCGGCCTGTTCCAGCAGCACCTGAACGGTTTCCATCTGCTGGACCATCCCGTCGACCACCTGCACCAGCATGCCCTGGTCCGGCGCGCCTTCACCCTCGCCCGAGGAAAACCCGACGCGGGTGATCGTGCTCAGCCATTCTTCCAGTTCGCGGTAGAACCGGTTCTGCCCATGGCCTGCGAAAAGTTCCAGCAGCCCGACCACCAGCGATCCGGCAAGACCCAGAAGCGAGGATCCAAAGGCCACACCCATGCCCGACAACTGCGCATCCAGCCCGTCCATGAGGCGTCCGAACACGGCAACGCCTTCCTCGCCTTCCTGCGGGGCAAGGCTGCGGATCGTGTCGACCAGCGCGGGCACGGTCGTGGCCAGCCCGTAGAACGTGCCCAGAAGGCCCAGAAAGATCAGCAGGTTGACGATGTAGCGCGTGATTTCGCGCGCCTCGTCGATCCGCGTCGCCACGGAATCGAGGATCGAGCGGGTCGAACTGGCCCCGATCTGCATCCTCGCGCCGCGCGTCCGCAGCAAGGCGGCCAGCGGCGCCAGAAGGCGCGGCGCCACCCGCCCATCCGCACGGCCCTTGGCGAAGGCCTCGATCCAGCGGACCGATGTGATCAGCTGCGCCACCTGCAGGAAACAGGCCAGCACACCGATCACGAAGACGAACAGGATGAACCCGTTCAGGTAGGGGTTTGCCTCGAACACCGGCAGCACGCGCGGCAGGGCCAGCACGATCACGAATGCGGCCAGACCCAATACCAGCAACATCGACACGATCTGGCGCAGGGGTTGCGAAAACTGCGGCTCGGCCTCGCGGTCCGGCATGTCCATGCGGACGGCTCCTGACACTGTTTGTTCTTGGGTTTGATCCTAGGGGCTGAACCCCAGACTGCCAAGGGGTTATCCCCGTTGATGCGTCCTAATCCGGGTCAGATCGCGCACTCTGCCGTCCAGCCAGGCCAGATCGGGGTCCGCAATCCCCAGGCTGGCCAGATGCGCCGCCGTGTTGTGCAGGTATTCCGTGTTCGGACCACGCCCACCCACGGCCTGCGCGATGATCTGTGCCTGCTCCTCCAGCGGCAGGCCACCGCAATACTGGACATGGTCGGGATCGATCACATAGGTCACCGCCTCGACGCTGGTGCCATCGGCAAGATCGACCCTGAGCATCCGCTCGACATAGGCAGAAGAGATCAGCTCGCGTTCGCGCAGATAGGCCAGAACGTCATCGGCCTGATCGGGACGCACGCCCAGCGCCAGCCCGTGGCATTCCGTATCCGCCGCGGCATCAAGCGCCAGCACCAGTCCAGGCGCCTCAGGCGTGCCGCGGTGATGGATCGAGCGCATGCAGAAACTGCGATGATATCCCGAAAGGCGCGCCAGAACCGACCGGCTGACATCGAAGCCGGGATTCCACAATAGTGATCCATATCCGAACACCCACATCATGGCGCTACTGGTCCTTCCATTTGCACCCCTGTAAACACCACGGCAGGCGCAGTGAAAAGGGGGGCCTGCCGCGTGAAACGACTGTTGTTCCTGATCGTCATCTCGGCCGCGCTGTGGTCCGGCTACTGGATCTACGGGTCATCGACCACGCGCAGCGCCTTCGAGGACTGGTTCGCGGACCGGCGCGCCGAAGGCTGGGTCGCCGACCATGCGGCGCTTGAGGTGCAGGGCTTTCCCAACCGTTTCGACGTCACGATGACCGAGGTCGCCCTTGCCGATCCCGAAACGGGCTGGGCCTGGACCGCGCCCTTCTTCCAGATCCTGGCGCTCAGCTACAAGCCGAACCACGTGATCGCCGTCTGGCCCGACCTGCAGCATGTCGCAACGCCCCTTGGCAAGTTCGACATCACCCAGGCCGCAATGCAGGCCAGTGTCGTGCTGTGGCCCAGCACCGATATTGCGCCCGACCGGATCCGGCTGGTCGCCGATACCCTGCAGATCAGCGCAAGCGATGGCACCGGCACGGCGATGAGCGCCCTGCGCATCGCCGCCGAACGGCTTGGCCCGGATGGGCAGCCCGCCACCACAGCCCCTGATGAAGGCGCGACGCGCTATCGAATCGCCTTGTCCGCCGAAGGTTTCGCCCCCGATCTGGCCCTGCGGCATCGCATCGACCCCATGGACCGGCTGCCGCGCACCCTGGATGCCTTGCGCGCGGATGTGACCCTTGGGTTTGACCGTCCATGGGATCGCCGCGCGGTGGAAGAAGCGCGTCCGCAACCGCGCCAGATCGCGCTGCGCCTGGCCGAGGCGCGCTGGGGCGAGCTTGAGCTGAAGGCGGCGGGCGAGCTTGAGATCGATGCCGCGGGCGAGGCAACCGGGCGGATGACCGTCAAGGCCCAGAACTGGCGCGAGATCCTTGCGATGGCCCGCGCCTCGGGCGAACTGCCCGAAGGTGTGGCCGACACGCTGGAACGGGCGCTGTCGCTTCTGGCCGGTCGGAATGACGGGATCGACATTCCGCTGGATTTCAGCCGTGGCCTGATCTGGATCGGCCCCGTTCCGGTGATGGAAAGCCCCGTTTTCGTGCTGCGCTAGGCCCGGTGCCGGTGCTTCAGCGGCAATAGGGCCCGCCACGATGGCGCGCCGTGTCGAAATGGAAATGGTCCTGGTGGAACCTGTCGGATTCCGGCCCCAGCACGGTGCCGAAGGTTCCGCAGGCCGCTCTGTGCATCTGCCTGAGCGCGCGCCCGTTGCGCCCCGCGCCCCAATCACGCAGCACCGTCACCTCGGTCCCGTCGCGCAGGCTGTAGCCGGAAACATCAATGGCCTTGCCCCGCCCATGTTCCGAGATGCGCGCACCGGGCTGATGGTTGCGCGTGCGGCAGGCATAGCTGGCCGCGACCCGGATCGACTGCACCCCGCCGCCCTGGTTTCCAACAGCGGGCATCATGCCCCTTTCGACCCAGGTGCCGAAGGCCCGCGCCGTGGGACAATCCACAACCGCCCCGGTGCTCAGGCGCACGCCATTCACCTCGTGCAGGCGGACCGCGTTGGCAATCCCGCAGCCGGTGATGCCGCCGGGCACCTCGCCTACCACCTCGCCGCGCAGGGCGGGGTCCTTGCAGACCATCGGGTAACCGCTGGTCGATGGCGCCGCGCGTGATGCGGCTGGTCTTTCGTAACGAACACTACAAGCACTGGCACTGAACAACAGCGCCACAAGTGCCAGGGGCACAAGGGCGGAATGGCGCATCAGCGGACCGCCTTTGCTCGCCCGAAGTCGGGCGCATCGGTGTCCTGTCCCGCTTCGATGATCCCGCGCCGGATGGCGCGGGTGCGGGTAAAATAGGCATGCAGATGATCCCCGTCCCCGGTGCGGATGGCGCGTTGCAAGGCGAACAACTCCTCTGTGAAGCGGCCAAGGATTTCCAGCGTGGCCTCCTTGTTGGTCAGGAACACATCGCGCCACATGGTCGGATCGCTGGCTGCGATACGGGTGAAGTCACGGAAACCGGCGGCGGAATACTTGATCACTTCGCTATCGGTCACGCGGCGCAGGTCATCGGCCACACCGACCATCGTATAGGCGATCAGGTGGGGCGCATGGCTTGTCACCGCCAGCACGAGGTCATGGTGATCGGCCTCCATCGTATCGACATTGGCGCCGATCCCCTGCCAGAGGCGTGTCAGACGATCCAGCGCCGCCGGATCCGTGCCTTCGACCGGGACAAGGATGCACCAGCGGTTGTCGAACAGGGTGGCGAACCCGGATTCGGGGCCAGAGTGTTCCGTACCCGCCAGCGGATGCGCGGGGATGAAATGCACATGATCCGGCAGATGCGGGCCAACCGCCTCGATCACCGCGCGCTTGACCGATCCGACATCGCTGACGGTGGCACCTTGCGCCAGATGCGGCGCGATCTCGGCGGCGACTGCGCCCATGGCGCCCACCGGCACGCAGAGGACCACCAGATCGGCGCCCTCGACCGCCTCGGCGGCCGTCTCGCAGACCCGGTCGCACAGGCCGATCCGGCGGGCTGTCTCGCGCGTGGCCGGGCTGCGGGCATAGCCTGTCACCTCGCCTGCCAGGCCACCCCGTTTCATCGCCCAGAACATCGAGGATGCGATCAGCCCCAGGCCGATCAGCGCAACGCGGTTGTAGACCACACTCACCGTGCACCCCCCTTGAACTGGCCCACGGCATGGGCGACACGGCGGCAACTTGCCTCGTCGCCGACAGTGATGCGCAGGCATTGCGGCAGTTTGTATCCGGCCACCCGCCGCACGATCAGACCCTGCGACTTGAGGTAGGTATCGCAGGCCTCGGCCTCGGCCTGGTCGGCAAAGCGCGCCAGAACGAAATTCGCCATCGAGGTGTCGCATTGCACCCCGTGTTCGGCCAGCGCCTGCGCCAGCCAGACGCGCAGGCGCGCGTTTTCCGCGCGGCATTTCGCGGCATAGGTCTGGTCGCGCACTGCGGCCTCGGCGGTGGCGAGGGCCGTGTTCGACAGGTTGAACGGCCCCCGGATCCGGTTCAGCACATCCACGATCGCACGCGGGCCATAGCCCCAGCCGACCCGCAGGCCACCCAGGCCGTAAAGCTTGGAAAAGGTGCGCGTCATGACCACGTTGTCATGCGCCTCGACCAGTGCCGCGCCGCCATCATAGCCATCGACATATTCGGCATAGGCCCCGTCCAGAACCAGCAGCGCATGATCCGGCAGCCCCTCGGCCAGACGCGCCAGCTCGTTGCCGCCGATCATCGTGCCGGTGGGGTTGTTCGGATTGGCGATGAACACCAGCCGTGTCGCAGGCGTCACGGCGGCAAGGATCGCATCCACATCGGTCACGCGGTCGCGTTCCTTCACCTCGACGGGCGTGCCCCCCGCCGCCAGCGTGCTGATGCGGTACATGGCAAAGCCGTGTTCGGTATGGATCACCTCGTCACCGGGTCCGACATAGGCCTGGCAGAGGAAATGGATGATCTCGTCGCTGCCCACGCCGCAGATGATGCGGTCGGCGTCCAGACCATGCACATCGGCAATCGCGCCGCGCAGCCCCGCGTGATCGGTCGAGGGATAGCGATGCAACTCGTAGCCCGAGCGGCGAAACGCCTCGATCGCGGCCTCGCTTGGCCCAAAGGGGTTCTCGTTCGAGCTGAGCTTGACCACATCGGTCATGCCCTCCACATGGGCGGCGCCGCCCTGGTACAGCTCGATCTGCATGATGCCGGGTTGCGGCTGGATCTGGGTCATGACTACGCTCTCCTTGCGCCCCCTCTTAGCGGCGCGCCAAGCTCAAGAAAAGCGCGAAAGCGGCGTTGCACCCGATGCCGCAGGGCTGCCGACCGGCCTTTCATCTTGCCGAAAATGCTCAAGATCCGCCTCCCGAAACCGTCACGCGCCTCAGGTCGCAAGCACATTGCGGAACAGCCAGGGATCGCTTTCGTCGATATCCTCGGGAAACAGCTCCCACCGGTCCTGCAGCGGCGTCCAGTCGGTGTAATGCGCCTCGACCGGTCCAAGATAGGGCCGCTGCACGGCCAGGCAACGCGCATGGTCCATCTCGTCCGTCTCGACGATGCCGGCGCGGGGGTTCTCCAGCGCCCAGACCATGCCGGCCAGAACCGCGCTGGTCACCTGCAGGCCCGTCGCGTTCTGATCCGGGGCAAGGCTGCGCGCCTCGGCATTTGACAGGCGCGAGCCATACCAGAGCGCGTTTTTCGCATGCCCGTAAAGCAGCACGCCCAGCTCATCGATGCCTTCCACGATCTCTTCGGGTCCCAGGATGTGATGCGCGTGCTGCACCCGGCCAGAGCCGAACATCTCGTGCAGCGACAGCACCGCATCGTCACAGGGGTGATAGGCATAATGACAGGTGGGCCGATACGCGGGCGCGGCCGGGTCGCCCACCGTGTAATAGTCCGAGATCGAGATCGCCTCGTTATGCGTCACCAGGAAACCGAATTGCGGGCCCGGTGTCGGGCACCAGCTGTGGACGCGCGTGATCGCACCGGGCCTTTCGATCCAGATCGCGGAACGGCAGCCCGCGGCATGGCGATAGGCATTGTCGGGAAACCATGTCTCATGCGTGCCCCAGCCCAGTTCGGCAGGCTGGAAGCCTTCGGCGATGAACCCCTCGACCGACCAAGTGTTGACGAAGACCCCGCGCGGGCGCGGCAGGGTGCGCGCCTGCGTGTCGCGTTCGGCCACATGCACGCCCTTCACCCCCAGATCGCGCATCAGCAGCGCCCAGCCCTGCCGGTCCGAAGGCACGTCGGCTGCATGACCGCAATCTGCAGCCAGCTGCAACAGCGCCTCCTTGACGAACCAGCTGACCATGCCGGGATTGGCCCCGCAGCAGGACACGGCGGTGGTCCCGCCGGGGTTCGCGGCCTTCTCGTCGCGCACCTTCTGGCGCAGCGCGTAATTCGTGCGCGCCTCGTTGTCGGGGGTCTCGAAATAGAAACCTGTCCAGGGTTCGACCACCGTATCGATGTAGAGAACGCCCAAGTCCCGGCACAGCCGCATGATATCGAGCGAGGACGTATCGACCGACAGGTTGACGCAAAATCCCTGCCCACCGGCAAAAAGATCGCCCAGCACCTCGCGGTAGTTGCTGCGCGTCAGCGCGACGGGCAGATGCGGGATGCCTCGCGCGGCCAGATCGGCCACTGCCTCGGGATCGGGTTCGATCACCATCAGGCGGCTTTCGTCGAAATCGAAATGCCGCTGGATCAGCGGCAGTGTTCCCCGCCCGATCGAACCATAGCCGATGATGACCACTGCGCCTTCGATACGACCATGGATCGGCCAGCCACCAGTCTTGCCGTCTGACATCCTTCACCCTCCACCACGCGGCATCGCACCGATACCCACGCGGCAGTTGTGGCACGAAAAAACCCGCCGCAGAAGCTGCGGCGGGTCTTGATCCCCCGAAATCGGGGCAATCTGGTCCGAAGTCTTAGTTCTTCGCGTAGAATTCGACCACGAGGTTCGGTTCCATGATGACCGGATACGGCACATCGCCCAGGCTGGGGGTGCGCACGAAGGTGGCGGTCAGCTTGGAGTTGTCGACATCCAGGTAATCGGGCACGTCACGCTCGGGCAGCTGGGTGGCTTCCAGGATGACGGCCATCTGCTTGGACTTCTGGCGAACCTCGATCACGTCACCCTCTTTCACGCGGTAGGAGGGGATGTTCACGCGCTTGCCGTTCACGGTCACGTGGCCGTGGTTCACGAACTGGCGGGCAGCGAAGACGGTCGGCACGAATTTCGCACGATAGACCACGGCGTCCAGGCGGCGCTCCAGCAGGCCGATCAGGTTTTCACCGGTATCGCCCTTGACGCGCTCTGCCTCTGCATAGATGCGGCGGAACTGCTTTTCGGTCAGGTCGCCATAGTAGCCCTTGAGCTTCTGTTTGGCACGCAGCTGGGTGCCGAAATCGGACAGTTTGCCCTTGCGGCGCTGGCCGTGCTGGCCGGGGCCGTATTCGCGGCGGTTCACCGGGGATTTCGGACGGCCCCAGATGTTTTCGCCCATGCGGCGGTCGATCTTGTACTTGGCAGACGTGCGTTTGGTCACGGCTGATCTCCTTCTTTAGAGTATGAAGGGCGTTGTCCTCTGGCAAAAGCCCGACAGGTCACCCCTTGCGGGGGCCACCAACACCAATGAAGCCGCGCTTATACGGCGGCCGCGCGCAGAGTCAACAGCCATATGCCCCCGAAAGCGCGGGGTCGAACCGTTGACGGGGCTGGCAAGCTGCACCTAGGGTCGGACATCACGTGGTGGAGGATGACATGCGTAAATGGTTCTTCTGTGTCGGGTTGCTGGCCCTGGCAGGTTGCGGCGTCCCTTTCGTGCCCCTTGTCTGAGGACGCGTGACTTGTCCGGGGGCACGTGAAGGGGTCGCCCCCGTCACTGCCATGCCACCGCCGACGTCCCGCAGCCGCGCGGTCAGGCCGCCTCGTGCCGCAGGATCGCCGCTTCCGAGGTGCTGAGCATCCGCCGCGCCGCCGTGCCGTAGACATGCGGATCGTATTCCAGCGCGGGGAACATCGCCAGAAGCCGCATCCGGTCGGATTCGGCCAGGCTGGACAGATCCGCCTGAGCCGGGTGGAAGCTTTCTGTCTCGACCCCATTGGCCCACAGAACGTGATGCGAGGGCAGCAGAAGGTGCACATAGGTAACCTGCTTCATGGCCATGTCCACCGCGATGGTCTGGCCGTTCACCAGGTCCCGCGCGGCGACAAGCACCTCATCGGTGTTGAAAAGGGCCTGCGCCGCCCGTCCGCGCAGCAACATCCGGTGTTCCGGCGATACCACCAGTTCCTGATCGGGTCGCTCCACGCCCAGCGCCCCGGCACGAAACCGGATCGGGCGCAGTTTCGGCATCGCGAAAAGCCGCGCCCCGGTCATCCGGCGGCTACCGATCCACAGAACCTCTTGCGGGCCGCTGTCGCGGGTCTGCACCCTGTCGCCTTCTTGCAGTTCTTCGACCAGACGCGGGCCGTCCGGCGTGGCTATGCGTGTGCCGGGCGTAAAGCAGATCACCCCCGTGCCCGCCGGACCGCCCTTGCCGGCATGCACCAGGTCCATCGAGTGATGCACGATCCACAGATCGGTGTCGCGCGGGGGCAACCGATCGAGGAACATCAGAAGCGGGGGCGCGCCGGTGCCCACCTCGATCACCGTGACGGCAAAGCTTTGCGCCCCATCGGTGACGACAAAACCGCTTTCTTCCAGCGGCGTGCTGATTTCGACGCTGTCCAGATCACGCGTCTGCGTGATCGCGGCGCCCACAAGGCGGCGCACCATGCGCGCCGCGCGTTTTCTCAGTTCTGCTTCGCCGTCCGCCGGGCCAAGACGCAGCACGTGACCGGGACCGTCCACCCTTACGGCATCGCCGCGCCAGGACCATGAAGCCCCGACCGCCAATGATGCCAAGGGGGCAGCCTCAAGGCCGTCCACTTCCGTCTGTGACCAGGAGATGACGAACGTGCCCTCAAAGCCCGTTCCCATACCTGCTCTATCTGCCTCAAGTTATTGTTTTTTGTCTTTTTATACTTTTTTGTATCGAAAGACTAGCAGAGCGGGATCATGGCTGCAAATCCCTCTTGGATGCCAAGGGGACATTAGCGGCAAAACGGTTGCAGACGCGCCACGCGGCGCGCCACCAGTCGTTCGGACCGTTTTCGTTCAGAAATTCAGATCAAGGCGGATCGAACCCAGGACCTGCCCTTCGTCCTGGCCTTCGAATTCCTTGCCAAGCCAGGTCAGGCCATAGAAGACGGCGGTCCGCTCGCCCTGCCAATGCAGGCCAGCCCGCAGCCGCGTACGCCGGTCACGCACCTGAACGCCTGAAGATCCGGGCAGGAACACGCTGTCGGACACCGCCGCGATATCGCCGCCCATCACGAAGGCATAGCCGCCTGCATCGCCCTTGACGCTGCGGTAACGCTGCCCGGTGACAGGATCGCGGACCAGCAACTCGCCCTGCCCCAATGCGCCGAAGGTGACGTCGACGCCCGCGCGCAACAGGGTTTCGACCCCGGCCCGCGCCTCGATGAAGGGACGCATGCGCGCACTCGGGCCCAGCGGCACCTCGCGCCCGGCCTCACCGACCAGGCTGGGGTGAATGTCATTGCCCACCTGTGACGCCCGTGTCAGCGACGAGGCCTTGTCGACGCCCACAAGATCATGAAACGACGCCTGCAGGTCATCCAGCCGCGTTTGCGGACCGGTCATCACCAGATCGCTGCCCAGGGCCAGCTCAATCCCCTCGCGTTCGAAATGCGTGTGCAATCCAAGCGACAGCGCCCCGGCATAAGGCCGGTCGCCCGGCGCCGGATTGACCAGGTTCTCGGGCGCGATGATCTGGGCCCCGAGGCGCAGTTCGAGGATGTCACCGATGTCGTAGGGCAGCGCGCCCGACCACCCGCGACCCCAGACACGGCTGGAGGCAACGGAACCGCTGCGCCAGCGGTCGCGGCCATCGCCGATGTAATCATTGGTGATCAGACGGCCATAGCCGATCCTGTCACGTGTCTGCGCCGTGGTTTCCTGCGGCAAGGCCATCAAGGCGATGCAGATCGCTGTCAGGACACGAAACATGGCGATTTCCTTCATTCTTCAAGCCGCGTGATACCAGCCATACGCGATCTGCCCGGACGGCTGCCAGCCACAACGCAAAGATTCATCGTTTCTGTGGCCGCAACGCCAGATTGAGTGGACCGACATATTTGCCGGGACCGGTTTGCCGCGCAGCCGTGGATCGGGCATAGTACCCGAATGCGGCGCGAACTGCCCCGAAACTGGTCATTTTTCCGATTTTTTGAAGCGATACGACCTTCATGGACATTATCCTCGTCACCACGATCATTGCGGCACTTTTCCTGCTGATCGGTATCGCCGAGCCCCTGGCGGCACGCCTGCGCCTGCCCTACAGCGTCATTCTTGCGCTTCTGGGCATTCTTGTGGCGACAGGAGCCGCCTTTTTCCTGCGCACCGAACTGACCGATGCGCTCAATCCGGTGGCCGCGGCGATTCTGGGTCTGCCGATCCGGTCGAACGTCTTTCTCTATGTCTTCCTGCCGACGCTTCTGTTCCAGGTGACGCTGGTGATGGACCTGCGCCGGATGGTGGACGACTGGGTGCCGATCCTTGTTCTGGCCGTCGTGGCCGTGATCGTGGCGACGGTCGTGATCGGATATGCGCTGTCCTGGACCTCGACGCTGCCGCTGGCGGCCTGTCTGCTGATCGGGGCCATCGTATCGACCACCGATCCCTCGGCGGTGGTCAGCATCTTCCGCTCGATATCGGCACCGAAGCGGCTGTCGCGCATCATCGAGGGCGAAAGCCTGCTGAACGACGCCGCCGCCATCGCCCTGTTCGGCCTGTTCATGGGCTTTGTCATGTCAGGCGTACCCGACCCGACGCTGCGCGGCGCGCTGGAACAGTTTCCCATGCTGATCGTGGGCGGCGCGCTGGCCGGCTGGATCATGGCGCGGGCCGCACTCTGGCTGATGACGCTTGTGGCCCAGCACGATCTTGCGGTGATCTCGATCTCGGTCGCGCTGCCTTACCTGTCCTACGTGGCGGCCGAACAGCTTGTCGGCGCCTCGGGCGTGATCGCGGCGGTCAGCGCGGGGCTGACCCTGAACCTTTTGGGGCCCGGCCGCCTGCCGCCGGCGATATGGTCGAACCTGCGCGAGGTCTGGGGCCTTCTGGCGCATTGGGCCGGGGCCTTGATCTTTATCCTGGCAGCCTTGCTGATCCCCCGCCTGCTGGATGCCGTGCGCCTGTCGGATATCGGGTTGGTCATCGTGGTCATCCTGGCCGCGATCGCCGCGCGGATGATCATCCTCTTCGGTTTGTTGCCGCTGCTGTCGCTTCTGCGCCTGTCGCCGGTGGTGGAACGGCCCTACCGGGTGGCGATCCTCTGGGGCGGCTTGCGCGGTGCCGTCACCCTGGCGCTGGCGCTGGCCGTGACCGAAAGCTTCCGCGTCCCGGTCGAGGTCAAGCGCGTGGTCGGCATCCTCGCCACCGGGTTCACCCTGTTCACGCTGCTGGTGCAGGGGACGACCCTGCGCTGGGTGATCCGCAAGCTGGGTCTGGACCGTCTGTCGCCCCTTGATGCGGCACTGTCCAAACAGGTCGTCGCCGTGGCGCTGCAGAACGTGCGCGAGGACGTGGCGACAACGGCCGACAGCTACGAGTTGACGCGCGAAACCGTCAGGTCCGAGGCCAAGCGCTTTGCCGGGCGTCTGGACGACGCCGTCAAGGCCGCCGAGGAAGGCGAGGAAATCTCGGACAAGAACCGCATCACGCTGGGCCTGATCGCACTGGCAGGCGCCGAGCGCGAGATGATCCTGTCGCGGTTTCGCGAGCGCGCGATCTCCTCGCGGCTGTCGGACCGCATCCTGACCGATGCCGACCGCCTGATCGAAGCGGCGCGCAGCGGCGGGCGCACCGGGTACCAGCGCGCCGCCCGGCGCAGCCTCGGAAACGCGCCCGGCTTTCGCGTGGCGCTGTTTCTGAACAACCGCCTGCGCCTGTCCGGCCCGCT
The DNA here is from genome assembly GCF_048006315.1 of Seohaeicola sp. Classification (GTDB taxonomy): domain Bacteria; phylum Pseudomonadota; class Alphaproteobacteria; order Rhodobacterales; family Rhodobacteraceae; genus Seohaeicola. The sequence goes on along the minus strand of NZ_CP180350.1, from coordinate 3,012,736 downwards.
GGGGCGGCTGACCGCCGACCGCTTCGAGGTGCTTCTGTCCCAACGCCTGATCCTGCGTGATCTGCACGGCTTCATCGACACCCGCATCCGCCGCATCCATGGCCGCCGGGTCGCCGATCTGCTGCACGACCTGCTGGATCGCCGCCTGGAACAGGTGGAACAGGGCCTTGACGCCATGCGTCTGCAATATCCCGGCTATGCCGAGGAACTGGAACGCCGCTTCATCCGCCGCACCGCCCTGCGTCTGGAAGAGCGCGAATATGAAACCATGCGCGCCGACGGATTGATCGGGGCGGAACTGCATGTCGCCCTGACCCAGGATGTCGCCGCGCGCCGCAAGCAGGCCGACGAGCGTCCCAAGCTGGATCTGGCGGTGCGCAAATCCGACCTTGTCCGTCAGTTTCCACTGTTTGCCGACCTGGACGAGCGCACGTTGAAGCGCCTCAGCCGCGCGCTGGTCACGCGCTACGTCAACACGGGCGAAAAGATCATCCGCCGCGACACGCCCGCCCGCAACGTGCATTTCATCGCCTCGGGCGCGGTCGAGTTGCAGACCGCAGGCCAGACCTGGCGTCTTGGCCGGGGCGAGATGTTCGGACAGATGGCGATCCTGATGCAGAAACTCCGCCGGACCGAGGTCACGGCCATTGCCCCTTCCAGCCTGCTGGTGCTGGACGAGGCGCGGTTCCGCCGCCTTCTCAAGCGCAGCCAGCCGATGCAGGCCGCCGTGATCGATAGCGCAAGACGGCGCGGCCTCGATCCCGCGCAGGTTCTGGAAAGCGTCGGCGTGACGGTGCCGCCAGCCATGGCAAAGGACCGGACGGATACCGGAAACAGGCCGTCCACGCCCGAGGTCACCCCCGAAACCGAACAGGCGGCCAAGCCTGAAATACCGTCTGAAACATTGTCCCCCGCGCCCGCGGAAACAGCGTCGGACACCGACAAGGACACCCCCCCAGGGGCATCGACGCAGGACCGCAGCGGAGCAGTTTAGAATCGTTCCAAACCTTGACAGTCAGGGCCATCAAGCGCATATCCTGTGGCAAGCCATGAAAGGAACATATCCGATGTTCATCCAGACTGAATCCACCCCGAATCCGGCTACCCTGAAATTCCTGCCCGGTCAGACCGTGCTGGAAATGGGCACCGCCGATTTCCCCACCGCCGAGGGGGCCGCTGTCTCGCCGCTGGCGACACGGCTTTTCGCGGTCAGCGGCGTCAGCGGCGTGTTCTTCGGCACCGATTTCGTCACCGTGACCAAGGATGCGGGCGTCGAATGGGACCATATCAAGCCGGCCCTGCTGGGCGCGATCATGGAACATTTCCAGTCCGGTCAGCCGGTCATGGGCGCTGGCGCGCAGGCGGCTTCGGGCCATGCCGAACATGATGGCCCGGATGCCGATGTGGTCGGCCAGATCAAGGAACTGCTGGATACCCGCGTGCGCCCGGCCGTGGCGCAGGATGGCGGCGACATCACCTTCCACGGGTTCGACCGTGGCGTGGTCTATCTGCACATGCAGGGGGCCTGCGCCGGTTGCCCGTCATCGACCCTGACCCTGAAGATGGGGATCGAGAACCTGCTGCGCCATTACATCCCGGAAGTGACCGAAGTGCGGCCCGTGGCCGTCTGATCACGGGCATCTGGGCAAGACAACGGCGATGACACAGTGACCCCGCAGCCTGACAATACCGTGGCCGAACCGATCATCCTGGCCTTCGACACATCGGCGGCCTACTGCGCCGCGGCCCTGCTGCGGGGCAAATCCCTTCTGGGGCTTCAGTCCGAGGACATGGGTCGGGGACAGGCCGAACGACTGGTGCCCATGCTGGATGATCTGATCAAGGGCGCCGATCTTGACTGGTCGGACCTTGACGCCCTGGCCGTGGGCGTCGGCCCCGGCAATTTCACGGGCATCCGCATCGCCGTGTCGACCGCACGCGGGCTTGCCCTTGCGCTGGATATCCCCGCGATCGGCGTCAGCACCTTCGAGGCGATTTCGAAAACCGCGACGCTGCCTCATCTGGCCTGCGTGCCGGCCCCCCAGTCCCAGGTCTATATCGCGCCCACGGGGACCGAACCAAGTCTTGTCAGCATGGATGACGCCCATGGTCTTGGCTTGCCGCTGGCCCTGCCCCCGGCCCCTGCGGATCTTGTGGTTGCCATGGCGCGCGTGGCGCGCGCCCGGCTGCGCCGGGGCGATATGCTGGAGGCACCGGCCCCTCTCTATGTTCGTGCGGCGGATGCAGCACCGTCACGCGACACGCCTCCGGTGATGCTGCCCGATGACCGGACCTGACACAGCGCTTGATGCCGACGCGATGGCCACCGTGCACGCCGCAGCTTATCAGCTGGACCGCCCCTGGACCGCCGCCGAATTCCGCGGCCTGACCGACAGCCCCCATGTGCTTGCCCTGGGCGACACACGCGCCTTCATCCTTGCGCGGATCATCGCGGACGAGGCCGAAGTCCTGACCATCGCCACCCATCCCGACCATCGCCGCAAGGGTCTGGCCCGCGCCTTGCTGGCGCATTTTCACGCCGCGGCACGGGCGCGCGGGGCCACGACTGCCTTTCTGGACGTAGCCGCCGACAACGCCCCGGCAATCGCGCTTTATCTGGGTGCGGGCTATGCACAGGTCGGCCAGCGGCGGGCCTATTACCCGCGCAAGAATGCCGCGGCGGCTGACGCTTTGCTGATGCGGCGGGCGCTCGACTGACACAGGCCGGAAAACGCAGCCGCAAAGCAGCCTTGCCGCCACGTCAAGACGCAGTTTCTTGTTGACCCTTGCCGGGCGCTGCGGCGTAAACTGACCCTCGATCCGATCAGTCCGATCGTCTGACGTGGTGCGGACCCAACCGGCACCACCGCTGCCAACCAACGGGAGACCCGACATGACCCTGATGCAGAAATTCCTTGGCGCTGTCGCCGCAACCGCCCTCAGCGCGGGCGCCGCCCTGGCCGAGCCCGCCCTGATCTTCGATCTGGGTGGCAAATTCGACAAAAGCTTCAATGAGGCCGCGTTCAACGGCGCGGAACGCTGGGCCAAGGAAACCGGCGGCACCTATCTGGAAACGGTGATGCAGTCCGAAGCCCAGCGCGAACAGGCGCTGCGCCGCTTTGCCGAGGCGGGCGCCAACCCGATCGTGACCACCGGTTTCGCCATGAGCGATCCGATCGCGCAGGTCGCGCCCGATTATCCCGACACGATGTTCGTGACCATCGACGGCTGGGTCGACCTGCCGAACGTCAAGGTGATCGGCTTTACCGAACATGAAGGCTCGTATCTGGTGGGCATGATGGCCGCCATGGCGTCGAAATCCGGCACCGTCGGCTTCATCGGCGGGATGGACGTGCCGCTGATCCGCAAATTCGCCTGTGGCTATGCGCAGGGCGTCAAGGCGGTGAATGCCGATGCCAATATCATCGCCAACATGACCGGCACGACACCGTCGGCCTGGAACGACCCGGTGAAAGGCTCGGAACTGACCCTGTCGCAGATCGGTCAGGGCGCGGATGTCGTCTATGCCGCAGCAGGCGGCACCGGCGTTGGCGTGCTGCAGACCGCCGCGGACGAGGGCATCCTGTCGATCGGCGTGGACAGCAACCAGAACCACCTGCATCCGGGCAAGGTGCTGACCTCGATGCTCAAGCGCGTCGATGTGGCCGTCTACAACGTGATGATGGCCGGCACCGAACTGCAGCCCGGTATCGAAGTGCTGGATCTTGCGGCCGAAGGCGTGGGCTATGCGCTGGACGAAAACAACGCGGCGCTGGTGTCCGACGAGATGAAGGCCGCCGTCGATGCGGCGCGCGAAAAGATCATCGCGGGCGAACTGGCCGTGCATGACTACACATCGGATGACAGCTGCCCGGTCCTGACCTTCTGAGGATGACCGGACAGAACGCAAACGGGGCGCGGCAGGCAACTGCCGCGCCCGATCCGCAGGTGCCCGCCATCGAATTGCGCGGCATCTCCAAGGCATTCGGCCCCGTGCAGGCCAACAAGGACATCAGCATGCGCGTGATGCCCGGCACGATCCACGGCATCATCGGCGAGAATGGCGCGGGCAAATCGACCCTGATGTCGATCCTCTACGGCTTCTACAAGGCTGACGCGGGCGAGATCATGATCAGCGGCCGCCCCACCCTGATCCCCGACAGCCAGGCCGCCATCGCGGCCGGCATCGGCATGGTGTTCCAGCATTTCAAGCTGGTCGAGAATTTCACCGTCCTTGAAAACATCATCCTTGGCGTCGAAGGCGGCGGGCTGTTGCGCCCTAGCCTGGCCAAGGCGCGCGCGGCCCTGAAGTCGCTGGCCGAGGAATACGAGCTGAACGTCGATCCCGACGCGGTGATCGAGGATATCGGCGTGGGCCAGCAGCAGCGCGTCGAGATCCTGAAGGCGCTGTATCGGCAGGCGGATATCCTGATCCTGGATGAACCCACCGGCGTGCTGACCCCGGCCGAGGCCGATCACCTGTTCCGTATCCTGCGCAACCTGCGCGACGAAGGTAAAACCATCATCCTGATCACCCACAAGCTGCGCGAGATCATGGAGATCACCGATACCGTCAGCGTGATGCGACGCGGCGAAATGACGGCAACGGTCAAGACCTCGGAAACCAGCCCCGAACAACTGGCCGAACTGATGGTGGGCCGCAAGGTCCTGCTGCGGGTCGAGAAGGCACCCGCTACCCCCGGCAAGCCCGTGCTGGAGGTCGAGAACCTGCGCGTGGTGGATGCCGCCGGGGTGGAACGGCTGCGCGGCGTGTCGCTGAACATCCGCGCGGGCGAGGTTCTGGGCCTGGCCGGCGTCGCGGGCAACGGGCAATCCGAATTGCTCGAGGTGCTGGGCGGCATGATGCCGGCGCAGGGCAAGGTCCAGCTGAACGGACAGCCCATCCCGCTGACCGGACCCCATGCCGATGGCCAGAGCCGCCGCGCGGCCGGCATCGCACATGTGCCGGAGGATCGGCAGCGCAAGGGGCTGATCATGGATTACGCAGCCTGGGAAAACAGCGTCTTCGGCTATCATCGCGACCCGGCGATCGGGCGCGGCCCCCTGATGCGCAACGCAGCCATCCTAGGTCACGCGGAACAGCAGATGCAACGTTTTGACGTGCGCCCGCCCAACCCGCGCCTGTCCGCCAAGAACTTTTCCGGCGGCAATCAGCAGAAGGTGGTCCTGGCCCGCGAGATCGAGCGCGGCCCCGACCTCTTGCTGATCGGCCAGCCGACACGCGGCGTCGATATCGGGGCAATCGAATTCATTCACCAGCAGATCATCGCCCTGCGCGATGCAGGCAAGGCGATCCTGCTTGTCAGTGTCGAGCTGGACGAGATCATGGCCCTGTCCGACCGTATCGCCGTGATCTTCGACGGCCGCATCATGGGCGAGGTTCCGGCCGATCAGGCGACCGCGCAAGAGCTGGGCCTGATGATGGCAGGTGTCGCCACCGGAAAGGCCGCCTGATGGAACGCATGCCGAAATGGGCCGATGTTGTCCTGATCCCGCTGATATCCCTGCTGCTGGCGGCGGTGATTTCGGGCCTGGTGATCCTGGCCATCGGCGAGGATCCGATCAATGCGCTGAACCTGATGGTCAAGGGCGCGCTGGGGTCGACCTATGGCTGGGGCTATACCCTTTATTACGCCACGAATTTCCTGTTCACCGGGCTGGCCGTGGCCGTGGCCTTTCACGCGCGGCTGTTCAACATCGGCGGCGAGGGGCAGGCAATGCTGGGCGGGCTGGGGGTGGCGCTGGTCTGTCTCTACCTGCCATGGCCGCACTGGTCGCTGGCGCTGATCGCGGCCTCTGTAGGCGCGGCCCTCTTCGGCGCGGCCTGGGCCTTTCTGCCCGCGATCCTGCAAGCCAGACGCGGCAGCCATATCGTGATCACCACGATCATGTTCAACTTCATCGCCGCCGCCTTCCTGAACTGGCTGCTGGTCGGCCCGCTGAAACCGCGCGGGGCGATGGACCCCTCGACCGCGCGCTTCCCCGAAGCTGTCCATCTGCCAAGCCTGCACGAGATTCTGGCACCTCTGGGCATCAGCTTTTCCAAGGCGGCACCGGCGAATGTCTCTTTCCTGGTGGGCATCCTGGCCTGCATCCTGGTCTGGGTCCTGATCTGGCGCACGCGCCTTGGATATGAAATCCGCGCCTTCGGCCATTCCGAACCCGCCGCGCGCTATGCGGGCATCAGCCCCACGAAGATCACCGTGATCACCATGCTGATCTCGGGCGGGCTGGCCGGCATGATGGCCATCAACAACGTCATGGGCGAGGCGGAACGCCTTGTCCTGAACGCAACCGAAGGCGCGGGCTTCATCGGCATCGCCGTGGCCCTGATGGGTCGCAGCCACCCGTTCGGCGTCTTTCTGGCGGCGATCCTGTTCGGGTTCCTCTACCAGGGGGGGGCGGAACTGGCGCTCTGGACGAATATCCCGCGCGAATTGATCATCGTGATCCAGGCGCTTGTGATCCTGTTCACCGGAGCGCTGGACAACATGGTGCGGATGCCGCTGGAACGCCTGTTCATGGCCCTGCGGCGGAGGCGCGCGTGATGGATCTCCTGACCGTCCTGCAGGTGCTGGATTCGACGGTGCGCCTGGCGACGCCGCTGCTGCTGGCCTGCCTTGCGGGCCTGTTCAGTGAACGGGCGGGCATTTTCGACATCGGGCTGGAAGGCAAGATGCTGGCCGCGGCCTTCTTCAGCGCGGCCATCGCCGCCGTGACCGGATCGGTCTGGATCGGTCTGGGCGCGGGCATCCTCGCGTCGCTGTCGCTGTCGGGGCTGCATGGACTTGCCTCGATCACCTTCCGGGGCAATCAGCTGATCTCGGGCGTGGCGATCAACTTCCTTGCCGCGGGCCTGACCGTGCTGATCGCGCAAAGCTGGTTCCAGCAGGGTGGGCGCACCCCGGCCCTTCTCAGCGGGGGCCGCTTCGGCCCGATCACCCTGCCGGGGGCCGAGGCGCTGCGCGAGGTGCCGGTGCTGGGCCCGATCTATTACGAGCTGATCTCGGGCCATTCGATCCTGGTCTACGTGGCCTTCGCCTGCGTGCCGCTGACCTGGTGGATCCTTTACCGGACCCGGTTCGGCCTGCGCCTGCGCGCGGTGGGCGAAAACCCCGAAGCCGTGGACACGGCCGGGATTTCGGTCATACGGCTGCGCTATGCCGCCGTGCTGATCTGCGGCCTTCTGTGCGGGATCGCGGGCGCCTATCTTGCCACCGCGCTGCAGGCGGGTTTCGTGCAGGACATGACCGCCGGGCGCGGCTATATCGCGCTGGCCGCGCTGATCTTTGCCAAATGGCGCCCCTTGCAGGCGCTTTACGCGACCCTGCTCTTCGGTTTCCTGCAGGCCATCGCCCTGCGCTACCAGAACCTTGACCTCGGGTTTTTCACCCTGCCGGTGCAGGCGATGGACGCGCTGCCCTATATCCTGACCGTGGTGATCCTGGCCGGGTTCATAGGCAAGGCGGTCCCCCCCCGCGCAGGCGGCGAGCCTTATGTGAAGGAACGCTGAATTCGCGATAAGTCCAGTTGGACCCCGAGGATCAGGCCTGACCGGAAAACCACCCCGCCGCCGCTTGCCTTTTGAAGCCGCAGCGCGCTAGGGATAGTCATGCAGATGTACCTTCCCATAGCCGAGGTATCGGTCAACGCCTACCTGCTGCTGGGGCTGGGCGGAATCGTGGGCCTGCTGTCGGGCATGTTCGGCGTGGGTGGCGGGTTCCTGATGACACCGCTTCTGTTCTTCATCGGCATTCCGCCGGCCGTCGCCGTCGCCACCGGCACGACGCAGATCGTCGCGTCTTCGGTCTCGGCGTTCCTTGCGCATCTGCGGCGCAAGACCGTGGACATGAAGATGGGCGGCGTCCTTCTGGGCGGCGGCATGGTGGGCGCAGGCCTGGGCGTGCTGGCGTTCAACTATCTCAAGGCGCTGGGACAGGTCGACCTGATGGTGACCCTGTTCTACGTGGTGTTCCTGGGCACGATCGGCAGCCTGATGTTCATCGAAAGCCTGACCGCGATCCGGCGCGCACGGCGCACGGGCGGCCCGGTCAAGCCGGTGAAACGACGGCACCGCAACTGGGTGCATATCCTTCCGATCAAGGTGCGGTTTCGGACATCGGGGCTTTACATCTCGATCATCCCGCCGGTGATCATCGGGATCGGGGTCGGCATCCTGACCGCGATCATGGGTGTGGGTGGTGGCTTCATCATGGTGCCCGCCATGATCTATCTGCTGGGGATGCCCACCAAGGTCGTGATCGGCACCTCGCTGTTCCAGATCATCTTCGTCACCGCCTTCACCATGCTTCTGCACGCGGTCACCAACCAGACGGTCGATGTGATCCTGGGCGTGCTGCTGCTGCTGGGGGGGGTGATCGGCGCACAGATCGGGGCGCGCATCGGCGTCAAGCTGAAGGCCGAGCAATTGCGCATCCTGCTGGCGCTTCTGGTGCTGGCGGTCTGCGGCAAGCTGGCGCTGGACCTGCTGCTGATGCCGTCCGAGCTTTATTCCATCGGCGACGCGAGGGGCGGCCAATGATCAGGCATGCCGCGACCCTTCTGATCGCACTGGCGCTGTCCCTGACCCTGCCCCGCACAGGCGCCACGGAAGAGGTGGTGATGGGCCTGAGCCAGAGCAGCGTGTCGATCACAACGAATTTCGCAGGCTCCGACATCCTGATCTTCGGGGCGATCAAGCGCGAAACGGCCATCCCCGAAGAGGAACTGGACGTGATCGTGACGGTGGCTGGCCCCTCGGCCCCGCTGACCGTGCGACGCAAGGATCGCCGGCTGGGCATCTGGGTGAATACCGAGGCGGTGCAGATCGATTCCGCCCCATCGTTCTATGCCGTCGCCGCGACCGGCAAACTGGGCGAGGTCCTCTCGCAGACCGAGGATCTGCGCCACAGGATCTCGATCCCGCTGGCGATCAGGTCCGTCGGCGCACCCGATGCCGTCGGGGACGCCCAGCGCTTCACCGAGGCGCTGATCCGCATTCACAGCGCCAACGGTCTTTACGAGCAGCTGGACGACAGCGTCGATCTGCAGGAACAGACGCTGTTCCGCAGTTCGATCAGGCTGCCGGCCAACCTGACCGAAGGGGCCTACCGCACCCGGATCTTCCTGGCCCGCGGCGGCGAGGTCATCGCGAAATACGAAACCAGCATAGATGTGCGCAAGGTCGGACTGGAGCGTTACCTCTACACGATGGCGCATCGCCAGCCGCTGCTATACGGGCTGATGGCCCTTGTTCTGGCCATTGCCGCCGGTTGGGGCGCATCGGCCTTCTTCCGCGTGGTGCTGCGGCAGGGATGATCATCGGCGCAGGGCGCAAGAGCTGACCGCCGGATCATGGATATTTAAGGCAAGAAGAAACGAGGCCGCGCCGTCAGCCGCGCCCGACAAAGGGCATCTTTGTCGCCATGATGGTCATGAACTGGACATTTGCCTCGGGTCCCAGGCTGGCCATCTGCAGCACGGCCCGCGCCACATCGGCCACATCCATGGTGGGCGGCGCATCACCGGGATTGGCGGCGATGATCCCTTCCAGCAATTCGGTGCGCGCATTGCCGATGTCGATCTGCCCGCAGGCGATATCGAAGGGGCGGCCATCAAGGCTGAGGGTCTTGGTCAGGCCGGTGATCGCATGTTTCGTGGTGGTATAGGCGACCGATCCGGGACGCGGCGCATGTGCGCTGATCGAGCCGTTGTTGATGATCCGCCCCCCCTGCGGGTCCTGCGCCCGCATCCGGGCGAAGGCCGCGCGCGCGCACAGGAACATGCCATGCAGGTTCACATCCACAACCTGACGCCATTCGTCCCAGCCCAGTTCGTCGATCATGGCGGCGCGGCCGAAGCTGCCTGCGTTGTTGAACAGCACGTCAAGCCGGCCCATGCGCCCCGTAAACGCATCGAAAGCCGCATCAACAGCCTGCGGATCGGTCACATCACAGGGAAGAATCACGGCATTGCCACGTCCATCGGCCACCTGTTCCAGCGCCGCGGCGCGCCGCGCGATCAGGCCCACCTGCCAGCCCGCATCAAGGAATGCCCGGGCGCAGGCGGCGCCGATGCCGGCACTGGCGCCGGTGATGATGATCGATGTCATGGCTGTATCTCCTCCTCCTGCATCGCAAGGCTCAGGACCGGGGCGGTCTGCGCCTTCAGATCGTCCACCCTGAGCGGCCCCGAGGGCTTGGACAGCCGGTTGCGCACCACCCAGTACAGGCGTTCTTGCGCGCGGGTGATCGCGACATAGGCCAGGCGTTTCCACAGGGGCTGGCCCGCCTCGGACCGGCCCATCCGGGCCGCTGCGTAAAGATCGGGGGCGAAGACCTGCACGTTTTCCCACTGTGAGCCCTGCGCCTTGTGGATCGTGACTGCCGCGCCATGCAGGAAGGTGGCCCCCATCGTGGCGGCATAGGGGATGAAGGGCTCTTCCTCATCCGGTTTCTCGATCTTGACGATCGAGGCTGCATTGACCTGCGGATCTTCGGCCCCGATCACATGCAGGCGCGAGAAGCCCGGTTTGCGCCCTGCCCCCAGATAGATCACCTGCGCACCCTTGATCAGGCCGCGCGCCTCGAGGTCGAGGCGCTTCTTGCGGTGCTTGAGCGGCAGCTCCAGCCCGTCGCAGATCAGCGGCTCGCCCTCCAGCAACTGATCCTCGGGCGCGCCATGCACCGCGCGAAAGGCATGGATCAGGCGGATGCGCGTGGCATTGCGCCAGACCAGAACCGGGCTGCGCGCCATCAGGTCCACCTCGACCCGCTGCCCCCAGACCACGCGGTCGTCACGCGCGGCGGCCTGTTCGACCATCCGTTCGAACCCTTCGAAGGTCAGGTCGGGATCGGCCAGCGCATGGGCGAGATGAAGGATCGGGCTGTCCGCCTCCTGGCGGTGGATGCGGTTCAGCGTCAGCTTCGCAGGCGCGGGAAGGCTGTCGAAGACCATGCCGCCCTGCTGGTTGATCGGGGCAAGCTGCGCCGGATCGCCAAACAGCACGAGCGTGGGAAAGATATCCTTGAGGTCGGTGAACTGGCGCTCGTCCAGCATCGAGGATTCATCGACAAAGCCGATATCCAGCGGCTCTTCGCGCCGCTTCCAGCCGGTGATGAAATCCGAGCCGCGCAACCCGGCGGCAGCCAGCGCGCCGGGGATCGACTTGTGGATCTGGTAGAAGGCATGCGCGCGCTCCAGCGCCACATCGGTCAGGCCTTCGATCTCGGGACGGTCCCCGGTGCCGGCCAGCCATTCGGCCACGCGTTCATATTCCGGGTCATAGACAGGCGTGTAAAGGATGCGGTGGATCGTGGTCGCGGGCACACCGCGGTTGCGCAGCACGGATGCGGCCTTGTTCGTGGGCGCCAGGATCGCCAGGGTGCGCCGGTCCTTGCGGCGCTTGCCCTCGTAATCGCCCGACACCAGCTCGACCCCGGCGGCTTCAAGGGCTTGCGTAAGCTGCGCCAGAAGCAAGGTCTTGCCCGATCCCGCCTTGCCCAGAACGGCCATGACGCGCGCGGCACCTTCGACCGGCGGCGTCAGGATACCATCGTCCAGATCCACGCCCACGCAGCGCAATGCGCCCGCGATGCGGTCCCAGGCTTCGGCCTGGTCTTCGGAAAATGTCACGGCGGGCAAGGTCATGGCGCGACCCTACAGCGCGGCATCACCAAGGGCCAGAGGCCGCGGTCACGCAGGTTGCAGGCTGCTGTTTTCCGCGCCGAAAGCGCGCCTGTACCACAGCTGCGACAGGGCCGGCGAAATCCCGGCACGCCGCGCCACCCGCGCGCGCGCCTGCCCCGTCAAGGACCACAGGCCAAGGCTGATCCGGTCCCGCCCCTCGCCCGCGCTACCCAACACCTGCGGAGAGGCGCCGATCCGGCGATAGATCCGTTCCATGTTGGCATCGAACACACCCAGAAGGTGGTGCAGCCCCTGCCGTTCCAGCAATTCGCCCCCCGCCAGCATCAGGGCCGCGGCCACATGGGGCCCCGCCCCCGGCGCAAGGCAGAAGCGCGTACATTCCCAGATCACTGGGCTGCTGACGGGCGCACCGCCGTTGAGATGGGCAAAGTGTTCGTTGACCATGCAGCGCCCCGTCGTCGGCAGAAAACGCATCGAGCCGCCATGCCGGTCGCCCCCCGCATCCCAGAGAACATAAAGCGGGTCCAGCGCGTCATACTGATCGCGCTCAAGCCCGGCGGCATCCACCGCGACCGCCCAGCCAAGCCGGTCCGAGAACTGGGCAGCCCGGTCGCGAAACATCGTGTCGCGCAGCCCCGGACGCCGCGCCAGTTCGTCCTGTGTCATGTAACGCAGCATCCCTGATCCTTTCCGCAAAATGCGCGGTCAGGCTTAGGAAGAAATGGTTAACAAGCGCTGCGACCAGCGCACGCTGCCCCCTCAGGCGACGATCAGCCCCCGGCTGATCGCCCGCGCGACGGCGTGGGTGGTGTTCAGCGCACCCAGTTTCAGGCGGGCGCTTTCGATATAGGCCCGCAAGGTATGTTCCGAAATGGACAGCGAATTGGCCACCTGCGCGCGGCTGTAGCCCATGGCCAGAAGGGTCATGGCGTCGACCTCGCGCGGGGAAAGGGCCTGCGCGGGCGCGGGCGTGCGCCCCGGCTGAAACTCCAGCGCCTTGCTGTTGAAGTAATGCGCGATCAGGATCAGGTCGCGGCTGTTGCGCTGCTCGAAGGCGGCCCATGTCGCATCATCGGCATCATGGCTGACCGTGAACAGGGCAAACTGCCCGTTGGGGCCGCGGATCGGGACGGAAAACCCCTGATGCCCCACCCCATGTGCGATGGCGTCGGCCTGAAAGGCGCGCTGCGCCTTGCCGGACCAGTCCAGCCGCTTCCAGTCGACGGGTTGGAAATGCTGCATGCAGCCCTGCACGACGGGGTCGATCCGCAGGTAGTCGCGTTCCAGATAGCGGGCGACCCATGCAGCGGAATAGGTGCCGCAACCATATTGCTCACCGGCGGCGCTGACCCAGTGATAGACCATGTGGCGCACAGCAAAGGAATCCCGCAACGCCTCGATGGCATTCTGCATGTCGGCCGGCGCCTTGGCGCCTTCTAGCGTTTCAAGTATCCGCTCCAGCCCGCTCTTCATCCATCCGCAACGCCATTGGCGCCTCCAAGCGATGGGATGTCATCTCGATCAGGGCGATGTCGCGGGTCACATCAAGTTGCCGCGTCAGCAGGGTCATGCCATTTGACACCGCAAAGGAATTAAGGTCCGAGATAACGTCCAGAAGCCATTCGTTCTTCATGGTGACCTTGCCCCGAAACTGGTTAAGGAATGATTAACGCGACCAGGAGACGCGCGGGATGAAGCGGTCCATCGACCGTTTCCGAATATAGGCACAGCCCCTGCGCTCCCCAAACCCACGAATTCAATCCCCCCTTAAATGGCGGGACCCGGAACTCCAACCACCTGAAAACAGGCGACTTCCTCAAACGTAAAGAAGAAACCCGCGAACGGTTAACCGATTCGCGGGTTTCACTGTCAACCTTGGTCCTGAACTGTCAGGATCAGTTGCGGCCAGCCTCGATCACATCCTCGACCGTGCGCAGGCCGGTGCGCGGTGCCTGTACCAGAACCGCCATGTTGCCCGGCTTGTGCTGGTTGCGCAGCATCTTGGTATGCGCCTGGGGGATTTCCGACCAGGGGAAGACCTCGGACATGCAGGGGTCAAGCCGCCGCTCGATCATCAGCTTGTTGGCCGCACTCGCCTGTTTCAGATGGGCGAAGTGGCTGCCCTGCAGACGCTTCTGGTGCATCCACATGTAGCGCACGTCGAAGGTGCAGTTGAACCCGGTGGTGCCTGCGCAGATCACGACCATGCCGCCCTTCTTGCAGATCAGGGTCGAAACCGGGAACGTCGCCTCGCCGGGATGTTCGAACACCATATCGACGTTCACACCCTTGCCGGTGATGTCCCAGATAGCCTTGCCGAACTTGCGCGCTTCTTTCAGCCACTCGTTGTATTCGGGCGTGTTGACCGTGGGCATCTGGCCCCAGCAGTTGAAATCCTTGCGGTTGATCACGCCCTTCGCGCCCATCGCCATCACGAATTCGCGCTTGTCCTCTTCCGAGATCACGCCGATCGCATTGGCTCCGGCGGTATTGGCCAGCTGGATCGCATAGGACCCAAGGCCACCCGACGCGCCCCAGACCAGCACGTTCTGGCCGGGCTTCAGCTCATGCGGGGCATGGCCGAACAGCATCCGGTAGGCGGTGGCCAGCGTCAGCGTGTAGCAGGCGCTTTCTTCCCATGTCAGGTGCTTGGGGCGCGGCATCAACTGCTGGGCCTGCACGCGGGTGAACTGCGAGAAAGCCCCGTCAGGCGTCTCATAGCCCCAGATCCGCTGGGTCGGCGACATCATCGGGTCGCCACCGTTGCAGTCCTCGTCATTGCCGTCGTCCTGGTTGCAATGCACCACGACCTCGTCCCCGACCTTCCAGGTCTTCACGGCGGAACCGACTTTCCAAACGATGCCCGAGGCATCGGAACCCGCGATGTGATAGGGCTGCTTGTGACCATCGAAGGGGCTGATGGGCTGGCCCAGACCCGCCCAGACGCCATTGTAGTTGACGCCAGCCGCCATCACGAGGACCAGAACCTCGTTGCTGTCGATCTCCCATGTGTCGACAACCTCGACCTGAAAGCTTTTCTCGGGCTCGCCATGCCGATCACGACGGATCGCCCAGGCATACATCTTCTTGGGGACATAGCCGACGGGGGGCATTTCGCCGATTTCATAGAGGTCCTTTTCAGGCGCGTCATAGGGTGCGATCCCGGTGTGCGTATCCAATGCCATCTCAACCTCCGTGCTGGTCATTGCTCAATGGGCGTGTCTCGGTCATGCCGCGATGCAGAATCGCGGCGCTGATCTTCGAGATAAAGTTGGTCGCGCAACAATGCAACACCAATTGTGCCTATTTTGAAATTTTATAACCCTGCAGCTGCAGCATTCCCTGCGTTCAGGTGCTGCGACTGCGAAAGAGATGCGCGATGGAGGCGGCATAGAACTCCAGCAGGGCGCGCTCCTCGGGTTCGACCAGGATGAATCCGCCGGCCTCGTCCACCAGATGGCGCTGCGTGAGCATGCGCAGACCCACTTCGATCATGTAACCCACATCCTGACGCGGCATATGCAGATGCGCCTCCGGCAGGTCGTCCAGCAACGCCCGCACCGCACGGTCCAGTTCCCCCAGGTTCATCGGCTCTTCGGCCTGCAACAGCGCGGTCGCCACCAGCGGCACGGGCAGCACCGGCACTTCGGCAGCGATGCGCGCCATCAGCTCATCCGCCAGCGCTGGCACATCCTGGCCAAACGCCTTGAGGGACAGCGGTTCGCCGAAACTGACCGAGGCATAGCCGAAACGGTGAAACTGTCCCTTGAAGCGCAGGCGCAACATCTTGCCCACGAAGGCAAGGACAGTTGCCAACCGCGCGGTGAACCGTCTTTCGCCTGCGGCATGGGCCGCCACCAGCACCCGGTCCTCCAGCACCCGGTCGTAATTGACCGCCACCGGCACAAAGACCACGTCCCGGCCTTCGGGATCGCGCCCCTCGACGATGTACTTGAGGATCCCGCGCTTGGGCGAAGCAATGGCGCCAGTCAGGCTCAGCCCGCCTTCCGGGAACACCGCCTGGGTCACCCCGGCCTCGGTCGCAAGCTGGACATAGCGCGACAGCACCGCCTTGTAGAGCGGCCCGAACCGCTTGCGCCGGATGAAATAGGCCCCCATCGCCCGGATCAGCGCGCTCAGCGGCCAGACCCTGCCCCATTCCCCCACCGCATAGGACAGGGCCGATCGTTCGGCGGCCAGATAGGTGACCAGCACGTAATCCATGTTGCTGCGATGGTTGATCACGAAGACCACCGTGGCGTCGCGATCCACCTTTGCCAGCGCATCGCCCGCGTAGTGACCCAGGCGCACCCGATAAAGCGATGTGCTGATCAGGCGCGCCAGGCGCGTCGCCACCCCGAAATAGGCGCTGGCACTGAAGGACGGCACGATTTCGCGCGCATAGCGCCGCGCCTGCTCGAAAGCCACGTTTTCCGGCACCCCCTCGGCCGCCGCATGAGCCGCCACCGCGCGCAGCACCTCGGGATCATAGATCAGCCGCTGGATCATGTCATAGCGCCGCGCCAGCTTGAACGGCTGGATCGGCCGCTCCAGCCGCTTGTTCAACTCTGCGATCACACGCTCTGCGCGCTTGCGGAAAAACCAGCGCACGGATGGAAACAGGAAATGCGATGCAAAGGTCACGCCCGCGAAAAGCAGGATCAGGACTAGCAGCCAGACAGGCATTTCAACGGTTGCACCCATGCGCCGACAATGGCGCGAATCCCGTCAGAGGTAAATCAAATGCGGTGCCCTGCGCAGCGACAGCCCATGCCGCAACGCAGCGAATTGACAGCGCCATAAAATTCCAAGTATCAACACGGGAACGCAATAAAATTGCCGACACTGATTCACACGATGACCCGCGAGGCCCCATGACCGAGACGCAAAAAGACAAGCCCTGGCTGTTCCGCACCTATGCAGGCCATTCCACGGCAAAGGCCTCGAACGCGCTTTATCGTTCCAACCTCGCCAAGGGGCAGACGGGCCTGTCGGTGGCCTTCGACCTGCCCACGCAGACCGGCTATGACAGCGATCACATTCTGGCCAAGGGCGAGGTGGGCAAGGTCGGCGTCCCCGTTTGCCATCTGGGCGACATGCGCACGCTGTTCGACGCGATCCCGCTGGAACAGATGAACACCTCGATGACGATCAACGCCACGGCACCCTGGCTGCTGGCGCTTTATATCGCCGTGGCCGAGGAACAGGGCGCCGATATCAGCAAACTGCAAGGCACCGTGCAGAACGACATCATCAAGGAATACCTCAGCCGGGGCACCTATATCCTGCCGCCCAAGCCATCCTTGCACCTGATCACCGATGTCGCGGCCTATTGCTATACCAATGTGCCGAAATGGAACCCGATGAACGTGTGTTCCTACCACCTGCAAGAGGCAGGCGCGACGCCCGAACAGGAACTGGCCTTTGCGCTGGCCACGGCCACCGCCGTGCTGGACGATCTGAAAGGAAAGGTCCCCGAGGCGGATTTCCCCCAGCTTGTGGGCCGGATCTCTTTCTTCGTGAACGCGGGCATCCGCTTCATCACCGAGATGTGCAAGATGCGCGCCTTCGTCGATCTGTGGGATGAAATCTGCGAGACCCGCTACGGCGTGACCGACCCCAAATTCCGCCGCTTCCGCTATGGCGTACAGGTCAACAGCCTTGGCCTGACCGAACAGCAGCCCGAAAACAACGTCTACCGCATCCTGATCGAGATGCTGGCCGTCACCCTGTCGAAAAAGGCCCGCGCCCGCGCCGTGCAGCTGCCCGCCTGGAACGAGGCGCTTGGCCTGCCCCGCCCCTGGGATCAGCAATGGTCGCTGCGCATGCAGCAGATCATGGCCTATGAGACGGATCTGCTGGAATACGATGACCTCTTCGATTGCAACCCCGCCGTGGATCGCAAGGTCGAGGCGCTGAAGGACGGCGCGCGGGCGGAACTGGCCAACCTCGACAGCATGGGCGGCGCGATCAGCGCGATCGACTACATGAAGTCGCGCCTTGTCGACAGCAACGCCGAACGCCTGAACCGGATCGAACGGAACGAAACCATCGTCGTGGGCGTCAACAAATGGCAGCAGGGCGAACCCTCGCCGCTGATGACCGGGGATGGCGGGATCATGACCGTCGATCCCGCGGTCGAGGCCGAACAGGTCGGCCGCCTGAACACCTGGCGCAGCACCCGCGACGCATCCGCCGTGGCCGAGGCGCTGGCCGATCTGCGCGCCGCAGCCAAAGAAGGCCGCAACATCATGGAGCCCTCGATCCGCGCGGCCAAGGCCGGTGTGACCACGGGCGAATGGGCCGCGCAGATGCGGGCGGTCTTTGGCGAATATCGCGGTCCCACGGGTGTGTCCCGCTCGGTCAGCAACAAGACCGAAGGGCTGGATGACATCCGCGACGCCGTCAACGCGGTCTCCGACAAGCTGGGCCGCCGCCTGCGGTTCCTTGTGGGCAAGCCGGGTCTGGACGGTCATTCCAACGGCGCCGAACAAATCGCCTTCCGCGCCCGCGACTGCGGGATGGACATCGATTACGAAGGCATCCGCCTGACGCCCGAGGAAATCGTCAAATCCGCCAGCGAAGGCGAGGCGCATGTGATTGGCCTGTCGATCCTGTCCGGCTCGCACATGCCCTTGATGGCCGACCTGATGGAGCGGCTGCGCGCGGCGGGCCTGGGCCATATCCCCGTGGTCGTGGGCGGCATCATCCCCGAGGATGACGCGAAACGCCTGTTGGAAATGGGCGTCGCCCGCGTCTACACGCCCAAGGATTTCGAACTGAACACGATCATGATGGATATCGTGACCCTGGCCGATCCCAAGGCTGTCGCCGCAGAATAGCACCCGGCAAGGCGAATTTCCGAAAGGGGGGCATCCGCCCCCCTTTTTGCATGCGCAGGGCCACGCTTGCACTCTGCCCCGCCAGTCTGCATCATCCCCGGGACACTGCAACAGGACGCCGCCCATGCCGCTGACCATCCGCCCCCTGACCGCCGCCGATGAACCCGCATGGCGCCGCCTCTGGACCGCGTACCTGGCCTTCTACGACACCACCCTGCCCGATGCGATCTTCGCCACGACCTTCGCCCGTCAGCTTGACCCGGCCCATCCCGAACGCTGCTGTTTCATCGCCGATCTGGATGGCCGCGCCGTGGGTCTGGTCCACGCGATCTGGCATGCCCACAACTGGCGCGTGGAAGATGTCTGCTACCTGCAGGATCTCTACGCCGACCCGGATGTGCGCGGCCAGGGCATCGGCCGCGCCCTGATCGAGGCCGTCTATGTCGAGGCCGACCGCCGCGGCACGCCCGCCGTCTACTGGATGACGCAGGACTTCAACACGACCGCCCGGCTGCTTTACGACCGCATCGCCCATGTGACCCCTTTCATCAAGTACAGCCGCTGACCCCAAGGACCAGACATGACCATCCATATCGGTGCCAAACCCGGTGACATCGCCGAAACCGTCCTGATGCCGGGCGACCCCCTGCGCGCGAAATGGGCGGCCGAGACATTCCTCACCGATCCCCATTGCATCAACGAGGTGCGCGGCATGCTGGGCTACACCGGCCTTTGGCGTGGTCAGCGCGTGACGATCCACGGCTCGGGCATGGGCATGGCGTCGCTGTCGATCTATGCCAACGAACTGATCCGCGACTACGGCGCAAAGACGCTGATCCGCATCGGCTCCTGCGGGGCGATGCAGGATCACGTGGCGATCCGCGACGTGATCATCGCCATGACCGCAACGACCCTCGCGACCCCCTCATCGGGCATCTTCCGCGAGCTGAACTTCGCTCCCCATGCCGACTGGTCGCTGCTGCGCGCCGCCGTCACCGCGGCCGAGGCGCGCGGCGTGCCGACCCATGTGGGCGGCATCTATTCATCGGATGTCTTCTATGATGAACGCCCCGACCTGAACGAGATCATGACCCGCCACGGCATATTGGGCGTCGAGATGGAAGCGGCCGAGCTTTACAACCTCGCCCTGCGCCACGGTGTGCGCGCGCTGGCGGTGCTGACCGTCTCCGACCATCTGCTGACGGGCGCGGCCCTGCCTGCCGATCAGCGACAGGGCAGCTTTGGCGACATGGTCGAGATCGCGCTTGCCGCAGCCTTCCCCGAGGCCTGAGCAGCCGGCCTAGCGCCCGTGACGGCGATCATAGCCGTTGGGTGGCGGGCTGGCCCAATCCCCCAGCAGGTCGGCGGGCGTCTCGAACACCTCGACCAGCAGCGGATGGCATGCCGCCTGATCCGATGAATGCTCGGCCGAACAATCCCCACCGGGACAGGCCGACAGCGCCCCCAGCAGCGGCACCTCGGCGAAGAACTCAAGGTAGTCGCCGGGCCGCACCGGGCTGGCCTTCATGAAATACTGCCCCGTGTCGCGGGTGAAGCCCGTGCACATGAACACGTTCAGCACGTCATGCACATGCGCTTCCGCCTCGTGCAGCCCCATGCCGGTGGCATCGGCCAGCGCGCGGGTCAGGTTGGAATGGCAGCAATGATGGTATTGCCCACCCGACAGCAGGTTATGCGTATAGGGATCGCAGCGCGTGCCGATCACGTCATGCACCGACCCGCCGAAATCGTCCTTGCCATACCATCCCAGCGTATCCGCCACGATCGTCGCCATCGGGCGCAGCGTGGGAAAGGATGACCACAGCCGCTGCCCCGTGGTCACATGCGTGCCATGCAGCGCGCGGGTCTTGCCGCTGTAGAACCGTTCGGACAGATCATCCGCATGCCACAGGTTCAGGTCCCCCACCTGCGGCCCTTCAATCGACGAGATGCGGAAAAAACCGCCCGCAGGCACCCGGAATGTCCCCGCCTCGCGCGGGGGCACGATCACGTCACCCGTCTTGACCGCCCCCGCGCGAAAACCCGCATAAAGCGCCAGATCAGCCAGAGGCAAAGTTTCGACCGGGTAGCAGATCACCGGGTGAACGGCGCGGCGCGCGGCGGCATCGGCTGGCTCTTGCATTCTGTCCTGTCTCCCTCAGGTTTTGCGTGGATTGCGGCAATCCTGCGGTGTCTGGCCTCGCGGCACAAGCACCTCCGCACCACAGGCCGCACAGCGGAAACAGGACATGCCCCCCTGGTCCCCTGTCCGGTCCATTCGCCAGCGGCACGATCGCATCCCGCGCCGCGCGAAAATCGCGATCAGCACGAAGGCGATGATCAACCCCAGGGGAATCAACATGGTTTCTCACCCTCCGGAACAAAAAAGGCAGGCCCCCGGCCCGCCCCTTCTTCTTGCCGCAAGTATCCTCGGGGGGAGTCCCGCAGGGACGGGGGGCAGACAGCCCCCCTGCCCGGCCCGCATCACACGGTGCGTTCGACCATCATCTTCTTGATCTCGGCAATCGCCTTGGCCGGGTTCAGACCCTTGGGGCAGGTCTTGGCGCAGTTCATGATCGTGTGGCAGCGATACAGCTTGAACGGATCTTCCAGCTCGTCCAGACGCTCGCCCGTGGCCTCGTCGCGGCTGTCGATGATCCAGCGATAGGCGTGCAGCAACGCGGCCGGTCCCAGGTACCGATCCCCGTTCCACCAATAAGACGGGCACGAGGTCGAGCAACAGGCACACATCACGCATTCATAAAGCCCGTCCAGCTTTTCGCGATCCTCGACCGACTGGCGCCATTCCTTGGCGGGGCGGTTGGTCTTGGTCTCGAGCCAGGGCATGATCGAGGCGTGCTGCGCATAGAAATGCGTAAGGTCAGGGATCAGATCCTTGATCACCGGCATGTGCGGCAGCGGATAGATCTTCACATCGCCCTTCACGTCATCCATGCCATGCAGACAGGCCAGCGTGTTGATCCCGTCGATGTTCATCGCGCAGGACCCGCAGATCCCCTCGCGGCAGGACCGGCGGAAGGTCAGCGTGGGGTCGATCTCGGATTTGATCTTGATCAGCGCATCCAGGATCATCGGACCGCAGGTATCCAGATCGACGTGATAGGTATCCAGCCGCGGGTTTTCCCCGTCATCGGGGTTCCAGCGGTAGATCTTGAAGGTCCGCAGGTTCTTGGCGCCCTCGGGCTTGGGCCAGGTCTTGCCGGTCCGCATCCGGCTGTTCTTCGGCAGTGTCAGTTGCACCATGATGTCTCTCCCGTCACAGAAGGGCTGGCAGGCCATTGGCCAGCAGGCAATTGAGCGTGTCCGGCCGGGACACGATATTCGTCACAAGCTCCACGGTATTGGCCGTGGGTCCGGTAATGCTGTCGGCGGCCAGCGCCAGCAACTCGCGGCTGCTGGCATTGTCGATGATGCAATCCACCGCCGGCTCCACCGGGACGCCGGGGAAGCGCTGCACCAGAACCGGCGTGATCGCGGCGCGCGCGGCATCGCGGGTCAGCCGATCCTGATCGGCAGGCGTGCAGGCGGCCAGCGTGGCGGCACAGAGCGCCGCCAGACCCAGCCCCCGCAGGGCACCTATGCCGCGGGCAGGGATCAATAGACCCGTGCCTTGGGCGCGATCTTCTTCAGGTCGATCCCGCCTTCCGCTTCCTTGGTCAAGGGCTCGGTCACGACCCGGCGATAGCTGAGGTCGACCTTGCTGCCATCGACCCGCGCGATGGTGTGCTTGCGCCAGTTGGCATCGTCCCGGTCGGGATAATCCTCGTGGGCATGCGCGCCGCGCAATTCCTTGCGCGCCTCGGCGCCTACGATGGTGGCCAGCGCGTTGGGCATCAGGTTGGTCAGCTCCAGCGTCTCCATCAGGTCCGAGTTCCAGATCAGGCTGCGATCGGTGACCTTGATGTCATCCATCTTGCCCGCCACGGCGGTCATCTTGGTGACACCCTCGGCCAGCGTCTTGTCGGTGCGGAACACCGCCGCATCGGCCTGCATGGTCTTCTGCATCTCAAGACGCAGTTCTGCGGTGCCGACGTTGCCATTGGCGTGGCGCAGCCCGTCGAAACGGTCGAAGGCAAAATCGACAGAGGCCTTGTTCACCTTCGGGTTCGGCGCGCCGGCGGACACGACCTGCCCCGCCTTGATCGCGGCGGCGCGGCCAAAGACCACCAGATCGATCAGCGAGTTCGACCCCAGACGGTTCGCCCCGTGCACGGATGCGCAGCCCGCCTCGCCCACGGCCATCAGGCCCGGCACGATCCGGTCGGGATCATCGGCGGTCGGGTTCAGGACCTCGCCCCAGTAGTTCGTCGGAATGCCGCCCATGTTGTAATGCACCGTCGGCAGAACCGGGATCGGTTCCTTGGTGACGTCCACGCCCGCAAAGATGCGTGCGCTTTCCGAAATGCCGGGCAGGCGCAGATGCAGCGCTTCGGGCGGCAGGTGGTTCAGGTGCAGGTGGATATGATCCTTGTCCGCGCCGACGCCGCGACCCTCGCGGATCTCCATCGTCATGCAGCGGCTGACCACGTCACGGCTGGCCAGATCCTTGTAGGTCGGCGCATAGCGTTCCATGAAACGCTCGCCTTCCGAGTTGGTCAGGTATCCACCCTCGCCGCGCGCGCCCTCGGTGATCAGGCAGCCCGCGCCATAGATGCCGGTCGGGTGGAACTGCACGAATTCCATGTCCTGCAGCGGCAGACCCTGCCGCGCGACCATGCCGTTGCCGTCGCCGGTGCAGGTATGCGCGCTTGTCGCGCTGAAATAGGCGCGGCCATAGCCGCCCGTGGCCAGAACGACCATCTTGGCGTTGAACACATGCATCGTGCCATCGTCCAGCTTCCAGCAGACGACACCCTGACACACGCCGTCCTCGGACATGATCAGGTCGATGGCGAAATATTCGATGTAGAATTCTGCCTTCTGCTTCAGGCTCTGGCCATAAAGCGTGTGCAGGATCGCGTGGCCGGTCCGGTCGGCGGCAGCACAGGTGCGCTGCACCGGCGGGCCTTCACCGAATTCGGTCGTATGCCCGCCAAAGGGACGCTGATAGATCTTGCCCTCTTCGGTGCGGCTGAACGGCACGCCGTAATGTTCCAGCTCATAGACCGCCTTGGGCGCCTCGCGCGCCAGGTATTCCATGGCGTCGGTGTCACCCAGCCAGTCCGACCCCTTCACGGTGTCATACATGTGCCACTGCCAGTGATCCGGCCCCATGTTCGACAGCGAGGCGGCAATGCCGCCCTGCGCCGCGACCGTATGCGACCGCGTCGGGAAAACCTTGGTCACGCAGGCCGTGCGCAGGCCCTGTTCCGCCATGCCCAGCGTCGCGCGCAGACCGGCGCCGCCGGCCCCGACCACCACGACGTCATAATCATGGGTCTCGTATTGATAAGCTGCCATTGCAACAGTCTCCGAAAGTTAAAGCGCGATCTTCGCGATGGCGAAAAGCCCGGTGGCGGCTGCGCCATAGCTCAGGCAGGTCACCGCGATGATCACGATTTTCTGTGTCGTGCCGTGGACATAGTCCTCGATCATGGTTTGGGCACCCTCGTTGAAGTGCTTGAACCCCACGATCAGGGTCAGCGCAGCCACGATGGCCGGGAAAGGATGGGCGAAATAGGCCAGCACCTCGTCATGCGGCGCGCCCAGCATGGGGCCGAAGGTGAAGACGAACAGCGGGATCAGGATCAGAAGTGCCACCGAGGACACTTTCATCGACCAGAAATGGGCGGTGCCCGTCTTGGCCGAACCCATGCCCATCGCGCGCTTGCGGTCGGTCAGGTATCGCATCTCTCAGCCCTCTCAGATTACGGCCACGGTCAGCAGGGTCAGCAGAACCGACCCGCCGATCACGGCATAGCCCAGCTTGTAGGCGCTCTCGATATCCAGCATCTTCGCGTTGTCCCAGATCAGGTGCCGGACGCCCGCCAGCGTGTGATACCACAGCGCCCAGAGCGACAGGAACATCACAAGGTCCCCGAACCAGCTGGTCAGCACCGCATCGGCCAGGGCGAAATAGGCAGGCGACGTCGCCGCGGCCAGGAACCACCACACGATCAGCAGCGCGGCCAGGATCAGCGCATTGCCCGTGATCCGCGTCAGGATCGAGGTGATCGAGGTCAGTTGCGGGCGATAGATTGACAGGTGCGGCGAAAGCGGGCGGTTGCCCCGGTTCACGTCAGCCATGTGTCCCTTCCTTCTTGGGTTGCGAAAGGACCGGCGCCACTACTGCACACGACGGTATACCTTTCGATGCCTTTTGCGGCCTTGATACTCTTTTTAGCGGCTCTGTCACGTCAGCACAGCCCCGACATGCAGAAAAATCTGCGCGAAGTGACGCATTGCGGGCGTTCGTGATCACAAGAGGTTTGCCCGTGATCACAAACCCGCCAGACGACAATCCCAAAACGGGAATCAAGCGGCCGCAAATCGACCGGACTCACCCGTTTTGCCCCGGACTCGGTGCTTGCTGTCTTTCGGACAGGCCCGAAATACCGGCCCATTTTTGTGATCACATCGGCATCAGCGCCCAATAGTCGAGGTCCAGCAGCACATGCGGCTGATACTTGCCATCGTCGCTTTTCAGCCGGAACGCCCCCGCCGCCTTGGTCGCCACAAGGCGCAGGCGGATCGCGCCCACACCGGGCGTCGATGTCTCGGCCTTGTCCAGAACCTCGGACCAGGCGCGGATCGTATCGCCGCTGAAACAGGGGTTCGCATGCGCGCCCGCGTTCAGCCCCACGATCATCTGCGCATTGGCCAGGCCATTGAACGACAGCGCCCGCGCCATGCTGATCACATGCCCACCATAGATCAGCCGCCGCCCGTCGGCGCGGTTGGTCGCGTCGAAATGCACCTTGGCGGTGTTCTGCCACAGCCGCGTGGCGATCATGTGCTCGGCTTCCTCGACCGTGACACCGTCCACATGGTCGATGGTCTCGCCGATCTCGTAGTCGCTCCAGCGATGCGGCTCGCCCGACAGGGTGAAATCATAGCCGCTGAAATCCAGCCCCTCGGGCACCACCAGCTGATCCGGCGTCAGCGCCGGCGCCAACTTGGGCACGACCGTTTCGGGTGCGGGCGCATCGGTGTCGTTCTTGCGCACCATGACCCAGCGCACGTAATCCAGAACCACCTCGTCCCGCTGGTTCAGGCCGCGCGTACGCACATAGACGACGCCCGATTGCCCGTTGGAATTCTGCTTGAGGCCGATCACCTCGGATGTCGAACGGATCGTATCGCCCGCATAGACCGGCTTCAGCCAGCGGCCCTGCGCATAGCCCAGGTTGGCAATCGCATTCAGCGACACATCGGGCACGGTCTTGCCGAAGACGATATGAAAGGCCGCCAGATCATCCAGCGGGCTTTGCGGCAAACCGCAGGAACGCGCGAATTCATCGGACGAATACAGCGCATGCCGCGCCGGATAAAGCGCATGATAAAGCGCCCTTTCCCCACCTGACACGGTGCGCGGCACGGCATGGTCGATCACCTGCCCGATGCTGTAATCCTCGAAAAACCGGCCTGCGTTGGTCTTGATCGGAACCACGTGGAACTGCGGGACTTTCATTCACTGCTCTCCCAGCTTGAGATCGGGGGAATAGGTGCCGGGCACCTCCTTGGTCACGGCCTGCCCGCAGCGCATCACGCCATTGGCGGCGTCGAAGGCATAGGTCGGGCTGCCATGCAGCGCCCAGCCGTTGTTCAGCGCGCGCGTCACCTTGTGGCAAAAGGCGTCCGTGTCATCGGCCGTCAGGAACCGGTAAAGCTGCATCCTGTCACCCCGGGAACGGCGAGACGCCCAGCCATGCATGGATGCCGGTCATCACCCCGAACAGCACCAGCGTGATCACGACCAGCAGGATGTCCTTCTTCGCCTCGCCGGGCGCGGGCCGCACCCAGACTTCGGACCGGTTGATCAGGATGACCGAGACGACAGCCCAGGCCAGCATGCCCCCGAACAGGATGATCGAGGCCAGATCCCCATTCACCAGCAGATGCGCCACCGCCCAGATCTTGACCGCCGTCAGCTGCGGATGGCGCATCTTGCCGCGCAGACGGCCTTTCGTGGCGCTCATGCCGTAGACGAAGACCGCGATCAGCATCATCAGGTTGTTCAGGTGAACGGTCCAAGCGGGCGGCGCCCAGACATGGATGAACTCGGCGCCGCGATAGCCGAAGATCATCATCAGCAGGCTGATCACGATGGCCACGGCCACCAGCCCCTTGCCCTTGTCGCCCATTGGACCGCGCACGCCCGGCGCCAGCCGCTTGAAGAAATGGGCCGCGGCCCAGAGGATCACACCGAGGGTCAGCAGGGTCATGGGCAGTCTCCGATCAGAGGGATGAAATGGCCGAAGCCATGGCAAGGATCTTCTTGGCGGTCTCGACATGCAGGTTTTCGACGATCTTGCCATCCACGACGGCCACGCCCTGCCCGCTTGCCTCGACCTCTTCATAGGCGGCGATCTGGCGACGCGCCAGATCGATCTCGGCCTCGGAGGGGGCAAAGGCGGTGTTGGTCACATCGACCTGCGCGGGATGGATCAGGGTCTTGCCATCAAAGCCCATGTCGCGGCCCTGTTCGCATTCGGCGCGCAGACCCTCGTCATCCTTGAACTGGTTGTAGACGCCGTCGATCGCGATCACGCCATGCGCGCGCGCGGCCATCAGGATGGTCTGCAACGCCATCTGCATCGGCAGACGGTCGGCGCGGTAGCGGCAATTCAGCTCTTTCGCCAGATCGTTGGTGCCCGCCACGAAGCCCGTCAGCTGCGGATGCGCGGCGATCCCGGCCGCGTTCAGGATGCCCAGCGGCGTTTCCATCATCGCCCAGATCGGCGTGCCATTGCCCAGAAGGTCGGCCAGCGCCTGCACATCGGCGGCGGAATTGACCTTGGGCAGCAGGAACACATCCGCCCCCGCCTCGCGCAGCGCCTCGACATCGCCCGCGCCCCATTCCGTATCCAGACCGTTGATGCGGATGATCTTCACCTTGGCGCCGTAACCGCCGACCGCCAGCGCCTGCGCAAGGGTGCTGCGCGCCTCGACCTTGGCATCAGGCGTCACCGCGTCTTCCAGATCGAAGATGATCGCATCCACCGGCAGGTCGCGCGCCTTGTCCAGCGCACGCTCCTTCGAGCCGGGAATATAGAGAACCGAACGATAGGGGCGGATGTCCATGGCCTGAGTCTTCCTTGTAATAATCTTGCGCAGAGATGGCATTTTTTGGTGTAAACCTTCAAGGCTATTCGTGCCGCATTGCAGAAAAAAGCGCATGCCATGGCATACTTCCCGCAAAAACCCTGCGCGGCGCGGCCTGTTAACCTCACTTAAATCCTCGTGCCGCAGCCTGTCATCCATGCGATCATGGAAAGGTCAAACCGATGGCATATGAACGGACGATACTGACAACCGGCGTGGTTCTTCTGACACTGGCCATGGCCACGCTGGCCCCCGCCACCGAGGCGCGCAGCAGCGTCAACTGCGCCCCGCGCGACAAGGTCCTTGAACGTCTGGCCGGCACCTATGGCGAAACGCGCCGCGCGATCGGCCTTGGCGCCAACAACGTGCTGATCGAGGTGTTTGCCAGCGACGACAGTGGCAGCTGGACGATCACGCAAACCCTGCCTTCGGGTCTGACCTGCCTTGTCGCCTCCGGGCAGGCCTATGAGGCCATGGCCGATGCGCTGACACCACCGGGACAGGGGGCCTGACCACAGCTCCTCCGCCCGATCAGGTCAGCGCGTCCCAGACCAGCTTGACCCCGGTGATCGTCAGCAAGATGTAGGTCAGCGCGAAAAAGGCGCGTTCCGGCACCATGTGATGCGCCTTCACGCCCAGCCAGGCCCCCAGCAGCGCCACGGGCGCCAGGAACAGATCGGCCAGCAGCGTCTCGGCCGTGAATATGCCCAGGAAGGCGTAAGGAATGAACTTGGCGATATTGACCGCCCAGAAGACGATCACGGTCGTCGCCTGATAAGGCGTCTTGCCCAGCTTGCGCGACAGCAGCCACACCGCGGCCGGCGGCCCGCCCGCGTGGCTGACGAAACTGGTGAACCCCGCCGTGGCCCCGGCCAGCGCCCCCGCCCACAGCGGCAATTCGGCCCGCACCGCGCGGATCAGCCCCAGTTTCAGCCCCATCTGCCAAGCCACGAACCCGATCGAGATCACGCCGATCAGAAGCCGGAACACATCGGCATCGGCAATCGTGTAAAGCCAGGCCCCCAGCGCCACGCCAGGCAAGGCGCCCAGGATCAGAAGCTTGGCGTCAGGTGCGCTCCATTTCTTCCAGTAGGGGCGCAGGTTGGCCACATCCATCAGCATCAGAAGCGGCAGCATGATCCCCAGCGCCTGCCCCGGCTCCAGCGCCACCGCCAGAATCGAGGCCGCGGCAAAGGCGGCGCCCGATCCGAACCCGCCCTTCGAGATGCCCGCGAAAAGAACCGCCGGTATCGCTACCATGAAAAACTGCGCGTCCAGATCCATGCTTGGCCCTGCTTGTGAAAATTGCGCCTTGTCACGCATTTAGCCGCATCGCATGGCAGGGAACAGCCCCCCTTCCCGCCGCAGCGCAGCGCAGCACACTTGCGCGACGGCGCGGAAGGGACTACCCCATGCGGCAAAATCAACCAAGCGGAGACAGTTCCAATGGCCAGACCCAAGATTGCCCTCATCGGCGCCGGACAGATCGGGGGCACGCTTGCCCACCTCGCCGCGCTGAAAGAGCTGGGCGATATCGTCCTGTTCGACATTGCCGAGGGTACCCCCGAAGGCAAGGCGCTCGACATCGCGGAATCCGGCCCCTCCGAAGGGTTCGACGCGGCGCTGCGCGGCACCCAGTCCTACGAGGACATTGCAGGCGCGGATGTCTGCATCGTCACCGCCGGTGTGCCCCGCAAGCCAGGCATGAGCCGCGATGACCTGCTGGGCATCAACCTCAAGGTCATGAAATCCGTGGGCGAAGGCATTGCAAAGCATGCCCCCGACGCCTTCGTCATCTGCATCACCAACCCGCTCGACGCGATGGTCTGGGCGCTGCGCGAATTCTCGGGCCTGCCGCACAACAAGGTCTGCGGCATGGCCGGCGTTCTGGACAGCGCCCGCTTCCGCCACTTCCTGAGCCTGGAATTCGGCGTATCGATGCGCGACGTCACCGCATTCGTGCTGGGCGGCCATGGCGACACGATGGTGCCGCTGGTGCGCTATTCCACCGTGGCCGGCATCCCGCTGCCCGACCTGGTCAAGATGGGTTGGACCACGCAGGACAAGCTGGACGCGATCGTGCAGCGCACCCGCGACGGCGGTGCCGAAATCGTGGGCCTTCTGAAGACGGGTTCCGCCTTCTACGCCCCCGCCACATCCGCCATCGAAATGGCAGAAGCCTACCTGAAGGACCAGAAGCGCGTCCTGCCCTGCGCGGCCTATGTTGATGGCGCCTACGGGTTGAAAGGCTTCTACGTCGGCGTGCCCACCGTGATCGGTGCCGGCGGCATCGAAAAGGTCGTGGACATCACGATGAACAAGGACGAGCAGGCAATGTTCGACAAATCCGTCGACGCGGTCAAAGGCCTGGTGGCTGCCTGCAAGGAAATCGACCCCTCGCTGGCGTGATTTCCACCCAGGGTTTCGCGCGCGAAACCTCTGTCATATCCTGTCAGGGTCGGCCATGCGCCGGCCCTGATTCTTTCAGGGATGCGCCAATCACCGTGACTCCCTGTTTGTGATCACAGATTTTCGACGTGTGATCACAAATACGCAAAATAACGCGCAAAACCCCGGAAACCGGAAAAAACCGTTTATTTGTTGCGCCATCCTGTGCCAAACCCCGGCGCAATCGCAGCAAGACGGGACAATTTCATGAACATTCATGAGTATCAGGCGAAGGCCCTCCTTCGCACCTACGGCGCCCCGGTCTCGGACGGACGTGTCGTCCTTCGGGCCGAAGAAGCCAAAACCGCCGCAGGCGAACTGGACGGACCCCTCTGGGTCGTGAAAGCCCAGATCCACGCGGGCGGACGTGGCAAGGGCAAGTTCAAGGAAGCAGACGCCGGCGAAAAGGGCGGTGTCCGTCTTGCCAAATCAGTCGAGGAAGCTGCCGAAGAAGCCAAGAAGATGCTGGGCCGCACCCTTGTGACCCATCAGACCGGCCCCGTCGGCAAGCAGGTCAACCGCGTCTATATCGAAGACGGCTCGGGCATCCAGCGCGAGCTTTACCTGGCGCTGCTGGTGGATCGCCAGACCAGCCGCATCTCGTTCGTCTGCTCCACCGAAGGCGGCATGGACATCGAGGAAGTGGCAGCCGCCACCCCCGAAAAGATCCTGTCCTTCAGCGTCGATCCCGCCACCGGCTACCAGGGTTTCCACGGGCGCCGCATCGCGTTCTCGCTGGGTCTGGAAGGCGCGCAGGTCAAGCAGTGCGTCGGCCTGATGGGCCTGCTCTACAAGGCCTTCGTCGAGAAGGACATGGAGATGCTGGAAATCAACCCGCTGATCGTGACCGACAAGGGCGACCTCAAGGTGCTGGACGCCAAGGTCAGCTTTGACGGCAACGCGGTCTACCGCCATGCCGATGTCGCCGCCCTGCGCGACGAGACGGAAGAAGACCCCAAGGAACTGGCCGCCTCGAAATACGACCTGAACTATATCGCGCTGGACGGCGAGATCGGGTGCATGGTCAACGGCGCGGGTCTGGCGATGGCCACCATGGACATCATCAAGCTTTACGGCGCCGAACCCGCCAACTTCCTGGACGTGGGCGGTGGCGCCACCAAGGAAAAGGTGACCGAGGCGTTCAAGATCATCACCTCTGACCCCAATGTCAAAGGCATCCTGGTCAACATCTTCGGCGGCATCATGCGCTGCGACGTCATCGCCGAGGGCGTGATCGCCGCGGTGAAGGAAGTCGGCCTGAAAGTGCCGCTGGTCGTGCGTCTTGAAGGCACGAACGTGGACAAGGGCAAGGAAATCATCCGCAACTCCGGTCTGGATGTGATCGCGGCGGACGACCTGCGCGATGGCGCGGAAAAGATCGTCAAAGCGGTGAAGGGATAAGAGCATGGCAGTCCTCGTCAACGAAAACACCAAGGTCATCTGTCAGGGCTTCACCGGCTCGCAGGGGACCTTCCATTCCGAACAGGCGATTGCCTATGGCACGCAGATGGTCGGCGGCGTGACGCCGGGAAAGGGTGGCACGACCCACCTGAACCTGCCGGTCTTCAACTCGGTCCACGAGGCCAAGCACGTGACCGAAGCCAATGCCTCCGTGATCTACGTGCCGCCCCCCTTCGCGGCGGATTCGATCCTGGAAGCGATCGACGCCGAGATGGAGCTGATCGTCTGCATCACCGAAGGCATCCCGGTGCTGGACATGATGAAGGTCAAGCGCGCGCTGGAAGGGTCGAAATCCCGCCTGATCGGGCCGAACTGCCCCGGTGTGATCACACCCGGCGCCTGCAAGATCGGCATCATGCCGGGCCATATCCACAAGCGCGGCTCGGTCGGTGTCGTGTCCCGTTCGGGCACCCTGACCTATGAGGCGGTCAAGCAGACATCCGACAGCGGTCTGGGCCAGTCCTCGGCCGTGGGCATCGGTGGCGATCCGATCAAGGGGACCGAGCATATCGACGTGCTGGAAATGTTCCTGGCCGACCCCGAGACCCAGTCGATCATCATGATCGGCGAAATCGGCGGTTCCGCGGAAGAAGAAGCAGCGCAGTTCCTCAAGGACGAGAAGAAGCGCGGCCGCTGGAAGCCCACCGCCGGTTTCATCGCGGGCCGCACCGCGCCGAAAGGCCGCCGCATGGGCCATGCCGGCGCCATCGTGGCCGGTGGCAAGGGCGACGCCGAAAGCAAGATCGAGGCGATGAAATCCGCCGGGATCATCGTGGCCGACAGCCCCGCAGGTCTGGGCGAGGCCGTGCTGAAGGCCATCGGCTGAGCTGCAAATCAACGGCCCCGGCAGCTGTCTGCCGGGGTTTTCCCACGTTCAGGTGACATCATGACCGAGCAATCCCCCAACGACGTCTTCCACGCCTCCAGCTTCATGCAGGGGCACAACGCCGAATACCTGGAACAGCTTTATGCGCGCTATGCCGCAGACCCGAACGCGGTCGACGAGGCATGGCAGGCGTTCTTCCGGGCGATGGGCGACGCCGATCATGATGTGAAACGCGAGGCCGCAGGCCCCAGCTGGGCGCGCGCCGACTGGCCGCCCGCACCGTCGGACGAGCTGACATCCGCGCTGGACGGCCAATGGCCCGCCCCGGTGGAAACCCGTGCCGCTGGCCAGAAGATCGCGGCCAAGGCGGCAGAGGTGGGCGTGAAGGTCACCGACGATCAGGTCAAGCGCGCGGTTCTCGATTCCGTGCGCGCACTGATGATCATCCGCGCCTACCGGATCCGGGGCCATCTGGCCGCCGATCTGGATCCGCTGGGCCTGCGCGAGCCGACCCCGCACCCGGAGCTTGATCCCAAATCCTACGGCTTCACCGAGGCCGACATGGACCGGCCGATCTTCATCGATAACGTGCTGGGCCTGCAGATCGCGTCCATGCGCCAGATCCTCGACATCGTGAAGCGGACCTATTGCGGCACCTTCGCGCTGCAGTACATGCATATCTCGGACCCCGAGCAATCCGCATGGCTGAAGGAACGGATCGAGGGCTACGGCAAGGAAATCACCTTCACCCGCGAAGGCCGCCGCGCGATCCTGAACAAGCTGGTCGAGGCCGAGGGCTTCGAAAAGTTCCTGCATGTCAAATACATGGGCACCAAGCGTTTCGGTCTGGACGGCGGCGAAAGCCTGATCCCCGCGATGGAGCAGATCATCAAGCGCGGCGGCAACCTTGGCGTCAAGGAAATCGTCATCGGCATGCCTCACCGGGGTCGCCTGTCGGTTCTGGCCAACGTGATGGGCAAGCCCTATCGCGCGATCTTCAACGAATTCCAGGGCGGCAGCTTCAAGCCCGAGGACGTGGACGGATCGGGCGACGTGAAATACCACCTCGGCGCCTCCAGCGACCGCGAATTCGACGGCAACGAGGTGCATC
Source organism: Seohaeicola sp. (assembly GCF_048006315.1). Taxonomy (GTDB): domain Bacteria; phylum Pseudomonadota; class Alphaproteobacteria; order Rhodobacterales; family Rhodobacteraceae; genus Seohaeicola. The sequence continues at coordinate 2,979,153 of NZ_CP180350.1, read as the reverse complement.
TGTCGCTGACGGCCAACCCCTCGCACCTCGAGGCGGTCAATCCGGTCGTGCTGGGCAAGGTCCGCGCCAAGCAGGCGCAGATGAATGATACCGACCGCAGCAAGGTTCTGCCGGTGCTGCTGCACGGCGACGCGGCCTTTGCGGGCCAGGGCGTCGTGGCGGAATGTTTCGCCCTGTCGGGCCTGGTCGGTCACAAGACCGGCGGCACGATGCATATCGTGGTGAACAACCAGATCGGCTTTACCACGGCGCCGCATTTCAGCCGTTCCAGCCCCTATCCCACGGACAACGCACTGGTGGTCGAGGCGCCCATCTTCCACGTGAACGGTGACGATCCCGAAGCCGTGGTGCATGCCGCCAAGGTCGCCACCGAATTCCGCCAGATGTTCCACAAGGACGTGGTGCTGGACATCATCTGCTACCGCCGCTTCGGTCACAACGAAGGCGACGAGCCGATGTTCACCAACCCGGTGATGTACAACAAGATCAAGAAGCAGAAGACCACGCTGACCCTTTATACCGAGCGTCTGGTCAAGGACGGCCTGATCCCCGAGGGCGAGATCGAGGACATGAAGGCCGCGTTCCAGGCCCGCCTGAACGAGGAGTTCGAGGCCGGCAAGGATTACAAGCCCAACAAGGCCGACTGGCTGGACGGGCGCTGGTCGCATCTGGATCGGCGCGACCAGAAGAAATACCAGCGCGGCAAGACCGCCATCAAGCCCGAGACGATGGAACAGATCGGCACGGCGCTGACCCGCGCGCCCGAGGGCTTTCCCATGCACAAGACGGTCGAACGTCTGCTGGAAACCCGCAAGAAGATGTTCGACACCGGCGAAGGCTTTGACTGGGCCACCGGCGAGGCGCTGGCCTTCGGCTCGCTTCTGCTGGAAGGCTATCCCGTCCGTCTGGCGGGACAGGACAGCACGCGCGGCACCTTCAGCCAGCGCCATTCGGCCCTGATCAACCAGGACACCGAGGAACGCTACTATCCGCTGAACAACATCCGCGAGGGGCAGGCCCGCTACGAGGTCATCGATTCGATGCTGTCGGAATACGCGGTGCTGGGCTTCGAATACGGCTATTCGCTGTCCGAACCCAACGCGCTGGTGATGTGGGAAGCCCAGTTCGGCGACTTCGCCAACGGCGCGCAGATCATGTTCGACCAGTTCATCAGCTCGGGCGAAAGCAAGTGGCTGCGGATGTCGGGCCTCGTCTGCCTGATGCCGCACGGCTATGAAGGCCAGGGCCCGGAACATTCCAGCGCCCGCCTGGAACGGTTCCTGCAGATGTGCGGACAGGACAACTGGATCGTCGCCAACTGCACGACACCGGCCAACTATTTCCACATCCTGCGCCGCCAGCTGCACCGGACCTTCCGCAAGCCGCTGATGCTGATGACGCCGAAATCCCTGCTGCGCCACAAGATGGCGATCTCGGATGCGGCCGATTTCACCACCGGGTCCAGCTTCCACCGGGTGCTGTGGGACGATGCCGAAAAAGGGCATTCGGACACCAAGCTGGCCGCAGATGACAAGATCAAGCGCGTCGTCATGTGTTCCGGCAAGGTCTATTACGACCTGCTGGAAGAACGCGATGCGCGCGGGATCGACGATATCTACCTGCTCCGGATCGAACAGTTCTACCCGTTCCCGGCCATGAGCCTGGTGCGCGAACTGGAACGTTTCAAGGATGCCGAGATGGTCTGGTGCCAGGAAGAGCCCAAGAACCAGGGCGCCTGGAGCTTCATCGAGCCGAATATCGAATGGGTCCTGGGCCGCATCGACGCCAAGCACCAGCGGCCCGTCTATGCCGGCCGTGCCGCCAGCGCGTCGCCCGCGACGGGCCTGGCCTCGACCCACAAAGCACAACAACAGGCGCTGGTTGACGAAGCGCTGACCATCAAAGGGAAATAACCCATGACAACCGAAGTCCGCGTCCCCACCCTTGGCGAATCCGTGACCGAGGCCACAGTGGCCACCTGGTTCAAGAAGCCGGGTGATGCCGTCGCCGCCGACGAGATGCTGTGCGAGCTGGAAACCGACAAGGTGACCGTCGAAGTCCCGGCCCCCGCAGCCGGCGTGATGGGCGAGATCATCGCGACAGAGGGCGCGACCGTGGGTGTCGACGCCCTGCTGGCCACGATCAGCGAAGGCGAAGCCGCCGCCAAGCCCGCCGCGAAAGCCGCCAAGGCGGATGACAAGCCCGCCAAGGCAGGCAAGTCGGAAACCGTCGATGTCATGGTGCCCTCGCTGGGCGAGTCCGTCTCCGAGGCGACGGTCTCGACCTGGTTCAAGAAGGTGGGCGACACCGTCGCGCAGGACGAGATGCTGTGCGAGCTGGAAACCGACAAGGTCAGCGTCGAAGTGCCCAGCCCCGCCGCTGGTGTTCTGGCCGAAATCGTGGCCCCCGAAGGCACGACCGTTGATGCAGCCGCGAAACTGGCGGTGATTTCCGCCTCGGGCGCGGCACCTGCGGCCAAGGCCGATGCGCCCGCAGCCGCAGCCGCCCCCGCGCCCGCAGCATCAGGCAAGGACGTGGAAGACGCACCCGCCGCGAAAAAGGCCATGGCAGAGGCCGGGATCAGCCGCGATGCGGTAACAGCAACAGGACGTGACGGACGCATCATGAAGGAAGACGTGCAAAAGGCGATTGCCGCCGGTACCCGGGCTGCGCCCGCCCCCATGGCCCCCGTGGCCAGCGCGCCGCGCGCGCCCGTATCCGCCGATGACGCCGCCCGCGAGGAACGCGTCAAGATGACCCGCCTGCGCCAGACCATCGCGCGCCGCCTCAAGGACGCGCAGAACACCGCCGCCATGCTGACCACCTACAACGAGGTGGACATGACCGCGACGATGGACCTGCGCAAGGAATACAAGGACATCTTCGAAAAGAAGCACGGCGTGAAACTGGGCTTCATGTCCTTCTTCGTGAAGGCCTGCTGCCATGCGCTGCGCGAAGTGCCCGAGGTGAACGCCGAGATCGACGGCACCGACGTGGTCTACAAGAACTTCGTCCACATGGGTGTCGCCGTGGGCACACCCTCGGGTCTGGTCGTGCCGGTGGTGCGCGACGCCGACCAGATGAGCTTTGCCGCGATCGAGAAGAAGATCGCCGAACTGGGTGTGCGCGCCCGTGACGGCAAGCTGTCCATGGCGGAAATGCAGGGCGGTTCCTTCACCATCTCGAACGGCGGTGTCTATGGCTCGCTGATGTCCTCGCCGATCCTGAACCCCCCGCAGTCGGGTATCCTTGGCATGCACAAGATCCAGGACCGCCCCGTGGCGATCAACGGTCAGGTGGTGATCCGCCCGATGATGTACCTGGCGCTGTCCTATGACCACCGCATCGTCGACGGCAAGGGCGCCGTGACCTTCCTGGTGCGCGTCAAGGAAGCGCTGGAGGATCCGCGCCGCCTGCTGATGGATCTGTGATCCCCCTTGCGAAGGGCGCGTGATCCGCGCGCCCTTCCCCTGCCCCCCGTGGTGCACCCCCTCATGTCCCCAGTCGCCCCCATGACCGATGCATCGGGCCGGACGGCCCTCGTCTCGTGCATGCGCAACGAGGGGCTGTTTGTGCTTGAATGGCTGGCCTATCACCAGGTGATCGGCTTTGACCATGTGGTCGTGGTCAGCAATGATTGCACCGATGGGTCTGATGCGCTGCTGGATGCGCTGGCCGACGCAGGCCATCTGACCCATATCCGCCAGACCGTCCCCCATGGCACCCCGCCGCAGGACAGCGGCATGGCGCTGGTCCTTGACTGGGCCCGGGCAGAGGGCGTGACATGGCTTTTGCACATCGACAGCGACGAATTCCTGAACATCACCGCAGGCGACGGGCGCTTGCCCACCCTGATGGCCAACGCGGTCGAGGCGGATGTCGTCGCGATCCCGTGGCAGCTGTTCGGTGATGCGGGCATCACCGAATGGGTCCCCGGCATGGCGGTGCTGCCCAGCTTCACCCGCGCCGAACCGGCACCAGAGCCGCGCGTGACCAAATCGAAATGCCTGTTCCGTGCCGCCAGTTTCAGCGCCGCCACCGATCACAACCCGCGCCATCCGCTGGTCGATGCGCCGCGCGTCGTGAACCCCGACGGCACCCCCCTGAATGCTGCAAGCCTCTACCAGGATCGTTCCAGCCGGTTTCGCCCGCATGATCTGGCCGCGACCAACGCGACCGCCCGGATCAATCACTATGCCGTCAAATCCCGTGATCTGTTCATGATGAAGAACGATCGCGGCGACGGGCAGGGCAAGATCGGCGAGACGAAATACCATCCGGGATCCAACTGGCACCGCAGCGCCAACAAGAACGATGTCGAGGACCGCAGGGTCCTGCGTCACTGGCCGGAAACCGAAGCGCGCCTGGCCACCCTCCGGCAAGACCCCGCCATCGCAGCGGCGGAACAGGCCTGTTTCGACTGGTTCACCACGCGCAAATCCGCCATCCTGACGCCTGACACTCTGGCCATCTGGACCCGCCGCGAAAGGCCGCAGACATGACGCAGACCATGACACCGGAACTGACCGCGCTGGCCCTTGCCGGTCTGTTGCAGGTCGTGCAATTCGCGCTGATGTCGATCCCCGCCAATCTGGAACTGGGCACCGGCAAGACCCTGGGCCCGCGCGATCCCGACCGGCTGGGCAAGCCGCTGATCGAACAGGTCAGCCCGCGCACCGGGCGGCTGTTCCGCGCGCTGAACAACCATTTCGAAGGGCTGATCCTGTTCACCCTGGCGGTGGTCGTCGTCACCCTGTCGGGGCAATCCAGCGGCTTTACCGCTGCCTGCGCCTGGACCTACCTGGTCGCGCGCCTGCTTTACGTGCCCGCCTATGCTTTCGGCCTTGTGCCGTGGCGGTCACTGATCTGGATGGTCGGCTTCGGCGCCACCACCCTCATGCTGCTGGCGGCGCTGGTCTGATGCCCATGCCGCAGCCCGAACCCTTTGCAATTCCCACGGCCTCAAGGAGATTTCCCCATGGCAAGCTATGACGTGATCATCATCGGCGCAGGCCCCGGCGGCTATGTCGCCGCCATCCGCTGCGCCCAGCTGGGCCTCAAGACCGCCTGTGTCGAAGGCCGCGCCACGCTGGGCGGCACCTGCCTGAACGTGGGCTGCATCCCGTCCAAGGCGATGCTTCACGCCAGCCACATGCTGCACGAGGCCGAGCACAACTTCGCCAAGATGGGCCTCAAGGGGAAATCGCCCTCGGTCGACTGGAAACAGATGCTGGCCTACAAGGACGAAACCGTCGAGGGCAACACCAAGGGCATCGAATTCCTGTTCAAGAAGAACAAGATCGACTGGCTGAAGGGCTGGGGCTCGATCCCCGCGCCCGGCAAGGTGAAGGTCGGCGACGAGGTGCATGAGGCGAGGAACATCGTCATCGCTTCGGGGTCCGAACCCTCAAGCCTGCCCGGCGTCACCGTGGACGAAGAGATCGTCGTGACCTCGACCGGCGCGCTGACGCTGGGCAAGATCCCCAAAACCATGGTGGTGATCGGCGCGGGCGTGATCGGCCTGGAACTGGGGTCGGTCTATTCCCGTCTGGGCACGCAGGTCACCGTGGTCGAATACCTTGACGCGATCACCCCCGGCATGGACGCCGAGGTGCAAAAGACCTTCCAGCGGATGCTGACCAAGCAGGGCCTGACCTTCGTGATGGGCGCCGCCGTGCAGGGGGTCGAGACCCTCAAGACCAAGGCCAAGGTCACCTACAAGCTGCGCAAGGATGACAGCGAACACGTGCTGGACGCCGATTGCGTGCTGGTGGCGACGGGCCGCAAGCCCTTCACCGACGGGCTGGGCCTGGCCGATCTGGGCATCGAAACCTCCAAGCGCGGGCAGATCGTGACGGATGCCCATTGGCAGACCAACGTGAAGGGCATTTATGCCATTGGTGACGCCATCGACGGTCCGATGCTGGCCCATAAGGCCGAGGATGAGGGCATGGCCGTCGCCGAGGTGCTGGCCGGCAAGCATGGCCATGTGAACTATGGCGTCATTCCGGGCGTGATCTACACACACCCCGAGGTCGCCAATGTCGGCAAGACCGAACAGCAACTGAAGGAAGAGGGCGTCGCCTACAAGGTCGGCAAGTTTTCCTTCATGGGCAATGCGCGGGCCAAGGCGATGTTCCAGGGTGACGGGTTCGTCAAGATCCTTGCCGACAAGCAGACCGACCGCATCCTTGGCGCGCATATCATCGGCCCCTCGGCGGGCGATCTGATCCACGAGATCTGCGTCGCGATGGAATTCGGCGCCTCGGCACAGGATCTGGCCCTGACCTGCCACGCCCATCCGACCGTGTCCGAAGCCGTGCGCGAAGCAGCCCTGGCCTGCGGCGATGGCCCGATCCACGCGTAAGACGCGCCACGCATGAACGCAAAAGGGGGCCGCGCGGCCCCCTTTCTCATGCCGGGCAGTCGCCCTGCCCTGTCATCTTGCCCTGAATGTTCAAAATCCGTCGCCCGCTACCACAGCGCCGCCAGCGACCGCTTTTCCCAATCGACGTCGAAATCGCTGCCGCCCATCTCGCCCGCCGTCACATCGGCGAGGATATCGCCCAGTGTCGGCAGCCCCGCCGCATCGTCACGCGCCCAGATCCCCGACCGCATCACCGCGCGCGAACACTGCGCATAGACCTCGTCAAGCCGGACCACGATCACCGTCGCGGGCTCTGCACCACCCTTGGCAAAACTGGCGCGCAGCCCCGCATCCGCCGTCAGCCTGGCCTGTCCGTTGACCCGCACCATGATCTGCGATCCCGGCACCAGGAAGATCAGCGAGATTCGCCCGTCCGTCACGATATTGCGCAATGTATCCAGCCGGTTGTTGCCGCGCCAATCAGGCATGGCCAGTGTCCTGGGGTCCAGCACGCGCACCACCGGACCATCATCGCCCCGCGGGCTGCCATCGGTGCCGCCCTCGCCCACGGTCGACAGGATGCAGAAGCGCGACGCCTCGATCCAGCGGCGATAGCTGGGCGTGAGGTAGGGCGCCACCTTGCGCTGCGATCCGACAGATGCCGTGCCATAAAGCGCCTCCAGCCCTTCGATCCGGTCGATGAATTCCATCTCAGGCCTCTCCCAGACTTGCACGTGCCTCGGCGATCAGGCTGTCGGATGCAGCCTCGACCTCGGTCTCCAGCCGCTGCATGAAAGTGTCCCGCTCCAGCCCCGGCGGGATGATCGGCAGAAACTCCGCCACGGCCAGGCCCGGCTTGCGGTAAATGCCGGTGCGGGGCCAGAACACGCCCACATTGGTTGCCACGGGCGCGCAGGGCTGTTCCATCTGCACGTAAAGCGCACCGGTCCCGACCTTGTAGGGGGCCTTCACGCCGGGGGCCACGCGGGTGCCCTGCGAATAGATGATCAGCTGCCCCGCAGGCGCGTGCCCTGTCGCCACATCGTTGAGCATCTTCTTGATCGCGATGCCGCGCTTGCCCCGGTTCACCGGGACGCAGCCCAAACGATAGGCATAAAGCCCGATGATCGGTGTCCAGAGGATCTCGCGCTTCATGATGAAGATGGCAGAGGGCAGCGCATTGAAGATGATCAGGATATCCAGGAATGACTGGTGCTTGGCCGCCACCAGCGCGCCCTCGGTAGGGGGCGTGCCACGCACCTCGCAGCGCAACCCCACCATCCAGCGCGCGGTCCAGAACACCCAGCGGCAATAGGCCTTGCAGCCGCGCCTTGCCCCTTCGGGTGACAGGATCGCGCCCGGCAGGTACAGCAGGCCGATCACCAGCATCATCGCATACATCTGGCCCACGAACACAAGCGATCGCAGCCAGCGCCAGGCATGAGCCATCAGGACAACTCCTTCAAGGTACGATGGGCGGCCTGCCATGTGGCCGCATAGGCCACCGCAGCGCCAAGGATGGGGATGATCAGCGGCCAGACCCAGTGCCAGCCCTGAAAGCCGAGCCCGGTCAGGAAACCCGCCTCGGCCTGCGCCGATGGCAGCAGCAATACCGCCAGCATCCCCAGAACCGTGCCCAGCGCGGCACCGGACAGCGCCCGCAAGGTGAACCGGCGCACGAAGGCCCCCGCGATATAAGCGTCGCGCGCACCGACCAGGCGCAGCACGGCGATGACCTGCGCGTTCGCGGCCAATGCGGCCTGTGCGGCCATGGTGATCATCGCGGCCGTGGCCGCGCCGATCAGGCCGATGGACAGCCAGCCCAGCAGCCGCAAACGGTCCGCCGCCGTGACCAGCGGACGCCGCCAGCGGGTATGATCATCCAGCACGGCGCCCGGCACTTCGGCGGCCAGACGCAAGCGCAGCCCGGCCGCGTCATAGCCCGCGTCATCCTCGATCACCTCGATCAGCTGGGGGATGGGCAGGCTTGCCACCGGCAGGTCAGGGCCGAACCACGGCTCCAGCAGGGCGCGCTGTTCCTCTTCGGACAGGGCGCGGGCCGTGGCGACACCGGGCGTGGTTTCCAGCACCCGCAGGGCCGCTGCGGTCTGGGCGGCGCGCTGATCCATCGGCGCAGAGATCCGCAAGGTCGAGGCGCGCGCCAGCTCGTCGCCCCAGCGATCCGCCAATCGCCCCGTCGCCAGCGACAAGGCCATCGCGAAAACGGTCAGGAAGGCCATTGCGGCAGCGGCAAAGATCGTCAGCCGCGCGGTAAACCCCGTCGGCGGCACCAGCCGGTCGGCCTGCGCGTCACCGGCCAGAAAGGCGGTCATGGCGGTCAGGTCGGGCTTCACAGGTCCGCCCCCGCCGTTTGAAGCCTGCGCTGCGAGATCCGCAGCACACGCGCCTGCACCTGGCTTTTGGCCGCACGGATCAGGTTCATGTCATGGGTGGCGATCATGATGGTCTTGCCCATCCGGTTCAGTTCGACCAGCAACTGCAGCAGGCGTTGCGACATTTCCCAATCGATGTTGCCGGTGGGTTCATCGGCCAGGATCACCTCGGGCGACATGATGACGGCGCGGGCCAGCGCGGCGCGCTGCCGCTCACCGCCCGAAAGCTCGGCCGGAAGGGCATCGGCGCGATGGCTCAGGCCCACCCATTTCAGAAGTTCGCGCAGGTTTTCAGCCTCGCTGTTGCGGTCGTGACCCGACACGATCAGGGGCAGGGCCACATTGTCGGCAACAGGCAGATGTTCCAGGAATTGCACATCCTGGTGGACAACGCCGATGCGTCGCCGCGCCAGGGCCACGTCATCGCGCGACATCGTGCGCAGATCCGCACCGAACAGGCGGATATGCCCGGCCGTCGGCAGCAAGGCCCCGTAGCAGAGTTTCAGAAAGGTCGTCTTTCCCGCGCCGGATGGTCCGGTCAGGAAATGGAAGGACCCGGGCGACAGGGTCAGGGAAATGTCGCCAAACAACTCTCCCCCGCCGTAACTCATGGCGACTTGTTCCAGTTCGATCACGCCGCGATCCCTTTTCTGCCAGCTTCCCTCTTGCCTCAATGCGGGCAGTGTTGCAATCCGGTCGGCATGGGGTGGTACTGCATCCTTTGCACTTTTCCACCAATGTTTTACACCATATGGTAGACAAAACACTGGACAGGCCCTGACAGCAGGCCATGCACCACAGCAGGCAGGTAGACAGATGCGACTGATTTGCCCGAATTGCGGGGCACAATACGAAGTACCGCAGAGCGTCATTCCCGACACCGGGCGCGACGTTCAATGCTCCAGTTGTGGGCATACCTGGTTCCAGAAACACCCGCTGCAGGACAATGTCCCCTCGGCTGACAGCGCCGATGACGACATGTGGGAAGACCACGAGACCGAGGACCGCCATGCGGACGAGGCGGATGATCAATACGATTTCGCGGATGACGATGACGCGGACCTGACCGAGGACGATGAACCGCACCGGGATCAGGATGTCGCCAGCACCGAAGCGGTGCCGGAAACCACCGAGGACGAGACCGCCGAGGACGAATGGCAGGGCTTCCCGACCGATCCCGGCATGGATGACGCACCGACCGCGGACACGCGGCTTGTGCCTGACCCCGAGGATCCGTTGCCGCAATTCCCCATCGTGGACGAGGACGATTACGAGGAAGACCCGGCCCGCGACCTGCCCAGCCCGCGGCGTACCCTGGATACATCCGTGGCGGACCTGCTGCGCGAGGAAGCCGAGCGGGAGGCCCGCGCCCGCGCGGCGGAACGCGATCCCGGCCTTGAAAGCCAGCCCGAACTTGGCCTTGATGCCGGAATGACGCCCCTGCGTGAAAGCGATGCGGAACGCCGCGCGGCGGAATCGCGCGAACGCATGGCCCGCCTGCGCGGAGAAGAGCCGCCGGTCGCGCCCCCGGCCGAACCGCGTGTCGCACCGCCGCCGCCACCCAAGATCAGCCGGATCGAGCAGGACGATGACCGGATTGCCGCGGCAGCCGCCGCCGCCGTGGCCGATTCGCGCCGCGCCCTTCTGCCGGATATCGAGGAAATCAATTCAAGCCTCAGCTCGACCTCGGACCGGCGTCCGGCGCGGGCGGACGATCACGAGAAACCCGGCAAGTCAGCCGATCCGCGCAATGCAAATGCAGCCCCCGAAAAGCCGCGTGGCTTTGCCCGTGGGTTTTCGCTTGTCCTGCTTCTGGCGGCCCTGCTTTTCGCGCTTTACATCTTCGCGCCGGCCCTGGCCGAGGCTTTTCCGGCGGCCGCGCCCGCCCTGGAAAGCTATGTCGAGGCGGTCAACGGCCTGCGCGTCATGCTGGATGCACAGTTCCAGAAGCTGTCGGTCTGGCTGGCGCAGATCGCAGGCCTGACGGGCTGATCACGCGCGCGGGACGCATGGCACCGCCTGTGCGCGCATGCGCCCGCCCCCTGCCGCGCAATGCGGTCAGAACCGTTCCAGCAGCCGCTTGAGGTAATCCAGCTCTTCTTCCGGGCGAACCCCCTCGCCGGACCGGCGCCGGATCTCGTCCAGCAGATCGCGGGCGCGGCGATACACATCCTCGCCCTGAAGCAGGTTCTCGTCGGTGCCGGTCTGCCCGCTGGTGCCGCTGTTGCGGCCCAGGGGGTCACGGCGTTCGCCACCCGCGTTGCCCATTTCCTGCCCTTCGCCGCCGCGCTGCTCGCGCTCGGCCTGCGCCAGGGCCTCGCCCATGTTGCGCATGCCTTCGCGCAGCGCATCCATTGCCTCGGCCTGACGGTCGATCGCCTCGGGCAGGTCATTGCCGCGCAGGGCCTGTTCGGCCCCATCCATGGCACGCCCGGCGCGATCCAGCGCCTCGCGCGCCGCCTCGCCGGCTTCGCCGCCAACACCGGGAAGATTGCCACGCTGGCGGTTCAGCTCATTGCGCAGCGCCCGCTGGCGATCGGCAAGAGAGCCCTGCGCATCGCCCTGCCCGTCACCCTGCTGATCCGCGCGCTCCTGCCCCTGACCCTGCCCCTGCTGCTGGCCTTGGCCCTGTTGCTGCCCCTGACCCTGCTGCTGGCCCTGTTGGCCCTGCTGCTGGCCTTGTTGGCCACCGGGGTTGAACTGCTCCTGCAGGTCGCGGAACGCCTGATCGGACAGGCCTTGCTGGTCGCGCAACGTTTCGGCCAAGCCTTCCATGGCCTGCTGGCCAGGTGATTGCTGACCCTGCCCGCCCTGGCCTTGCGTGACCTGCATGTTTTCCATCAGCCGCTGCAATTCCTCCAGCGCCTGCTGTGCCTCGGCCATGCGGCCCTGCTCCATCAGCTCCTGGATGCGGTCCATCATCGCCTGCAGATCGTCCTGCCCCATCTGCATGCCGCCTTCGGCCATCTGCTGATTGTCCTGGAAGGTGCCGTCGCGCATGGCCTGCTGGGCCAGCTGGTTCATGTAATTCTGCGTGGCATCCCGCAATTCCTGCATCAGCTCGGCGATTTCCTCGTTCGAGGCACCGTTTTTCATCGCCTCCGACAGACGCTCCTGCGCGCGTTGCAGCCGCTCCAGCGCGTCGCCCAGATCGCCATCCTCCAACAACAGGGCCAGATCCCACAGGGCCTGCGCGATCTCGTCGCGCTGGTCAGAGGTCAGCCCGTAGTCGGTCATCGCCTCAAGCCGGCGCAGGATCACGCGAAACCGCAGATAGGCGGTTTCCGAACGAAACAACCCCTCTTCGGGGCGGTGCGACAGGGTCCGCATCACCTGCGCCACCCGCGTGGCATTGTCGCGGCTCCACAGCAGGTCGCGCCGTTGTTCGATCACGGCATTTGCCAACGGGTCGAAAAACCGCCGCGCGGGCAGGATCATCTGTTCGGCCCCGCTGGACCCTTGCAGACCGGCGGCATCGTTGACCGAAAGCTCCACCGTCACCGGCAGATTGGCCCAAGGGTGCTCTGACAGGTTTTCAACCAGCGTTTCGGTAAAGGCAGCCCGATCGCCGGTGATCGGCATCGGCAGGTCCAGAACGATCGCCTCGCGCGGTTCCGGCGCGACGGTCAGACCGTGACGTCGCTGGATCACGGCAAGATCCAGCATGATCCGCGCCTGCCCGCCCAGCACGGCGTAATCATCCGACGCCGAAAAGGGCAGCGTCATCTGCCCCTCGGCCCGCGCCTGCGCCAGCGCCTGCATCTGGTCGGGTGTTTCTTGCGCCGTATCCCCGAACGCCACGGTGGGCGGCGCATCCATGCGCATCACCAGGTCCCAGCCGCGGCCGCCCGGCCCTTCGATGGTCAGGCGTCCCGACCGGTTGAGCGTGAATTCCTGCGCCGGTGCAGCGGGATCGGCCTGATCGGCGCCAAGCGCCTCGGCCAGATCATGGGTCACGCTCAAGGCGCCAAGCTCACCGTAAAGGCGCAGGGTGATGCGGCTGCCTTGCGGCGCCTCGATCACCTCGCCCGTCTGGTCCGCAAGGTAAAGCGTGGGCTGCCCGGTATAGGCGGGCGGTTCGATCCAGCCTTCCCAAGTGGGACCACCGGCCAGCGCCTGCGTGCCGCCCGGTGTCATTTCGGCCACCGAGCCCACGCGCAGGATCGACCCGAACAAAAGGGCCACCGCCAGCGCCAGAAGCGCCACGTAGCGGGTGGCAAAGGGGTCGCGGGGCGCCATGTCCAGATCGGGGGCCACCGGCTGCGCCAGTGCGGCGCGCGCCGCCATGCGCGCCTGATGCGCCTGCCACACCGCTACCGACGCCGCATCGCCACTGCCGATCGCCTGCCGGTCCAGCACCGCCGAGATGGGCCGCCCGGGCAGGCTGGCATCCAGCCGCGCCAGCGCCTCGGCATGCAGGGGCCAGCGGAACCGCCGGATACCGCGCACCGCAGCCCAGAGAGCCCCCAGCCCCGCGGCCATGACGCCACCCCAGACCAGTTCGACCGGAAGCGTGTCCTGCAGACCCAGCATCAGGGCCGCCAGCACGAGAATCACAACGGACCACAAGGGCCAGAACGCCTGCCAGACCCGTTCGGCCAGAAGACCGGCCCGTGTCAGGAACAACGGCCACCGCAACCGCTTCAGAAGGCTTTCAGGGGTCTGTCCGGTGTCTGCCATGCGATGATCCCGCGGTCCTGCGCGGGGATCGCGTCAGAGCCATTCGGGAATGGTATCTCGATTTATCATTTCGTCAAAGGTCGGGCGTCGGCGGATAACCGCGAATTGATCGCCCTTCACCAGAACTTCCGGGATCAGGGGCCGGGTGTTGTATTCGCTGGCCATGACCGCGCCATAGGCACCGGCGGAACGGAAGGCCACCAGATCACCCGCCTTCAGCGCCGGCAGGGGGCGCTGCCGGGCAAAGGTGTCCCCCGTCTCGCAGACCGGCCCCACCACGTCATAGGCGCGGTTTTCCGTGCCGGGCGCGGGTTCCACGACCGGCACGATGTCATGATGCGCGTCATACATGGCCGGGCGGATCAGGTCGTTCATCGCCCCGTCAAGGATCAGGAAATCGCGCCCCTCGCCTTCCTTCACATAGATCACTTCCGACACCATGATGCCGGCATTGCCCACGATCAGACGGCCCGGCTCGATCTCGATCTCGCAGCCAAGATGGCCCAGTTCCTCGCGAATCATCCCGCCATAGTCGATGGGCAGCGGCGGGGCTGCATTGTTGCGCTCGTAGGGAATGCCAAGGCCGCCGCCCAGGTCCAGCCGTTCGATCCTGTGACCATCGGCGCGCAGCACCTCGGCCAGTTCGGCAACCTTGCGATAGGCCAGGCGGAACGGCTCAAGATCGGTCAGCTGGCTGCCGATATGCACGTCGATGCCGACCACCCGCAAACCCGGCAGGCGCGCGGCATGGGCATAGACCTCGCGCGCGCGCGAAATCGGGATGCCGAACTTGTTCTCGCTCTTGCCGGTCGCGATCTTGGCATGGGTTTTCGCATCCACGTCCGGGTTCACGCGCATGGTGATGGGCGCGACCTTGCCCAGATCCAGCGCCACGCGGTTCAGCGCCTCCATCTCGGGTTCGCTTTCCACGTTGAACTGGCGCACGCCGCCTTCCAGTGCCAGGCGCATCTCGGCCTCGGTCTTGCCGACGCCGGAAAAGACGATCCGCTCGCCCGGCACACCGGCCGCCCTGGCGCGCAGATATTCGCCGCCCGACACCACATCCATGCCCGCCCCCAGCGCCGCCAGCGTCTTGAGGATCGCGACATTCGACGCGGCCTTCATCGCGTAGCAGACCAGATGGTCCATGCCCTCCAGCGCCTCGTCGAACAGGCGGAAATGCCGCTCCAGCGTGGCGGTGGAATAGCAATAGAAGGGCGTGCCGACGCTGGCCGCGATCTCGGACAGGGGGACATCCTCGGCGTGAAGCGCGCCGCCCCGATAAAGAAAATGATCCATGCCGAAAATCCCCTGCTGCGTCACAGCCTCTTAACAGGTCGCGCGCGCCGATCAATGGCGCGCTGTCCCTTGCTTCACCTTGCCTTAAATATACGGATACCCCGGTCAGACCGGGCGCGTGCGCAGGAACAGGTAAAGCGGCAGGCCGCAGCTGACCCCGATGCAGAAGGTCGCCGGGATCGCGATCAGCCCCAGCCAGTTGCGCCGCACCGCCACCTCGGCGATGATCCAGACCGTCAGGGTGATCGCCGCGATGGTCAGGTCCCATGTCAGCCCCGTGGTCGAGGCGTTCACATACCAGGCGTCGATCAGCCCGGACAGGCCGGTGCCGGTTTCGACCATATAGGTCACGAACCAGTACATCGGATGGATGGCGCCCCAGATCGCCAGCGCCAGGTAGATCATGCGCAGGGGCGATATCGACATCACAGACCCACCCGCAGGCTGACCGGCCCCTTGCTGACGCCCACACCCACCGAAGGGAAGATGCCCCCCGGCGTGACCGAGACCCCTGCATCCAGCGAGGGGCGCACCGGCGCGCCCTCGACCCCGCAGGCGGCCAGCGCGGCCAGACACAGACCACCGAATATCAAAGCCTTCATGTCATCCGTCCCCTCAATTGATCGTCCGGGTCACGCCGATCCGCGCCGACCCCGACAGGGTCACCCCGGTCTGCGACGGTGCGGCCTGGCCGCCCCGGTCCAAATCCGTCCCGCCTGTCGGCACGGCACAGGCGGCCAGCGCCAGCAGCGCTGTCCCGACCATGGCCATCCCGATGCCGCGTGTCATCCCAGCCGTTCCTTCCAGCGGGCCACCTGCGCGCGCACCTGCGCGGGCGCGGTCCCGCCATAGGACATGCGCGAGGCGACGGAATTTTCAACACCCAGCACGCCGAAGACATCGGCGGTGATGCCCGCGTGAACCGATTGCATGTCCTCCAGCGCCAGGTCGGGCAGGTCGCAGCCCCGCGCCTCGGCCATGCCCACAAGCGTGCCGGTGACGTGATGCGCCTCGCGGAAGGGCAGGCCCAGCGCCCGCACCAGCCAGTCGGCCAGATCGGTCGCGGTCGAGAAACCGGCCCCCGCCGCCGCCTGCATCGCCGCGCGGTTCGCCGTCATGTCGCCCACCATCCCCGTCATCGCGGCCAGCGCCAGCATCAGGTTGTCGGCGGCGTCAAACACCTGTTCCTTGTCTTCCTGCATGTCCTTGGAATAGGCCAAGGGCAGGCCCTTCATCACCATCATCAAGGCCACATTCGCCCCGAAGATGCGCCCGATCTTGGCGCGGATCAGTTCCGCCGCGTCGGGGTTACGCTTTTGCGGCATGATCGACGATCCGGTCGACCACTTGTCCGACATCTTCACGAAGCGGAACTGCGCCGATGACCAGATCACCAGCTCTTCGGCAAAGCGCGACAGGTGCATCGCGCAGATCGAGGCGCAGGACAGGTATTCCAGCGCGAAATCCCGATCACTGACCGCATCCAGCGAATTGGCGGTGGGCCGGTCGAAACCAAGGCTGTGCGCCGTCATCTCGCGGTCGATGGGAAAGCCCGTACCGGCCAGCGCGGCGGACCCCAGCGGCGACTCGTTCATCCGGCGGCGTGCATCGGCAAAGCGGCCGTGATCGCGGCCCAGCATCTCGACATAGGCCATCATGTGATGGCCCCATGTGACCGGTTGCGCCGTCTGCAGATGGGTGAAACCGGGCATGACCCAATCGGCCCCCGCCTCGGCCTGCGCCAGAAACCCGCGCTGCAACGCCTCGATCCCGGACATGGCCGCATCCATCTGGTCGCGCACCCACAGGCGGAAATCGGTGGCCACCTGATCATTGCGCGACCGCGCGGTGTGCAGACGGCCCGCCGGTTCGCCGATGATCTCTTTCAGCCGCGCCTCGACGTTCATGTGGATGTCTTCCAGCGCGGTGGAGAAACTGAAACGTCCCGTCTCGATCTCTGACAAGACCGTGAGCAGGCCTTCCCGAATGGCGGCAGCGTCGCTATCACTCAGGATACCTGTTGCCGCCAGCATTTCGGCATGGGCCCGCGAACCGGCAATATCCTGCGCCGCCATCCGCTGATCGAACCCGATCGAGGCATTGATCGCCTCCATGATCGCGTCCGGGCCAGCGGCGAAACGGCCGCCCCACATCTGGTTCGAGGTCTTGTCGGTCATATGCTGCACCTTGGAGGGAATATGCGTCTTCTTCGTCAGATCGTCCTTTATACGGCTCTTGCCCTTGGTGCAAACACCGCCCTTGCTGATGTGGCGGCGCTCGAGGCGCTGCGTGACGGCGACATGAAGAAGCTGAATTTCCATTCCGCACCGCAGCCCGTATCCGCGCAGCCCTTCGCGACATGGGAAGGCGGCGAAGGCCGGCTGTCGGATTACGCGGGCAAATACGTCGTGCTGAACTTCTGGGCCACATGGTGCGCGCCCTGCCGCAAGGAGATGCCGCAGCTTTCGCAGCTTCAGGCCGACTTGGGCGGCGAGGCCTTCGAGGTCGTGACCATCGCGACCGGGCGCAATCCGCCGCAGGCGATGCAGCGTTTCTTCGAAGAGATCGGTGTCGACAACCTGCCCCTGCACATGGACCCCAAGCAGCAACTGGCCCGCGAGATGGCGATCATGGGTTTGCCGATCACCCTGATCCTGAACCCCGAAGGCCAGGAAATCGCCCGGATGCGCGGCGACGCCGACTGGTCATCGGACAGCGCCAAGGCGATTGTCGCCGCGCTCGTGTCGGGCATGTGATCAGACCATCCGCGCCACTTCGGCATGGCGGGGGCAGCCGGTCAGATGATCGTTGACCAGCCCCGCCGCCTGCATGAAGGCATAGGCGATGGTGGGGCCGCAGAACTTGAAACCGGCCCGCTTGAGGTTCTTGGACAATTGCACGGAAATTTCCGTCTGCGCCGGAACCTGCGCCATGCTGGCAAAACGGTTCTGCACCGGCTTGCCATCCACGTGATCCCAGACCCACGCGGCAAAGCCGCCGGATGCCTCGATCCGCTGAAAGGCCTGCGCATTCCCGATCATCGCCTCGACCTTGCCGCGATGGCGGATGATGCGCGGATCACCCATCAGCCGGGCAACCTCCACATCCCCCCACCCTGCAATCACATCAGGGTCAAACCCATGAAATGCCGCGCGAAATCCCTCACGCCGCTTGAGGATCGTGATCCAGCTCAGCCCGGCCTGGAACCCCTCGAGGCAGAGCAGTTCCCACAATGCGCAGCTGTCGCGCTGGGGCACGCCCCATTCGGAATCGTGGTAATCCAGATAGATCTGATCGGGCCCCGCCCATCCGCATCTGCCATCCATCCGCCTGCCCTCCCCGGCCTTTCCGGCGACTTTAGGAAAATTAGAACAAAAAGGGAATATTATCTCTTTGATAACGTGTTTCGCGCCAATCTCCGGTCGGGATCAGCGCAGAGGGCGAAACATGCGGAAAGGCAAGGGAAGATTCGCGGATTTGGAACCCGGCGACACATCGCCGCTGGATTACGCGGTGATCACGCGTGACCGCGGCACGATGGCGATGGTGGCAAATGCCCTGCGCCACCGCGACACGATGCTGGCCTTTCAACCGGTCGTGCAATCGCATCGCACCGATCGCGTCGCATTCTACGAAGGTTTGATCCGCGTTCTGGATGATACCGGGCGGGTCATTCCCGCGCGCGATTTCATCGATGCCGTGGAAGCCACCGAAACCGGGCGCATCCTGGATTGCGTCGCGCTGGAAACCGGCCTGCGGGTTCTGCAAAAGACACCGCAGATCCGGCTTGCCATCAACATGTCGGCCCGCTCCATCGGATTTCCGCGATGGATACGCAGCCTCAAACAGGGGTTGATGGGCGATCCGACGATCGGGGAAAGGCTGATCCTTGAAATCACCGAACGCAGCGCGATGACCGTGCCCGAACTGGCGGCGCGCTTCATGTCCGACCTGCAAAAGCGCGGGATCGCCTTTGCGCTGGACGATTTCGGATCGGGCTACACCTCGCTGCGCTACCTGCGCGACTTCCATTTCGACCTGGTCAAGATCGACGGCGAATTCGTGCGCGGCGTCCACGCGAACGCGGACAACCAGGTCCTGACCCGCGCCATGGTGGATATCGCACGGCAGTTCGACATGTTCACCGTGGCGGAATCCGTGGAAAGCCTTGCCGACTCGCGCTGGCTGTCCAGCATCGGCATCGACTGTCAGCAAGGATATTTCTTTGGCGCGCCGACCGTGAACGCCCCCTGGGACACGACCACCCCGCTGCGCGCGCCCCTCTATCGAACGGGATAGAACAGAAGTGCAGTTGCCGCAGCACCCGCCTTCCATTATCACCTTCGCCAAGGCGGGGAGTCCGGTACCCGCACATTCGCGTGCCGGATGTTCCTCGATCTTCAAATTGGTGGAGGATAAACATGACCAATGTCGTAATCGCCTCGGCGGCGCGCACCGCTGTCGGTTCTTTCGGGGGCGCATTCGCAAACACGCCCGCACATGACCTTGGGGCCGCCGTGCTCGAAGCCGTTGTCGCCCGCGCGGGCATCGACAAGTCGGAAGTCTCCGAAACCATCCTGGGCCAGGTGCTGACCGCGGGCCAGGGCCAGAACCCCGCGCGCCAGGCGCATGTCAATGCCGGCCTGCCGATCGAATCCTCGGCCTGGTCGATCAACCAGGTCTGCGGCTCGGGCCTGCGCGCCGTGGCGCTGGCAGCCCAGCACATCCAGTTGGGCGATGCGTCGATCGTCGCTGCCGGCGGCCAGGAAAACATGACCCTCAGCCCCCATGTGGCGCATCTGCGCGCCGGCGTGAAGATGGGCGACGTCTCGTACATCGATTCGATGATCCGCGACGGTCTTTGGGATGCCTTCAACGGCTACCACATGGGCCAGACCGCTGAAAACGTTGCCGAAAAATGGCAGATCAGCCGCGACGCGCAGGACGAATTCGCGCTGGCCAGCCAGAACAAGGCCGAAGCCGCGCAAAAGGCTGGCCGCTTCGACGACGAGGTGATCGATTTCATCGTGAAGTCGCGCAAGGGCGAGATCATCATCAACAAGGATGAATACATCCGCCACGGCGCGACCTTGGACGCGCTGCAGAAACTGCGCCCCGCCTTCACCCGCGACGGATCGGTGACCGCAGCCAACGCATCCGGCCTGAACGACGGCGCCGCCGCCGTGCTGCTGATGACCGCGGATGAGGCGGAAAAGCGCGGGATCACCCCGCTGGCGCGCATCGCATCCTATGCCACGGCAGGTCTTGATCCGTCGATCATGGGCGTGGGTCCGATCCATGCCAGCCGCAAGGCCCTGGCCAAGGCAGGCTGGTCGGTCGACGATCTGGACCTGGTCGAAGCGAACGAGGCTTTTGCCGCACAGGCCTGCGCCGTGAACAAGGACATGGGCTGGGATCCGTCGATCGTGAACGTGAACGGGGGCGCCATCGCCATCGGCCACCCGATCGGTGCCTCGGGTTGCCGCATCCTGAACACGCTGCTGTTCGAAATGCAGCGCCGCGACGCCAAGAAAGGCCTGGCCACCCTGTGCATCGGTGGCGGTATGGGCGTCGCCATGTGCCTTGAACGGGTCTGATCCGTCTTGGTCGGACGAATATCAACAGGGGCGCCCATGTGGCGCCCCTTCTTGTTTGTCGTGCGTAAGAATACATCGGTTTAGACAAAAATCAGTGCGCAATAATCTTGCGCACAAATGCCATTCAAAGTAACCAAGTTACCAAAGCTCAAGCCAGACTGGAGGATATCATGGCAAGAACAGCACTCGTCACGGGCGGATCACGCGGGATCGGCGCAGCCATTTCCATCGCATTGCGCGATGCAGGCTACACCGTCGCGGCCACCTATGCCGGCAATGACGAGGCCGCCGCGGCATTCACCAAGGAAACCGGCATCAAGACCTACAAGTGGAACGTCGGCAATTACGAAGAATGCGCCGCTGGTATCGCGGGCGTCGAGGCCGACATCGGCCCGATCGACGTGCTGGTGAACAACGCGGGAATCACCCGCGACGCGCCGTTCCACAAGATGACACCGCAGCAGTGGCATGAGGTGATCGACACCAACCTGACGGGCGTGTTCAACATGACCCACCCGCTCTGGCCCGGAATGCGCGAACGCAAGTTCGGCCGCGTGATCATCATCTCGTCGATCAATGGCCAGAAAGGCCAGTTCGCACAGGTGAACTATGCCGCGTCCAAGGCGGGCGACCTTGGCATCGTCAAGTCGCTGGCCCAGGAAGGCGCGCGCTTCGGCATCACCGCGAATGCGATCTGCCCCGGCTACATCGCCACCGACATGGTGATGGCCGTCCCGGAAAAGGTGCGCGAAAGCATCATCGCACAGATCCCCGCAGGGCGTCTGGGCGAACCCGAGGAAATCGCGCGCTGCGTCGTTTTCCTGGCCTCCGACGATGCGGGCTTCATCAACGGCTCGACCATTTCCGCCAACGGCGCGCAGTTCTTCGTCTGATCCCGCGCCGGACCATCAAGGCCCCCTGTCGCAAGGCAGGGGGCTTTTTCATGCCTGTTGATCAGCGGACATGTGCGATCCTGCACAGAATACGCGCCGGGATGCGTATTTTCTGCGCAGCCTTGCAGCGCATATCCTTTCGCAAAGGAGAACCGACATGCTGACCCAGATCAACGGACTGCACCATGTGACCTCGCTGGCGAGCGGGGCACAATCGAACAATGATTTCTTCACCAAGGCCCTCGGCCTGCGCCGCGTCAAGAAAACCGTGAACTTCGACGCGCCAGAGGTCTATCACCTTTACTATGGCGACGAGATGGGCACGCCCGGATCGGTGATGACCTACTTCCCCTTCCCCGGCGCGCGCCGCGGCCGCCCCGGCGCGGGCGAAGTCAGCATCACGACTTTCGCGGTGCCCAAGGGATCGCTGCGCTTCTGGGCGGACCGCCTGGCCACCTTCGATGTCAAGAACATCAAGGCCGAAACCCGCTTTGGCGAAAACCGCCTGCGCTTCGACGGGCCTGACGGCGACGGTTTCGCCCTGGTCGAGGTCGATGATGCGCGCAGCCCCTGGGAAGGCCAGGGCGTCAGCGCCGATCACGCGATCCGCGGTTTTCATTCCGCCGACATGCGCCTGCGCGATGCGGGCGCCAGCGCCGAATTGCTGCGCTTCATGGGCTATGAGCAGATCGAGACCGAGGGCGACATCACCCGCTTTCGTGTGCCGCAAGGCAACGGTGCCGATGTCGTGGATATCGAAACCCTGCCGGGTGCCGCCCCGGCCCAGCAAGGGGCGGGTTCCGTGCATCACCTGGCCTTTTCGGTCACCGATCGCGCCGCCCAGCTTGAGGTGCGCAAGGCGCTGCTGGATACCGGCTGGCAGGTGACGCCCGTGATCGACCGTGACTACTTCTGGGCGATCTATTTCCGCACGCCCGGCGGCGTTCTGTTCGAAGTGGCGACCAACGAACCGGGCTTCGACCGGGACGAGGACAGCGCCCACCTGGGGCAGGCGCTGAAACTGCCGCACCAGCACGAGCATCTGCGCCAGACGCTGGAAAGCCGCTACCTGGAGCCGATCCGTGACTGACAGCACCTATATCCATGCCACGACACGGGGGCGCGCGGGTGCGCCCCTGCTGATGACCTTTCACGGCACGGGCGGCAATGAACACCAGTTTCACGGCTTTGCCGAACGGCTGATCCCCGGCGCGCATGTGGTCTCGCCACGCGGCGATGTGCTGGAAGGCGGGATGAACCGCTATTTCCGGCGCACCGGGGAAGGTGTCTACGACATGAAGGATCTTGCCCTGCGCCAAGACCGGATGGCGCGGTTCATTCAGGATCAGAAGGCGCGCACAGGGGCGGCGCATGTGGCGGGACTTGGCTATTCCAACGGGGCCAATATCCTGATGGCCGTGGCCCTTGAACACCCCGACCTGGTGGACAGGATGGCCCTGATGCACCCGCTGATCCCCTGGACCCCCGCACCGCAACAGGGCCTTGCCGGGCGGCGCATCCTGATTACCGCGGGCCAGCGCGATCCGATCTGTCCCGCGCCCTTGACCCAGGCCCTTGCGGATTACCTGGTGCAACAGGGCGCCGAGGTCACGCTGGAATGGCATGCCGGTGGGCACGAGATCACCCAGGGCGAGGTTCAGGCTGTCACGGACTTCATGGCCGCCTGACGCGGTCGCGCCGCAAAAAAGAAGGCCAGCCTGTGTCAAGGCTGGCCTGTCCCCTGCAGCGCAAGGGCCTTTTCATGTCATGGAGGGGAGGGTCAGGCGTTGGCGCTCAAACGCTCGATTTCTTCTTTCAGACGAAGCTTCTGTTTCTTGAGAGTGGCGATTTCGGCGGTGCTGATGCCGGGGGCGCGCTGCGCCTCTTCCACCTTATCCGAGAGCGTGCGGTGTTTCTTCTTCAGTTCCTCGACATGTGAACTCAAGCTCATGGGCAGTCTCCTCTCTTGTGTAACGTCTACATGACAAGTGCAGCACAGAATCGGCTGCAAGTCACGCTGCGGGCGCAGCATCCGGCAAAGAATTTCCGATGCATTTGATACAGCGCATGGTTGCGCCATTCAAAAGGGCAGAGCCGCACCTTCCCTGAGCACCGAGGTCACCAGCGCGGTATAGTCGTCGCGGTCCCCTTCATGGGTTTCGCCCACATGCATCAGAATCGGATCCAGCAACCGGAATGCGGCGCGCCCGCCCTTGCGTCCGCGGATCAGCACCAGTTGCGCGGCACGTCCCCGGCGCGGCGCGAAGGGCAGAACCTCGACCGATCCCAGCCGCGCCGACATCAGCCCGATCAGTTCCGGCAAGCGTTCCGTGCGCTGGATGAAAGTCACATGGCCGCCATCGACGACCCGGCGCGACGCCACCTCGACCCAAAGGCCAAGGGCGGTACCTTCACCAAGGGCGGTTTCCCGTCCCGGATCCTGTGCGGGCATGCTCCGGTCGCGCTGGAAATAGGGCGGATTGGCGATCACGTGATCGAACTGCCGCTGGCGCAGGCTATCCGGCATCCGGGTCAGGTCGCCGGTTTCCACTTGCAGGAGATGCCCCGTCTCGGCGGCGTTGCGGCGCGCCAGATCGGCATAGCCTGGCTGGATCTCGACACCTGCCAGATGCAGCCCGGACACCCGCGCCGCAAGGCAAAGCGATGCAACCCCCACCCCGCAGCCCAGCTCCAGTACCGATTGGCCCGCCCGCGCGGGTACAGATGCCGCCAGAAGGACCGGATCAACCCCAGCCCGGTATCCTTGCCTTGGCTGCCAGATCATCAACCGCCCGCCAAGAAAGGCGTCGCGGCTCAGGTCGGCGTCATCCATCGGGACCCATGCCATTGTCGGTGATGACCCGCAGGGCCGCGTCATAGTCTTCCTCGCGCACCATGAGACGGCGCGGCAGGATACCGATGCTGCCTTCAAGGACGCTCATGTTTACGTCGATTTCAAAGCAGTCTATACCCTCGCCCTGAAGCAGGGATGTCGCGATGGCCATCGAGACGGGGTTGTTGGTGCGCATCAGCTGTTTCATGAAGGGCAGATAAGGGCATGGCGTGCGATTTGTCGACCCGTGCAGCAGGGAAAACATGAGCCTCGACCGCGCCGCGGCAACCGCCGCCACCAAACCGCATGAACAACTGGCCAGCCACCTTGCCGCAGGCATGGAGGCGGTCAATGCCCTGATCGGAGAACGGATGGCGTCGGAACATGCGCCGCGCATTCCGCAGGTCACGGCGCATCTGGTGGGGGCCGGCGGCAAGCGTCTGCGCCCGATGCTGACCCTCGCCGCGGCGGAACTCTGCGGCTACGACGGCCCCTTCCACGTGCACCTGGCGGCGACCGTCGAATTCATCCACACCGCCACGCTGCTGCATGACGACGTGGTCGATGAAAGCAGTCAGCGGCGCGGCCGACCCACCGCGAACCTGCTCTGGGACAACAAGTCATCGGTGCTGGTGGGTGATTACCTTTTCGCCCGAGCCTTCCAGTTGATGGTGGAGCCGGGCAATCTGCGGGTGCTGGAAATCCTGTCCAACGCCGCCGCGACGATTGCCGAGGGCGAGGTGCTGCAACTCAGCGCGGCGCAGGACCTCAAGACCGATGAAGGCATCTACCTCAAGGTGGTGCGCGGCAAGACGGCCGCACTTTTTTCCGCAGCCACCGAATCGGGCGGCGTGCTGGCCGGGGCGACGGCGACGCAGGTTCAGGCGCTCTTCGATTATGGCGATGCGCTGGGCATCGCCTTCCAGATCGTCGATGACCTGCTGGACTATGAGGGTGACAGCGGCGCCACCGGCAAGAATGTCGGTGACGATTTCCGCGAACGCAAGCTGACGCTGCCGGTGATCAAGGCCGTGGCCCTCGCCGACGCCGAAGAACGCGCCTTCTGGGCGCGCACGATCGAAAAGGGCGATCAGCGCGAGGGTGACCTGGATCACGCCATCGCCCTGATGCGGCGCCACGGCACGCTTGAGGCGACGCGCCGCGATGCGCTGGACTGGGCCACGCGCGCCAAGGATGCGATGCAGACCCTGCCCGATCATCCGCTGCGCCAGATGCTGGTCGACCTCGCCGATTACGTGGTTGCCCGCCTGCGCTGAAGCTGCGCTTCTTCTTGCCTGAAATATCCCCGCCGGAGGCATCCGCCCCCGCAGCCTGCGCGCAGGGCTAGGATAGACGCGCCGCACGCACCCACCAACCCGGCCGCGCCAGCGATGCGGCCGCACGGCCCGCCGCCTGCGTATCGGCATAAAGCCCGAAACAGGTCGCACCCGATCCGGACATGCGCGCCAGAAGGCAGCCATCCGTCGCCGCGATCGCCGCGATCACCTGCCCCACCAGGGGTTCTGCGGCAATGGCTGCGGCCTGCATGTCATTGCGCTGCACCGCCAGCCAACCGGCAAGCGCCGCGGCATCGCCCCAGCCCGGCAGGATTGCAGGCATCGGGGGATTGTCCTTGCGCGCAAGGCTGCGAAAGATCGTGGCGGTGGACACGGCAATGCCGGGATTGACCAGAACGGCATGCAGCGGCGGCAGATCATCGACCGGGCTTACCCGCTCGCCGATCCCTTCCATCCGCGCGGCCCGCGCCCTCAGGCAGACCGGCACATCCGCCCCCAGCGAAAGGCCCTGATCCGGCGGCAGGCCAATGTCAGGCCGCAAGGCGGCGATCCCGCGCAGCACGGCGGCGGCATCGGATGATCCGCCACCGATCCCGGCTGCGGCGGGCAGGTGCTTGTCCAGCCGGATATCAAGCGGAACGCCCATGCGGGCCGCCGCGCGCAGCACCAGGTTCTCGGGCCCCGTGGGCACGCCCTGCGCCATGGGCCCCGACACATGCAGCGCGGGCGACGCCGCCGCTGCCAGGCTCAGATGATCGCCGAGGTCCGCAAAGACCACCAGGCTGTCCAGCAGGTGATAGCCATCGGCGCGCTGACCTGTGACATGCAGCGTCAGGTTGATCTTGGCCGGGGCAAACGCGTCATGGCGGCCCGCAGGCTGGCCATCGTCAGTTGCCATTCGCAACCTGTTTCAGGGGCGCGGCACCTTCTTCTGCCAGCACCGCGTCCAGGCCGACCTCAAGCTTGCGGCGGATGCGGGTCGCGTCCTTCTCCTCGGGGTCGAAGGACAGCGCGCGCGTCCACTGGAAACGCGCCTCGCGGATGCGGCCCACGGACCACAGCACATCGCCAAGGTGATCGTTCACGATCGGATCGACCGGCATCAGCTCGGCTGCCCGTTCCATGTGCACGATCGCTTCCTCGTAGCGGCCCAGCCGGTAGAGGACCCAGCCAAGGCTGTCCACGATATAGCCGCTGTCGGGACGCGCCGCGACCGCACGCTCGATCATGTCCAGCGCCTCGTCCAGCTTCATCTGCTTTTCCACCAGGGAATAGCCAAGATAGTTCAGAACCTGCGGCTGGTCCGGGTTCAGTGCCAGCGCCTTGCGGAAATCCGCCTCGGCCTTGTCCCAGTTGTCCTGCCGTTCATGCGCGATGGCGCGGGCGTAATGGATGAACCATTGCCCCTGCTCTTCCGTCGCATAAAGCGCAAGCGCCTTGTCATAGGCGGTCACCGCATCGGCGAACCTTTCCATCTGGCGCATCAGGTCGCCCAGCGTCACGTGAACGATGGGCAGATCGCCATGGCTGCGCACCAGTTGCTCCAGCACTTCGACGGCAGCATCGACACGGTCCAGACGACGCAGTGCCTCGGCGCGGCCCAGCTCGGCCGCGTGGAAGGACGGATCGCTGGCGGGCACCTTCTTGTAGGTCTCGACCGCAAGCGCGAAACGCTCCATCGATTCCAGCAACGAGGCCGTCATCAGCAGCGCATCGGTATGATCTGGCCGCAGATAGGTCGCCACGCGCGCATAGAGCAGCGTGTATTCATCCCCGGCCTCGCGGCGCAGGAAGGACGAGACCGAGAAATAGACCTCGGCGATACCGTCCACCGGATTGCCGATCATGGTGAAGGGCAACACCTCGTTGGCCGACAGCGCCACATGCATCGCGGCCAGGGCCGGGTCCAGATCGGTGCCGAACATCTCGTCCAGCAGGGCGACGGCATCGGCATCGCGGTCAAGCTGGCTGAGGATCTGCACCCGCGCGATGGCGGCCCGGCGGGTCAGCAGCAGAGGGCCCGCCGCATCCGAGGCCATCAGCGCCTCGGCCCCTTCGAAATCGCCGACCATCGCCAGCGCCAGCGCCTTGTGATAGCTGGCGAAAGGGCCAAGCCCCGGCTGGTTCGCAAGATCGTCGAACGCTTTCAGGGCTGCGGATACATCGCCCTTGCCCATATGCGCCCATGCGGTGGTCAGACCGTCGACAAGGGGGCCGGTGCCGCGCCCGTCGGCCATGCGCGACAGCAGCACTTCGAAATCACCCGAACGCGCCTCGGCGGCCCCAAGGATCATGCTGGCGATCTGGCTGTTCAGCCCCTCGGCTTCCATCCGCTGGGCAATCGGCAAGGCACGATCAAGGTCCCCGAGAGACAGATAGGACAGCGCCGCGTTTTCCAGGATCATCGGATTCGACGGATCGCGCGTCAGCGCCAGCGTGAAATATTCCGCCGCAGACCTGTAATCCCCCATCAAGACGGCTTGGCGCGCGGCCAGGTAGGCACCGGTATTCGGCTCCGCCTGCGCCGGTGCGCCCCCAACCAGGAATGCGGCGCATGCCGCCAGGGCCAGTGACCGTACCGCCCGAATTCTGCCCGCCAATACCTTGCCTCCCGGTTGATGCCAGCCTGCTACGGGGCCCGCCTCCACGCAGGCCCACCAGCTTTGAAATGGAATCTAACGGTTCTGCGCACAAACGCAATGAGAGGCGGCAATTCGCCGCCTCTCTGATCGGGTTTCCGCCGCAAAACGCGGCAATCGCATCCGCTGCGGACGGATTTTACATGTTGGGATAGTTGGGTCCGTCACCGCCCTGCGGGGTCGCCCAGTTGATGTTCTGGCTGGGATCCTTGATGTCGCAGGTCTTGCAGTGAACGCAGTTCTGGAAGTTGATCACGAAGCGCGGGTCCTTGCCCTCTTCGGCCACCACCTCGTAGACGCCGGCCGGGCAATACCGCTGCGCCGGTTCCGCGTATTTCGGCAGGTTGACCGCGATCGGGACCGAGGCATCGCGCAGTTGCAGATGGCAGGGCTGGCTTTCCTCGTGGTTGGTCATCGAGAAGCTGACGTTGGTCAGACGGTCGAAGGACAGCTTGCCATCGGGCTTGGGATAGTCGATCGGCTTGTGCTTGCTGGCCTCTTCGGTCGCCGCGGCATCGGTCTTGCCATGGCCCAGCGTGCCGAACAGCGAAAAGCCAAGCGTGTTGGTCCACATGTCGAACCCGCCCAGCGTCAGGCTGGCCGTCAGGCCATATTTCGACCACAGCGGCTTGACGTTGCGCACCTTCTTGAGGTCCTTGCCGATGGCGCCTGTCCGCACTTCGGTCTCATAGGCGGTCAGCTCGTCGCTGGCACGGCCCGCGGTGATCGCCGCGAACGCGGCTTCCGCCGCGGCCTTGCCCGACAGCATGGCGTTGTGGTTGCCCTTGATGCGCGGCACGTTGACCATGCCGACCGAACAGCCCAGCAGCGCGACACCCGGCGCGACCATCTTGGGCATCGACTGATAGCCGCCCTCGGAAATCGCGCGCGCGCCATAAGCCACCCGCTTGCCGCCTTTCAGGAGTTCCGCCACCATCGGGTGATGCTTGAAGCACTGGAATTCCATGTAGGGAAACAGATGCGGGTTCTTGTAGTTCAGGTGCACCACGAAACCCACGTAGACCTGGTTGTTCTCGAGGTGATAGATGAACGACCCGCCGCCCGCATTGCTGCCCAGCGGCCAGCCCATCGTATGGGTCACGGTGCCGATCCGGTGCTTGGCCGGGTCGATTTCCCAGATTTCCTTCATGCCAAGGCCGAATTTCTGCGGCTCCTTGCCCTTGGACAGATCGTATTTCGCGATCACTTCCTTGGCCAGCGACCCGCGCACGCCTTCGGACAGGAAGACATATTTGCCGTGCAGTTCCATCCCCGGCTCATAGGCGTCGCCGATGCTGCCATCGGGATTGCGGCCGAATTCACCCGCGACCACGCCCTTGACCTCGCCTGCATCGCCGTAAACCAGCGCGGAACAGGACATGCCGGGGAAAATCTCGACACCCAGTTCCTCGGCCTGTTCGGCCATCCAGCGGCAGACATTGCCCATCGACACGATGTAATTGCCGTGGTTGTTCATCAAGGGCGGCATCGGAAAATTGGGGATGCGGATCTCGCCCGCCTCGCCCAGCATGTAGAAATTGTCCTCGGTCACCGGCACGTTCAGCGGTGCGCCCTTTTCCTTCCAGTCGGGGATCAGCGCATCCAGACCGCAGGGGTCCAGCACCGCGCCCGACAGGATATGCGCGCCCACTTCCGAGCCTTTTTCCAGAACGACCACGTTCAGATCGGCATCCAGC
This sequence comes from Seohaeicola sp., assembly GCF_048006315.1. GTDB lineage: Bacteria > Pseudomonadota > Alphaproteobacteria > Rhodobacterales > Rhodobacteraceae > Seohaeicola. Next base: position 2,949,457 of record NZ_CP180350.1, on the reverse strand, counting down.
TGCTTCAGCCGGATCGCAGCCGACAGCCCCGCAGGACCGGCGCCCACGATGACGACATCATATTCCATGGTTTCGCGTGTCATATCCGACATGGCAGGCCCCTTCCGACAGTTCGCGCAACAAAATTGCCGCGATGGTTACCGCGCCGCAGCATTGCGCGTCAATTGCGACACGACGTTACAAGCGCCAAAAGCGCCAGAGGGGGGCAGATTGGCACTGTTGCGCCGCTGCATGGCTTCGACTATTGCAATGCCTGCGCGCCCTGGGGCAGGGTGTAGCGCACCAATGCCCGATTGCAAACCCGACCCTTTCCCGCAGACCAGTTAGACGGAACCCGTTCGATGGAAAAGATACCCATGACCCGCGCAGGTCACGCCGCACTTGAGGCCGAGTTGAAGCAGCTCAAATCCGTCGAGCGTCCGGCCATCATCAAGGCGATTGCCGAAGCGCGCGAGCATGGCGACCTGTCCGAGAATGCGGAATACCATTCGGCGCGCGAAAAGCAGTCCTTCATCGAAGGCCGCATCAAGGAACTTGAAGGGATCATTTCCCTGGCCGAGGTGATCGACCCCAAAAGCCTGTCCGGCGCGATCAAGTTCGGCGCGACCGTCACGCTGGTGGATGAGGATACGGACGAGGAAAAGACCTGGCAGATCGTGGGCGAACACGAGGCCAGCATCGAAAAGGGTCTTCTGAACATCCGCTCGCCCATCGCGCGCGCGCTGATCGGCAAGGACGAGGGCGATTCCGTGGAAGTGCGCACGCCCGGCGGCGAAAAGTCTTACGAAATCGTGAAAATCGCCTATATCTGACGCCGTTTCGCAGGGAAGTACTGGTTCAATGGTTGGCAGGAACGACGGCAAATCGACCCCGCTCGGGATCTATGACCGTGCGCGCACGGCGCAGATCACCTCGATCGAGGTGGTCGCGATTGCGTTGTCTTTCGTCTGGCTGCTTCTGTGCGGGCTGTTCTTCATGATGGTCCCCTCTGCGGAGGCACCGGATGAGGGCGGCGCGCTGCGCTTCATGATGACCATGCTGGCGATGTTCATGCCCGTCGCGATGATCTGGGTTGCCGCCACCGCCGCGCGGGCCAGCCGCGTGATGCGCGAGGAAAGCCAGCGCCTGCAAGCCGCGATCGACGCGATCCGCCAGGCCTATGTGGCGCAATCCCAGGGCCGCGTGCTGGGCACCGAACCCTCGGTCGCCCGCAAGCTGGATGAAATCGCGGCCGCAACCCGCAAGACCGAAACCGAACTGGCCAAGTTCACCTCGAGCCGTCCGCAGGGCGTGCCGCTGCGCCCAAGGCCAGAGGCGCAGGCGAAGGCTGCCCCCGAGGATCAGGCCGCGCTGCCGCTTGGCACCCCTGCCGAGGAAATCGGCCCGCCCCTGTCGCGCGAGGATTTCATCCGCGCGCTGAACTTTCCCGAAACCGCCGAGGACGAGGAAGGCTTTGCCGCCCTGCGCAAGGCGCTGCGCGACCGTCAGGCGGCACAGCTTGTGCAGGCCAGCCAGGATGTGCTGACGCTGCTGTCGCAGGATGGCATCTACATGGATGATCTGCGCCCCGACATGGCCCGGCCCGAAATCTGGCGCCGCTTCGCCGGTGGCGAACGCGGGCGCGCCATCGCCGCGCTGGGCGGGATCAGGGATCGTTCCTCGCTGGCGCTGACCGTCGGGCGGATGAAGCAGGATCCGATCTTCCGCGATGCGGCCCATCATTTCCTGCGCCGATTCGACAAGATGTTCACCGAATTCGAACGCGACGCCACGGATGCCGAAATCTCGGACCTGTCCAACACCCGCACCGCCCGCGCCTTCATGCTGCTGGGCCGCGTGGCCGGAATTTTCGACTGACCGCCTGAAGCCCCGCATGCAAACGGCCTTGGCCCCGCGCACCTGCCCTGACCTATCGGGAATTGAATCTCCCTCTGGCACCGCTTAGGGGTGTGTCACGCCCTGATCCGAAGGCACCAGATGACCGTCACCACCCCACATTCCGCCTATTGGGAGGGCGTCCGCGATGGGCTGCCCTTTATCCTTGTCGTGGCGCCCTTTGCCCTGCTGTTCGGCGTTGTCGCCACCGAAGCGGGCCTGAACGTCTGGGAAACGCTGGCCTTTTCCGTGGTCGTGATTGCCGGTGCCGCACAGTTCACCGCCTTGCAACTCATGCAGGAAAACGCGCCAACCGTGATCGTCCTGGCCTCGGCGCTGGCGGTGAACCTGCGCATGGCGATGTATTCGGCCTCGCTGACGCCGCATCTGGGGGCCACACCGATCTGGCAACGGGCGCTTGCCGCCTACATGATGGTGGACCAGTCCTATGCCTGTTCGATCCTGGCATACGAGCGTAACCGCGACTGGACGCCCATGCAGAAGATGGCCTTCTACTTTGGCGCGGTCACGCCCGTGATCCCGGTGTGGTACGCGATGACCGTCGCCGGTGCGCTGATCGGATCGTCGATGCCTGCCGGGCTGGCGCTTGATTTCGCCGTGCCCATCACCTTCATCGCGATGATCGCGCCTGCGCTGCGCACCCTGGCGCACAAGGCGGCGGCCACCGCGTCGGTCGTGCTGGCGCTTGGCTTTGCCTTCGTGCCCTTCAACCTTGGCCTGATCATCGCGGGAATCGGCGGGATGATGGTGGGCGCGCAGGTCGAACTCTGGATGGACCGGAGGGCACGGACATGACCGATCCGATCATCGCCAAGGGAACCCTCTGGACCGTGATCATCCTGCTGGGGCTAGGCAGTTTCGCGCTGCGCTTTGCCTTCCTCGGGCTGATCGGCAACCGTCCGATGCCCGACTGGATCATGCGCCACCTGCGCTATACCGCCGTGGCGGTGCTGCCGGGGCTTGTCGCGCCGCTGGTAGTCTGGCCGGGTGCCACGGATGGCGTGCTGGACCTGCCAAGGCTGACCGCCGCGCTGACCACGCTTGTCGTCGGCTATCTGACCAAGAACGTGCTGGCCGCGATCTTTTCAGGCGCGGGGATGCTTTATCTGTTGCTCTACCTGATGGGCTGAGCGGACAGGCCGCACAGATCAGCCTGCCGGGCGGGGATCACTCGGCCTTGGCCGCCTCCTGCGCCTCGCGCGAGGCACGGACACGATCGGGATCGAAGGATTCCAACGCCTTGAACCGATCCGCATCGTCGTATTCGTAAAGGCGTTGTGTCGTGGCCCCCGGCAGATTGCCGAATTGTTCGGCCAGCTGGTTGGGGAACCACGTGGTGCGGATCGCACCGTTCAGCCCCGGCACATCGCGCAACAGGCTGGAGGTGCTGAGCGCGCATTGCGCACGCGGCACGGGCCCCGCGACCAGGATGCGCCGCAGCACATCTTCGGCTACCTCGGGCGGGACTTCGACCTGCTGCACGATCACATGGAAGGTCTCGCGCGCATGAAACCGTGTATAGGTGTCTTCCATCACCGGGGTCACGCCATAGACCACGTCATTCTTCGTGGCGATGCGCGGATGACGGAACGAGCCGGCCGGGTCGAAGATGACCCGTTGGCTGCCATTCACCATCAATGACGTATGTGCCCCAGAACCGTTGGAATTGTTGACCATCGTGTAAAGGGTCAACGAGGGCGGTCCGTCGTGGCGATAGACCTGCGCCGCGATCTGGTCATCGGGCAGCGATTGGGCAGGTTCGGGCTGTGGCGCACAGGCGCCGATTGCTGCGACCAGCCCAAGGGCCAGAATGATGCGCGACACAGACATCAGTAACCCCTGACAGCCCGACGGCCCGAAAGCCTTCGGATCAGCTGTTGACCAGCGCCATGAACAGCAGGATGCCGATGATCACCATAACGGACCGGATGGTGAAGGTCACAAAGCCCTCAAAGGTCTTTTCCTGCACTTCAACGTTCATCTCGCCATGCTTGTGTTCGGCCATCGGGGTCTTCCTCTGCTTGGGTGTCCTGTGCCGGTCCGGCACCTGTCTGGGCAGCGGATACCGCAATTTTTTCCGCGTGTCATCCAGTCAAAACGGCGCAGCAGGCCGAATTTTGACCCTGTGCGACACCTCAGCCCTTGTCCAGACGCCGTGCCAGGCGGAAACCGATGCGCTTGGGCGGCTCCTCTTCGGTGGCCTTGGGCATGGCCCGCAGAATCACGCTCAACTGGCTGACATGCTGGATCAGCTGGGTCGGCACGCCATCCTCGTCCGTGCCGTAGAAGGTCAGGATATCGGGGTCGAAAAAGCCCATCCCCTCGATCTGCAGGATACCAGCCTCGCTGCCGGCAAAGCCCATGGCAACCTCGTGCTGATTGTCCAGCTGATCCTCGAACTCCTGGATATAGATCACCAGCCGTTCATAGGCCCATTCGGCCTCGCTCTTGTCGGCGATATCGACGGCGTCCAGATCCTCGACCAGCTTGCCGACAGCCGCCTCATCCGCATCGGCGCGCAGGTCGCAGCGGCGCGGCATCAGCGGATCCCGCTCGTTCGCCTCGGCCACGGTGCTGATCTTGGTTTCCATCGCAGCGCCCTTCCCTGAACCGGGGGATCAGCGCACCGCCTGCCAGAGCCAGGCCCCGTCCTCGCGCGCCACCCGCGTCACCTGGCCGAGTCTATGCAGATGGTTCAGATGTGCAACCGTCTCGACCAGCGCCAGCCCATAGGTGCCCGCATCGATGCGCCGCTTGAACAGCGGGGCAAAGCAGTCACCCGCCACGCGCGGCTGATCCAGATGCGCCAGCAGGCGACGCAAGCCGCCGTGATGGTTGTCGATCAACTGGCGCATGCGGAACGGCAGGCCCGTGAACGGCAGCTTGTGTCCCCCAAGCACCAGGTGATCCTCGCGCGCCAACTGGCCCAGCCGCTCGCAGGCCTCCAGCCAGTCGGCCAGCGGGTCGGCCTCGGGCTCGGTCGCGTAGACACCGATATTCGGGCTGATCGAGGGCAGGATCTGATCGCCCGAGATGACAAGGTTGCAGTCCCTGCTCCACAGCGTCAGGTGCTCGGGCGCATGGCCCGCGCCGATATGCACGTCCCAGTCGCGCCCCGCCGACCGGATCACGTCGCCCTGCTGCACCCTGTGATAGCCCACCGGCAAGGGATGCGCGATATCGGCAAAGTTGAAGGGCCGCTCGCTGCTGCGTTTCGCATAGATCTCCGCATCCATCCCCGCTCTGCGCCAGAAGGCCAGGGCCTGCGGGCTGGGCCGGTCCTCGGCATCAAGGATCAGCATCCGCGCCATCAGCCAGGCCGTACGCGTTGTCCACAGCGCGGCGCCCTGGTGCTGCATCAGCCAACCGGCCATGCCGACGTGATCGGGATGGTGATGCGTCAGGATCACCCGGCCCACGGGCTTGCCGCCCAGCGCGCCTGTCAGCAACTCTTCCCACAGGGCGACCGATTTGCGCGAATGCACGCCCGTGTCGACGATGGTCCAGTAATCACCCTCGTCCAGCGCATAGATGTTGACGTGATCCAGCGCCATCGGCAGCGGCAGGCGGATCCACAGGATGCCCTCTGCCACCTGCACCGTCTCTCCGGTCGCCGGGGCGGCCTCCCATGGATACCGGATGCCGCCGCCCGTGCCGTCCATCACGCGCACAGCTCCGCATCTGTCATGGCATAGAGATCCTCGGCCCCGGCCATCGCCTGCACCAGCAGCGCCTGGTGTTCGGGCAGAAGACGGTTCACGTAGAACCGCGCCAGCTTGACCCGTGGGCCTTCGCCCCCCTCGGCCAAGGCCGCCTTCAGATGGAAATGCGCCCCCAGCACCCGCGCGAAAGCCCGCAGGAAGGGAACCGATCCGGCGAAACGGGTCGTCATGTCGGATTGCGCCACCAGCCACTCCACCGCCTCGCGCAGGGTTTCGGTGGCCTGCCAGACCTTTTCGGCCATGACGGGATGGATGGTGCGGGCGGTTTCGGCATGGGCCTCGATCTCGTCCAGCAGGCGGAACGCAGCCTCGCCCCCGTCCATCATCTTGCGCCCCACAAGGTCCATCGACTGGATGCCGTTGGTCCCCTCGTAGATCGCGGTCACGCGCACATCGCGGCTGAACTGCGCGGCACCCGTTTCCTCGACAAAGCCCATGCCGCCATGCACCTGCACACCCATCTCGGCCACGCCGATGCCCACATCCGTGCCGAACGCCTTGGCAATGGGCGTCAGCAGCGCCGCGCGCGCCTTGCATTCGGCCTCGCCCGTGGCGGTCCCCAGGTCGATCGCAACGGCGCAGGCCAGCGCGATCGACCGCGCGGCGAAGGTCTCGGCCTTCATGGTCAGAAGCATCCGGCGCACATCGGCATGATCCAGGATCGGCCCGCGCCCCTCGCCCACCGGCGTGCGCCCCTGCCGCCGATCCGCCGCATAGGCCAGCGCATGCTGGGTGGCGGCCTCGGCCACGCCGATCCCCTGGCACCCCACGCCAAGGCGGGCGTTGTTCATCATGGTGAACATGGCGGCCATGCCGTCATGTTCATGTCCGATCAGCCAGCCGGTCGCACCCTCGTACTGCATCACGCAGGTCGGGCTGCCATGCAGGCCCATCTTGTGCTCAAGGCTCACCACCTTCAGGCTGTTGGCCACCCCCGGATTGCCCCTGGCATCCGGGATCAGCTTGGGCACCAGGAAAAGGCTGATCCCCTTGGTGCCGGGCTTACCATCGGGCAGCCGCGCCAGCACCAGGTGGCAGACATTGGCGCTGAAATCATTGTCGCCCCAGCTGATGTAGATCTTCTGCCCGGTGATCGCATAGGTCCCGTCGCCGTTGGGCACTGCCTTGGTGGTCAGGGCCCCCACGTCGCTGCCCGCCTGCGGTTCGGTCAGGTTCATGGTGCCGCACCATTCGCCGGTGACCAGCTTTGGCAGGTAAAGCGCCTTGATCGCGTCGCTGGCATGATGCTCCAGCGCCTCGATCTGGCCCTGCGTCATCAAGGGGTTCAGTTGCAGAGACAGGCAGGCGCCGCTCATCATCTCGTTGACGGCGGTGGTCACGGTCATCGGCAGGCCCATGCCGCCGAATGCGGGGCTCGCCGCGATCGACACCCAGCCGCCTTCGGCGACGGCCGCATAGGCCTCGGCGAAACCGGGCGTGGTGCGGACCTTGCCGTTTTCCAGCCGCGCGGGATGCAGATCGCCGGTGCGCTGCAAGGGTGCCAGCTTGTCCTCGCACAGTTTGCCCGCCTCGATGAGGATCGCATCGGTCACATCGGCCGTCGCATCCGCGAAACGCGCCGTGCCGACGACACGGCTAAAATCGGCCACATGGTTGAAGATGAAGCGGAATTCCTCGACAGGGGCGCGGTAGGTCATCGGTCGTCTCCTTCAGGCCGTCGGATCCTCGCCACGGCCCTGCAGCCGGAAGCTTGGCAAAGACGCACGGCACTTGTATGCAACGGTGTTTCCGCAACGTGAACCCAAGCGCGGCGGCCTTCAACAGAAACGCGGCGTCATTGGACAAGACAGCATGACCAGCACCGAACTGCTTGCCCCCGATGAGGCCGGTATCGCCCGCGCCGCCAGTCTCCTGGCGGCGGGTGGTCTGGTCGCCTTTCCCACCGAGACGGTGTACGGGCTGGGTGCCGACGCGCGCAACAGCCTGGCCGTGGCCCGCATCTTCGAGGCCAAGGGAAGGCCCCGTTTCAACCCGCTGATCGTGCATGTGCCCGATGCCGATGCCGCGCGCCGCCATGTCCAGTGGTCCGACACGGCCGAGGCTTTGGCCCGCGCCTTCTGGCCCGGCCCCCTGACCCTTGTGCTGCCGATCCGCGCGGATTCCGCGCTGTCCGATCTTGTCACCGCCGACCTGCCCAGCCTGGCGATCCGCGTGCCGGCCCATCCTTTGGCGCGCCACCTGCTTGCGGCCTTCGGCGGCCCCGTCGCCGCCCCCTCGGCCAATCCCTCGGGCCGGATCAGCCCGACCACGGCAGCCCATGTGATGGCGGGTCTCGATGGCCGGATCGAGGCCGTGCTGGATGGCGGCCCCTGCCCCGTGGGCCTCGAATCCACCATTCTCGGCCTGACGGGCGCGCCCACCCTGCTGCGCCACGGCGGCCTGCCCGCCGAAGAGATCGAGACCTGCCTCGGCCACCCCCTCGCCCAGGACATCACCCCGCGCAAGCTGACGGCGCCGGGTCAGATGGAATCCCATTACGCGCCCGACGCGCTGTTGCGCCTGAACGCAACCTCCGCCGCCCCCGGTGAACTGATGCTGGGCTTCGGCGCGATGGACTGCGACCTGAACCTTTCGCCCACGGGCACACTGACCGAGGCGGCGGCCAATCTCTTTCCGCATCTGCATGCGCTGGACGGGCGCGGCGCGGCCCGCATCGCCGTGGCCCCGATCCCCGACACCGGGCTGGGCCGCGCGATCAACGACCGCCTGCGCCGCGCCGCCGCCCCGCGTCCCCAGGCGACGCCGCCCGTTTCTTCTTGCTGAAAATATCCCCGCGCGGAGCGCAGCCAGCGCCGCAGTCAGGCGCGGCCCGTAGCCGAGGACAGCGCCAGCGCATCCACACCCAACCGGCGCAGCGCTGCATCCCATTTGACCGCATCGGCCGTATCGAACACCAGTTCAGCCGCGGCATCCACGGTCAGCCAGCCATTCTGCGCGATTTCACGCTCCAGCTGCCCCGGCCCCCATCCCGCATAGCCCAGCGCCACGATGGCGCGCGCGGGTCCGTGGCCCGCACCGATATCCTCCAGCACATCCAGCGTGGCGGTCATTCCGAAACCGCCCGCCACCTCCAGCGTGGTCACGCGCGAGCGGTAGTCGCCCGAATGCAGCACGAATCCGCGCGCATGTTCGACGGGCCCGCCGAAATGCACGGGCCTGTCGGCCAGCCCCGGCACGACACTGACCGATACCTGTTCCAGCAACATGCGCAGGCTCAGATCGACGGCGGGCTTGTTCACGATCAGCCCCATCGCCCCATCGGCGGAATGGGCGCAGAGGAACACGACCGACCGGGCAAAGCGGGGATCCTCCATCGCGGGCATGGCGATCAGCAGTTTTCCGGTCAGGTCCAGCCTGCCGGCTCTGCCCGGTTTGCCCTGTTGCCCTGATGTCGGATCCGCCTTGTCCATGCCCCAGATATATGTCCCGTGCTGCCTCTTGCCAGACTGCATCCCAAAACAGCCACGGGCAAGCAGGCATCTGCCAAAGCGGCGGGCAGGCCGCAGCCCGGTGATCACGGTTAGGTCAGAACGCCGCAACATCTCCCGAATGTGAGTTGTCCTTGAGCAGAGATTCGCGCATCACCAGACGCATGACCGCCTTGCATCCTTCCCTTGCCACCCGCCTTCTTCTGCCGCTGCTTCTGGTGGCGGGACTGTCCATGCCTGCGCAGGCCGGCAGCGACAGCCCGGCCGACATGGTGCGGATCGAGGTGCTGCCGGGCTGGAGCACGGAAGGCGGACAACATGTCGTGGCACTGCATCTTGCCCTGGCGCCCGGCTGGAAAACCTATTGGCGTGCGCCCGGTGATGCGGGCATCCCCCCGGCGATGGAGTTTCATGGCGCGCATAACCTTGCCTCTGTGGATCCGGTCTGGCCGACGCCCCGGGTCTTCAGCCAGAACGGCCTTCAGACAGTCGGATATGCCGACGAACTGGTCCTGCCCCTGCTGGTGGCGCCCCGGGATCCCGGTCAACCCGCCCGCCTGTCGGCCCGTCTGCAGATCGGGATCTGCAGCACGATCTGCGTGCCGGTCGAATTCGATCTCGCGCTGGACCTGCCCGCAAGGGGCAGCGATGCGCAGCAGGCGATGATCCGGGCCGCCCTGGCCGATCAGCCGGTGACCGCGGCGCAGGCCGATGTGCGCCGCGTGACCTGCAGCCTCAGCCCGATCAGCGATGGCTTGCGCCTCTCGGTCGAGATCGACATGCCCAGCGCCGGCGGGACCGAGACCGTTCTGGTCGAAACCGCCGATCCGCAGGTCTGGGTGGCCGAAACCGAAAGCACCCGAAAGGGTCAGACGCTGCGCGCAGTGACCGAACTGGTCCATGTGTCGGGGCAGGCCTTCGCGCTTGATCGCTCCGGCCTCAGGATGACGGTTCTGGGGGCCGAACGCGCCGTGGACATTCACGGCTGCACGTCGGATTGACCGGGGGATTGACCGGGCCGCGCGCCGCGGCCCTTGGGGTCATGCCTCGCGCGCGGCGCCACGCGCCTTGCGCGACTGCCACAGGATGATCGCGCCGAAGGCCACCACCAGGCCACCTGAGATACCCCCCAGGAACAGCAACAGCGCCGCCATCATGGGCGTGCCCTGCGCAAGCCCCGGCATCAGCCCGGCCAGCACGGCGGGCAAGGCACCCTGCCAGGCCACCATGCCAAGCGTCGCACCCAGCCAGGCAAGGCCCGACGCCGCCACCAGCCTGAGCGGCAGCGCGGTCCGCCGCTGGCGCAGCCCGCGCCGGAACGCTTGCACCTGCCGCGCCACATCCTGCTGGATCGCCATCAGCGCAGGCACCACCAGCAGCACCAGCACCATCCCGAAACCCAGGCCGTAAACCAGCGTGATCACCGTCGGCTTGAGGAATTGCGCCTGCGACGATGTCTCGTACAGCAGCGGCGCAAGGCCCAGCACCGTCGTCAGCGTCGTCAGCATCACGGCCCGCAAACGGTCTGCCGTCCCGTCGATGATCGCGGGAACCAAGCCGCGCTCGCGCGCCTTTTCGTCGATGGTCGTGACCAGCACGATGGAATCGTTGATGATGATCCCCGTCATCCCCAGCAGACCCACGATGGTGAACATCGACATCGGCACATCCCACAGCGCATGGCCCCATATCGTGCCGACCAGTCCGAAGGGGATGACAGCCATCACCACGACCGGGCGGGTCCAGCTGGCAAAGATCCAGGCCAGAACAAGGTAGATCCCCGTCAGGCACAGGATCAGGCCGGTGCGCGCATCCGACAGGAACGCATCCTCCTGTTCCGACAGTCCCGCCAGACGATATTCCAACTGCATCTCGGAGGCGATGCGCGGCAGGATCTCGTCCGTCAGGGCCTGCATCACGGCGGCGGCGCGGGCGGGATCGTCCTCGGATATGTCGCCGGTCACAGTGATCACCCGCAGGCCGTTTTCCCGGCGCACGGTCGAAAAGCCGGCCCGCGCCGCGACGCTGACGATATCGGCCAGCGGCACATAAGCGCCCGATGGCGCGCGCAGCAGCATCCGCTCCATGAAATCGCCGGTCAGCTCATCGCCGGGCAGTTCCACCCGGATCGCGGCGCTGCGCGGCCCCTCGGGATAGGTCGCGGCCTCCAGCCCGTTCAGCCGGTGCCGCAGCACCCGGCCCAGATCGTCGATGGCAAACCCCATGGCCTGCCCCTGCGGCGTCAGTTCGAGGATCAGCTCTTCCTTGTCATAGGCCAGCGTATCCTCGACCGCCGACACCTCGGAAAAGCGCGCCAACTCGGTCTTGAGCGCCTCGCTCGCCGCCTTCAGCCCCTCTGCGGTGGCGCCATAGAACTGCACGTTCAGCGCCTCGCCCGCCGGGCCTGACCGCCAGCCCCGGAAACTGACGGTTTCGGCCAGGGGATGCATCTGCACCGCGTCCTGCAGATCTGCCACGAAGGCGAAGGACGAATAGGGCCGCAGATCCGGGTCGATCATCTCGATCGACAACCCCCCAAGCAGATCGGCCTCGGTATCCTCGGCACCGGGCAGGGACCGGCCCGAGTTGCCGCCGATTTCCGCGATCATGTAGGCGATGGGATTGCGGCCATGCTCGGCCTCGTAGCGCGCGGCAACCTCGATGGCGGCGCGCTGCATCTCGTGCATCATGGCCAGCGTGTCGCTGCGGCTGGCGCCCTGCAGCATCGCGAAATTGCCCGTGATGCTGCCCTGTTCGGGCGAGTTGAAGAACCGCCAGGGCACATCGCCCCGCACCAGCGCGGCCACCTGCACCGCCAGCAGCAGGATCACCCCCGCCAGCACGGGATAACGCGCCCTGACCACCAGCCCCATCAGCGGCCGGAACCCCCGGTCGCGCAACCAGTCGAAGCCCCGGTTCACGGCGCGGCTGGGCAGGTCATACCAGTGATCCCGGACGGCATGCGCCAGCGCATGAGACATGTGATTGGGCAGGATCAGGAAGCATTCCACCAATGACGCCGCAAGGACCACGATCACCGTAAAGGGAATATCGGCGATCAGCGTGCCCATGCGCCCGCCCACGACGACCAGCCCGAAAAAGGCGATCACCGTGGTCAGCATCGCGGCGAAAACCGGCATCGCCATGCGCCGCGCGGCATTCTCGGCGGCCACGACAGGCGGCTCTCCCATGCGGTAGCGCGCATCGGCATGCTCGCCCACCACGATGGCATCATCCACCACCAGCCCCAGCGTGATGATCAACCCGAACAGGCTGATCATGTTCAGCGTCAGCCCGAAGCCATACATCAGCGCGATCGCCGCCAGCATCGCCACCGGGATACCCGCCGCCACCCAGAAGGCGGTGCGCGCGTTCAGGAACAGGAACAGCAGCCCCACCACCAGCGCCAGACCCGTCAACCCGTTCGAGATGAGCAGGTCCAGACGTCCCGTGATCTGTTCGGCACGGGTGCGGATCAGATCGACCGTCACGCCCGCAGGCAGCGTGGCCTGCAATGCCGCCGCCGCCTTTTCGACCTGCGCCTGCGCGCGGATCGCATCACCACTGGCCGAGCGATCGACGCGGATCGTCATGGCCGGGTTGTCGCCCACGAAATACCCCCGCTCGCGGTCCACGCCCAGCTTTTCGACTTGCGCCACGTCCGACAGCCGCAGAACCGATCCGTCCGGGTTCGACCGCAGCACGATCTGCGCAATCTGGTCGGGCGCGGTGCGGCCCGACCCCGTGCGCACCCGCGCATTCGCACCGGTCACATCGCCGGCGGGGTCGGCCGTCACCTCGGCCGCGATGACGGCCGCGATCTCGGCGATGGAAATGTCATGCGCCATCAACTTGACCGACGCGACCTCGACCAGCGTTTCCGGCGCGGCCACACCGCGCACCGTGGTCCGCGTGATGCCTTCCGCGAAAAGCCGCGTCACCAGTTCATCGGCAAAGCGCGCCAACTGGTCCACCCCGACCGGGCCGGTGATCACCACGTCGGTGACGCGATCACGCCAGATGCCGCGCTGCACCTGCGGCTCCTCCGCCTCGTCGGGCAGGGTCGTGATCTGATCCACGGCGGCCTGCACATCCTCGGCGGCGCGGCCCATGTCCCAACCGGGTTCGAACTCCAGCCGGATCGACGCGCGCCCCTCGCGGCTGGAGGATGACGACGACGCGACCCCTTCCACCGACAAGAGCGCCGGTTCCATCACCTGCACGATGGCATTGTCCACGTCTTCGGCCCCGGCCCCTTGCCAGGCCACGCTGACGGTGACGTCATCGACGACCACATCGGGAAAGAACTGCGCGCGCATGTTGGGCGCGGCGGCCAGCCCGGCCACGACCATCAGCACCAGCAGCAGGTTCGCGGCCGTCCTGTGCCGCGTGAAATAGGACAGGATGCCACCGGCGACGGGGGGGATGCCGCGCACCATCCCGCTCAGCCCCCGATCCGCTGTTCAAGCCGCTGCACGACGGCGGCCGGCACGCGATCTTCCTGCAGCTGCGCCAGCAGCCGGTTGCGCATCTCGGCGGGCATGCGGGTATTGCCCTCGACGAAGGCCACAAGGCGGGCGCGCCGCTCGGCTGTCAGTTCCAGAAGTTCCGGCGCCGTCGGGGCTGCTTGCGCCTGATCGTCCTGCGCATCCTTGGCGCGCAACGGTCGCACGCCGATGCCTGCCCCCAGCAGCGGGGTGCGCCGGGTCACGATCTCGCGCCCCTCAAGCCCTGCGGCGGCCACCAGGATGTCGTTGCCCTGCCGACGCAGCAAGGTGACTGGCAGCACCTCGAGCCGGTCGCCATCGCCCAGCGCCAGAACGGTGCCCGCGCTGTCCATCGCAGACCCCGGCAGGCGCACCACGTCGGTCAATGCAGGCTCGTCCACCTCGACCGTCACGAAATCGCCGGGCTTCAAACCGCCCGGATCATCCAGCGCGGCATAGATCAGCCGCCCCGATTGCCCCTCGGCCACCGTCGCATTGTCACGGGTCAGACGGCCCGCGCGTTCCAGTTCCAGGCCAAAGGCATCAAGGCGCACCCGGACCGGCAGATCGGCCAGACGCCCCTGCCCATCCAGCAACCGGCCATGCTGCGCGGTCGAGACGCGAAAGGCCACATCAAGACTGTCTGGATCTATCAGCAAACCCAGTTGTTCATTGGCCGACACCAGGCGGCCTTCGACCAGGCTGACACCCCCCAGAACACCGCTGAACCGGGCGCGGATCACCGTATCCTCCAGCCGTCGCTCGGCCTCGGCCAGGGCGATGGCCGCGCGCTCCTGCCGGGTTGCGGATTGGGCCAGCCGCGCCTCGGCCTGCGCGATCGCCTGGCGACGGGTCAGAACCGCCTGACGCGCCGCACTTGCCGCCAGTTCGGCGGTTTCCACCGCCGCATCAGACCCGACCCCGCGCGCCGCGATGTCGCGCTGCCGCAAGGCCGCGCGTTCGCGCAAGGCAACCTGATCCTCGGCCGCGACCAATTCGGCGCGCGCCAGATCCAGCGCCACGGCCGCATCGCGCGCCTCGGCGGTGGCGTCGCGTGCATCGGCCTGCGTCCGCGCCAGCGCATCCTGTGCCGCGGCAGGATCGATCCGCACCAGCACCTGCCCTTCGCGCACGCTGCCGCCTTCGACGAATTCGGGCGCGATCTGTAGCACCGCGCCGCCCGTCGCGGCCCGGATTTCAAGCGTCCGGCGGCTTTGCACCTGTCCATAGGCGGTCAGCACCGGGATCACATCCTGCGCCTCGGCCGCGACCACGTTCACGGAAAAAAGCCGCTCGCGCGCTTCGGGCATCCGGGCTTCGCGCGACAGGCGGTCCTGCACGGCCTCGCGCAGGGTCTGCCCTGCCATGACCAGAAGGGCCAGCGTCAGGAAGATCAGGAAAAGGCCGCTCAGGCCCCGGCGCAGAAACCGCATCGTCATTCGATCCTTGCATTCAGGGGTCAAGCCCCGGCCGCATAGCCTAGCGGGATCGCAACACTTGCCAAGCCACAAGCCCGTGACGCCGCGTCATCAGCCGTTGATACGCAACAGAACCCTATTTCCGTCGCTTGTGTTCCTCGAGGCGCGGAAAGATCTCGACGAAGTTGCAGGGACGGTGCCTGTAATCCAGCTGCAGCGCCAAAATCTCGTCCCAGGCATCACGGCAGGCACCGGGGCTGCCGGGCAGCGCAAACAGGTAGGTGCCCCCCGCCACACCCGCCGTCGCGCGGCTTTGCACGGCGCTTGTGCCGATCTTCTTCATCGACACGATGGTGAAGACCGTGCCGAAGGCGTCGATCTCCTTTTCATAGACGTCGCGATGCGCCTCGACCGTCACATCACGCCCGGTCAGGCCGGTGCCACCCGTCGAAATGATCACGTCAATTGCGGGGTCAGCAATCCATTCGCGCAATTGTTGCGCAATATCGGCGCGTTCATCGCGGATAATTGCACGTACAGCCAGAACATGCCCCGCCGCCGTCAAACGTTCGACCAGCGTATCGCCGGACCGGTCATCCGCAGCCGCGCGCGTGTCCGACACGGTCAGAACCGCGATCCGTACCGGCACGAATTCCTTGCTCTCATCGATCCGCGACATGGATCATCCTTTCTGCATCAGGGCCAGCCTGAGGGCGAGGCCAGTGAATATCCCGGCGCTGATCCATCCCAGCAGCCGGGCCAACCGCAGATTGCCCGCAAGACGGCCCGCAACCCCTGCGGCAAAGACGCCCACCGCACCGTTGATCACGAAACCGCCCAGGGACAGAACCGCGCCATAGATCAGGAACTGCGCCAGCACCGCACCACGGGCGGGGTCCACGAATTGCGGCACGAAGGCCAGCACGAAGAGGATCACCTTGGGATTGGTCAGGTTCACCGCCAGACCGTGCAGGAATGCGCGAAAGGCCGCGCGGGGGCGTATCTGGCGCGCCTCGGCCATCTCGATCGGCCCCACGCGCAACGCCTGCACAGCGAGAAAAAGCAGATAGGCGACCCCGATCCAGCGGATCACGTCCAGTGCGCCAGGCATCGCCGCGATCAGGGCACTGAGGCCCAGCCCCGCAATCGCGGCATGGCAGAGACCGCCAATCGCGATTCCTCCGCTGGCCGCGATGGCAGGCCGCGCACCGGCCCTCATTCCCTGGCCCAGGCAGAACATCATGTCGGCCCCCGGCGTCAGGTTCAGCGCCAGCCCGGCGGGCAGAAAGGCCAGAAGCAGCAGGGGATCGACGATCATGTAGCGCGTGCCAAACGGTTCTGGATCGCCAGCAGGTCAGCCCAAGCCTCGCGCTTGGCGGCAGGGTTGCGCAGAAGATAAGCCGGATGCGTCATCGGCATCGCGGGCAGACCCGCGGCCTCGGCCCATGTGCCGCGCAGGCGCAGGATACCCTTGCGCTGCAACAGGGCATCACAGGCGTGATTGCCCATCAGGATCAGGATCTCGGGGCGCGCCAGCGCGATATGCCGCTCGAGGAAGGGGCGCATCATGGCGATTTCTGCAGCTTCGGGGTCACGGTTTTGCGGCGGCCGCCAAGGCAGGACATTGGTGATGTAGACAGACCCGTCCACCTGATCGGAACCGCGCGCCAGCCCGATCGCGGCCAGCATGCGGTCCAGCAACTGACCCGCCGGCCCCACGAAGGGCCGCCCCTCCAGATCCTCTTCGCGCCCCGGCGCCTCGCCCACGATCATGACGCGCGCGCCGGGCATACCGTCGGCAAAGACGAAATTGCGCGCCCCGCGCCTGAGGTCGCAAAGGGAAAACCCCTCCATCGCCTCCCGGAGGGCGGGCAGATCGGCGGCGGCCGCGGCGGCGCGACGCGCCTCGGCCACGGGATCGACCTGCGCCATGGGCACGATGCGGGCAGGCTGCGGCGCGCCCGTTCCGGGTGTGTCCGGGGCGGGGGCTGCCGCCATCTTGCGCACCGAAACAGGGGCTGCATCCGGCAACTCGTAGCGGTTGACCGGCATGTCCTGGATGCATTCATCCGCCCCCAGCGCGATATGCCAGTCCAGAAGCGCCCTTGCGCTGCGGTGATCCAGTACCGATTCCATGGCGTCACTCTATCCCGCCGGCCCGGACAGCGAAAGCATGCCACGCATCCTTGCCGCAGGCGCACGGGCTTTCTATAAGCAGGCCATGAACCCAAGGAGGCCCGCATGAGTTTCGCCCAAAGACATCTGCTGGGGATCGAACCGCTGGCCCCGCAGGAAATCACCACGATTCTGGACCTTGCGGATCAATATGTCGCCCTGAACCGGCGCGATGTGAAACATGGCGATGTGCTGGCGGGCCTGACCCAGATCAACATGTTCTTCGAGGCCTCGACCCGCACACAGGCCAGTTTCGAACTGGCGGGCAAGCGGCTGGGCGCGGATGTGATGAACATGTCGATGCAGGCCTCGTCCATCAAGAAGGGCGAGACGCTGATCGACACGGCGATGACCCTGAACGCGATGCATCCCGACCTGCTGGTGGTGCGCCATCCGCATTCCGGCGCGGTCGACCTGCTGGCGCAGAAGGTCAATTGCGCCGTGCTGAACGCAGGCGACGGGCGGCACGAACACCCCACGCAGGCCCTGCTGGACGCGCTGACGATCCGCCGCGCCAAGGGCCGCCTGCACCGGCTGAACATCGCGATCTGCGGCGACATCGCCCACAGCCGCGTGGCCCGCTCGAATATCCTGCTTCTGGGCAAGATGGAGAACCGCATCCGCCTGATCGGCCCGCCCACCCTGATGCCGGCGGGCATCGGCGATTTCGGGGTCGAGGTCCATGAGGACATGCGCGCAGGCCTGCAGGACGTGGATGTGGTCATGATGCTGCGGCTGCAGAAGGAACGGATGGACGGCGGCTTCATCCCGTCCGAGCGCGAGTATTACCACCGATTCGGGCTGGATGCCGAAAAGCTGGCCCATGCGAAGCCCGACGCGATCGTCATGCACCCCGGCCCGATGAATCGCGGGGTCGAGATCGACGGCACGCTGGCCGATGACATCAACCGTTCGGTCATCCAGGAACAGGTGGAAATGGGCGTGGCCGTCCGCATGGCGGCGATGGACCTTCTGGCGCGCAACCTGCGCGCGGCGCGCAGCACGGCCGGTGTGATGGTATGACCGATCCGCTGCATGTCCGCGACGCCGAATTCGGCACCGTGCGCATCTTCGGCCTGCGCGGCACCGAGGCCGAGATCGCCCGCATGACGGAACGGCGGCCGGATGCCGAAGGCAAGCTGCACTGGCCCTTGCTGGCCGAACTTGGCGTCGATCACCTGGACGAAAGCCATGTCGAGGTTTTCGATGTGGCGCAACTGGGTGACATCGGGCTGACCGGCTACATGGAAGAGGGGCTTGGCATCCCCGCCGCGGAGATCGCCGCACATCGCGCGCTGCTGGAAAACGAAGGTGGCAAGGTCGTGATCCTGCTGGCCGGGGCCTTTGGCGGACAGGCGGCGCAGATTGCGCCATCGGACAGGCTGACCTTTCTGGGCCTCTTCACCGAGGAACGCCCCCCGGTGACCTTCGACCCGCTGCCCACGGGTGGCGCGAAGGGCGCGCCCCTCTCGGGCGGGCGCAAACCCGTCTCGGATGCCGCCATGTCGGGCCGGATCGCGATGGTCGCCTTGCTGGTGCTTTTCGTGCTGACGGGCCTTGTCGTCTGGATGGCCGGGTGATGGACAGCGCCCAATCCCATGCGCTGACCCCGACCGCGCCATTGGCGGATGGCGAAACCGTTCTGCACAGCTTCCGCGCCGACCGGGCCACCTATTGGCGCGATCACGCCTGGATGGCGGCCGGGGCCATGGGCCTTGGCATGGCGATCCTCTGGGTGATCGGAAACCCTCATGTCTGGACAGGTGCCGTGGGCGGCCTTGCCGCGATCGCGATCCGCGCGGGCTATGTCGCCTCGGACGAACTGGGGGTGCGCTGGGATCTGACCGACCGGCGCCTTCTGGGACCCGGCGGCCGTGCGGTGTCCCTGCGCGGGATCAAGGCGGTGAACAAGCTGGGATCAGCCGTGCAGATCGTGACGCACGGGGGCGACAAGCACCTGATCAAGTACCAGTCCGACGGCGCGGCCGCCCGTGCACGACTGGAACGGGCCATGGCAGGGGCCACGGGCTGAGGCAGGCAACACGCCATGCCTTGCCCGGAAAGGCCTGCAAGGGTCGTGCGATCCTTACGATTTGTCCGCAGTCAGCGCGCGCGACTCGATCATCATCAGCCCGAAGCACAGCGCCGACAGCAACTCTCTGAGTTCGGGCACCCGGAAACCGGGGATGACGCCGAACAGGCTGTCGGTGACCTGTTCTTGAAAGAGGGTTATCCCCAACATGGCAAGGCTCAGGCCAGCGCTGGGGATGGGAATCCCGAGGCGGCTCTGCACCCAGCACCAGACCGGCTCGAACCAATAGAGCAAAGGCAGAACACAACCCCAGACGAAGAATCCCAGAATGAACAGGTGATCGAAAAGATAGCCAAAGGAATTATGGAGATTCGTTTCACCCTGGACATTGATCTGCGCCAGTGTATCCGGCGTCGAAAAGCCCAATAACCTCTGCCCCCAGCTGATCTCTTCCCCCAGCATCACGAAAAACAGAACGCCCAGAAACAAATGCATCCCGGCATGCGCCTTGTCGGGCATTCTGCTGGCGACGCGCAATGCGGTCAGACAGGCAGCAAGAAGCAGCAGCGCGGAGGTCCATTCGATGAACCCGTCCTCCTGGCTGACCAAACCCTGCGTTTGGCTGCCAAAGCGACTGCCCAGCCAGATATAAAGGCTTGCAGCAACCAAGCTTGTCAGGGCGACAAGCGCCGTACCATGGAAAACCCTGCGTTGTTGTTGCTCGTAATATTTCGGAA
Source organism: Seohaeicola sp. (assembly GCF_048006315.1). GTDB lineage: Bacteria > Pseudomonadota > Alphaproteobacteria > Rhodobacterales > Rhodobacteraceae > Seohaeicola. Next base: position 2,929,541 of record NZ_CP180350.1, on the reverse strand, counting down.
ACGTCGATCCTTCGCGGATGCAGCGCTGAAAGAACGCAGATGCTTCGATCCTCGGGGCAGCCAGTGCCAGGGTGGCCAGAAGCATGCCGCAAACCGCAAGGCCGATACGGGCGAAAAGAATGAGCCTCAAGGCTGACTGGCGCGTCAGCGGGTTATCTGACGTCAGCGACGAATCCATGATGCCGAAAGAGGCCAATCGTTCAGGCGTCACGACAAGCGCAAGACCCGCGAGGCAGATTGCGAGAAAAAGAAAGACAGAACGGCGATTGATCAATGACTTCATGCTCTTCCAATGGAGGAAAAAATTTTAATACTCAATCAATAGGGTTTTTTTTTGACGTCGAAACACAAGATTTTTTCAAAATCTTGGACATGTCTGTCCGCACTCCGCCGCATGCTCAGGACAAGATCGCAAGGCGGATCACCCTTGCATAATGATGTGCTTCAGGTTCATTTTTCACGCCCCGCCGCCCTTCGATGCACGATGGCTGTGCGGCGCAGGACGCCGGAACGGGTCACCAGACCTGCCAAACCATCCCCAACCGTTAAAATTTTCATAAACCGCACCGCCAACCCATTGAAAACGCTTGGTCCGTCTTTTGTCCCATCATGGGACATGCCCAAGGGGCGGCCCTGTTATCCCGCTGGACCGGAGGAACGGTGCAGGGTAAGACGGCGCTGACGCCACAGACCGGGGGGCCGCATGACCACCACGCTATTCCACAATGTCCGGCTGATCGATCCCGAAGCGGGCACCGTGACGCCCGGATCGCTGCTGATCCGTGACGGCCAGATCGCGGCCCTTGGTGCCGAGGTGGCGATACCCGAAGGCGCCCATGTGATTGACGGTCGCGGCGCCTGTCTGGCACCCGGCATCGTCGATATCGGCGTGAAGGTCTGCGAACCCGGCGAGCGGCACAAGGAAAGTTTCCGCTCCGCCGGTCTGGCCGCCGCCGCAGGCGGCGTGACCACCATGGTGACCCGCCCCGACACCACCCCCGCCATCGACAGCCCCGAGACGCTGGAATTCGTCACCCGCCGCGCGAACGAAGCCGCCCCCGTGCGCGTCCTGCCCATGGCAGCCCTGACAAAGGGCCGCGAGGGCCGCGAGATGACCGAGATCGGTTTCCTGATGGACGCAGGCGCCGTGGCCTTCACCGATTGCGACCACGTGGTGCGCAATACCAAGGTGCTGTCGCGCGCGCTGACCTATGCCCGCAGCCTTGGCGCGCTGGTGATCGGGCATCCGCAGGACCCCGGCCTGTCGGACGGGGCCTGTGCCACCAGCGGCAAGTTCGCCAGCCTGCGTGGCCTGCCCGCCGTGTCGCCCATGGCCGAACGCATGGGTCTGGACCGCGACATCGCATTGCTGGAGATGACCGGCGCGCGCTATCACGCCGACCAGGTCACCACCGCCCGCGCCCTGCCCGCCCTGATGCGCGCCAAGCGCAACGGGCTGGACATCACCGCCGGCACCTCGATCCACCATCTGACCCTGAACGAGCTGGACCTGGCCGATTACCGCACCTTCTTCAAGGTCAAGCCGCCCCTGCGCGCCGAGGATGACCGCCTGGCCGTCGTCGAGGCCCTGCGCGACGGGCTGATCGACACGATCAGCTCGATGCACACGCCGCAGGACGAGGAAAGCAAGCGCCTGCCCTTCGAAGAGGCCGCATCCGGCGCCGTGGGTCTGGAAACGCTGCTGCCCGCGGCCCTGCGCCTGCACCATGCGGGTGACCTGACCCTGCCGCAGCTGTTCCGCGCCCTGTCGCTGAACCCGGCCAAACGGCTGGGCCTGCCCCAGGGGCGGATGGCTGTCGGCGCACCTGCGGACCTGGTGCTGTTCGATCCCGATGCGCCTTTCGTGCTGGACCGTTTCGCGCTGCGGTCGAAATCCAAGAACACGCCCTTTGACGGTGCGCGCCTGCAAGGCAAGGTGCGCGGCACATTCGTGAACGGCGCCTGCGTCTTCGGAGAGTTGTGATGCCCCTGATCGAGACAACCGCCGCACTGCTGCTGCTTTGGGCCGTGATCGGCTATCTGCTGGGATCGGTCCCTTTCGGGATGGTGCTGACCCGCGTCATGGGCCTTGGCAACCTGCGCGACATCGGATCGGGCAATATCGGCGCGACCAATGTGCTGCGCACCGGCAGCAAGACGGCGGCCGCCCTGACCCTGCTGCTTGACGGCGGCAAGGGGGCTTTCGCGGTGCTGCTGGCCCGTGCCATGGCCGGTGAGGATGCGGCACAGATCGCCGGACTGGCGGCCATGCTGGGCCATTGCTACCCGGTCTGGCTGCGCTTCAAGGGCGGCAAGGGTGTTGCGACCTATATCGGCCTGGTGCTAGCGCTGGCCTGGCCCGTGGGCCTGGCCGTCTGCGCCACATGGCTGGTCGCCGCAGCGGCAAGCCGCACCTCATCGCTGGCGGCGCTTGCCGCAGCCGCGCTGTCGACATTCTGGATGGTGCTGCTGGGCCAAGGTCACGCGCTTGTCCTGGGGGCGCTGCTGACCTTGCTGATCTTCTGGCGGCACCGCGCGAACATCACCCGGCTGCGCGCCGGCACCGAACCAAAGATCGGGCAGAAATAACCGCAGGGCCGGAGGGGGGCTGTCTGCCCCCCGCGTCGAACCTTGTTCGACGCCCCCCCGAGGATATTTCGCGCAAGAAGAAGCAGCGCGGCGCGAGACCCGCGATCAGTAGCTGTAGTCGGAATAGATCCGCGACAGATCCCCGTTCCATTCGCCCTGGTACTTCTCGAGCAGTTCATCGGCCGGTGTCTTGCCGGTTTCGATGCTTTCCTTGAGTGCATTGAGGAAATGGGTTTCGTCGGGCACAAGCCCCCCCGCACCGGCACGCGCGCGCGCCTTGAGGCCTGCCTCGGACAGGGCCAGCACCTCGCGCGCCAGATCGTGCATATTGATGTCGCCGACACGGGCCTGCAGCCCGTCCACGCTGGCGGCAACGCGCAGCGCCTCGCGGGTTTCGGCATCCCAGCCCTTGGCGATGTCCCAGGCCGCGTCCAGCGCCGACTGGTCATACATCAGCCCGACCCAGAAAGCGGGCAGCGCGCAAAGCCTGCGCCAGGGGCCGCCATCGGCGCCGCGCATTTCCATGTATTTCTTGATCCGCGCCTCGGGGAAGGCGGTGGTCAGGTGATCCGCCCAATCGCTGAGGGTCGGGGTTTCGCCCGGCAGGGCAGGCAGCTTGCCCGCCATGAAGTCACGGAAGGACATGCCCAGCGCGTCGATGTACTTGCCATCGCGATAGACGAAATACATCGGCACATCGAGCGCGTATTCCGCATAGCGTTCAAACCCGAACCCCTCCTCGAAGACGAAGGGCAGCATGCCGGTGCGCGAGGCATCCAGATCGCGCCAGATCCGGCTGCGCCAGCTTTTGTGGCCGTTGGGCTTGCCCTCGAAGAAGGGCGAGTTGGCGAAGAGCGCGGTCGCGACGGGCTGCAGCGCGATGGCCACGCGGAGTTTCTTGACCATGTCCGGTTCCGAGGCGAAATCGAGGTTCACCTGCACCGTGCAGGTCCGGTACATCATGGATTTGCCCATGGTCCCGACCCGGTCCATGTAGGAGGTCATCAGCTTGTAGCGCCCCTTGGGCATCTGCGGCATCTGATCATGCGTCCAGATCGGGGCGGCGCCCAGACCGATAAAGCCGACACCGACCTTGTCGGCCACATCCTTGACCTCGCGCAGGTGCTGGTTCACCTCGTCGCAGGTCTCGTGGATGGTGTCGAGTGCGGCACCGGACAGTTCCAGCTGCCCCCCCGGTTCCAGGCTGACATTGGCGCCGTCCTTGACAAGGCCGATCAGCTTGCCCGCCTCTTCGACAGGCGCCCAGCCATGGGCGTCGCGCAGCCCTTCCAGCACAGCCCGCACCGAGCGCGGCCCCTCGTAGGGGATCGGCAGCAGGCTGTCCTTGCAGTAGCCGAACTTTTCATGCTCGGTCCCGATGCGCCAATCCGCCTTGGGCTTGCACCCGGAGGCGAGGTATTCGGCCAGTTGGGAAGGATGTTCGATCGGCCCGCCGCCGGACTGAGGGATGGACATGCTGGGCTCTCCGAATTCTCTTGCGCGTGTGTTCAGTGGGCAGGAGTGCCGCGTCAGCGCGGCAGTGTCAATCGCGCAAGCGGCGCGTCGCGCTGCCAGATCACGACGATGTGCGCCACCTGCGCCACGCGCGGGCGCATCTGCGTCAGCAGCCGTTCCGTGCTGAGACCCGGCAGGGATGCAAAGACATCGAACAGCGCGGCGGCATTCTGTGCGGTCAAAGGAATTTCGAGCAGGGGCTGGCCCTGTTGGTGCAAGCGCCAATGGGCCGGTTTCGCCCCATGGTCGATGTCCAGCCGCACCAGTTCCGACAGGGCCACGACGCCCCCGGTCAGCGGTCCGAAATAGGCCACCTGCCCTTCGGTGATGCTGACCACGCCGGGGCCGTCCTGCCCCGTGGCAAAACGGATCCGCTGCAGCCCCGTGAAGGCCAACGCAAGGCCCGCCACCAGAACCGCCCAGCCGATCCATGACAGCACGCCGAAACCGGTGACGATCCACCACAGGCCGATGGCCGCGACAGCCGTGCCGCCCAGCACGCCGCGCCAGCGGCGCAACAGGGCAAGCGCCTCGGGGCGCAGGAAACTCATGCCGGCAGGTCCCAATCACCCAGCCGCATCTGCCACAGCGTCAGCGCCGCGACTGCCGCCGTGTCCGCGCGCAGGATGCGGGGGCCAAGGCTGACCGGGTGGCTGAAGGACAGCCCATGCAGGCGGGTGCGTTCGGCTGGGGAAAAGCCGCCCTCGGGTCCGATCAGGATCGCCCAGGGTTGCGGGGGCTGGCCGGACGTGCGCACCGGCAGGGCCGGGGCGGGCTCGGTGGCGGCACCGCCATCGGCAAACCCCTCGTCGCAGAACATCAACTGCCGCCCCGCAGGCCAGTCGGCCAGCAGACGATCCAGCCTCACAAGATCCGCCACTTCGGGGACATGGGTGCCGCCGCATTGTTCCGCCGCCTCGACCGCATGGGCCTGCAGGCGATCCTGCCGGATCCGTTCGGCATTGGTGAAATCGGTCTGCACCGGCACGATCCGGGCCGCCCCCATTTCGGCGGCCTTTTCCACGATGAAATCGGTGCGCGCCTTCTTGATCGGGGCAAACAGGAGCCACAGGTCGGGCGGCATCAGCAAGGGACGCGTCTGCGCCTCGCAGAGCAGCATCCCGCCGCGCTTGCCCGCCTCGGTCACGCGGGCCAGCCATTCGCCGTCGCGCCCGTTGAACAGCAGCACCCCAGCCCCTTCCGACAGCCGCATGACCCCGAACAGGTAATGCGCCTTGTCGCGGTCCAGAGGAACGGTTTGCCCCGCACCCAGCGGTTGGTCTACATAGAGGCGGATTTTCGCATCAGTCATGAGGCAGACAATATGACCGCGCCGGACCAGACGCCAGAGGCCAAAGGACAGGTTTCCGATGCCGTGCGCGGCAATTGGGTGGACCGGCTGGCACCAGCGGCCACCCGCCCCTATCTGCGCCTGAGCCGGGCGGACCGGCCCATCGGCACATGGCTTTTGCTGTTGCCCTGCTGGTGGGGGCTGACGCTGGCGATCCTGCATGACGGGCAGGCGCGGCTGTTCGACCTGTGGATCTTCGCGGGCTGCGCGGCAGGGGCTTTTCTGATGCGTGGCGCGGGCTGCACATGGAACGATATCACCGACCGCGAATTCGACGCGGCGGTGGCGCGCACAAGGTCGCGGCCCATCCCTTCGGGGCAGGTCACGGCGAAACAGGCGGCGGGCTGGATGATCGCCCAGGCGCTGGTGGCCTTCGGCATCCTGCTGACCTTCAACACAGCGGCGATCGTGCTGGGAATCGTCGCGCTGCTGCCGGTGGCGGTCTATCCATTCGCCAAGCGCTTTACCTGGTGGCCCCAGGTCTTTCTGGGGCTGGCCTTCAACTGGGGTGCTTTGCTGGCCTGGACGGCCCATACCGGCAGCCTGGGCTGGCCGGCGGTGATCCTTTATGTGGCCGGGATCGCCTGGACGCTGTTCTACGACACGATCTATGCCCATCAGGACACCGAGGATGACGCGCTGATCGGCGTCAAATCCACCGCGCGGCTGTTCGGCGAAGCCAGCCCGCAATGGCTGACGGGGTTCATGTATGCCACGACGGCCCTGATGGTGATTGCCGTTCTTGCGGCGACCCGCGCCGTCGGGGCGGACATCCTGCCCAGCCTGATCGCCCTGGGCGGGGCGCTAGCGATGCTGTTGCACATGCGCTGGCAGCTGGCGCGCTTTGATGCGGATGACATGGGCGGGCTGCTGCGCCTGTTCCGGTCCAACCGGGATGCGGGCCTTTTGCCTGTGCTGTTTTTCGCCTGTGCCGCGCTGGTGTGATTGCACCCGGCCCGACGGCACCCTAAGACAGGGACATACAGAACCACGCATCGGGGTTTCATGCGCTTCTCCGCCATCGCCATCGTCTCAATGACATTTCTTGCTGCCGCAGGCCTGAGCCTTGTCGCAGCAGACTTTTCCGTCAGGGCGATCGAGGACAATTCCGAGTATGGCGTGCGCCTTGCCCTGGACGAGAACGACCTGCCATGGGCCGAGGTACAGGCAAACGGGCTGCAGGTCGTGCTGACCGGCACCGCCCCGTCCGAGGCGTTGCGCTTCAAGGCGCTGTCGACTGCGGGTGGCATCGTCGATGCCGCCCGCGTGATCGACGGGATGGATATCCGTGACAGCGGCGGCATCGAGGCGCCGCGCTTCTCGGTCGAGATCCTGCGCAACGAGGGTGGGATTTCCCTGATCGGCCTTGTGCCCGCCTCGATCGACCGGGACAGCATCATGGCGCAGCTGTCCCCGATGGCCGGTGGTGCGGCTGTGACCGATCTGCTGGAAACGGCGGACTATCCGGTGCCGGACAACTGGGACAGGGCGCTGAGCTTCGGGATCAAGGCGCTTGAGACCATGCCGCGGGCGAAAATCTCGATCGCGGCGGACAGGGTCGCCATCACCGCCATGGCCGACAGCACGGAAGAGCGGCGCAAGCTTGAGGTGGACCTGGCGCGCCGGGTTCCCAGCGGGGTCAGGCTGGCGCTGGACATCTCGGCACCGCGTCCGGTGATCACGCCGTTCAACCTGCGTTTCCTGATCGACAGCGGCAAGGCGCGCTTTGACGCCTGTTCCGCCGACACCGAAGAGGCGCAGACCCGCATTCTTGCCGCCGCGCGTGCGGCGGGGATGGAGGAAAAAGGCATCTGCACGATCGGTCTGGGTGTGCCCTCGCCGAACTGGGCGCGCGCCGCAGAGCAGGCCATTGCGGCCCTGGCCGAGATCGGGGCGGGATCGGTCACATTCACTGATGCCGACATCACCCTCATGGCGGCGCAAGGCACCGAACAGGCCCTGTTCGACCGTGTCGTGGGCGAGCTGGAAAACAGCCTGCCCGAGGTTTTCGCCCTGACGGCCGTGCTGCCCGCGCCCGAGGTTGCCGAAACCAGGGGGCAGGTCGAATTCACCGCGCTGCTGGCCGAAGACGGCAAGGTACAGCTGCGCGGCCGGATCGGCGATGCCACCAGCCGGACCATCATGGAAACCTTCGCCCAGGCGCGCTTCGGCTCTGAGGTGGTGCAATCCTCGGTGCGCAGTGACGATACCCTCAACCAGGACTGGACTGTCCGGGTTCTTGCCGGGCTCGAGGCCCTGTCGCGCCTGACCTCGGGACAGACGACCGTCACGCCGGACCAGTTGACCGTGACCGGCACCACCGGAAACGACCGCGCCAGTGCCCAGATAGCAGCCCTGCTGGCGCAGAAGCTGGGCGAGGCCGCGGAATACACGATCAACGTCACCTATGACGAAACGCTTGACCCGGTTGCAGCCCTCCCCACACCGCAGGACTGCATCCGCCGGATCAATGCCATCCTGGCGACCCGCAAGATCAATTTCGAACCGGGCTCGGACACGCCGGATGCCGCGGCGGCCGGAATCATCAATGACATTGCGGATATCCTGAAGGAATGCGGCGAACTCAGGCTCGAGATCAGCGGCCATACCGACAGCCAGGGCCGTGCCGTGATGAACCAGCGCCTGTCCGAGGCGCGGGCGCTGGCGGTTCTGAACGAATTGCGCACACGCCGCGTGCTGACTTCGTCCATCACCGCCGTCGGATACGGCATGGATCAGCCCATCGCGGACAATGGCAGCGAAGAGGGCCGCGAGGCCAATCGCCGGATCGAATTCCGCCTGGTCGGGATCGACGCCGAGGGCGAGCAGCCAGCCGCCCCGGCAGATGAAGCCGACGCGCCGGATGCAGCCAGCGCTACGGACGGCAGCGGTGCCGGCGCAGACGACACACCAACGCAAGGAACGCGCGAGTGAACAGAACAGAATTCATCATCGCGACAGCAGTCATCCTGTTCGTGGCTTTCTGCCTGGGCTGGTTCGCCAACTGGCTGATCCATCGCTTCACCCGCGTGTCCAAGGCGGATATCGGCGAATTGGAGCGCATGGCGCAGGAATTGCACGAGGCCGAGGAAACGCGCGACCAGGCGATCACCTACATGCAGCAGCGCGAGGCCGAGCTAAGCAATCAGCTGGCCCAGACCGAAGCCGAGCTGTCGGCCACGATGGAAGGTCTGCGGGAAGCCCGCCACGAGGCCGAGGAAATGCGCGCCTATATCGAGCGGATGAACAGCCGCTGATCCGTTGCGCGGCGCCGCATCCGTCAGTCTGCCGGGACGATCAGGGATTTACCCTCGAACGCGCCCAGAAGGTTCGCCACATCGGCCGCGATCTGCGCGGGCGTGGCGTCCGTGAAAACCTCTGCCAGCAAATCGGCAATGTCCTGACCGCTGATCGGCTCTTCCAGCAGTGACCAGATGGCCCGCGCCACGGGATTGAGGTGGAAGTAGCTGTATTCGGTCGCGTGCCACAGGAACAGATCGTCCTGCACCGCGCGCACCGCCACATGCGGGCTGCGCTTGTAGCCCTGCGCCAGATCCGCAGGAGGGCGCACAACGGCAGCGATCTCGGCGGGAAGGGGCGGTGCGACAGGCGCGCCCAGTCGCGCCAGCTGGTCCGTGGCAAAGGCGCGGCGCAGCAGGGCCACCGCCTCTTCAAGATCGGAATAGGCCAGCTTGAGGCAGAGAACCCCCTCGACCATGCCCGTGACCTGGTCGAAATGTTCGGTTCCCTCGCCGGGGGCAGAGATGTTCTGCCGCACAAGATGCTGGACCGCTTCGGTCGGTTCCATGCGGTGAAGTTGCGCCGGAATATCCGTGCCGCGCGCCAGCACGATGAAGGCCCCGACCGCGGCCCGCGTGCCATGCGGCGCGATGTTCGGGCCGCAAAGATAGCCGTAGCGCCGATCGGCTGGCCCCATATGGGCCGCCACATGGGCGCGAAAATCATCCGTGACGCTGTCGGGCAGCGGCAGGCGCAGACGGGGCGCCAGCCCCAGGCCAAAGGCCAGCCCATCCTCCAGAACCGGCAGGATGTCATCGCAGAACACGGTCATGTCCGGCTCGGCGGTCAGCCGCGCGATCAGCGTGCTTTTGCCTGCCCGCGCGGGGCCGGTCAGGACGATCAGATGTCCGTTGATCTGGACCGCCCCGCAATGCAGGCCCAGACAGCCGCGATGCTGGTTGCAGAACGCCTGCGAGATATCGGCCACGACACCGCAGGCCGCACTGGCCGCCATCAACCCTTTCAGCGGCGTGCTGAGCCAGGGCGAATGCAGATCGAATCGCGCATTCCTGCCGCGGACCCTGGACACATGGTCAGGCAGGTCGGCGGCATTGTCCGCGAAAGACATCGCGACCGCATCAGGCGCCCAGCCAACCATCAGGTCGTCGAGGGCTTCAAGAACACCTTGCGCATTTTCCAGGACAACGGCGCCGCGCAAGCCGGGATATGTCAGGTGCTGCACGACGGAAGGAGGCGCGCGGTCATCGCGCGCCTCCGCATTGACCTGCGCACTATCGCAGGCCGGCATATCAGCGGCGACCCGCGCCCGAAGGACCGGACGGACCCGAGGAGCCCGAGGAGCTCGAAGAGCTGGACGAGCTGGACGAGCTTGAGGAGCTTGAGGAGCTCGAGGAGCTCGAAGGACCGGACGGACCCGACGGACCCGACGGACCCGAAGGGCCGGACGGACCAGAGGCACCGGATGCGCCCGAAGAACCGGATCCGCCGGGGCCGGATCCACCACCGGAGCCACCGCCCGATCCACCGCCAGAACCGCCTGCCCCACCGCCGGAGCCTCCTCCCGAGCCGCCCGATGCATGGGCGGCGCCCAGGTGCATCATCACGGGTGCGACATAGAGCACGCCCGAGGCAAGGCCGAGGCGCGCCAGCAATGCGCGGCGCGAAACGCTTGTCTTGGAATTCTGTTCAGACATGTTTTTATTCCTTTCCACTCATGATGCCGCAACACAAAGCGGGCATGCAGTGAAAACGGCGCAGCGGGATGATCTATTCCCCGCTGACCGAAAAAACTTCGCTGGCCTCGCCCTTGCAATACCCCGGTGCCGAAATCAGGCCGTTTCCATAAACCGGGTCATAGCCGGCCTTGCCCAGATCCGTCGCGCAGTCGATCAGATGCTTGATGCTGCGTTGCAACGGGACTTTCGGCTCTCGCATGCGCTGTACCGCCAGAGCAGCCGTCACGAATGGGGCCGCATAGGATGTTCCGGATTTGAGCCGACCGCCTGAAATCGAGGCGGCTGTCCAGATCCCGACACCTGGCGCCGAAAGCGTGATGTAGGGACCCTGGTTTGCCTGTCGATAGATGCGTTGCCGACTGTCCACCGCGGTGACCGCGATCACATGAGGCCAAGCGGCGGGATAGGCCGGTTTGGCCCCGGCCCCACCATTGCCCGCTGCGGCAACAAGGGCCACCGACCGCGACGCGGCCCGCGCCGTCACCTCGCGCAGGACGGCGTTTTCCGGCCCGGAGAAGCTGAGGTTGATGACGCTGACACCTTCTGCCAGCAGCAGGTCCACTGCGGTGGCAAGGGAAAAGGCATCGGCCTGATCGCCGCCACGCCCGCGATGGAATGCTTCCACCGCGACCAACCGGGCATTGGGCAGAAGTCCCGGCGTGCGGCTGTCCATGCGCCCCAGCAGAAGGGCGGCAATCGCCGTACCATGTTCGCGCCCCGAGGCGTTCCGGTCACCGATGTCAGCTTGAAAGACCTTGAGTTTCTGTCCCCGTAGCGCCTCGTGACCGACATTGATGCCGGTGTCGATCATCCCGATCTTGGGGGCGAAGGCACTGGGCCACCCCGACCAGCTGATCATCTCATGGGCCGCGCATGATCCATCCCGGCACATGAAGTCATCAGTTGTGTAAAGATGGTTCGCATCCGCCGTGGATCCGGGGATGCGGTTCGTCAGCTCGGCCCGGGCCTGCGCCGCGCTGCGGCCTGCCGGCAATTCAAGCCGGACCAGACGCCGGTTGAGCGTGCGGTTGTTGCGCGATCCCAGCACGCGGTATCCCAATGCCTCGATCGCGGCCGTGCCCTGCCCCGCTGGCAACGCCAAAAGCATTTCCTCGCGACCGCCGCCATCGCCCTCTTCGTTGATGGACTGAGAGACCCCGGACGGTCCACTGGTGCCGGATGCACCGCTTGCACCGCCACTGGCGCCACCGCTTGCCCCGCCGCTTCCGCCACCGCTTCCGCCGCCACCGCTGCCGCCGCCGCCACTTCCGCCGCCGCCACCACCGTCGCCGCCGTCACCGCCCGACGCATGCGCCATGCCCAATGCCGTCAGCGCCGGTGTCGTGTAGGCGATGGTCCCTGCCAGACCGATCCGCCGCAGCAAGGCGCGCCGCGACAAGTCTGCACCCTGCTTGGCCCCGGCCACGGTTTTCTTTTCGGGCATCACTCATGCTCCTTTGACAAACGGACTGGCACCTTGCACCACGGATCCGGTTTCCCGCCTACCCTGCCTGACCATGGCCCCCCAAAAACAAGAGCCGCCCTGCAAGCCGTCGGGTATTGCGACAATGACACGGAACAACAACGCTGGCGATCAGCCTGCTATTCCCGCTCCCTCGCAATTATTTGTCCCTTTGGGGAATAAAGTCACCACCCTGCCGTTTTCTTTCCGATAGCTTTTTTTAACAGTCGCCGCTGGTACCAAGGGGAAACGCGTTCGTGTCCGAAGCAATCCGCAACGAGATGATACAGATGTTGCCGCGCCTGCGCGCCTTCGGGCGCAGTCTGACGGGGGTGCAGGATCAGGCCGACGACCTGGTTCAGCAGACCGTGGAGAAGGCCTTGCGCAATATCGACAGCTATCAGCCGGGCACACGGCTGGACAGCTGGATGTTCCGGATCATGCGAAACGCGTGGATCGACGGACATCGCGCGCGCCGCAGTACGGTGACGCTGGATGACGTGGACGCCGTCCAGCCGCTGATCGGTGAGGACGGGCGCGACGTGACCGAGAACCGCCTCTATCTCGCGCAGGTCCGCGCGGCGATGGATGCCCTGCCGGAAGATCAGCGCGCCGTGCTGATGCTGGTCTGCGTCGAGGGCCTGCGCTACCGCGAGGTTGCCGAGGCGCTTGGCATTCCCGAGGGCACGGTCATGAGCCGTCTGTCACGGGGCCGCATCGCGCTGGCACAGGCCTTGAACATGACGACCCATCCAGATGGCCAGACGGCCGGACACATCCAGGGGAAAACCCGATGACACAGAAACCAGAATCGAATGTGAGCGATGACATGCTGATGGCCCTTGCAGATGGCGAATTGACCGGCCCCGATGCCAGCAAACTGCTTGCGCAGATCAAGGCCAGCCCGGAGTTGAGCGCACGCTATGCGATGTTCACCGGAACGGCCGCCGCCTTGCGCGACGCTTTGGACCCCGGCCCGGTTCCGGATCACCTGATCTCGACCGTGCTGACGGCACCCATGGGCGGCGCCCCGGAACAGCCGCAGGATGCCACGGTCATACCGCTGCGCGCAAAGGGCAAAGCCACGCCGACATGGTCTGTCTGGCCGATGGCGCTGGCCGCGTCACTTGCCCTGGCCATGGGGATCGGCGGCTTTCTGACCGGGCGCAGCATGACCCCCGTTCCCGCAGGGCTGGAAACCGCGGCCATCGCGCTGACCGGCACAACGACCGGCGGCAGCACGATGCTGGCCGATGGCAGCACGGCCCGCGTGCTTGGCAGCTTCGACACCGATATCGGCCTGTGCCGCCTGATCGCCGTGGATGGGGCGGATGGCCACATGGACCGCGCCGTGCTCTGCCGGTCGGAGCCCGATGTCTGGCGCACGGCGCTTGCTGTCTCGGAAGGGTCGTCGAACATGTTCCTGCCCGCATCAGACATGGCCGTCGGCCTGATCGACGACTTCCTGAACGGGATCGGAGCCAACGCGGCGATGAACCCCGAGGACGAGGCCCGCGCCCTGTCGCGGTGACAGGGCCTGCTCAGGCGGTCAGGATCGCGCTGACCTTGAGGGCGCGTTGCAGGCTGCCGTCGACCTTGAGCTTGCCCATCATGAAGGCGGTCGCCGGGTTCTGATCGCCCGACAGGATATTGCGGAAGACTTGCTCGGCAGCAGCAAGGGTCACGTCCGCCGCCTCGTCACCCTCGGCGCGGCGGGCACCATCCTGATCCAGCATGAGCGCACCTTCGCCCGTGATCTCGAGCCGGGCGGTGCCCTGAAGCTGCCCCGTCACGCGCGGACCAAGGAACGCGATGAATTCTTCGACAATGGCGGACATGATGCGCACTCCGGCGGGCAAGATTTGGCAACGCCCCCGCAGGTCAACCGATTGCGGGACGATTTGCCAAGCACGACCTTGCGTCAGCCGGACCCGCTACCAGCGGGTCAGGGCGTCTTCATCCTCGTCCTTGGCGGCAACCCAGGCGTCCCCCTCGACACCCTGTTCCTTTTTCCAGAACGGCGCGCGGGATTTCAGATAGTCCATCAGGTATTCGGCCGCCTCGAAGGCGTCGCGGCGATGCGGCGATGCGGTGGCGACCATCATGATCATCTCGCCCGGCTGCATCGGCCCGAAACGGTGGATCACCAAAACATCGCCCAACGACCAGCGCGCCTGTGCTTCGGCCGCGATCTTTTCCAGCGCCTTTTCCGTCATGCCGGGGTAATGCTCGATCACCATCTGGCGCAACGGATGCGCGGGATCGTCACGCACAACGCCGGAAAACGTGACGATCGCACCCATGTCGGTGCGGCCGGATGCAAAGGCATTTGCCTCTGCGCCCAGATCGAAGGGGTTTTCCTGAACCACGATCCGCATGACAGCCCCCTTTTTCAGCCGCCCGTCATCGGTGGGAAGAACGCAACCTCGCGCGCGCCGGCAAGCGGCGCGTCGAAATCGGTCAGATCCTGATCAACGGCGACGCGCAGCGCCGACAGGTCCGAAAAGGCCAGGGCATAGCGTTCTTCGCGGGCGCGCAGCTCCGCGACCAGATCGGCGACCGTCGCCGCCTGGGTATCGACCTGTTCGCGCGCCAGCCCGATCCGTTCACGGACCCAGGCGAAATAGAGAATGTCGATCATCTGTCTTCCTTCAGGAGCGGCTGCGCCTTGCGGAAATAGTCCACCCCGGTGATCAAGGTCAATGCCGCCGCGATCCACAGCAGGGTCAGGCCGATATTGCCCGACCAGATCATGCCTTCCAGCTTCCAGCGCAACCCGTGCAGATCCGGTTGCCGGCCCTCGATGACGGCCAGTACCGTCGCCTCGTCCATGCCATAGATGATCATGCCGAAGTAGTGTTCGAACACGCCTTGGGCAAAGAGCACGGCGATGGCGACCATCTGGGCGGTGGTCTTCCACTTGGCCAGTTTCGTGACCTTCAGCGTGCCTGCCACATCGCCCAGGAATTCGCGCAAGCCCGACACGAAGACCTCGCGGAACAGGATCACGGTTGCCGGAAGCACCAGCCAGGGCGACATCGACGAATAGCCCACGATCACCATCAGCGCGATCACCACCATCGCCTTGTCGGCGATCGGGTCCAGCATCGCGCCCATCTTGGTTTCCTGCTTCCACTCACGCGCAAGATAGCCGTCAAACCAATCGGTAACCGCCGCCGTCACGAACAGCATCAGCGCGAACCAGTCAGCATAGGGCCTTGTGAAATAAAGAAACATCACCGCCACGCCGGGGGCAGCCAGCAACCGTCCAGCGGTCAGGATATTCGGCAAGGTCCATGTCATGCCTCATACCTAGCGGGTCTTTTGCGCACTGGGAAGGCGATAAGATAGCCACCAATGCGCACAGCTGACAGGGCAGATCAGTATTTCGGGAACGTTGAAGCGGCAGGTCAGGATTGCGGGCGTTCGGCCCAGCCTGCAAAGATCCGCTCGAGCGCGACGACAGCGTAATAGAGCACGATCCCCAGCACGGCGAGCGCGATCAGCACCGCGAACATCAGCGGATAATCGCCGTTCGTCTCACCGGATTTGAACAGCGCCCCCAGACCGCGCCCATGGGGCGAGACGATCTCGACCAGGTTGGTGCCGATGAAAGCGAGCGTGACCGACACCTTCAGCGCCCCGAAGAATTCGGGCAGGGTCTTGGGCAGGGCGATCTTGCGGAAGATCGTGACCCGCGACGCCCCGAGGCTGCGCAGGATATCGCGGTATTCGGGTTCCAGCGTGGACAGACCGATACCCACCGACACGGCGATGGGAAAGAACGAGATCAGGAAGGCCATCAGAACGGTGTTGAAGTCATGCTGCCCGATGAAGATCAGCGCGATGACCGGCACCAGCGTGGCCTTGGGAATGGCGTTGAAGCCCACCAGCAAGGGATAAAGCGCATCGCGCGCGATGCGGGAAAAGCCCATCGCCATGCCCAGAAGCGTGCCGAACAGAACCGCCAGCCCAAGACCCGCCACGGTCCGCCAGAGTGTCTGCCAGCCCATTTCGATGAACAGGTTGGAATAGCGCGCAAAGGCAGGCGGCAGGTCGGATGGCGAGGCCATCTTGTAATTGGGCCAGTCATTGACCCAGACGATGAATTCCCAAAGCCCAAGGAAGGCCAGAATGGCAAGGGTCGGCACCGCGATTTTCTGCAGGGTTTCCATCAGTGCACCTCTCCGTCACGGCCTTGGGCGATCCGGATCTGGTCGCGTAGCAGATGCAGCATCTCGGCCGCCTCGGGCGTATAGAGGCTGTCAATGGTGCGGTCGGCGGGCAGATCCACCCGCAGCACATGCTGCGTGCGCGCCGGGCGGCCAGACAGGACGATCACCTGATCCCCCAGAAACACGGATTCGCGCAGATCATGGGTGATCAGAACGCAGGTGAAGGGTTCGGCCGCGCGCAGATCGCGCATCGTCTGCCACAGATCCTCGCGCGTGAAGGCATCAAGCGCGCCGAAGGGTTCATCCATGATCAGCACATCGGGCTTGTGCACGATGGACCGGCAGAGCGAAGCACGCTGGCGCATCCCGCCTGACAGTTCCGAGGGGCGCTTGCCCTCGAAACCCTTCAGGCCCACCATTTCCAGCAGGTGCATCGCGCGCGCCTCGCGGTCACGCTGCGGCATGCGGGGGGCCACGATTTCCAGCGGCAGGATCACGTTGTCAAGGATCGTGCGCCATTCCAGCAGGACCGGGTTCTGAAACGCCATGCCCACGGTCTTGCGCGGGGATGTCACACGCTCGCCATGCAGCCAGACTTCACCCTGATCAGGTTTCATCAGCCCGGCCACCAGCCGTGTCAGGGTGGATTTGCCGCAACCCGACGGGCCGACCACGGCGCAGAATTCGCCCTCGGGGACCGATACGTTCAGATTGTCCAGCACCGGCAGGGGGCCTGCCTTGGTGCGATAGGCGTGGGTCACGCCCTTGATCTCGATAAGGTTCGACATGTGCTGGAACGATCCTGATAGGCGTCACATGGAAAAAGGCGCCCCCCGACAGGGAAGCGCCATGTCTTGGGTCCTGTGGATCACTCCAGCATCAGGCTGCCATCGGTGGGCAGGTAGTCAGCGGTGAAATAGAGCGACGCATCGGGCGCATTCACGAAGCTGTAGACCGATTTGGTCTGCTCAATCGCGGTTTCCATCCGGGCCGGGTCGATATTGCCCATGCCGTTGGCCTTGACCCAATCGGTGACCACATTGGCGTCCACGGCCATTTGCAGGCGGCGCTTTTCCAGCGCGGGATCAGCCGCGGGGTTGCGCTTGACCAGCGCCTCGATCGCCATGTCGGGATCGGCGATGGCATCTTTCCAGCCCATCGCAACGGCGCGCAGAAAGCCGGTGACGGCCTGCGGGTTGGCGGCGGCGAAATCCGTGTTCACGATGACCGCGTTGCCATAAAGCGCCACGCCGTTATCGGCCATCAGCAGAACGGTGATGTCATCCTCGGGCACGCCCAGACGGATCAGGTTCAGCGTCGACGAGAAGGAAAAACCGGTCACCGACGCCACCTTGCCTTCGGCCAGCATCGGTTCGCGCACGGGGAAACCCACCGGTTCAACGGTGATCGACGCCATGTCGAGACCGTTCTCGGCGGCAAAGATCGGGAACTGCGCCCATGCGCCATCGGGCGGCGGCGCGCCCAGAACCTTGCCCGCCAGATCGGCCGGCGCGTTGATGCCCAGCGACTTGCGGCCCACCACGGCGAAGGGCGGCTTGTCATAGACCATCATCGCGGCAATGACCGGCGCACCGGGGTTCTGATCGAGGAATTTCATCAGGCTGTTGATATCGGCAAAGCCCACGGGAAACGCGCCGGTGGCGACTTTCGGGATCGCGTCAAGCGAACCTGCGCCTTCGGAAATCTCGACCGACAGGCCTTCAGCTTCGAAATGGCCCTTGTCCACCGCCACGAAATAGGGCGCGGCCGGTCCCTCGAATTTCCAGTCGAGCGCGAAGGGCATCGCGGTCTGGGCGGCCAGCGACGTGGCAAGTGTAACGGCAGCGGCGGCGGCCGCAAAAGTGGTACGGATCATGGGTCACTCCCGGTTGGACAACAGCGCCAGTTCTGCATCATTGCCTGACGGTTGCACCAGCATGCTGGGCGCCCCACCGTCCGGACAGATGCGCCGGCACCTTCTATGCCTGATTTCTATGCTGATTGGCTTGCACTGTCTACAATTCAGGCAAGACGCAAAGCCGCACACCTGCAAAAGCAATATCAGCCTTTCTCGTGGAAGAAGGCATAGATCGTTTCGGCCATTGCAACGGAAATCCCAGGCGCCGCCTTGAGATCCTCAAGGCCAGCGCGGCTGACCGCCTTGGCGCTGCCAAAATGCGCCAGAAGCGCGCGTTTGCGGCTGGCCCCGACACCGGGCACATCATCCAGCGGCGTGGCGCCCACGGCCTTGCTGCGTTTGGCGCGGTGCGTGCCGATGGCAAAGCGATGCGCCTCGTCCCGCAGACGCTGCACGAAATAGAGCACGGGATCATTCCGGCGCAGCGCGAACGGATGCTTTCCCAGACGGTGAAATTCCTCTTTGCCAGCGTCACGGTCGATACCCTTGGCGACACCGATCATGGGGATGTCCTGCACGCCGTGTTCGTCCATGATCTGTGCCACCGCACTGACCTGACCGGCGCCGCCGTCGATCAGCAGCAGATCGGGCCACAGGCCCAGGCTGCGGTCTGGATCCTCTTTCTGCAACCGCTTGAAGCGGCGGGTCAGAACCTCTTTCATCATGCCGAAGTCGTCACCCGGCGTCAGGTCATCGCCCCGGATGTTGAACTTGCGGTACTGGCCCTTCATCAACCCGTCCGGCCCCGCAACGATCATCGCCCCGACCGCATCGGTGCCCTGGATATGGCTGTTGTCATAGACCTCGATCCGCTGCGGCGGCCCCGGCAGGTCGAAGGCTTCGGCCAGACCTGCCAGCAGCTTTGTCTGGGTGGCACTTTCAGACATCTTGCGCGCCAGCGACTCCCGCGCATTGCGCGCGGCCCCTTCGACAAGTTCGGCCTTCTCGCCACGCTGGGGCACAAGGATCTCGACCTTGCGGCCCAGCCGTTCCGACAGCGCGTCCTGCATCAGATCGGGGTTTTCCAGGGGATGCGACAGGATCAGCTGCCGGGGCGGTTCCTTGGTGTCGTAGAACTGGCCGATGAAAGCCTCAAGCACCTCGGGCGCCTCGATATCGGACCCGACACGCGGATAGAAATCGGCATTGCCCCAGTTCTGATGGGCCCGGATGAAGAACACCTGCACGCAGGCCTGCCCCCCCTCCATATGCAGCGCGATCACATCCGCCTCGGCCACGCCGCGCGGGTTGATGCCCTGCACGGTCTGCACCTGCGTCAGCGCGCGAATGCGGTCGCGCAGGGCGGCGGCGCGTTCGAACTCCATGTCGTCCGAGGCCTGCTGCATCTGCGCGGCCAGGGTTTCCTGCACCGCAGTGGAGCGACCCGAGAGAAAACGCACGGCATCAGCCACGGTTGCGGCATAGTCGGCCTTCGAGATCAGCCCAGTACAAGGCGCCGAACACCGCTTGATCTGGTGCAGCAGGCAGGGCCTTGTCCGGCTTGAGTACATCGCATCCGAGCAGTTGCGCAGCAGGAACACCTTCTGCAACTGGTTCAGCGTGCGGTTGACGGCACCCGCACTGGCGAAGGGGCCGAAATACTGCCCCTTGTCCTTGCGCGCGCCGCGATGCTTGGTGATCATCGGAAAGTCGTGATCACCGGTGATCAGGATGTTGGGAAAGCTCTTGTCGTCGCGCAGCAGCACGTTGTAGCGCGGCTTGAGCTGCTTGATCAGGTTCTGCTCCAGCAGCAGGGCCTCTGTCTCGGTCCTTGTGGTGAGGAACATCATCCCGGCCGTTTCCGAGATCATCCGCGCGATCCGCCCCGAATGACCCGAGGGGCGCGCATAGTTCGACACCCGCGCGCGCAGGTTGCGCGCCTTGCCCACGTAAAGCACGCGGCTTTGCTCATCCAGCATCCGGTAGACACCCGGAGAGCCGTCGAGCGTCTTCAGATAGTCCTGGATCAGCGCGTGTCCGGTCAGCGGCTGGGCGGGTGTTTCGGTCATGGTGTCAGAGGTATGATTCTTCTTCGGGCTCTGCAATCTTTGTCGGGCAGGGGCAAGGGTAAACCTGTCCACGGTTTCTGTGGATAACTCTGCCGATAAGTTTTCGGCATCGGGAAATTTTCCTTAGTTACAGCCCGCTTCGTTAAGATGCCTAATTTTTAGGCATATAAATAAACCATTGATTTTTAAAGAAATTATTTTCACTCGTTCCAAAATATTGAAAACATTAAAGTTTTTGTAACGATGTCGTAACGACGGCGTGAACGGTGCAAAACTTTGACGCGTCTTTGGTCAAACCTTCACCTAAAGGATAGTGAAAGAGCTATTCCACACCCAGAACATCAGGGGTTTGCCAGCCCAGATGCTGCCCCCCGTCGACGCAGATCAGCTGCCCCGTGACGGCGGGCGCATCCAGGAAATATCCCAGCGCGGCGGTGATATCGGCGGGGTTCGCCCCCCTGCCCAGAACCGTGGCCGCACGCTGGTCGGCAAAATGCCTGTCGGACTGGCGCGCGCCCTGCAAGGTCGGCCCCGGCCCGATCGCATTGACCCTAACCCGCGGCGCCAGCGCCTGGGCCGCGGTTTGCGTCAAGGCCCAAAGACCCATCTTGGCGAGGGTATATGTCATGAACTCAGGCGTCAGTTTGCGCACGCGCTGGTCGATCATGTTGATCACAAGCCCCCGCGCCAAGGGTTCACCCGCCTCGTCCCGCGCCGCTTCGGGGATCGCCGCGGCCATCGCCTGCGTCAGAACGAAGGGCGCCCGCAGGTTGCTTTCGAAATGCCGGTCCCAGCTGGTGCGGGTGGCGCTGGCAATGCTGTCATATTCGAAGATCGAAGCATTGTTGACCAGGCAGGTCACGGGCCCGCCAAGGGTCTGCATCGCCTCGGGGATCAGCCGCTGCGTCGCCGCCTCTTCCAGAAGATCGGCCTGCAGGGTGACAGCACGGCGTCCCTTGGCACGGATCAGTGCGCCCACCTCTTCGGCCTCGGATTTCGAGGCGGAATAATGCAGGGCCACATCAAACCCGCGATCCGCAAGGTACAGCGCCATGGCGCGGCCCAGCCGTTTGCCCGCTCCGGTCACCAGCGCGATCTTCTGCATGATCCCCTACCCCTTTGCCTGCCCCAAAGGGTCAGATGAACATCATCGATACATAGGTCACATAGAACAGGATCAAGACGACACCCCAGACGCGCCCGATGTTCTGGCGCAGGAAGACGAAGGGGATCAGCAGCAACGAGGCCGCCAGCATCACCCACAGGTCATAGGTCAGGAACTGGCTGTCGACCGGGATCGGCGCGACCAGCGCAGCCACCCCGATGATGGCCAGAAGGTTGAACAGGTTCGACCCGATCACGTTGCCAAGCGCCACATCGGCCTGACGGCGGATGGCGGCCATGACCGTGGTTGCAAGTTCCGGCATCGATGTGCCGACCGCCACCAATGTCAGGCCGATCACCGTCTCGCTGATGCCGAAGGTGCGCGCGATCACGGTTGCGCTGTCCACAAGGATATCCGCGCCCAGCGGCAGACCGATCAGGCCCAGCACAAGGAACATCACGATCTTCCACCAAGGCATGTCGGGGTCCGCACCCTCAAGCTCGTCAAGGTCATCGGCCTCGTCCATGCCTTCGGCCACGGCCGCCGCGATCTTGTGGTTGCGGGCATCGCGGAACATGTCGGCCAGCGCCAGCGACAGCGCACCCAGCAGGATCAGCGCCGCGATCCAGTCGAACACGCCGCGAAACGCCAGCAGGATGAACAGCACCGAGGCCGCGATCATCACGACAAAGCTTTTGCGCGTGTCATGTTCGGCCGTGTGCATCACCGCGATCATCGCCGGGACACCCAGCACCAGCAGGATATTCGCCGTATTCGACCCCACCACGTTGCCCAGCGCGATCCCCGGCACACCGGACATCGCCGCCTGGATCGAGATCAGCAATTCGGGGGCCGAGGTGCCAAAAGCAACAATGGTCAGGCTGACGATCAATGCAGGGATCCCGACCCTGAGGGCAAGGTTCACCGCGCCCTTCACCAGCGCATCGCCGGCAAACAACAGGATCACAAGCCCAAGGGCCGCCATCAACCAGACCATGACTTATCCTTTTTTGTGTCCGCAGGAACAGGGGCCGCGCCCGATGCGATAGCGTTTGCAGGACGGGCAGCGGGCATTTTCCAGACGCTTCTGTCCGGGAAACTTGTATTTCCCGAACATGGCCAGAACACCCATGCCCACAAGAAAGAGAACGACGGTTTTCAGGATCACGTCAAAGACCGAAACGGGCAAAGGCCGCCCGCTCCTCTAGTCCGGCAAGGGCGTCCTGCGCCAGCGTCGCGCCAAAGCGCTGAAACAGGCCGCGCCGCCGTCCGTAGCGGGCAAAGCGCGTCTTGTCGCCGTAAAGCTCCTTGAGCTTGGGTTCGAGATGCCCGATCCCGTCGATCAGCCCCAACCCCTCGGCCTGCGCCCCCAGCCAGAAGCGGCCGGTGAAAAGATCGGGGTCATCCGCCAGTTTTGCACCGCGTCGCGACCGGACATAGGCCACGAAACTGTCATGAAGACCACCAAGCAGTTCCTTCAGGCGCGCCACATCCTCGGGCTTTTCGGGCAGGAAGGGGTCCAGCATGCTCTTGGACTCGGCCGAGGTGTAGACGCGCCGCTCCACGCCCTGCCGCGCCAGCGCCACATGCGCGCCGAAACCGGCCGAGATCACCCCGATCGAGCCCACGATCGAGCCCGTATCGGCCCAGATGTCATCCGCCGCCGCCGCCAGCCAATACCCGCCAGAGGCGGCCACGTCCTCGACGAAGGCATGAACCGGCACTTTGCGCTCTGCCGAAAGCCGCCGGATCCGGGCGGCGATCAGCGCCGATTGCACGGGCGAGCCGCCGGGCGAATTGATCACAAGCGCCACGGCCTTGGGCTTGCCGCGCCGGAACGCGCGCTCCAGCACGGGGCCGATGGCCTCGTCGCTCAAGGGGCTGCGCGGCCCGGCACCGATGCTGCCGGCCAGCCGCACGACCGACACGACGGGGTCGGCCTTCAGGAAGGGGATAAATCGTCTCATGGGCTGCATGTAGAATGTGGCCCCCTGACAAACAAGGCACGCCCGCCAAACAACCGATCGCCGGGGCGTATTATTTCGCCCCGCACCACCAGATCCGCAGGGATGGCCGGTTTCAGCCCTTCAAGCGGCTGAGCCAGCCTTTCTTTTTGGGCGCGGCGTCTTCACCTTCGGCAACCTCGCCCGGGGCCGCGTCCTCGGCCGGACCTTCGACAACGGTCTGGAAATTCTCGAAGAACTGGTCGGCCATCTTCTTGGCGAAACCGTCAATCAGGCGGCTGCCCAGTTGCGCCAGCTTGCCCCCGACCTTGGCCTCGACCTCGTAGATCAGCCGGGTGCCTTCGTCGATGTCTTCAAGCCGGACCTTGGCCTCGCCCTTGGCAAAGCCCGCGGCACCGCCCTTGCCTTCGCCGGACAGGGTCAGGCTTTCGCCCTCGACCATGTCGGACAGAATGACCTGTCCCTTGAACGTCGCCTTGACCGGTCCGACCTTCTGCACCACGGTCGCCTCGAAACCCTCTTCGGGGCTGCCCGTCACCTCTTGTGCGCCGGGCACGCAATCCTTCAGCACTTCCGCGCTGAGCAATGCCGCCCAGACGTCTGAGCGGGGGGCCTTGATGTCGCGTTGGTCGTTCATCTGCATGGGTGTCTTGTCCTTCCTGCGCCGAATGCCGGCATGGTCTTCGCGCCAGACTACCCCAGCGCCACGGCTGCGCCAAGCGGTGAGGCGCGCCTGCAAAAAGAAGCTGGCCCGTTGCCCGTGGCAGGGATAGGCATGTCGTGATTGCAAAGGTATCCTCATGCGCACGCCCCTTGTCACTGTCCCGCAGAACACCGCTGCCGGTATCATCTTCGTGCTTGCGGGCATGGCCGCGATCTCGATCAACGATGTCTTGATCAAGCAGTTGTCGGGCGGCTATCCGCTGCATCAGATGGTCTTCATCCGGTCGGCCATCGGAATCATTTTCAGCCTGATGCTGGTGCAGATGGAAGGGGGCTTCGGCATCCTGCGCACGCGCACGCCGGGGCTGCACCTGATGCGGGGCATGCTGGTCGTCATCTCGAACCTGACGTATTTCGCGGCCCTGGCCGTGATTCCGCTGGCCGAGGCGACGGCGCTTTTCTTCGTGGCGCCGTTGATGATCACCCTGCTGTCGATCCCCCTGCTGGGCGAAAAGGTGGGCCCGCTGCGCATGGCCGCGGTCACGGTCGGCTTCGGCGGAGTGGTCCTGATGATGCGGCCATGGGAAAGCAGCACCGAGGTGTCGCGCTTCATCCTGTTCCTGCCCGTTCTGTCGGCCCTGACCTATGCGCTGAACCAGATCATGACACGGCGGCTGGGCGCGACCACCCGGGCCTCGGCGATGGCGGTTTATATCCAGGGCATCTTCATCGTGGTGTCGCTGCTTTTCTATGCCGTGGCGGGTGACGGACGCTTTGCCGAAGGGGTTGACAACGGTTCGGTGCAGTTTCTGCTGCGCGCCTGGGTCTGGCCGGAAGGGAACGACCGCTGGCTGTTCCTGGGCCTGGGGCTGAATTCGGCGATCATCGGATTCTCGCTCGCCCAGGCCTATCGGCTGGCCGATGCGGCGGTCGTGGCCCCCTTCGAATATGTCGGCCTTCCGCTTGCGATCTTCTGGGGCTGGGTGATCTGGGGCGAAGTCCCGGCCCCCGTCGTCTGGGTGGGCAGCGCGCTGATCCTGGGATCGGGGCTGTTTGTCTTCATTCGCGAAAGGATGCAGAAACGCCGCCCGCTTCCACCCGTGCAGGGACGACAATAGCGCCGGGGCACAAGGTGGCGGACCGGGATGCGCTCCGCGCGGGGATATTTGGGGCAAGAAGAAACTGCGGGCGGGAAAACCCTTTCGCCGGGCGGGCTTTGCCGCAATAGTCGGGCCATGATCGAGAAACTGGAGATGTTCATCGCACTGGCGCGCGAGCAGCATTTCGGCCGCGCGGCCGAAGCCTGCGGCGTGACGCAACCCAGCCTGTCGGCAGCGATCAAGCAACTGGAGGATCAGCTGGGCGTCATGCTGGTCTGGCGCGGCTCGCGCTTCCAGGGGCTGACACCCGAAGGCCAGCGCGTACTGGAATGGGCGCGCCAGATCGTGGGCGACGCGCGCACCATGCGAGAGGAGATGCGTACCGCGAAACAGGGCCTTTCGGGCAACCTGCGCCTGGCGGTGATCCCCACGGCGTTGACGATGGTCTCTGACCTGACAACGCAGTTCAGCCTGCGCCATCCCAACGTGCGCTTCACTGTCCGCTCGAGTACCTCGATCGAGATCCTGGCGCTGCTGGAGAACCTGCAGATCGACGCGGGCATCAGCTACCTCGACAACGAACCGTTGGGGCGCGTGTCCACCGTCCCGCTTTATGACGAGCGTTACTGCGTGGTCCTGCGCGCCGATGATCCGCTGGCCGACCGGGCCGGATTGCAATGGGCGGATCTGGGCGATCTGCCGCTCTGCCTTCTGACACCCGACATGCAGAACCGTCGCATCATCAACCTGCACATGGCCGAGGCCGGGGTGAACGCGCAGCCCAGGGTCGAGGCGTCATCCGTCATCGTCCTGATCAGCCATGTGCTTGCAGGGGGCTGGGCCACGGTTCTGCCCCTGAAAGCCGCCGAGATCTTTCTGACCGGGGGCGATCTTGTCGCGCTGCCCCTGACCGCGCCGGACGCGCATCATGCCGTGGGTCTTATTGCCCCCTACCGAGAGCCGCATACCCCCGTGCTGGCGGCACTGATGCAGCAGGCGCAGACGATTGCCGAAAAGCGCCCGGTACCCTGACCTGAGGACATCGCCCGTTCGCACAGGCAAGCGGGGTCGGCTGCTTCTTCTTGCCTCAAATATCCAATCCACCGACCGCGCCGCATCTCAGGCGGTTTGTTTCTCCAGCGCGAAGCAGGCGGCATGGCCCGTCGCGGTCTGCACCGGCACGGGCGCGTCAACCTTGCAGCGCGGCATTGCCAGCGGGCAACGCGGATGAAAGGCGCAGCCGGGCGGCGGGTTGATCGGGTTGGGGATCTCACCCTCGACCGGTTTGCGGCGGCGGCCCGACAGCGCCAGATCCGGCACCGCATCCAGCAACATCCGCGTATAGGGGTGCTGCGGATCGGTGAAGAGGCGCTTGCCATCCGCCACCTCGACCAGACGACCCAGGTAAAGCACACCGATCCGGTTTGCCATGTGGCGCACCACCGACAGGTCATGGCTGATGAAGAGATAGGTCAGGCCCATCTCGTCCTGCAGATCCTTCATCAGGTTCAGGATCTGCGCCTGCACCGACACATCCAGCGCGGATGTCGGCTCGTCACACACGATGAATTCGGGCTTGGAGGACAGCGCCCGCGCAATCGCGATCCGCTGACGCTGCCCGCCCGAAAATTCATGCGGAAACTTCTCGGCATCCTTGGATGACAGGCCCACGGTATCCAGCAGCTCGCCCACGCGTTTGGTCACATCCGCCCCTTTGAGCAGACCGAAAGTGTGGATCGGTTCGGCGATGATGTCGCCCACCCGCCAGCGCGGGTTCAGGCTGGCGAAAGGATCCTGAAAGATCATCTGGAACCGGCGGCGCAGGTCGCGCATCTCGGCCCCGGCGGTGCCGGTCATGCGGTGGCCGTCGAATTCGATCAGACCTTCGGACGCGCCCAGCAATCCCACGACCATCTTGGCGATGGTCGATTTGCCCGAGCCGCTTTCGCCCACCAGCGCGAAAGTCTCGCCGCGCCTGATCTCGAAGCTGACATCGGCCACGGCGGTCAGGAACTGCTTTTCCTCGCGTTCCAGCACCCGGTTCAGCCAGGGTTTGGACACGTCGAAATAGCGCGTCAGGTGCGCGATCTTCAGCAGCGCGTCAGACATCGGCCTTCTCCTTCGCAGCGACGCCCGCCGCATCGTAAAGCCAGCAGGCCACCTTGCGCCCGTCGCCACGGTCGATCGGATCGGGACGATCCCTGAAGCAGCGGTCGAAGGCACGCTCGCAGCGCGGGTTGAAGGCGCAGCCCTGCGGGATCGCGTTCAGGCGCGGCATCGCACCGGGGATCTGCACCAGCCGCGCATTGTCCTGCGTCAGCGTGGGGATCGATCCCATCAGACCGGCGGTATAGGGATGCTCTGCCGCCGTGATCACCTCGCGCACCGGGCCGATCTCGGCCAGACGCCCGGCATAGAGCACTGCCACACGGTCGGCGGTTTCCGCGATCACGCCCATATCGTGGGTGATCAGCATCACCGCGGCCCCGCGTTCGGCGCAGATTTCCTTGATCAGGTCGATGATCTGGCTTTGCACCGACACGTCCAGCGCGGTGGTCGGCTCATCCGCGATGACCAGTTCGGGTTCAGCGCAAAGCGCCAGCGCGATCACCACGCGCTGCCGCATCCCGCCTGAAAAGTGATGCGGGTAATCGTCGATCCGGCGCGCGGCGGCGGGGATACCCACGCGGTCCAGCAGGGCCACGGCGCGGATGCGCGCATCGGCCTCGGAAATGTCGGCATGGGTGCGGATCGTCTCGATCAGCTGCTGCGCCACCGTGTAAAGCGGGTTGAGGCTGGTCAGCGGGTCCTGAAACACCATCCCGATCCGCTTGCCCCGGATGCGGCGCATGGATTCGGCGTCCAGATTGTCGATCCGCTGGCCTTTCAGCAGGATCTCACCGGACGCGATCCGCCCCGGCGGTTCCAGCAGGCCGATGATGGCGGCCCCGGTCAGCGATTTGCCGGCCCCGGATTCGCCAACCACGCCCAGGACCTCGCCGGGCATGATGTCGAAGGACACGTCGTCGATCGCGGTCAGGATGCCGCGACGGGTGGGAAATTCGACCCGCAGGTTGCGGACGGACAACAGAGCGTCGGTCATGGTCTTACCTCAGCCTTGGGTTCAGCGCGTCACGCAGCCAGTCGCCCAACAGGTTGACCGACAGCGCCAGCAGCAGCAGCGCGATGGAGGGGAAGAGGATGATCCACCACTCCCCCGAGAACAGGTATTGCTGTCCGATGCGGATCAGCGTGCCAAGGCTGGGTTGCGTCGGCGGGACACCGACGCCCAGAAAGGACAGCGTCGCCTCGGCGATGATGGCCAGCGCAAGGCCGATCGTCGCGATCACCAGCACCGGGCCCATCACGTTGGGCAGAATATGCCGCAGCACGATGCGCGTGGGATGCACGCCGATCACGCGGGCGGCCTGCACATATTCCTTGGACTTCTCGACCATCGCGGCACCGCGCACCACGCGGGCATATTGCACCCAGTCGGACAGGCCGATGGACACGATCAGGACCCAGATCGCAACCTCTTCGCGCATGGTGGGCGGGATGAATCCGCGCGCCACGCCAAAGATCAGCAGCGCGATCAGGATCGACGGGAAGGACAGCTGCACATCGGCGATCCGCATCAGCAGGCTGTCCACCCAGCCCCCGCGCCAGCCCGCCAGCAGGCCCAGCCCGATCCCCAGCACCATGGAAAAGACCACGGCGGCAAAGCCCACGAAAAGCGAGATGCGCGCGCCGTAAAGGATGGTGGAAAAGATGTCGCGACCCTGGTTGTCCGTACCCATCAGATAGGTGTTGCCGGTGAACTGGTTCGGCACACCCGGCGGGGTGAAGCCGTCCATCAGGTTCAGCGAGGCGGAATCGAACGGGTTGAACGGCGCGATCCACGGGGCCAGAACCGCCCCCATGATGATGATCAGTGCGACCACCGTGGCGACGATGGCCACGGGCGAATGACGAAAGGACCATGCGATGTCGCTGTCCCACATGCGTGCAAGGCGGTTCATGGCGGCCTCTCCTTAATGGCGGGTCGCGGCGCGGTCCACGCGCAGGCGCGGGTCCACGACGTAATACAGCAGATCGACGATCAGGTTGATGATCACGAAGACCAGCGCAATCAGCATCAGGTAGGCGGCCATCACCGGCACATCGACAAAGCGCACCGAATTGATGAACAGCGCGCCCACCCCCGGCCACTGGAACACGGTTTCGGTGATGATGGCGAAGGCGATGATCGAGCCAAGCTGAAGACCCGTGATCGTGATCACCGGCACCATCGTGTTCTTGAGGGCATGGCCGAAATGCACGGCGCGATTGCTCAGGCCGCGGGCGCGGGCAAACTTGATATAGTCGGTGCGCAGCACCTCCAGCATCTCGGCGCGGACAAGGCGCATGATCAGCGTCATCTGGTAAAGGCCCAGCGTGATCGCCGGCAGCACCAGCGACGCGCGGCCCGATGGCGTCAGAAGCCCGGTTGTCCAACTGCCGATCTGCACGGTATCGCCGCGCCCGAAACTGGGCAGCCACTGCAATTCGACCGCGAAGACCCAGATCAGGAGCACCCCGATCAGGAAGGTCGGCAGCGACACCCCGATCAGGGACACCGTCATGATCGTGTTGGACAGCCAGCCATTGCGGCGCAGCGCCGTGTAGACGCCAAAGCCCACACCGAAGACGAAGGCCAGCACACCGGACACCAGCGCCAGTTCCAGCGTGGCGGGAAGGCGCGACAGGATCAATTCCATCACCGGCTGTTGCAGCCGGTAGGAAATGCCGAAATCGCCCTGCACCGCGCGCCCGATGAAGGTAGCGAATTGCGTCAGGAACGGATCGTTGAGGCCCAGCTGCTCGCGCAGCGCCTCGCGGTCGGCAATGGTGGCTTCCTGCCCGACCATCGAGTTGATCGGATCGCCCACGAAGCGGAACAGCGCGAATGACACCAGTGCAACCACCAGCATCACGAGCACCGATTGCAGGATACGTCGGATGATATAGGCCAGCATGATGTGTCCACTCTCCGTCTGAAAATTAGGTCAGCCTTGCTGTCTAAAACAAAACGCCCGCGCAGCGATAGACTGCACGGGCGCAAGGATCAAGACGGATCAGTTTCCGAAGGTGACCGTGGTCATCTTGGGCTGGTTTTCCGGGTGAACGTCCAGGTTGATGTTGTCCTTCATCGCATAGGCCAGCATCTGGTTATGCACGTTCAGGAAGACACGGTCCTCCATGACCTTGT
Organism: Seohaeicola sp.; assembly: GCF_048006315.1. Classification (GTDB taxonomy): domain Bacteria; phylum Pseudomonadota; class Alphaproteobacteria; order Rhodobacterales; family Rhodobacteraceae; genus Seohaeicola. Next base: position 2,899,442 of record NZ_CP180350.1, on the reverse strand, counting down.
CCCAGATTTCCGCGATCAGCGCATCGCGTGCCTCAAGATCGGTCATCGTCGACAGCTGTTCGATCTTCGCATCCAGTTCCGGGTTGGAATAGCGCGAACCGTTGAAGCTGCCGAAGCTGCCTTCGCGGGTGTGCACCAGGAAGTTGAAGATATAGGCGCTGTCAAAGGTCGGAACGCCCCAGCCCAGCAGGTAGAAATCGGTTTCCCACTTCTCGATCAGTGGGAAATGCAGGCTGCGGGACTGCGACACCAGGTTGGCGTTGATCTTGGCGCGGCCCAGCATGCCGACCATCGCCTGGCAGATCGCTTCGTCGTTCAGGTAGCGATCGTTCGGGCAATGCAGATCGACCGAGAAACCGTCGGGATAACCCGCCTCGGCCACCAGTGCTGCGGCGCGCTCGTAATCGGGCTTGCCATAGGCGTTCATCTCGGCGGTCCAGCCGTTCACGAAGGGCGGCAGGGGGGCGGCCGAAGGCTGCGACTGGCCGCGCATCACGACCTGCTGGATCGCGTCACGGTCGATCACCAGCGACAGGGCTTCGCGCACTTCGGGCTTCTTGAACGGGTTGTCGTCCACATTTGCCGAGATCAGCTTGTCCGACGTCATGTCATAGGAGAAGAAGATGTTCCGGTTCTCGGGGCCGGTTGCGATCTTGATGCCATCGGTCTGCTGAAGGCGCGCGATATCCTGCACGGGCACATCCTGCACCACGTCCACCTCGCCCGACAGAAGGGCTGCGACACGGGTCGCGGCTTCGGCGATCGGGGTATAGATGATCTCGGTCACGGCGGGGGCCGTATCCCAATGATCCGCGAACGCGGCCATCACGGTACGCACTTCGGGGTCGCGGGACACCAGCGTGTAGGGGCCGGTACCGTTGGTGTTACGCACGGCGAAGTTTTCCTCGCCAGCCGCGAAGTTCTGCGGCAGGACGACGTCATTGGCCTCGGCCCAGCCCTTGTCCATGATGAACGTGTTGGTCAGGTTCTGCACATAGAGCGGCGACGGCCCAGCCATCTTCACATGCACGGTGTAATCGTCGACCATCGACACGCTTTCGACAGCCGAATGCAGCGCCTTGAAACCCGAGCTTTCGGCGCGCGCACGATCCAGCGAGAAGACGACGTCTTCGGCCGTGAAATCGGCGCCGTCATGGAACTTGACGCCTTCGCGCAGCTTGAACACCCAGACGGTCGGATCTTCGGCGCTGATCATCCACTCGGTCGCCAGGCGCGGCTGGAGCGAGCCATCGGTGGCGCGGCTGACCAGCGTTTCATAGATATGGTGCAGCAGCGTCGAGGTCGGCCCCTCGTTCTGCGAATGCGGATCAAGCGTCAGCGCATCGGCCACGCGCGCCCAGCGCAGCGTTTCGGCATTTGCGCCGGTCATGGTCAGGGCCAGGGCGGCACCTGCCATCAGCATGGCGCGCCCGGTGCGCGCGAAGGCGCCGGTGTGAAGTTTGGACATCATGGATCAACTCCCGTTAAAATGCCGGATGGGTCCGATAAACTGGCCCCCCGGTCGTTTGGATGGTTTTCGTGCCCGCAATGCGGGTGGTGCGCGAAAGATAATGGCGTGGCCGCGTCACGTGCAACCGGTTTTGCGGAAACACCAATTCCGGCTGTCGCCACGTCAACCAAAGGGCGAGTTCAGGCCCATTCCCCCTTGCGGAAGACCGGCACGCGGCGACCGTCGGCATGCACGCCGTCGATGTCGATCTGATCGGACCCGATCATCCAGTCGATATGGATCGCGCTGCTATTGCCGCCCTGCGCCGCAACCTGCGCCGATGTCAGGTTTTCACCGCCCTTGAAGCATTTGGAATAGCACTGGCCCAGCGCGATATGGCAGGCCGCATTCTCGTCGAAAAGGGTGTTGTAGAACAACAGGCCCGACTGCGAGATGGGCGATCCATGCGGGACCAGTGCCACCTCGCCCAGGCGGCGCGCGCCTTCATCGGTGTCCAGCACCTTGCGCAGCACCTCTTGGCCCTTCGTAGCATGCGCCTCGGTGATGCGCCCGCCCTCGAAGGTCACGCGGATACCGTCGATCAGGCTGCCTTGATGCGACAGCGGCTTGGTCGAAGACACATGCCCCTCGACCCGCAGGGCATGGGGGGTCGTGAACACCTCTTCGGTGGGGATGTTGGGATTGCAGACGATCCCGTTGCGCGCAACCGACGCGCCCCCCATCCATTCATGCCCATCCGCAAGCCCCACGGTCAGATCGGTGCCCGGCCCCGTGAAATGCAAGGCGTGGAACGCCTGCCCGTTCAACCAGTCGGACCGTTCGCGCAACCGCGCGTTATGCGCGGCCCAAGCCGCGACCGGGTCGCCCTGATCCACGCGGGAGGCGGCAAAGATCGCCTGCGCCAGCTTGCCGACAGCAGCCTCGGCGGTCAGATCCGGGAACATCAGCTGCGCCCAAGCCCGACCCGGCCACGCCACGATGTTCCAGTTGATCGCGAAATTCGTGATCCTTTCGCGCGCGGGCGTGTAGGCGATGGAATTGGCCTTGTTGGCGCGCCCCACCTTGTCGGGGTCTTCTGCCGCCAGCAGCATCGGATCGTCGCCGACAATCGCCAACCTTGCGGCATTGGCGTCAAAGGCCTGCCCCATCCCGTCATAAAGCCATCCGGCGGCGCGGTCGAAACTGTCGTCCTGAGCGTGGCGATAGCGCGCCAGCGCCACCTCGGGGTCGGAAAACAGCGGCGTCACAAGCCCCGCACCAGCCTTGTAGGCATGTTCGGCGATCCGCCGCACCAACGGCAGCGCCTCGATCGGGGCGGTCATCACAAGATCCTGACCCGGCTGAAGGTTCAACCCGACCTTGACGGCCAACTCCGCCAACCGGTCAAGGCTGGCCGCGTCGATGGGCTCGGCTGCAGGTGTTTCATGGCGCGTCATGGATGTCCCCTCGCTTGTGTTCAGCTGAACCATAGCCGCGCCGCCGGGGCCGTCAACGGCTGGCCGGCACGGTCGCGGCAACCCCGATCACCTGCCCGGGTCCGAATCGTCAGGTCGGCCTGATCCGGTCGCTAATGTTTCCGCAGACACGCCAATCATCCGAGATTCGCATGAATTGCACACGATTTGGCCCATGGAGCAGTGCAAATTGCGGCCAGATTGCGGCTTCGCTTGGTCGATTGAGGCAAAACTGTGTACCAATTAGGTCCGGTCTGGGGGGACCGGCGCCCTTACAATCCCGCGAAGGATGCTGCCATGGACGCCAAGATGATCGTGACCGAAGCGCAAAGAGCGAACGCTTACCAACGGGCGGTGCAGAACTTTCCCATGGACGCCCGGAACAGGCCGCAAGCCGCGTCGCATTACGCCGAGACGGAACAGCACACAGCAGCCAGCCAGCCCGCGCAGGAACCGAAGCGCCCGCAGCACAGCATGAAGCACGAGTTCCTGTCGATGCTTCACGCCTGTTCGAACTCGGGCGCGGTAAAGCTGCGGGACGTGTCACGCGTGTTCGATGAACTGACGGGCGACAGCACGCGGGCCACCCGCTGAACCAGCGGTTCAACTGCCTTACCGGCGCGCCGCATCACTCAAGACAGACCACGTGATCTGCACATCCGATGCCTGCACAGGGGCTGGCCAAAACCGGACAGCCACAGGCGCCGGAATCGCGTTGCGCCCCCCGAAACAGACCCGCATCAACGAGGTGCCATGGCGCGACGCCGGAAGGCGGGGCGCATGGATGAACGGTCCATGCCACTTTAGGTGCAAATTTGCACATACCTCATGCAGAAGGGCGCAAAAACCGCTGTTCCGGGCCATAAAAACCGATCACGCATCCCCTGACAGGAAGCACACGCCCCCGCCATCCGCATGAAACATTTCGGCGCGCCCTAGGCCAAGAAAGACAGCAAACTATTGCTTTTACTATATTAATTAAACGGCGAAGATTCGTTACGTCACGAACACCCAAGGATTTTGCACATTCTCTTGAGCAACGGTGTTTTGGATGTGCGCTGATCGAGAGGTAGGTTGAGGACAGATCGGAAAACAGATCGCAACCCAAACCCTCGAAAGGAACCACATCATGAAAACCTCGATCCTCACCGCCCTTGCCGCCGTCGTTCTGGGCACTTCTGCCTATGCCGATGTGAATGACAGCACCCTGTCCAGCCGCGCCACCCCCAGCGACATCGTCGTGTTCGAGCGTGACAAAGGCGTCTACGGCGCATCCAGCACCGCAGTGCAAAGCGGCGCGGCAAGCCTGGTCGATGCAAGCCGTATCCTGCTGCCCCGCGAACAGGCCATCGCAACCAATGGCAAGGTCGTCGCCTACAGCTTCAACACCACGTCGTCGGACCGGGATACAGGCAAGTCCTTCCCCCGTCGCTGATCGCCTCTGCGACCAAGGCCCTGCATGAAACCTGCATGAAACCTGCAGGCTTCAGACCCGCCCCGGACCACCCGGGCGGGTCTGAAGCTGCGTCGGCATCGCGCATGATGACGCGGGCGCGACCGGACCGCGCAGTGTAACATGCCCGGCGCGCCGCCCGAATGGACATCTGTGGGTGGCTCCTGCATTGCAAGCGTTTTCTGTCGATGTTTGCGTTCATTTTCGTCAGTACTGTCGTCTGTCCGGCCTGTTTGTGTTTTGGCATTGCCTCCACTGGCCCTGATGAATTCCGCGAGCGAGGTTCCAATCGGGTTATCGGCCTCTGAAGAGGGCCGCAGCCATTCCCGGAGTGTCCTTGCTCTTGGTTGACTTAATTCCGCATCATCACTTCAACGTCTTGCATCTCGTAGACAGTCAGCGCGGTTAGAACGCTGGCTGCCGATATTCCTGTTTCTTGGTGAGCATCGCCCAGATGGAACGCGCTGCCTTGTTTGCCATCGCGACTGTTGCCAGCCGGAATGGTTTGTCGGCAATGATCTTGGCTGTCCACAGATCAACCTTCTCTGGCGAACGTTTCGCCATCACGGCGCGAGACGTCATGCCCACGACCAGCAGCTTGCGAATGTAGCGGTCGCCAGCCTTTGTGATCTTGCCCAATCGCTCTTTGCCGCCACTGGATTTGTTGAGCGGAGTCAGCCCCAGCCAAGCCGCTAGATCGCGCCCGGTGCGGAATTGTTTTGCGTCCCCGATCGTCGCGACAATGGCCGATGCCGTTATTGGCCCAATTCCTGGCATGCGCATCAATCTGCGCGCATCAGCATTTAGCAGGGCATGCTGTTCGATCATCTTTGAATAGCCAGAGATACGTTCGTTCAGGCCGATGAATTGGTAGCACTGTATGCCCAGCATCCCGTTCGCGATCTCCGGCATGTCAGGATGATCACCGTCCAAGTGGCGCTTTGCAAAAGCCGTAACTGCTTCGATCCCAATGGGCAGAATGTGTCCGAACTCGCGTAAGAGACTACGGATCATATTTGCCAACTGGGTGCGCTGCCGGACAGCCAAGTCGCGGGTACGATGGATCGATAAAACAGCCTGCTGATCCTCAGTTTTGATCTCAACGAAACGCATGGTCGGGCGCCTGACAGCTTCGCAAATAGCCTCCGCGTCTACTGCATCTGTCTTTCCACGTTTGACATAAGGCTTCACATAGTTTGCTGGCATTAGCCTGACGTCATGACCAAACTTGCGCAACGTGCGACCCCAGTGATGGGCTGATCCACAGGCCTCCATTCCGACCGTACAAGGTGGCAGCGTCTCAAAGAACGCCAAAAGCTTCGCACGCTTGATTGCCTTGTTGAAGATCACGCGCCCACTTTCTGAAATACCGTGAACTTGAAAAACATCCTTGGCCAAATCTAGGCCGACTGTCTTAACTGTCATTGGGTGGCTCCTGTCCTAGCAGTTGATGATAACTGCACTTTGGCACATTCGATGCCGGTGGAGCAGGAGCCACCCACCTCATCCGGTACAGACCTGAACCGGGACAGATCACCCCATGCGCCTTTCGATCCTGCTACTGGCCGGTTGCCTTGCGGCCTCGGTCGGCCTGCATTCCGCCCGCGCCGAGGCGCCCGGCGCGCCCGATGTGCTGATCCTTGGCGACTCGCAACTGACATTCGGCGCGGGCAAGGCCTTTGTGGCGCTGCTGTCCGACATGGCAGGCAGTTGCGGGCTGCCCCCCGATGCCACCACCGGCGTGATCGGCGTGAGGTCAAGCGCGATCACCAGCTGGACGGGCCGCACCAAGCGCGCCAAAAGCGCAATCTGTGACGTGGATCCGACATGGAAGGTCAATGCCGGGGCCTATGGCACCCTGTCACAAGGGGAAAACCCCTATGTCCAGATCGGCAGAGGGTCGCAGTTCCAGTTCTGCCGCCCGGACCGATCCCCCCTGAACGCCGTGCTTGCGGATGGATATTACAGCCCCCGGCTTTTGATATTCTTCATGATGGGCAATGCCGCCGACCGTTGGGCCGGCAGCACGATGGCGGCCAGCCAGGATGTTGCAGCCTTGATGGCGGATGTGCCGTCCGATCAGCCCTGTGTCTTCATGACCTCGGCCCCGCCCTATGGGGAAAAGGTCGTCCGCCTGCGCCAGCGCGCACAGGACAACATCGAACAGGCCTTTTCCGCATCGGGCAGCCATTGCAGCTTTGTGCGAGGCCTGACACCTGAAACCATCCGCGAGAACATGGGCAACCCCGCGAATTTCCGGCGCAAATCATCAGGACAGGTGAAGGACCCGTTTCATCCGACGGAAACCGCCGCGCGACGGTTTCTTGCCCTGCAGCGCAAGGCCCTGTGTCGGGCCATCGCACGGCAACTGCCCCCCGGCTGAGATCACGCGATCGCACATGCGCATCACGTCCCCGCGAGGCCGCGACGCGGCATGAAACAGTCAGCCGCCCTGAACGAACGGACAGGCACACTGCCACACAAACATACAAGGAAACAGTTCTCATGTTCAGGAAGACCGCACTCGCCTTCGCCTTCACGCTTGGAATGATGGGGGCCGCTCAGGCGGGCGAGCAATATGTCGACAAGACCGGGTTTGCCGTTTCCGGCTTTGACGTCGTGTCGTATTTCGATCTGCCGCAATCCGCCGTGGGCACAGCCCAGCCATCGCCGCTGGCGGGCAAGTCCACGATCACCGCGGATTACAACGGGGCGACCTTTGCCTTTGCATCCGAGGCCAATCGCGACCGCTTTCTTGCGGATCCCGCGACCTTCGCACCGCAGTATGACGGCCATTGCGCCTATGGGGTGGCCAAGGGCGGCAAGGTGCCGGGCAATCCCACACTCTGGCGGATCGTTGATGGCAAGCTTTACCTGAACATCACGAAAAACGTGGTCGGGTTCTGGGAAGCGGACATTCCCGGCAATCTCACCACGTCCGAGGCGAACTGGACCACACTTGAAGCCAAGGCCGCCTCGACCGACGTGATCCCGAACTACACCTCCACCGCGCCGGTCACCAATTGAGCGCGGAGCGGACGTGACGGTTCCATCTGATCGGCAAGATACTGGCACGCAGGCCCTGTCGGGTCTGCGTGTCATCGACCTGTCGCGCATTCTTGCGGGGCCCACGGCGACGCAGCTTCTGGCCGACCTCGGGGCCGAGGTGATCAAGATCGAACGCCCCGGCCATGGCGACGACACACGCGGATGGGGTCCCCCCTTCGTGACGGATGAGGCAGGGGGCGATACCCGCGAAAGCGCCTATTTCCTGTCGGCCAATCGCGGCAAGCAGTCGGTCGCGGTGAACATCGCCGACCCCGAGGGGCAGGCCATCGTGCGGTCCCTGGTCGCCGAGGCCGATATCCTTGTCGAGAATTTCAAACCCGGCGACCTGGCGCGCTACGGGCTGGATTATCCGACCTTGCGCGCGCTGAACCCGCGCCTTGTCTATTGCTCGATCACCGGCTTCGGGCAGACCGGCCCGAATGCCCGGCGCGCAGGCTATGATTTCCTGGTACAGGGCGAAGCCGGGTTGATGAGCCTGACCGGCGCGGCGGATGGCCCGCCGATGAAGGCCGGTGTCGGCATCGCGGACCTGATGTGCGGCATGTATGCGACCGTCGGTATCCTGGCCGCCATCACCGCACGCCATGCCACGGGGAGAGGCCAGCATATCGACATCGCGCTGATGGATGCGCAGGTGGCCATGCTGGTCAATCAAGGCGTCGCCTATCTGACCGATGGGCAGGTGCCGCCCCGGCGCGGCAACGATCATCCGACAATCGTGCCCTATGGCACCTTCCCGGCCAGCGATGGCAGTTTCATTCTGGCGGTCGGCAATGATGCGCAATTCGCGCGTTTCGTGACGGCCGCAGGCGCACCGGGGCTGGCCACCGATTCGCGCTTTGCCACCAACGCGGAGCGTGTGCGCAACCGCGAGGTGCTGATCGGGTTGCTGGCCGCACTGACCGCAGGCCGCCCGGCCGCCGAATGGCTGGACATCTGCAAGGCAAATACCGTTCCGGCGGGTCCGGTCAACGACCTGCAACAGGTCTTTGACAGCCCCCAGGTCGCGGCGCGGGGCATGCGCCTGCGCCTGGCGCATCCGATTGCGGGGGCGGGGCATGTCGATCTGATCGGGAACCCATTGAAGATGTCGGGGACTCCGGTCACTTATGACAGGGCGCCCCCGATGCTTGGCGCGGATACCGCCGCCGTGCTGCGCCGGCATCTGGGGCTCGGGGCCGAAGATCTGCAGGCGCTGGCCGAGGCCGGCATCATCGAAGGAAAACTGGATCAATGAACGTGGCAAGCGCGAAAACCGGTGCGGATATCGTGGGTCAGGCTCTGGCAACCGCAGGGGCGACCCATGCCTTCGGCATTCCAGGCGGCGAGGTTCTGGCCCTGATCGAGGGGCTTGATGCGGCAGGTCTGCAATTTGTCCTGGTCAAGCACGAGAATGGCGGCGGGTTCATGGCGGAAGGGCTGTGGCACATGACCGGCGCGCTGCCCGTGCTGGTGGCAACCCTTGGACCCGGCGTCGCCAATGCGGTCAATGTCGTGGCCAATGCCATGCAGGACCGCGTACCGCTGATTTTCCTGACCGGCTGCGTCGATGCCGCCGAGGCCGAGACATATACGCACCAGGTCTTCGATCATCAGGCGATGCTGCGCCCGATCGTCAAGGGCAGCTTTCGCCTTGCACCGGGCGCGGTGGGCGTGGGGATCGCCAAGGCCATTGCCCTTGCGACATCGGGTCAGCCGGGGCCGGTGCATGTCGATGTGCCGATCGGACTGGCCGAGGCGGTCGCCACCGAGGATCCGGTGCCATTGCATTTGCCGACCTTCCCCGGACGGCCGCCAGCAGCAGCCCTGCAGGCGGCGCTGGACCTGCTGTCGCAGGCCACGCGCCCGATTGCGATTGCCGGCGTCGATGCCGTGAACGAGGGCGCAGGCCCGCTGATCAGCCAGTTCTGCCAGGACCATGGGATCCCGCTGATCACCACTTACAAGGGCAAGGGCCTGATGGATGAGGCCGAGGCGCTATGCCTGGGTGGGGCGGGCCTGTCGCCCAAGGCCGACCGGATCCTGATGCCGCTGATGGCTCAGGCCGATTGCATCCTGCTGCTGGGCTATGACCCGATCGAGATGCGGATCGGATGGCGCAACCCCTGGACCAGCGCACAAAAGGTGATCGAGGTGGCACCCGTACCGCGCACCCACAGGATGCATCACGCGGACCATATGCTGATCGGCACGCTGCACGAAACCCTGCCTGCCCTGCGCCACGCGGCACCGCACCGCTGGCCCGATACCGCCCCCGACGCCGCGCGATCCGCCCTCAAGGCGGCCTTTGCCACGCCGGCGCATTGGGGTCCGCACCAGGTGGTCGACACGCTGCGGCAGATCATGCCGCCCGAGACGATCACCACCGCCGACAGTGGCGCACATCGCATCCTTGTCAGCCAGATGTGGGGATGTGCCGCCCCGCGCCAGATGCTGCAATCCTCGGCCCTGTGCACCATGGCCTGCGCCGTGCCTTTGGCGGCGGGGGCAAAGCTGGGCAATCCCGCCGCGCCCGTTCTTGCCTTCGTCGGTGACGCCGGGCTGGAAATGGGGGCGGGCGAATTGGCCACGCTGACCGCTTGCGATCTGCCCATCGTGATTTGCGTTCTGGTCGATGACAGCCTGTCGCTGATCGAACTCAAGCAGCGCAACACCCAGCGCCCCAACCTTGGCGTGGATTTCGGGGGGCCGGGCCGCAGTACGGATTTCGCCGCGCTGGCGCGCGCCTTCGGCGGTCATGGCGTCGAGGTGACGGACCCCGACACCCTGACCCATGAGGCACGGGCCGCCCTGACCCGCGACCGCTTTACCCTGATCGCCGCGCGCATCCCGCGCCGCGCCTATGATGGGGCACTCTAGGGCCTTCGCTCACGCACAGGTCATCCACAGGTCAGCCCGGGTCACGTCCGCGTGAGGCAGCGGACAAGATGCCCTATGGTCTGTAACGAAGCCGGAAAGCCAGCGAACCGCATAGCATGTGATGCTTGCTGAGAGGTTCTGCAATGGCTCTTTCCGACGATCTGGGTGGAATGCCCACCTCGCTTCCTGCGAACCTGATAGGCGATTGGAACAGGGTAATCCTTGGCATCCTGTCCCATGCGGCCAGCACAGGCCCCGATCTGAACCACTTGCTGACGCAGGCGCCCGACTTTGCGCTGGGGCAGGCGGTCAGGGGCATGTCCTGCCTGTTGCTGGGCCGATCCGAAATGGTCACCGTGGCGCGGCAAGCCCATGCCGCGGCCTTGGCCGGTGCGCCCGCGACCCCGCGCGAGACGGCTTTCGTCCATGCCCTTGGCGATTGGCTGGACGGCTTGCCCACAAAGGCGGCTGCACGGCTGCAGACCTCGCTGAACCTGCATCCGCAGGATGCCCTGACGATGAAGATGATACAGGCCATCCATTTCGTGATGGGCCGCCCCTGCGAGATGCGCGCCTCGGTCGAAGGGGTGCTGGAGGCTTGGGACGATCATCCCGCGCGGGGCTATCTGCTGGGCTGCTACGCCTTCACGCTGGAAGAAACCGGGGAATATGCCCGTGCCGAACGCACCGGCCGCGAAGGGGTTGCCCTCTCGCCGGATGATGCATGGGGCCTGCATGCGGTGGCCCATGTCTTTGACATGACGGGCCGGGCACGGGCGGGCCTTGACTGGCTGAGCGGGCGCGAGGCGTCATGGGCGCATTGCAACAACTTCCGCTTCCACGTCTGGTGGCACCGTGCCCTGATGCATCTGGACCTCGGCGAATACGATATCGCCCTGGCGCTTTATGATGCCGATATCCGGGCCGAAAAGACCGACGATTACCGCGACATCTCGAATGCCGCATCGCTTCTGTCGCGACTGGAACTGGAGGGGGTGGATGTCGGGGACCGCTGGGAAGAACTGGCGGAACTGGCCGAGACCCGCGCCACCGATGGATGCCTGGCCTTTGCCGACCTGCACTACATGCTGGCCCTTTGCGGCGGCGAAAGGGATCAGGCCGCGGCGGGCTTCATCGCGCGAATGCAGAACGCCCGCGGCAACGCCGCCACGAACGAGGCACAGGGCATCATCGCCAATCCCGGCCTGCAGATCGCCAAGGGGCTGCACGCCTTTGCCAGCGGCGAGTATTCATCGGCATGGCTGCATCTGAATGCCGGTCGCGCCGATCTGCAATCCATCGGCGGCAGCCATGCCCAGCGCGACATATTCGAGCGCATCACCATCGAGGCCGCCTTGCGCGGGGGATATCTGCAGGCCGCCGAAAACCTGCTGCGCGACAGGACACGGCGCCGCAACGATACGCTGGATGGCTATGCGACCGCCCGCATGTCGCTGATTGAATCGGCACGCGCGCAGGCCGTGTGACATGACCGCAAGACCAAAGCAGCGCGATCCGCGCCTTGATTTCTTTCGCGGCATCGGGATGTTCATCATCCTGATCGCGCACATCACCGAAAACCCATGGACCCTTTGGATCCCGGCGCGCTTCGGCTTTTCCGACGCCACGGAAATGTTCGTCTTCTGCTCTGGCATGGCCTCGGCGCTGGCGTTCGGCGTCGTCTTCCGGCGAGCCGGGTGGCTCATGGGGACACTGCAGATCGCCCATCGCGTCTGGCAGGTCTACTGGGTGCATCTGGGCGTCTTTTTCGTCACGCTTCTGCTGATGCTGCTGCTGAACGCCTCGGGCGTCTTTCCCAGGGATGAGGTCGGGCGGCTGAACCTTTATCCTTTCGTCAACAACACCGGCGCGAACCTGATCGGCCTGATGACCCTGACCTATGTGCCGAACTATTTCGACATCCTGCCGATGTACATCGTCATCCTTGTCCTCATTCCGGTGATGATGGCACTGGCGCGGGTCGATGTGCGGCTTGCGATCCTGGCCAGCGTGGCGCTGTGGATGGCGGCGGGCGCGGGGCTGAACCTGCCGGCCGAGCTGTGGTTTTCGCGCCCCTCGGACCGGGAATGGTTCTTCAATCCCTTTGCCTGGCAACTGGTGTTCTTTGCGGGTTTTGCCCTGATGTCCGGCTGGCTGCCCGCGCCACCGGTGCGGCGCGATCTGATCTGGCTGGCCTTGGGGATCGTAATCCTTTCAATTCCTTTCGCTTGGTACAAGATCATAGGCATGTCCGAATTCGTCCAAGACTGGCGCAGCACCTGGAGCTTTCTGTTCGACAAGACGGATTTCGGCATCCTGCGGTTCGTCCATTTCCTTGCCCTGGCCTATCTGGCCTGGGCTGCGGCGGGCCCTGCCGGGGCGCATCTGCAGCGCGAAGGCTGGGCCGGTACAGTCATCGGCCTGATTTCGCGCGTGGGCCAGCAATCTCTGGCAGTCTTTGCCACCTCGATGGTGCTGGCACGTGTGTTTGGCGCGGTCCTCAGCCTGACGGACCATGGCCCGTTGGCGGCCATGGCCGTCAACCTTGCCGGTTTCGCGGTGATCATCGCCGTCGCCCACATGACCGCCTTCTTCAAGGCAAAGCCCTGGAAGACAGCCAGCCCCCGCGCCACGACTGTCACCGACACGCCGCCCCCCATGGGCCTGCGCCCATGAGCCACCCCTCACGACGCCAGATGCTTGGCCTGATCGGGGCGCTGACGGCGGCGGGGCTGCTGCCTGCAGGTGTCCGCAGCGGCGAGGCGGCAACGGGGTTGCGGCTTGGCCCGGCCATCCCCTTCAGCGCGGACAGTGTCGCGGATCTGGCCCGGTCGCTGGCCGCGGCGCCCTATGCGCCGCCACCGGCGATCAGCCGGGAATGGCGCGATCTGTCCTATGACATGCTGCGCGAAATCTGGTTCGACGGTCGCCGCGCCCTGTTTCGCGAGACCCAAGGCGCCGTGAGGGCCGAGTTCTTCGTCGCGGGGCTTTTCTTTGCCCACAAGATCAGGATCAACGCCGTCGAACAGGGGCAATCGCAGCAGATAGGCTTTGATCTGGGTGCATTCGCCACAACCGATCGCTTCCCCTCGTTGCCCGGCGACGGGACCGGCTTTGCCGGGTTCCGCCTGCTGGGCGAGTTGCAGGCCAGGGATCGTTTCCAGGAATATGTCGTGTTTCAGGGCGCCAGCTATTTCCGCGCCATCGGCAAGGACAATGGCTACGGGATTTCGGCACGCGGCCTTGCCCTGCACACGGCCGGCCGCACCCTTGAGGAATTCCCCGTCTTTCGCGAATTCTGGATCGAGGCGGCCGAACCGGATGCGCCGACGGTGACCGTCCATGCCCTGCTGGACAGCCCATCGGTGGCGGGGGCCTATACCTTTGCGATCACGAAGGGCGCCACCACGGAAATGACCGTCAGCGCGCGATTGTTCCCCCGTGTCGATCTGACCGATGTCGGTATCGCGCCGGGCACCTCGATGTTCCTGTTCAACGGGATCGACCGGTCCCGTTTCGACGATTTCCGCAGGCGGGTGCATGACAGCGACGGGCTTTTGATGATGAATGGCGCGGGCGAGACACTCTGGCGACCGCTGAACAATCCCGGAAAGGTCGAAGTCAGCGAATTCTTGGACAACGGGCCGCTTGGCTTCGGCCTGATGCAGCGCGCCCGCGCGCTTGGCGATTTCAACGACCTGCAGGCGCGCTATGATCGTCGCCCTTCGCTTTGGGTGGAACCGCTGGGGGATTGGGGGCCGGGTGCGGTCGTCCTGATCGAAATTCCCACCGACAAGGAGGTCAACGACAATATCGTGGCCTTCTGGAAACCAGCCAACCCCCTTCAGGCAGGGCGCGAACACCGCTTCGATTACCGCCTCTACTGGGGGGACAAGGCACCGGCCGAGGGGGCTGTCGCCCCGGTCATCGCAACCTCTGCCGGGACCCGCGTCTTCGAGGATGGACGGCTGTTTGCCATCGACTATGCGCCACACCCCGCCCTTGGCGATGATCCTGCCCGTATCGAGGTGCGCGTGACCACCAGCGCCGGCAGGGTCGCCTCCCCCATTCTGCAGCGCAATCCGGGCACGGGTGGCCTGCGGCTGGATTTCACCGTGAAGGGCGAACCGCGTCACGCCGAATTACGCGCCGAACTGTGGCGCAGTGGCCGGCGCGCCGCCGAAGTCTGGATGAACCGCTGGGTGAAGGCATCGTGACTACGCCACAGGGACCGCAGGAAACACCAACCGGCCAAACCACCGTTCTGGCGCTTGTTGCGGCCTTGGGTCTGATTACGACGGAAGCCAGCGCCGCCTGCGGCGAAGACCCCCTGCCCTGCGCATTGCCTGACGGCGGCTATCACGTCGCCCTGCCGGACGGGGCATCGCCCTTTCCCGCCGTCGTGTTCCTGCATGGCTTCGGCGGATCAGGCGAAGGCGCGCTGCGCAACACCGCCATGGTCGAGGCGCTGCTGGCCCGTGGCTATGCCGTGATCGCGCCGGATGGTCAGCCAAGACCCGGCCAGACCGGCCGCAGCTGGGATTTCCACCCACAGCGCCCCGCGACCCGAAACGAAGCCGCCTTCATCCAGGCGGTCGCAAGTGACGCCAGCCGCCGCTTCGACCTGACCCGCGACCGGATGGTCCTTGCGGGGTTCTCGATCGGCGGCTCGATGGTCAGCTATCTGGCCTGCGCCGATCCCGCACGGTTTGCAGCCTATGCGCCAGTTGCCGGCAGTTTCTGGCGCCCCCATCCCGACGGCTGTCAGGGGCCAGTCCGCCTGCTGCACACCCATGGCTGGAACGATCAGACCGTGCCCCTCGAAGGCCGCGAGATACGGACCGGCTTTGTCCAGGGTGACGTGTTCGAGGCGCTGCAGATCTGGCGCAGGGCAAACGGTTGCACCGCTTTGCCGCCAGATGGTTTCGCCGTCAGGGCGGAATTCCAGATCCGCAGCTGGACAGATTGCCTGCCCGGTGCGCGGCTTGATTTTGCCCTGCACCCCGGCGGTCACCTGGTTCCACCCGGCTGGGCCGACATGCTGCTGGACTGGTTCGAAGGGTCGGAATGAAAACGAAAAAGGCCGGGCTGGCGCACCGGCCTTTCCCTTATCAGGGCCACACTCGTCCAACAGCGCACCGTCTACCGCACACACACAAAACAGCTCCGTCAACTCGACGGATCTGCGCCCCAATCTACCAACGCAACAGCCGCGCCCCGATCATGGTGCTGACCAGCGTGACGCCCGCGATAGCCAACCCGTACCAGGGCACGTAGAAAAGCGGACTGTCCTCGGTGCAATGCAGCGCATAGATCGCGGCAGACAGCCCACCACCGCCAAGCCCGGCCACGAAACCGGCCAGCATCGGCGCAGTCGTCGCACCCTGGCGCAGCACCCACATGATCGCTGTGACCGGCAGGATGGACAAAAGCGGAATCGTGATCATGCAAGTCGTCAGCGTCTTGCCGACCAGCTTCATCTGAACACCTTCCGGCGGCGTCGTGACAAAGGCCCATACCAGCACGGCGAAGGCAGCAATCGCCACCGCAACAAGAGGCCAAAGCCGCACCTCGTCCCGACCCTCGGGCCGGGCCAATACCAGGGCGATGCGCGCGCCCAACAACCCCACGGCCCCTGTCAGGACAAACCGCATGATCGAATCCGTGATGAGCAAGGACTTGCCCAGATCCGCGCGAAAACCCAGCACTAGCCAGAGCGCCGCAAGCGAAACCAGCAAAGCCGGCACCAAGGCCGTCAACATCCGGGCCGCCATCGGGCGGGTGTCTTGCGTATCGGCGGCAAGCGCGCGGATCAGATCTTCGGTCTTCATTTCACATGCCTTTCCCTGAGCGCGGCCAGGTTTTTCAAAGCCCGGTGCAAGGCAACCCGCACCGCGCCTTCGGTCATATCAAGGGCCTTGCCTTTTTCGGCAAAACTCGCCCCCTCCATCCCGATCTTCCGGACAATCTCGGCGGATCGTCCTCCAAGCATCCCTATCATCTTGGCCATATCGGCCGCCTCTGTCGGATCCGGGCCGGGATCGGCCGCCAGACTGTCGACAAAATCTTCTATCGGCAGGTCGATCCTGCGTCCCCGCGCCCTGAAGGCGTCGATCACCTTGTAACGGGTGATTGCATAGAGCCATGGCCGCACCGGTGAACCCACCTGCCAGGTGTGCCGCTTGAGGTGGATGGCAAGCAGGACCTCTTGCATCACATCTTCGCAGCTGGCTTCGCCCAATCCACCACTCTTGGCCCTGATCACCCCTCGTAAAACCGGAGAGACAGCATGGAGAAACCGTGTGTAGGCACGGCCGTCACCAGCATTCGCAGCTGCCAGCAACTGCTCCCAATCGTCTGACTGTCTTTCCATTTTCACCTTTCAATTCGCATGCCCGGCCGGTTTATTACGCGGCTTGCGAAAAAAATACGCAACGCCCGGACACCCGAAACACATCACCACTTCGTGAGGCTGTAACGAACCCCTGATCTGTCCGAAAAGGCTTACAACGAAATCATGGGCGCGCAATGTGAATGCGTCGATGGCGCTGCGTTCCCGGCGCCTGTCCCTATGCACGGAAGGGTCTGATCTTGGAGTTTGTCTTCGCCTATCTTGCCGGGATACTGACCCTTATCAATCCTTGCGTGCTGCCGATCCTGCCGATCGTACTGGCCTCGAGTCTGCATCGCGACAAAAGAGCGCCACTTGCCCTGGCTGGCGGGCTGAGCCTGTCCTTCGTGGCCCTTGGGCTGGGCATCACCTCGCTGGGTCCCGCGCTTGGGCTGGATGCCGATACGGTCGCGCGCACCGCTGCCCTGCTGATGGTGTTCTTCGGCCTCGTGATGCTGGTTCCGGCCCTGTCAGGCCAATTCTCGGCCGCGACCGCAGGCCTTGCCGCACGCGCCGACGCCCAGATCGACCAGACGACGGACAGCGGCCTTTGGGGACAGTTCCTGTCCGGCGCACTACTTGGCGCCGTCTGGAGCCCCTGTATCGGCCCCACGCTTGGCGCCGCCATTGCACTCGCCTCGACTGGCGAAAGCCTTGGATGGGCCGGGGCAATCATGACGGCCTTCGCATTCGGCGTATCCACCTTGATCATCACGCTGGCCTATGGTGCACAATCCACGATCCGCCGCAGGCAGGTCGCCTTGCGGGCGATCGCCGAACGCGCAAAACCGGTCATGGGTGTCACCTTCGTCGTGGTGGGTGCAGCGATCTGGTTCGGCCTCAATCACATCATCGAAAGCTGGCTGATCGATACCCTGCCTGCCTGGCTGATCGATCTGTCCGTCATCATCTGACCCTCAAAATGGAGATCCCCATGAAACGTCGTGACTTTCTTGTCCTGTCCGCAGCCGCATCCCTGACGCCTTACGCGCTGCATGCCGCAGAGCCGCTGCAATACACACCCGGTGCCGCCGAAGCGGCCATGGACGCCGGCAAGATCGTCCTGCTGGACTTCTGGGCCAGCTGGTGTTCGACATGCGCCGCGCAGGAACGGGTCCTGGCCGATCTCAAGGCTGAAAACCCGGCATACCTGGAAAACATCGTCTTCTTCGTCGTCGACTGGGACAAATACGGCAAAGGCGAGTTGTCGAAATCGTTGAAAATCCCGCGCCGCTCGACCCTTGTCGCCCTGAAGGGGCGCGAGGAACTGGGCCGCATCGTGGCCGGCACATCCAAACGCGAGATCAAGGCGCTGCTGGACATGGCCATGGCCGCCGCCTGATCACGGTCGGCCCCAAAAGGCATGGTCCTGCGGCCAGCCTGCGCGGGCAAGTTTCAAGGTCAGGGTGGCACATCAGCCAGCCTGACCTTTCTGTTTCAAGCACACCCCTGCAAGCGCCGCGCGGCAACAATATGCCGACGGGCCATGGCGCATCGGCAAAGGCCCGGATCACAGCAGAAATTCAAGGATTTTGCAGCCTGATCCGGCGCCGTCAGCCCCCGAAGCGACACGCAAACGACACAACGAAAATGGCCTGAAGGGGGTAAGTGGCGGACTGGGGAACCGCCATTGTATATTCCGAGTAAATCCACGGACTTCCCATAACCATATATTTTTATGAATTTATCCCGCTTCCCTATTCCCAGATGTTCCGGCATATTCTCTCGAAATCCACGTCAGGGTGGGGGATATGATGGGGGACAAATGAATGACCACGAGAGGCATAAGAAAGCCACAAAAGGCGCTGTCACCCCGTTTTGTGGAAGCCGTGACCGAACCGGGTAAGTATTTTGATGGGCAAGGCTTGTTCCTGCGCGTGCAACCGAACAGCGCGAAGCAATGGGTGCAGCGCATCACCATTCGCGGCAAGCGGTGTGAGCTCGGGCTTGGTAGCCCCCCCGCTGTGTCGCTTGCTACCGCGCGTCAGATAGCACTTGAGAACCGGGGTAAGGCGATGCTCGGCGGCGACCCGTTGCAGGAACGGCGCGAAGCCCGCACGGGTCTGACCTTTGACGCGGCCGTGAATGATTACTTGGCCGCAAAGCTGAGTGAGTTCAGAAACGAAAAGCACAAGAAACAATGGCGCGCAACGCTCGACACCTACGCGCGCCCGGTGCTGGGGGCGAAGCTGGTTTCGGAAATCAAGGTCCAACACGTCCTTAAGGTGCTGGAACCTATTTGGCAGACAAAGACCGAAACCGCGTCACGCCTACGCGGACGAATTGAAAATGTGCTGTCATGGGCGACGGTAGCGGGACATCGGACGGGCGACAACCCGGCGCGCTGGAAGGGCAACCTTTCCGAACTCTTGCCCAAGGCCGCGAAAGTGGCGAAGTCTGACAATCAACCCGCCTTGGCGCTGGGCGACGTGCCGCGCTGGTGGGCGGAACTGGCCCAGCGCGACGGGATGGCGGCGCGTGCTCTGGAATTTCTGACAATGACCGCTTCCCGCTCGGGCGAGGTGCGCGGCATGACATGGGATGAAGTCGACTTCGGGGCGGAAGGGGTTGCGACACTTGCGACAACTGCGACATGGACCATTCCCGCTTCCCGCATGAAGGCTGGCCGCACGCATCGCGTGCCGCTGACGCCCGAAGCGGTGGCGCTTCTGAAAGCCCTGCCCCGGCGCAAGGATTCGCCCTATGTCTTTCACGCCCTGAAAGGCGGACAACTATCAGACATGACCCTTTCCGCTGTCATGCGCCGGATGCAGGAAGCCGAAGTAAAGGCGGGCCGCGTGGGCTATCTCGACCCACAGAACAAACGCCCGGCCGTACCGCACGGGCTGCGCTCGACCTTCCGGCAATGGGCCGCTGAACGAGGCTTTCCACGCGACATGGCGGAACTGGCACTGGCGCATTTCATTGGAACCGATGTGGAAAGGGCTTATCAACGTTCGGACATGATTGAACGGCGGCGGGCCATGATGTCGGCTTGGGTGGGCTTCTTACGCGCGGAAGCGGGGGCAACTGACAACGTGGTCAATCTTTCCGCCTAGCCGAGTGTTGCAAGCATTGATTGGAGTGATGAAACCGCACTCGGCTCAATAATATCCAGATACAAACCCCGGGGTTTTCGAACGTCAACAAAACTCAACATGTATTTTATGTCCAAACCCTAACTCTGGGACTGGACCATGAGCATTGTTCGATCTGTAATAGATTCTATTGGCACCCGGCAGAACGCGTTAAGGCTGGGTGCCCCGTAGCGACACTTGCACGGTCGCCACGGAGCTGAGTTTGGAAAGTTTAGCGGCCTTCCAAGCTCTCTTTTAACGCTCATGTTGCCGAATGCAAACCTCGTTTGCATTCGGCATACCATAGCTAATGAGGGCATGTTTTGCTTAAAGAAGTATATCGTCGGCCAGAAATTGAGCGCCTTACCGGGCTCTCTCGTTCAACCATTTATGCGATGATGGCGGCAGGAGCCTTTCCCCGCCCGGTTAAACTTGGAAAGCGCGCCGTTGGTTGGCGAAGGGCTGACATAGCTCTGTGGCTGGACAGTCGCCAAGTTGGACTTGGGGCGGAGTAAGCCCGTGGCCAGACGCAATGCGGCGCAACGACCGCAGGTGCAGGAACTGTGCCACAGGAGCTACTCTGTGCTTACGGCGCGGACCTCAACTACATCAATTACCATCTTTTTTGATCTCTATCCAAATCGGCGGATGCGGAGCATCGACGGCCATCAAAAGGTTCATACGCTGATCCCAGCGAAGCCAAAAATACCTGCCGAGCCAATGAGGGGATTATGCTCATGATAAATGCCCGCGAATTGACCCAAGCGCTTGGCGGGCGCTGGTATGGCCGCTACGGCGCTGCGCCTTGCCCCGTTTGCCAACCGGAACGCCGCAAGGGACAGAATGCCTTGACCCTTGCGGATGGTGCTTCGGGGCTTCTGGCGCATTGCAAGCGCGCTGGTTGCACCTTCGGTGACATTCTGACGGCTGCAAGCATCGCTCCCGGGACCTTCGCGTCTCGAGACCCGGCAAAGCCTCTCCGGCGTGAAGCAGAACAGAGTGCCGAAGCCGCGAAGCGGGCAAGGCAAGCGCAAACGCTTTGGCGGGAAGCCGAACCAATCCGAGGCACGGTGGTGGAAACCTATCTGCGCGGACGCGGTATCACCTGCGACCCCCCCCCGGTGTTACGCTTTCACCCCGAAGCATGGCATGGGCCGACCGCAAGGCGGCTCCCCGCTCTAGTGGCGCTGGTGGAGGGCGGCCAAAGTTTCGCGGTGCATCGGACATGGCTGCGCGCGGACGGCTCTGGTAAAGCCGATGTGGACCCGCCCAAGGCGATGCTAGGAACCGTCGCAGGCGGCGCTGTGAGGCTTGCTGTTGGGTCGGGGCCGCTGGTGGTGGCAGAGGGCATTGAAACCGCCCTGAGCCTTGCCTCTGACCTTCTGCAAAGCCCTGCGACGGTGTGGGCCGCGCTATCAACCTCCGGCATCAGGGGCTTGCAGCTTCCGGCCCAGCCGGGGCGTTTGACCATTGCCCCCGATGGTGACGAACCGGGTCGCACTGCCGCACACGCACTGGCCGAACGGGCGCACGGCTTCGGCTGGCGCGTGGCCTTTCTCGACCCCGGCGACGGGCGCGATTGGAACGACATTTTGACAGGAAAGGCAGCGTCAACATGAACGTGCACCCGAAACCTTTGGAAACCCCCTATCTATCCGAGGGACCGCAACCGCTGGTGCGCGAGATTGCACCTGGCGAAGCCTATCCCGTGGCATCGCTCGGACCGCTGCGCGCGGCGGTGGAGGCTGTGCAAGGCATGACGCAAGCCCCTGTCGCAATCCCTGCGGCTTCGGCTCTGGCCGTAGCATCGCTGGCCGTGCAAGGCTTCGCTGATGTGCAAACCCTGGGCGGGCTTCGCCCCCTATCGCTTTACGTCCTGACCGTGGCCCGAAGCGGCGAACGGAAATCGGCCTGCGACGCCCCACTGATGGCAGCCCTTCGGGACCATGAAAAGGAAGCCGCGCAAGCCCAACGTGAAGCGATGCAAAGCTGGACGAACGAACATGCACTCTGGAAGGGCGAACGCGACCGCATTCTTGCCGAAGCTCGCAGAAGCAATGGTGAAAAGCGCATGGGTTCGGAAGCCAACTTGCATGCGCTCGGGTCGGAACCGACTGCACCGCCTTCATCTGACCGGACGGTCACTGAACCGACCTTTGAAGGGCTGACAAAGCTTTTCGCCACTGGGCAACCCAGCCTTGGCCTCTTCTCCGACGAAGGTGGGCAATTCCTTGGCGGGCACGCCATGAACTCGGACAACCGGCAAAAGACGCTGGCCGCGTTGAATGATCTTTGGCAAGGCAACCCGATCCGGCGCACTCGATCCGGTGACGGACACGCGACTCTTTACGGTCGGCGGCTTGCCGTGCACCTAATGGTGCAGCCCGGCGTGGCGCGCGGCTTCATTGCTGACCCTATGGCCGCTGACACCGGCTTTCTGCCCCGTTTCCTTATGTGTGAACCACCCAGCGCGATTGGGACACGGATGCAGGGCAACGCAAGGCGTGATGACGCGACGCTGAAAAGCTTTAACCACCGGCTGTGCGAGATACTGAAAACGCCCCTGCCAATGGACCCTGACACCCGCGAGCTGCAACCGCGCATCCTTGACCTTGCACCCGATGCGCAGACTCTTCTGGTGGGGTTCTCCGACGCAGTGGAGGCCGCGCAAGCCCCCAGTGGCGACCTGACCCATATCTCAGGCACCGCATCCAAAGTGGCTGAACAGGCGGCGCGCATCGCCGGCGTGCTGACCCTCTGGCGCGACCTGCACGCCCGAGAGGTGCAGGCTGGAGACATGGCCGACGCAATCGCCTTGGCGCAATACTATCTCTCCGAGGCGTCACGGTTGGCGAATGCGGCAAGTGTATCGGCCGAAATCGACCGGGCGGAAAGCCTGCGGCGCTGGCTTTTGGAAAACTGGCCATATCCTGAGGTCATGATCCGTGATGTGGTGCGCATGGGACCGAACGCACTGCGGGAGAGCCCAAAGGCACGGGCAGCTATTGGCGTTCTTGAACAGCACGGCTGGCTTGTTCCCTATCAAGCCGGAACTGTGGTGCGCGGGGCGGCACGTAAGGAAGCTTGGCGGTTTGTGAGTGGGGCGGGCGATGTGGTTTGACCCTCATGCCAAGCTTGCGGAAATCAAAGCACAGACCCCTGCTCCGGGGGCCGTGTCGCAACTGTCGCAATTGTCGCAAGCCTCTATGGGTCGAAACACTGGCCCCCGTGTCGCAAGTGTCGCGGTTGTCGCAACACCCCCGCAACCCGAACCCGCGCGGACGTCACCTGACGCATTCCCATATGGCACCGCCTGCAACATGGGCGACACCCCCCGCACTTGGACGGGCCGGATCGTTTCACTCTATGAATGGCGACGGCTGACCGAATGGGAAAAGCACGGGCCAAACGGGCGGCACTGGAACGGCATAACAAGGCGATGGGAACCGCCATAAGGGGCGGTGCGAACTCTTACGTCCCTTGCTTCAGGACCGGTGCTGGGATGCAAAGTCTCAGGTCCACAAACTGCAGTTTCCGAGCTTTGGGCAGACCACAAACCCTAGGCTTTGGACTTCATAGCCAAAACAATACCGTTACCGGGAGGGCGATGGCAGATAGAAAGATTATAGAGGATCCGACAAAAACCGTCAGATGACGGCGCAGAGTCCAAAGCCGACCCCGGCGATCCGCGCAGCATTTGTCATAAAGGGCGGATTTTGTTGAAAAAGTCGGCCTTAGAACGCGTTTTGGGCTGCCCTCAGGCTCGGGTGTCGCCGTTTGGTTCGGGCAATCGCCCTTCGCGCCGCTTTGTGGCGTCTATCTGGCCGCTCAGCTCATGCCGTGGCCTCCGAGTTGGCGCACTGAGGCCGCAGCTTCGCGAGTTTTCGCAGGTTCTGGGCGATGGCGGCGAGGAGGAATTCGTCCTTGGCACCATTGGGGCCGCGCAGGCGTAGCCGGTTCAGGCCGAGGATGCGCTTCAAGTGGGCGAAGAGCATCTCCACCTTCTTACGCTTGTCTCGGGATACCTTGTAAGCCTTGGTCTTGCGGCATTCGCGGGCGAACTCGCGTGCTTCCTCGTGGGGTTCACGGGTGACGTATCGGGCCTCCGCTTTCGGGCAGCAGATTTCCTTGGATGGACAGGCCTGACATGTCGCCTTCAAGGCACGATATTTCTTCCGCCCGCCGGTGTCCTGACCCCGGTTCGGATCGGAGTAGTTCCGGCGATATTGCTTGAGGGCGTGTCCCTCGGGGCAGATGTATTGATCGTTCGCCTCGTCCCATTCGAAGTCGGATCTGGACCAGGTCCCGTCAATACGCTTGGATTTATCGATGACGGGAATGAATGGAATGATCCCACGCTCTTTGACCAACCACCCGAGGTTCTCGGCATTGCCGTAAGCCGTATCCGCAGCTATCCAGTCTGGTCTGATGCCGAAGCGCATCTCCGTGCGATCAAGCATGGTGCGGGAAGCACCCACCTCAGCCTGCCGGATTGCCCGTGTCGCCTCAACATCCATGATGACCGAGCTCTTGGTGTCGATCAGGTAGTTGGTGGCATAGGCAAAATAGGGGCGGCTTTCTTCGGCCCGCGTCCATTGGGCTGCCGGATCAGATTTGGCTATAAACTTTGGCTGAACCGGCGAGGCCGCTCCAAATGCGGCATCATCGAGTGTTTCCAGATATTCCCGCGCCGCCCGGGTCCCGGCCTCACGCGCGACCTCCGGGCTCCAGTCTTCGGCCGCAATAGACCGGACCTTGTTGGCGTCAGCGGAGATCAGGCTTGCATCGACAGCGAAACCCTCGCCCGAGACAAGATCCTCCCTCAGGCAACGCTCGACCGTGGCCTCGAAGACCTGCCGCAGCAGATTGCTTTCCCGAAACTTGCCATGGCGATAGCGTGAGAAGGTCGAGTGATCCGGGACCTTCCCCTCCAAGCCCAGCCGACAGAACCAGCGATAGGCGAGGTTCAGATGGACCTCGTCGCAGAGGCGACGTTCCGACCGGATGCCCATGACGTAACCGATGACCAGCATCCGGATGATCAGCTCTGGATCGATCGAAGGACGCCCGAGGTGACTGTAGAAGGGGCGAAGAGCCTCCGGCATCCCATCCACGTCGAGGAACCGGTCGATCTCGCGAAGCATATGACCGGAAGGAACATGACGCTCCAGATCGAAGTCATAAAACAACTGTGCCGGTGCCGTTTGGGTGCCCATCATGACGAAATCCTCCAATCCCCTCATAATTGAGTGAATCAAAGGACTTGCCGCGCTGCAACAGAGACTTTTTCAACAGCATCGGCGGATAGCAGCCATTCGCTGCATGATGCACGAATGGCTGCTTTAACTTCAGTAGGTCTGTTTCAGTTCGGTATAATCACCGCGCAGTTGCAGGGTCACGGTGATTTCGCTGCTGTCGCGGTTGCGCCAGAACCAGCCGTGCTCGCCGGTGAATGGGGCCTCGATGCCGCCCTCTCCGCCGGTCTCGCCGCGACCACGGGCGTAGTCGATGGACTGGCCGTCACCATGGGCGTGCAGGTCAAAGTTGATCCGCCCGCCTGTTGCTGTCCAGGCGTAGGTGGCGGTCATGCCAGCGTCCATCACCAGCTTGATCTCCGCCGTGGCGCCGGGCGCGAGGGTGAAGGTCACTTCGTCCCGCCACGCCTCCTGCGCATGTGCCGAGCCGATGAAGGTGCCGAAGAGGGCGTCGATCACGCTGGAGGATTGATCGCCGTGGGTTTCCGCATCGCGCGCGGCTTCTTCGGCCAGTTCGCGTTTGATCTCGCCCATTTCGGTCAGGCCGATCACGCGGCCCAGGCCGGTCGGATCAATGGCGTGTTCGGCCGGCAGATAGACGGTGACAAGGATCACCGCCGCGCCGATGGCGGCCGCGATGGAGGAGCGGAACAGCTGCGCCTTGCTGGGCAGGTCCTCAAGGCGGGGTTTGGGTGCGTTGTTCATGGTATTCTCCGTTCTGTCAGGTGGACGCGATGTAACCGGCGATCTGCTGGCCGGTCAGGATCACGCCAAGGACGATCATGATGATGTTGGCGACAGTCGCCTGCCGCATGAACTTCGGGTTGCGCCGCCAGTAGCCCATCACGATCAGGATGACCGCAAGGGCAAGCAACTGGCCAATTTCGACGCCCACGTTGAAGGCCAGAAGGTTGGCGAGCAACCCATCCTCGGCGATCTGGTATTCAAGGATCTTGGTGGCCAGACCCGTGCCGTGGAACAGGCCGAAGACCAGCGTGGCGGCCTTGGTATCAGGCTGGACCCCGAACCATTTCTGATAGGCCCCAAGGTTGTCGAGCGCCTTGTAGACCACCGACAGGCCGATGATTGCGTCGATGATATAGGCGTTGATGCCCCAGCCATACCACACGCCCAGCAGCATCGTGGCCGAATGGCCCACAGCGAAAATGCTGACATAGATGGCGACGTCCTTCATCCGGTAAAGGAAGAAGACAACGCCCAGCAGGAACAGGATGTGGTCGTATCCCGTCACCATGTGCTTGGCGCCAAGGTAGATGAAGGGGATGATATGCACCCCCCAGATTTCCTGGATATAGCCCGCGTCACCTGGGGTGATGTTATGGGCCATGGCCTGCGCGGCGCTCAGGATCAGGCCCGCGAGGGTGAATAGGGTCAGCGTGACCGCCCGGCGTGACGCCGGTGCGCTGAGGCCCCGTGAAGTCGAGGTCATGGATGGTTCTCCGTTCTTGAGTGATGCTTGATCGGGAATGCTGCGGGTCGCAGCCGCGATCAGGCACGCGGAGGTCGGTCGATCCGGAAAACGCGGGATGGCCTGTTAGGCGCAGGATGAAACCGCCACCTGTCTGCCCCGTGATCCATTGCCCTATCGTCGTGGGACGCTGTCAGAAATGCCTGGTTGTGATCGTGGTCCATCGCATCATGGCTGTGCCCGTGCAGCGCCCATGACAGATCCTCGGCCAGTCCGTGCGAATGGCCATGCGAGGCGATCATCTCGGCGTGTTCGTGCAATGTCTCAAGGACCTTCGGCACATGGCTGGCCGTGGGCAGGACGGACCAGACAGCCACTGACAGGCAGATCACCGCCGCCAGCATCTGCCGTCCAAGGAACCGCCGCCTTTGCATTTCGCTTCTTACCTGCCCATCCAGTGCGGCACCTGTCTTGCGCCGTCTTGTTCTATCCCCTCGGGGGGGATACCATCTGTCTATGACAAAACCCCATATCCACGCAACCCACCTCGCCCTGATCGCCCGGCTGAAACGTGCCGACGGCCACCTGCGCGCGGTGATCGAGATGATCGAGGCGGGCAAACCCTGCCTTGAGATTGCACAACAACTTCACGCGGTTGAAAAGGCCGTGGTCAATGCCAAGCGTGCGCTGATCCATGATCACATGGATCATTGCCTGGACACCGAGCATTCGGCCGAAGATCGCGCCGAATTGAAAACCATCGCGCGATACCTGTAGGCACCCCCATGCTCGACATTCTGAGAGATCGCACCTATCGCCACCTGTTTCTGGCGCAGGTCGTGGCGCTGTTGGGCACGGGGCTGGCCACGGTGGCGCTTGGCCTTCTGGCCTATGATCTGGCGGGCGACAACGCGGCCATGGTGCTGGGCACGGTGTTCTTCATCAAGATGGTGGCCTATGTCGGCATCGCGCCTATCGCCGGGGCCTTTGCCGACCGTGTGAACAGGCGCGCCTTTCTGGTGGCGCTGGATCTGGTGCGCGCGGGGGTGGCGCTGTGTTTGCCCTTCGTAACCGAGGTCTGGCAGGTCTATGTCCTGATCTTCCTGCTGCAATCCGCCTCTGCCGGGTTCACGCCGACTTTTCAGGCAACGATCCCCGATGTCCTGCCGGACGAGGCACGCTATACCCGCGCGCTGTCGTTGTCGCGCCTGGCCTATGATCTGGAGAATATCGCAAGCCCGACGCTGGCCGCCTTGCTGCTGGCGGTGATGAGTTACAACGCCCTGTTCCTCGGCACGGTGGTCGGGTTTGTCGCCTCGGCGGCGCTGGTGGTCACGGTGCTGTTGCCAAGCCCCGAACCTGTCGCGCCGCGTGGCATCTATGACCGCACCACGCGCGGGATGCGCATCTATCTCGCCACGCCGCGCCTGCGCGGGCTGCTGGCGCTAAACCTTGCAGCGGCTGCGGCGGGGGCGATGGTGCTGGTCAATTCGGTGGTGCTGGTGCGCGGGGCGCTGGGGCTGTCCGACAGCGCACTGGCCTGGACGATGTTCGCTTTCGGAGCCGGGTCGATGATCGCGGCCATCCTGTTGCCAAGGCTGCTGGATCGGGCCCCTGACCGCCCTGTCATGGTCGCAGGGGCCGCACTGATGGTGGCAACGTTGCTGGGGCTGGCGGTCGAGGTCTCAACCTTCGGCCTTGTCTGGCCGGTGCTACTGGGCGCCTGGCTGCTGGTGGGTCTTGGCTATGCGTCAGTGCTGACGCCATCGGGCCGCTTGCTGCGCCGCTCCGCCCATGCTGAGGATCGCCCCGCGCTCTTTGCAGCGCAATTCGCCCTCAGCCATGCCTGCTGGCTGCTGACCTACCCGCTGTCGGGCTGGCTGATGACCCGGTTCGGTGTGATCACGGCGCTTGTCGTGCTCGCGACGGTGGCGCTTGCCGGTCTGGTGATCGCACTGCGCCTCTGGCCGCAGAGTGATCCTGAGGTTTTGGCCCATCATCACGACAACCTGCCCCTCGACCACCCGCACCTGAAGGGTCATCGGGATCACGCGCATTCTTTCGTCGTGGATGACAACCATCCCCGCTGGGCGTCGCAGCTCTGACGCCTGTCCGGGGCACCTCTGGACGACACTGACCTGCAAGAGCGGCGATCCGCGCGTTTCACGAAAAAGTAAGCAGGGCCCTTCGGTCGATCATTGACAGCTTGTGGATGAAAGGACATTCAGAGGGGATGGCAACAAGGGCAATCACTTCCGGGCTGGTCAAGGCGCTTTTTTGCGTCACCTTGCTTGTGTCCTTGATCCTTTACCCGCCATCATCCGCACATGCCCATTCTTCAGCACATGCCCCTGCCATGGCGCAGGACGCCGAGAGTGGGCATCATGGTGGACATGGTGCGCACGCCCATCACGACATGGGAGAGGCTCAGGGTCACAAGACCGCGTATTCAAGCGATACGACCGCAGACACACCGAACTGCTGTCAGGGGATCTGCATGGCAGCGGTCCTTGCGCAAGCCGCCGCGGGCCTTCCCGAGATCCATGAGGCAGATCACGAGGCGACCTGGCTTTCCAGCTTTTCGCCCTTCGATCCGCTTGAGCATCGGCGACCACCCAAACACCTGATCTGATCGCGGTCCCGCAAGCGGGATCAACATAGTGATACGTGTCCATCCCTTGCATGGACACCGAACAATCAGGGTATCCAGATGAAATCCTACCTTTTTGCGGGGGCAAGCGCCCTTGCATTGGCGGCATGCGCGCAAGCGGTCACACCCTTGCCCGACATTGCCAGTCAGCAACGCGTGACCAATGCGTCACGCACCTCTCCCGTCACCTACCGCGACCCTTTCGTAGGCTACACCGACCGCAGCCCGTCCGGGCCACGCGACTGGCGCGAAGTCAATGATGAACAATCGGAGGGCAACTGATGCGCGGCAAAACCCTTCCCGCTATGATCGGCCTGCCGCTGTTGCTGGCTGCTTGCGCCAGCGCGGTGCCCGACCTCTACACTGCCCCAAATGCCGGATTTGCCGCGGTGTCCGACCAAACATCCGCAGCCATCGGCAAACGCACGGCCTTTGCCCAGACACAGGCCGAGAACGAGGCGATCCAGCGCGAAGTGCGCGCCCTTGTGCATGGCAAGACTATTTCCGCCGACACGGCGGTGCAGGTCGCACTTCTGAACAACAAGGGCTTGCAGGCATCCTATGCCGAAATCGGCCTCTCAGCCGCGACGGCATGGCAAGAGGCTACGCCCGTCAATCCGGTCGTGTCGATCGGCGTGCTGGGGATCGGTGCCGCCGAACTGGGGGCTTACCGCGCGATCGAGGGCATGATCGCGTCTAACCTGCTGGCGGCACAAACCCGTCAGCAACGCATGGAGCTGGCGGATGTGAACTTCCGCGCAGCACAGGCGCGGGCCGTTGATGACACGCTGGCACTGGCCAACCAGACCCGTGCAGCATGGATTAACGCTGTCGCGGCCTTTGAAACCGTCAGCTATCTGCAACGGGCCAAAGTCACCTCGGATGCAGGCGCGGAACTTGCGCAACGCCTGGGTGAAACGGGCGCCCTGAACAAGGCGGGACAGGCGCGCGAATTTGCCTTCAACGCGGAACTGGCCGGGCAAGTGGCTCAGGCCCGTCTGAACGCCACCCGCGCGAAGGAAGAATTGACCCGGCTGATGGGCCTCTGGGGCGATGACGTAGATTATTTCGTGCCCGATGCCCTGCCAGCCCTTCCGCGCAGCGTCGGGTCTGTTGCGGGGGTCGAGTTGCGGGCCCTAAACAACCGCGTCGATCTGCGCGTTGCCAAGCTGGGTCTCGAGGCGCAGGCGGCGGCCTTTGGACTGACCGACCGGACCCGACTGGTCACTGATCTGGAACTGATCAGCGGGATCGAGGCCGAGCGCGAGATCGAGGATGGCCGCAGGCGCACCGAGGCCAGCCCCCAGCTTGAACTGGAATTCGCGATCCCGATCTTCGACACCGGAAAGGCGCGGATGCGCAAGGTGGAACTGTCCTATCTGCAAGCCGCCAATGTTCTGGCCCAGAAGGCCGTGAACATCCGCTCCGAGGCGCGCGCTGCCGAAGCCGGCTACCGCGCCACGCATCGCATCGCGCAGCATTACCGCGATGTTCTGGTCCCGCTCCGGGCCACGGTCGAGGAAGAAGGGCTGCTCTCCTATAACGGGATGATCACCAGCACTTTCGAGTTGATCAGCGCCGCCCGCGACAGGCTGGGGGCCGAGTTGCAGGCCGCCAATGCCAAGCGCGACTTCTATCTGGCCGAGGCCGATCTGACCGCCGCGATCTACGGCGGCGGCTCGGGTGCCTCTGCTTCTTCCGCAAACGCCGCCCTCGCCTCTGCTGGCGATGCCGATCATTGAAAGGATGGATAAGATGTTGAACAGACGTCAATTGCTGGGGGCGGGTGCCGCAGGTGCGGCCCTTGTCTCCTCCCGATCATGGGGACAGACCGCCAATATGGGCCTGCCCGAAGCTGCCGTCATGGACAGTGCCGCAACCCAGATCACGCCGCGCCCCACCTCGGGGCCGGATTACACGCCCGTGGTCACGCTGAACGGCTGGACACTGCCGCACCGGATGAACAACGGCGTCAAGGAATTCCACCTTGTCGCCGAGCCGGTCGAACGCGAACTGGCCGAAGGCATGGTCGCGCATCTGTGGGGCTATAACGGCCAATCCACCGGCCCGACGATCGAGGCGGTCGAGGGCG
Organism: Seohaeicola sp.; assembly: GCF_048006315.1. GTDB lineage: Bacteria > Pseudomonadota > Alphaproteobacteria > Rhodobacterales > Rhodobacteraceae > Seohaeicola. The sequence goes on along the minus strand of NZ_CP180350.1, from coordinate 2,868,242 downwards.
ACCGCGTCCGCATCTTCGTGACCAACAAGCTACCCGAACACACGACGATCCACTGGCACGGGCTGATCCTGCCCTCGGGCATGGACGGGGTCGGCGGCCTCAGCCATCCGGCGATCCCGCCGGGCAAAACCTATGTCTACGAATTCGACCTGATCAAATCCGGCACCTTCATGTATCACCCCCATGCCGATGAGATGGTGCAGATGGCGATGGGGATGATGGGCATGTTCATCGTGCATCCCAAGGACCCGACCTTCCGCCCCGTGGACCGCGATTTCCTGATCATGCTGAACGCCTTCGACATCGACCCCGGCACCTATGTGCCGCGGATCATGACAATGGCCGATTTCAACCTCTGGACATGGAACAGCCGGATTTTCCCGGATATCGACCCGCTGGTCGTCAACAAGGGCGACCGCGTGCGCGTACGCGTGGGTAACCTCACGATGACGAACCATCCGATCCACATGCATGGCTATGACTTCAAGGTCACCTGCACCGATGGCGGCTGGGTGCCCGAAAGCGCGCAATGGCCCGAAGTCTCCATCGACATTCCGGTGGGCGCGATGCGCGCTTACGAGTTCACGGCCGATCACCTGGGCGACTGGGCGATCCATTGCCACAAGTCGCATCACACGATGAACGCAATGGGCCATGACGTTCCCACCTTCATCGGCGTGAACAAGGCCGACCTCACGCGTAAAATCCGCAGCTTCCAGCCCGAATACATGCCGATGGGCACGGCTGGCATGGCGGATATGGGCAAGATGGAGATGGAGCTGCCCGACAACACCGTGCCGATGATGACCGGCTGGGGACCGCATGGCCCGATTGAAATGGGCGGCATGTTCTCGGTCGTGAAGGTGCGCGAGGGGATCGCGCCCGACGATTACAGCGACCCCGGCTGGTATGAAAACCCGCCCGGCGAGCAGGCCTATGAATGGACGGGCGAGCTACCAGAGTTCAGCCGCGTGAATGACGCGAAGACCCGCCTGACCCCAAGACCCGGCGACAAGGGCTGACCGCGATACCTTCAAATATCACACCCAAAAGGACCCCAAAGATGAAAACACTTCTTCTCAGCACAACCATTGCCATCACGCTGGGCAGCGCCGCGTTTGCTGCCGGCACCCATGCAGGCGGACACGGTCATGACATGATGGCCATCGGCACACCCGCCGACGGTAACGCGGATCGCACCATCGAAGTCACGATGAGCGAGTCCGAAGACGGCGCCATGGTGTTCGAGCCTGCGCAATTGGACTTCACTGCGGGCGAAACCGTGCGCATCGTCGTGATCAATGCAGGCGAACTTGACCATGAGTTCGTGATGGATTCCCCCGACAAGAACATCGAGCACAAGGCGCTTATGGAGAAATTCCCCGAGATGGAACACGACGATCCGAACGCCGTGCGCCTTGAACCCGGTGCTACGGGCGAGATCCTCTGGACCTTCGCCAACAAGGGCACCTTCGAATTCGCCTGCCTGATCCCCGGCCATTACGACGCCGGGATGCACGGCCCGATCACCGTCAACTGATCCCCTCACCGAAAGGACATCACCATGAACACCCTCAAGACACTCACTATGACCGCCCTCGCGCTGGCCCTGACCGGCACGCTGGCCCTTGCCGAAACCTTCACCAAAGGAGTTGTCAAGAAAGTCGATGCCGAGGCCGGAAAGGTCACGATCATCCATGAAGAACTGGTCAACCTCGACATGCCCGCAATGACGATGGTGTTCCGCGCCGATGACGACGTGATCGGCCAAATGGCCGAGGGCGACGAGATCGAATTCACCGCCGACCGCGTCGAAGGCAAGCTGAAGGTCACCGCGCTGAAGTAAGCGCATGATCCGACATGGCCGCATCTGACCCGCTGAACGGTCAGATGCGCGCCCAAGGCATGAAGGACATTGAATGAAACGCACCCTCTTCGGGATTGCCCTTCTGGCCGTGGCCGCCGGGGCATTCCTTCTGATGCAGCCCGCCGACAACCCAACGACTGACACCCCAACGACTGACACCCCGCTTGCAGGGGATGCGATGGTCGCCGTGCTTATCCCCGCCCGCTTCAGCGAACAGGAGCAGATGGGCCAGCGCGCCTTTGATGCGGCCTGTGCCAGTTGCCATGGGACCAACGCGCAGGGCAGGCAGGATATCGCACCGCCGCTTGTCCACAAGATCTATGAACCCAGCCATCACGGCGATGCGTCTTTTCTGCTGGCCGCACAAAACGGCGTACGGGCACATCACTGGCGCTTTGGCGACATGCCCTCCGTCCAGGGTGTAACGCGCGCTGATGTTACCAACATCGTAGCCTATGTTCGCGCGCTACAGCGCGAGAACGGTATTAACTGATGCCTCTGTTCCGTCGAGCTGTCGCAATGGGTGAATGCAGAGGTAGCGGAACGCTTTTCTCGGAGTGTGCAAGGTCGGGGAATGGCATTGCCGCATTACCCAGCTCCAACAACGCGGAGCCTGAACAAGGAACCTTTTCGCAAGGTCGGTCGTTTCTATGAGTAAGGGCTCAGCACAGCAACAAAGGACCGCAGCAATGATCAATGGCCAAGGAATTGGCTTTGACTGGATCTGGATAATTGGATCCCTCACTTTTGTCTGGGCCATAATTGCAGCCCTGATCAAGTATCTCGGCAAGTAAACCCAAGGGAGATTTTGGCATGACCTACACGATAACGCGCTTATTGAGCGGAGCGAAATTTGACGACGTTGACAACCGAACACGCAAGGCTCTGTCCACCAATGGTTTTGGTGTGTTGACCGAAATCGACGTGCAAAAGACCATGAAGGCGAAACTGGATGTCGATATGCCCGCTTACCGCATCCTTGGGGCCTGCAACCCGCAGATGGCCTATCAGGCCATCGAGATCGAGCCCCGGGTGGGTGCGATGCTGCCCTGCAATGTAATCCTGCGCGAAGTTGAGGGTGGGGTCGAAGTGAGTGCTGTCGACCCTGTGGCCTCGATGCAGGCCATCGAGAACACTGCCCTGACGACCGTCGCTGATGAGGTCCGGGAGCTTCTGGCGAAGGCCATTGAAGCGATCTGAGATGGGGCGGCGCGATATGACCGTGTAAGGCGCTTCATAAGTGAAGCCTGATTGCCGAGCAGGATGGTGAACAACGATTGGTCACACTCATCTGTTAAAGCCCACGCCTGAATGACACGCTGGGACGACAAGAGAGGTATCGCCCTCCAGATCGTCCAGGATAGGGCAATCCGGGCGGTCATCGCCGGAACAGCCCTTCGCCAGATGATTGAGGGTGGCGACCATACTTTCCATCTCGGAGATCCGGCGCTGCAGACCGGCGATCTGATCTTGTGCCAGACGTTTCACATCGGCGCTATGGCGGCTGCGGTCACGCCAGAGCTCCAGCAGCTCGGAGATCGCCTCAACCTGAAAGCCGAGATCCCGGGCGCGGCGGATGAAGCGCAGCATTTGCACGTCCCTGTCGGTATAAACCCGGTAACCCGCCCTGGTGCGCCCGGCTGGCGGGATCAGACCGATCTGTTCGTAATAACGTATCATCTTGGCCGAGACACCCGATGCCTTGGCAGCCTCTCCGATGTTCATGCGGTCTCTCCCTCTACGGCTGTGGGTTGAAAGCGGCGTAGGCGCAGGGCATTGCCGAGCACGAAAACGCTGGACATGGTCATGGCGCCGGCCGCGAATATCGGCGACAGAAGGATGCCGAAGGCCGGATATAGCGTACCCGCCGCCAACGGAATCAACGCCGCGTTATAGACAAAGGCCCAGAACAGGTTCTGCTTGATATTGCCCATCGTGGCTCGGCTCAGTCCGATGGCTTCAGGCACGCCTGTCAAACGGCCCGAGATCAGCACCACATCCGCAGCCTCGATCGCGATGTCGGTGCCGGTTCCGATGGCGATGCCGACATCCGCCTCGGCCAGTGCGGGGGCGTCGTTGATCCCGTCCCCAACGAAGGCCAGTGGACCGTGATTTACGCGCAACGACTGGATAGCCTTGACCTTACCACCCGGTAGCACCTCGGCCACTACCGCGTCGATGCCAAGCTGGCGGGCAATCGCCTGCGCAGTGCCAGCATTGTCGCCGGTGATCATCGCGACATTGAGGCCCAGATCATGCAGCGCGCGGATCGCGGCAGGGGTGCTGGGCTTGATCGGGTCGGCCACCGCAAGAATGGCAGCCAGTTTGCTGTCGATGGCGGCATAGAGCGGCGACTTGCCTTCCTGCCCCATGCGCGCGGCGACTTCAGCAAAGATAGCGACATCCAGACCGAACTTTCGCATATACCGATCCGCCCCGATGTGCACCGATTGACCAGCCGCCTTGGCCGAAACGCCAAACCCGGTTTCCGAGGCGAAGTCTATCGCATCGGGCAACGTCAGCCCGTCGTCTTGCGCTGCGGTCACGATGGCCTCGGCGATGGGATGCTCGGAGCGCGCCTCAACCGCCGCCACCGATGCCAGAACCCCTGCGCGGTCAAAACCAGGTGCCACGATCAAATCGGTCAGCGTAGGCTTGCCGGCCGTCAGAGTGCCAGTCTTGTCCAGCGCCACCACCCGAACGCCTTGCAGGGCTTGCAACGCCTCGCCCTTTCGGAACAGAACGCCAAGTTCGGCCCCGCGCCCGGTGCCCACCATGATGGATGTGGGCGTGGCCAGGCCCATGGCACAGGGGCAGGCGATGATCAGCACCGCCACCGCATTGACCAGACCGAAGGTCAGTGCGGGGTCCGGCCCGAAAATCAGCCAGATCGCAAAGGTCAGAACAGCAAGCCCCATCACCACGGGCACGAACCACAGCGTGATCTTGTCCACCAGCGCCTGAATGGGCAGTTTGCCACTCTGTGCTGCCTCCACCATGCGGATGATCTGCGCCAGCATCGTGGCCTCGCCCACCGCTGTAGCGCGAAAGGTCAGCGCGCCGTTCTGGTTGACCGTGCCACCTGTCACCAGCGCGCCTGCTGACTTAGCTACCGGCGCAGGCTCGCCCGTGATCATGCTCTCGTCGATCCAGCTGTGGCCCGAGATCACCTCGCCATCCACGGGAACGCGCGCACCGGGGCGCAAGTCCAGAACATCGCCCGCGCGCACCTCGGAAATCGCCACCTCGACCACGGTATCGCCGCGATGCACTTGCGCCATGCGCGGCTGCAATCCGACTAACCGACTGATCGCCTGCGATGTGCGGCCCTTTGCCCGCGCCTCAAGATACCGGCCCAGTAGGATTAGCGTCACGATCACCGCCGCCGCCTCATAATAGACGTTGACGGTATTGGCGGGCAGCAGGCCAGGCAGGAAAGTCGCGACCAGCGAATAGGCGTAGGCCGCCGTGGTGCCAACCGCGACAAGGCTGTTCATATCGGGCGCGGCCCGAAGCAGGGCTGGATAACCTTTGCGGTAGAACCGCCGCCCCGGCCCCGCCAGCACCAGCGTCGTCAGGATGAATTGCACCACCCAACTGGTCTGCATTCCGATGGTGGACATGATCAAGTGATGCACGGGCGCGAACAGATGCGATCCCATTTCCAGCGCGAAAACCGGCAAGGTCAGCACCGCGGCCACTGTCAGATCGCGGCGCAGCAATGCTTCTTCGGCCTCTTTGCGGGAAGCCAGGGCGTCATCTTCGGCACCTGTGTTTTCGACCAGACGGGCATCATAGCCCGTCTTCTCGATGGCCTGCACCAGTGCCGCCGCATCCGCCGAGCCGGTCACTGTCGCCCGTTCGGTCGCAAGGTTGACCATTGCAGAGGTCACACCCGGCACCGCTTCCAATGCGCGCTCTACCCGTGCGACACAGGAGGCGCAGGTCATTCCTTCGATGGCGATATCAACCGTCTGGGCGGGCACCGTATAGCCGGCCTTTTCGATCGCAGCTGCAAGAGCCGACTTATCCAACGGCGCATAGGACGACACTTCGACCTTCTCCGTGGCAAGGTTCACATTCGCAGATGAAACACCGGGCACGTTAGCCAGTGCACGCTCGACCCTCCCCACGCAGGAGGCGCAGGTCATTCCCTCGACGGGAAGCGAAAGCGTGTAGTAATTTGACTGAGAGAAAGGTTTGTTCATGGCGACTGTCTCACTGATTCTGTTTCATGTCGCAGAGACAGATAAGGCTTCCCATCATGGGAAGGTCAAGGGACGAATTTCCTGAATCTGACCTATTGACCTTCCAACGCTTGGAAGCCCCATATGTCTGTTAGACAAAATCGAACAAAGGATTTCCCATGCAGTTCCACGTTGAAACAATGACCTGCGGCGGCTGTGCCCGCGGCGTGACCAAGGCTATTCAGGCTGTCGATGCGGCAGCAACGGTCAAGGTCGATCTGCCTGCGCATAGCGTAGAGGTGACGACCAGCGCATCCCGCGATCAAATCGTCACTGCTCTGACCGACGCTGGCTTTTCACCAGCGTAACTGAAACAAAGAACGGCACGATAAGCAAACCCAGCCTTTTGCATTTCATGGTGCAAGTTCAGGCCAGAACCGTTGTGACCAGAAAGCTTCGGGAACGCAAAGCTCCCGAAGAAATCCTCGGGGGCTTTGAGTTCCGAATGTCAGCTGTGCGGAGCTGACCTTCGTCGCATTCTGCTCAGATGTCTGGTTTGGGCCGTTCGCGCAGGTCCGAGTAGTTTAGGTGAACGGCAGGAAAGTCAGCATCTCGGTCATAGTCCCTTTTCTTTCAGGGTCGGCTCACAGTCGAAGCTGCCGTTGGCGCAGGGATCGATTTATTGGTCCAGAGCCTAGTCGAACTAAAATGTCTTTGTTTCAGCGCACAACCGCTGCAAGAATAGCGGCGTGATACAGTGACAGGGCAAGTGTTTTGCGGATCAAAGAATTTATCGACCGCTGGAAACAGTCGGGAGGCAGCGAACGTGCGAATTTCCAGACCTTTGCGCATGAACTCTGCGCACTGCTGGAACTACCGAAACCTGATCCCGCACAGGCTGCAACCCGCGCCAACTCCTATTGCTTCGAATACCCCGTCACCTTCATCCACACCGGAACGCAATCGTCTGGTTTCATCGACCTCTACCGCGCGGGCCATTTCGTCATGGAAGCCAAGCAAGGCACCGCTAGCACGGCGCCGAAGAACGACGTGCAACCCGTCCCTCTGCCTGACCCGGCAGGCCCTACACGCAAGGGCCACGGCACACGCGGCACGCGGCACGCGGCGCTGGGATGATACGATGCTCCGTGCACGCGCCCAAGCTGATGGTTACGCCCGCGCAGTTTCGAGGGAAGATGGCTGGCCGCCCTTTCTTTTAATCGTAGACGTGGGCCATGTGATCGAGGTCTACGCAGATTTTTCGGGGCAGGGTCAGGGCTATACCCAATACCCGGATGGCAACCGCTACCGCATCACGATGGACGACCTGCGCGATGATAAGATCCGCGAACGCCTGCGCCTGATCTGGACCAACCCCCAGGCACTTGACCCGTCGAAAATCGCGGCGCAGGTCACCCACGAAGTGGCCGACCGGCTGGCCGCGCTGGGCCGATCCTTCGAGGGTCAGGGCCATGAACCCGAGGCCGTGGCCCGCTTCCTGATGCGCTGCCTCTTCACCATGTTTGCCGAAGATGTGGACCTGATCCCGCACAACAGTTTCTCGGACCTGCTCAAACGTCTGCGGGGTCATCCCGAACATGCCGGGCGCGCGCTGAAAGCCCTGTGGGAGACGATGAACACCGGCGGCTTTTCCGCAACCCTGACTATAGACCTCAAACGCTTCAACGGCGGATTGTTCAAGCAAGCAGACGCCCTGCCCCTGTCCGAGGTTCAACTCTCACTGCTGATCGACGCCGCTAGCTGCGACTGGCGCGAGGTCGAACCGGCGATCTTCGGCACCCTGCTGGAACGCGCATTGGACAAGCGGCAACGCCACAAGCTGGGTGCGCACTACACGCCTCGCGCCTATGTGGAACGGCTGGTCGTGCCCACGATCATGGAGCCACTGCGTGCCGATTGGCTCGACGTGCAGGCGGCAGCAGTGGCGCTGGCAGCCCAAGGCCGCGAGGAGGACGCTCGCGATACTGTGCGCGCCTTCCACACCCGCCTGTGCGACATTCGCGTCCTGGACCCGGCCTGCGGATCGGGCAACTTCCTCTACGTCGCGCTGGAACTGATGAAACGGCTGGAGGGCGAAGTGACCGCCCTGCTGAAAGACTTGGGTGAGGATCAGGGCGCGCTGTCGCTGGCCGGGCATACCGTGGACCCGCATCAGTTTCTGGGGATCGAGCTGAACCCATGGGCGGCGGCGGTGGCTGAATTAGTGCTGTGGATCGGCTATCTGCAATGGCATTTCAGAACCCATGGGCAGGCATCCCCCGCCGAACCCGTGCTGCGCGACTTCAAGAATATCGAAAACCGCGATGCGGTGCTGATCTATGAGGGCACCAAACCACGGCTGGACGAGGGCGGCGCGCCCATCACCCGTTGGGATGGCATCGGCACGATCACCCATCCAGTGACGGGCGAACAGGTGCCCGACCCACAATCCCACGTGACGGTGCTCGATTTCATCAAGCCCGCCCCCGCCACATGGCCGCAGGCGGATTTCATCATCGGCAACCCACCATTCATCGGAGCCAGCCGGATGCGCGAGGCGCTGGGTGATGGCTATACCGAGGCGCTGCGCGCCGCCTATCCCCGCATCCCGCAAAGCGCGGATTTCGTGATGTATTGGTGGGACAAGGCCGCGCTGGCCGCGCGCGGCTGGAAACCCGCCACCGACAAGGCGCGCGCCAAGGGCACACGGCGCTTTGGCCTGATCACCACCACTTCCCTGCGCCAGACCTTCAACCGAAAGGTACTGGAGCCGCATCTGTCGGACCCCAAGACGCCCCTGTCCCTGACCTTCGCCATTCCCGATCACCCCTGGGTGGATGCAGGCGACGGGGCGGCGGTACGGATTGCAATGACCGTGGCCGAGGGTGGGCGCGCGCCGGGGCGGCTGTTGACCGTGATCCATGAGGCCAAAGGTGAGGCCGAGGCCGAGGGCCGCCCCGTCACCTTCCAGATCGAGAAGGGCAAGATTTTCGCTGATTTGCGGATCGGGGCCGATGTAGCGGGGGCTGTGGCGTTGAGGGCGAATGAGGGGTTGGCATATCGAGGAATGCAACTCATCGGCTCTGGCTTCATTGTAACGCCAGATGAAGCCCGTTCCCTTGGCCTTGGCAGCGTGCCAGGGCTGGAAAACCATATCCGCAACTATCGTAACGGACGCGACCTTACCGCCACTCCGCGCGGAGTGATGGTGATCGACCTTTTCGGGTTGACCGAAGCCGAAGTGCGCTCACGCTTTCCGACGGTTTATCAGCATGTTCTGGACAAGGTGAAACCTGAACGAGATCAGAACAATCGCGAAAGTTATAAACGAAACTGGTGGGTTCATGGCGAACCCAGAAAAGATTTGCGCCCGGCGCTAATGGGGCTGCCACGTTTCATCGCAACTGTAGAAACCGCCAAATATAGGACTTTCCAGTTCCTGGATGCGCAGATTCTTTCGGACAACAAGCTGATCGTTCTTTGTCTCGATCATGGTGAGGATTTCGCAGTTCTATCCTCAAAGCTTCACGAAATCTGGTCGCTGTCTGCAGGAAGCTGGCTCGGCGTGGGGAATGACCCCGTTTACGCAAAATCCAGATGCTTCGACCCCTTTCCCTTCCCTGATCCGACCGAGGCGCAAAAAGCCCGTCTCCGCAGTCTTGGCGAGCAGCTCGACGCGCATCGCAAGGCTCAACAGGCTACGCATCCCAAGCTGACCCTGACCGCCATGTATAACGTGTTGGAAAAGCTGCGCGCGGGGGAACGAATCGAGGGCAAGGACAAGGCGGTTTACGATCAAGGCCTGATTGGCATCCTGCGCGACCTACATGACCAGATCGACGCGGCGGTGGCAGAGGCTTATGGCTGGCCCGCTGACCTTTCGGATGATGACATTCTGCACCGCCTTGTGGACCTGAACCGCGAAAGGGCCGCCGAGGAAGCGCGCGGCCTGATCCGCTGGCTGCGCCCTGCCTATCAGAACCGCGCGGGCCTTGCCGCCATCACCAAGGGCGAACAGCGCGCCATGGACCTTGGCCCCAAGGACAGCACCGCCAAGACCCCGTGGCCCAAATCCCTGCCCGAACAGATCGCCGCCGTGCGCGGCGCGCTGTCGGAACTTGGCACTGCCACCCCCGAACAGGTGGCCCGCCAATTCCAGCGCGGACAAGCCAGATCAGTGCAACCCCTTCTGGAAAGCCTGACAGCTCTTGGTCAGGCCCGCACGATCGAAGGCGGCCGCTTCGCAGTCTGACTCAGCGCGGCTAGCCCCCACGGCAAGCACTTAGAAGATGAAGGCCCCGAAGCCACGCATTTCCGAAGCATGAAAAACGCCCAATCATCATACTTTGAAATAAAAAAACTCTCTCGCACCACCAACAGGTTCCGGCAGATACCATAGCGGTCCACGTCAGTGTGGGGGATGCATTGGGGGACGCGATCCATAGAAAGCGTTTAATATCAGTCACTTAAGGGATGCAAGTGGCGGACTGGGGAGGATTCGAACCCCCGACCCCTTGATTCGTAGTCAAGTACTCTATCCAACTGAGCTACCAGTCCGTGGAGGCGGGGTTTAGCCCCAAGGTCAGGGCTTGGCAAGGGGCGATTGCGGTTTTTTCGCACGCCCCCGAAAACAGCACATCAATTCCCCTCCCGCGGCAGGGTGATCAGGAAGGTTGTGCCCTCCGGGCCTGTCGCCTCAAGCTCCAGCCGACCACCATGGCTGCGGATCAGATCCTGCGCGATCACAAGGCCAAGCCCGGACCCGCCCTTGCGCGCCCCGCCCTGAAACGGCTGGAACAGATGCTCGCGGGCCTTTGCCGGCAGACCCGGACCGGTATCGCTGACACGGATCACCCATGCCGTGTCCCGGGCTTCGGCGGCGACGCTGATTTCACCGGGCTTGCCGGTCTGCGCAATCGCCTGCCGCGCGTTGCGGACAAGGTTGAAGATGACGCGGAACAGCTGCTCGGGGTCCGCCTTGACGACGAGGGTGCCGGGCACATCCTCGGACAGGCTGACATCGGCATCGCCGACCGCAAGGCGCTCGCTGTCCAGCACATCGGACACGACATCCAGCAACAGGATGTCGCGCAGCCGTGGTGCGGGTTCCTCGGCCTTGCCGAAGGCCAGCGTGCTTTCGCACAGATGCACCGCACGGGTGATCGAGTTCACAAGCTTGGGCGCCAGCCGCTTGACCGCCGGATCTTCGGACATCTCGATACGGTCCACGAACAACTGGGCCGAGGTCAGCATGTTGCGCAGGTCATGGCTGATCTTGGCCACCGCGCCACCAAGTTGCGCCAGCCGTTCCTTTTGCTTGAGCGCACCGGTCAGCTGGGTCTGCAGGCTTTGCAGGGCATCTTCAGCCTGCCTGAGTTCGGTGATCCCCGAGGTCGGCTGGATGATGCGCCGCCCGTCCTCGGGTGCTTCGGCATAATGGCTCATGGCGCGCGCCACGCGCGCGATGGGCATCACGAGAAGGCGTTGCACCGCCAGGAACAGCAGCGTCGCCGTGAAGATCGAAATGACCGCCGACAGGATCAGGATGCGCACGCCATATTCCAGCATGGCAATCCGCAGCGGCCCCGTTTCCATGGTAACCTCGATCAGCAATCCCGCCTCGCGGGTGGGGTTGCCGATCACGCGGATCACTTCGGGGGCCTGGTCCAGCAGCTGCCCCAAGGCATCACCGATCAATTCCAGCGCGGGCGGATCACGCAGGTCATAGGTGCGGTCCACCACCTGCGGCATGGGAGAGGCAAGGACAAGCTGCCGCGCCTCGTCACGGCGCAACACGACGTTGAACACCTCGGCGTTGCGCAGCAGTTCCTCTTCGAGATCGGGTGAGATCACGTCATCGGCCAGCAAGGCCAGGCTAGCGATCTGCGCGCGCTCGAGCCGCAGCAGCAGGTAGTCCTCGCGGAAGCGCGCCACGGACGGTACGAAAATCAGGATCTCGGCCAGCATCACGAAGATGATGGTCAGGATCAGGAACCGTCCTGAAAGCGAATGCAACATCGACGCCTCTTTACTGGGTCACGGCAGCCATCTCTGCACCAGCCCGACAACCTTTTTCACGACAGGGTTATCAAACAGTCGGGGCGAGAAATAGGCCCCAGCCGCGCGTTTGTTGATCTCGGCTATCGTCGGATAAGAGGCCACCATCCCGGCCACGGCCGACATCTTGAGGTTGTTGGCAATCGCCATGGACCACAGCGCGATCAACTCGCCCGCCTGATGCCCGACGATGGACACCCCGACGGGGCGGCCCTTGTGGACCATGACCTTGATCAGGCCCTTTGTTTGCAGGGTGGCGATAGCCCGGTCGTTATGGTGATAGTCAAAGCGCGCCACCTCGAGCGCCGCGCCGAATTTCTGGCGCGCCGCAGCCTCGGTCAGGCCGACCTGGGCCAGTTCAGGGTCGGTATAGGTGGCCCAGGGGATATGGGCGGCTTTCTGCCGGGCCGGCAGACCGAACAGCGCCTGGCGGATGATCAGACCCGCATGATAGCCCGCGACATGGGTGAACTGCAGCCCGCCTGCGACGTCACCGATGGCAAAGACGCGTTTGTTCGTGGTCCGCATCCGTTCATCGACCCTGATGCCCTGACGGGTCGCTTCGATCCCCGCCGCCGCAAGGTTCAGCCTGTCGGTATTAGATTTGCGCCCCACCGCCACCAGAAGATGCGTGCCCTTGAAGACGCGCCCATCCTTGACCGCGACCTCGATCGCCCCGGTGGCGCCACGCACCTCGGCAGCCAGCGCATCCTCTGCAATGGTGATCCCTTCATGACGCAGATGATCCAGAACGACCGACGCCATTTCGGGATCGTCCTTGCCCAGCGCCTTGGCGCCTTCGATCACCGTCACCTCGCAACCCAGTCGCCGATGGGCCTGCGCCATTTCCATGCCGATCGGGCCGCCACCGATGATCAGCAGGTGATCGGGCTTTTCGCGCAGATCGAACAGTGTCTCGTTGGTCAGATACGGCACTTTGTCCAGGCCGGGGATGGGCGGAACCAGCGGGCTTGAACCTGTCGCGATGACGATCCGCCGGGCGCTGATGGTATCCTCGCCCGCCTGTACGGTGTTCGGTCCGGTGAAATGGCCGAAGGCCCGGATCACCTTGACGCCCAGCCCCTCGAACCGTTCCTGGCTGTCGACGGGTTCGATCTGCGCGATCACGCGGGCCACATGATCCTTGGCCGCGGCATAGTCGATCTGCGGGGCGACAGGCGTGATCCCCATCGCGGCACCCGCCGTCATCGCATGGGCGGCGTGGCCCGCCGCCAGCAACGCCTTGGAGGGCACGCAGCCGTAGTTCAGGCAATCGCCCCCCATCTTGTGACCCTCGAGCAGGATCACATCGGCCCCCATCTGCACGGCCCCTGCCGCGACCGAGAGACCACCCGACCCCGCACCGATCACCAGGATATCTGTCTTGAGATGCGCCATCACAGGGCCTTTCCGCGCCGCAGCGCCTTGATCACGATCGGCAGCAGCGCCAGCAGGCACAGCCCCAGAAGCGGCAGCAGGATCTGCGGCTCGAAGATGATGCCGAGGTTCGGGGTCTCGCCGCGTTCGAACACCTGCCCCAGGCCAGCCCCCACGGATGTAAAGACGACCCCGCCCGGAATGATGCCAAGGAAGGTCGAGATCACGAAACGGTTGAGCGGGACGCCCACAAGCGCCGGCACAAGGTTGGCCACGAAAAAGGGAACCGCAGGCACCAGCCGGATCAGGAACAGCATGGACCACTGATTCTCGTCGATGCCGTCCTTGATGCGCTTCACGGCACCTTCGCTGCTTTCCATCCGGGCGGCCAGACGCTCGCCCAGCCCCCAGCGCGCAGCCAGAAAGATCAGCGAAGCGCCGACGGTGGCAGCCGTGATGTTGAACAGCGCGCCCGGAAAGGTCGCGAACAGGAAGCCGCCTGTCAGCGTGGCGATGGTGGCCCCCGGCAGCGAGAAGGCCACGATCACGACATAGGCCAGCATGAACAGGGCCACGGTGGCCGCATAGTTTGCGTCACGAAAGGCCAGCAGGGCCTCGCGGTTGTCGCGCAGCATGTCGAATGTCAGCGTATCGCGCAGGGTGAAGGCACCCACAGCCGCCACAAGCAGGATGACGATCAGCGGCAGGCGGCGCATCCACCCGTCGGATGTCGCCTCGGATCGGGTCGGATGGTCTGCCTTGTCGCGCATCGTGTTCTGTCCTTTTTGACTCTGGTGGCCAAGATGCGCATATGGGCCCGGTTTTGACAGGCTTTTGCATCAGCCTCACGCGCGCTTGATCCGGGGTGACGAAACCCGTGAAAATCGGCGCACTTTGGCAAGGAACTGAAACATTTGCGGCCCGCCACCGCCGATCCGGGCAGGCACATCGCGTTTTTTGTTGCAAAACCGCGCGAAAACCGCCGGGCACGGTTTGACTTGGGGAAAACCCCTGTCTATAGGACGGGCTTCGGATATCACGGGCCGGCGCGAATCTCGCGCATAATGGCATTTGTTTTGGAGACGGAGCGATGAAACGCACCTTTCAACCCTCGAACCGCGTGCGCAAGAACCGTCACGGCTTTCGTGCGCGCATGGCCACCAAGAACGGCCGCAAGATCCTGAACGCGCGCCGCGCGCGTGGCCGCAAGGTGCTGAGCGCGTAAGCGCCCGCACGTTGTTGAAGGCATGACACCGCCGGAGGCCCCCGAGACTGGCACTACCGCCAGACCAGGGGAAACGCCACCGGCGGTTTCCGTTTGTCCGCCGTCGACCGGACCGCGTCCCGCCATCCATGTGATGAAGGAACGCGCCGATTTCCTGCGGTGCGCCCGCGCAGGTCGGCAAGGCACATCGGGAATGATGGTGCAGGCCCGCCAGCGGCGCACCGACGAAGCGGCCACCGGCATCCGCGTCGGCTTTACCTGCACCAAGAAGGTCGGCAATGCCGTGGCACGCAATCGCGCAAAGCGCCGTCTGCGCGAGGCAGCCCGCATGGTGTTGCCGGAACACGGCAGGGATGGATGGGACTATGTCCTGATCGGTCGGGCCGAGGCGACCGCCGCCCGCCCCTTTGAGGATCTCAAGCGCGATCTTATATCGGCGCTGAAGAAACTTCATCAGACCAGGCCATGACACCGCTTGCCCATCTTGTCGCCCTGCCCGTACGCGCCTACCGGCTGATCCTGTCGCCCTGGGTCGGGTTCAGCTGCCGCTATCAACCGACATGTTCCGCCTACGCGCTTGAGGCGCTGGAAAAGCACGGTGCCTTCAAGGGCAGCTGGCTGGCCGCGCGCCGGATCGGGCGCTGCCATCCCTGGGGCAGTTCCGGATATGATCCCGTCCCCGACCGCAAGGGATGCGGCCACAACCATGACCGCATGCCCGATTGATCAGCCCTGCTTTTCGAAGGTGATGATCACCTCGCCGATGTCGACGCCGAAGCGTTTCATATAGGCACGGTTCAGCAGCCGATCTTCGGTCAGCAACCACATCCAGTCGTCGAAGGTCACCCGCAGCGTGCCATCCGGCACGGGCAGATCGATCGTGTAGCGCCAGTTGAAGCTATCGCCGCGCTCTTCCCCGAAGGCCGTGCCGATCACACCGGGCGCAGTGCCTTGCCATGTGTCCTCGCCCGTCTTGTCCAGCGTCCAGACGCGTTGTTCGGTGCTGCCGTCCTCGTAAACGAAATCCTCGACAAGGCGCAGGGTCCGGCCATCCCATGTGCCGTTGATCTCGACCGCGAAGCGGCGGCGCACGGTGCCGAAAATATCCTGGAACTGGCCGTGGGCGACTGTTCTGCCCTCGAAAAACTCCTCGAGGTTGAGGCTGCGCGTGCTGAGCTTTTCATCCTCCAGCGCCGGTTTGCCGGTACATCCCGCAAGCCCGATGACCAATAACATCGCCAAGATCCGCATTGTCTTCTCCTGTTGTCCTGCCATGGATACGCGCCGAGGGCGTGAACGGATCGACAAAGACGCGCAACGCTGGCATTCGCTGGCCTGTCGCGCTACATGGCAGGCAAAGACAGGGCGCAGACATGCTTGACGATTCCGAAGATATCCATCCGCTGTTTCACGGGGCCCCGAAAAGCACCGAGTTCAAGAAACTGCGCAAACGCATCGTGCAATACACGCGCGAGGCGATTGAACAGTACGGCATGATCGAACGCGATCCCGCCAACCCCGAGGCGCGGCCCCGCTGGCTGATCTGCCTGTCGGGCGGCAAGGACAGCTATACCCTGCTGGCCGTACTGCACGAACTGCAATGGCGCGGCCTGTTGCCTGTCGATCTGCTGGCCTGCAACCTTGATCAGGGCCAGCCCGGATTTCCGGCAACCGTTCTTCCCGAATTCCTGGAACGCATGGGTGTGCCGCACCGAATCGAATACCAGGACACCTATTCCATCGTGGTCGACAAGGTGCCCGCCGGGCGGACCTATTGCGCGCTGTGCTCGCGCCTGCGCCGCGGCAACCTCTACCGCATCGCGCGCGAGGAAGGATGCTCGGCCGTGGTATTGGGCCATCATCGCGATGACATCCTTGAGACCTTCTTCATGAACCTGTTCCACGGCGGCCGCCTGGCGACAATGCCGCCCAAGCTGGTGAACGAAGAGGGGGATCTTTTCGTGCTGCGCCCCCTCGCCCATGTGGCCGAGGATGACTGCGAGCGTTTTGCCCGCGCCATGAATTACCCGATCATCCCCTGCGACCTGTGCGGATCTCAGGACGGGCTGCAACGGCAACAGGTCAAGCAGATCCTGGACGGCTGGGAAAAGAACAGCCCCGGCCGCAGGCAGGTGATGTTCCGCGCGCTGATGAACGCCCGACCCTCGCATCTTCTGGATCCGGGCCTGTTCGATTTTGCCGGCCTGACCCGCAACTCCGTAAAATTCGACCAAGTCGAAACGGATCCACCCCGCCTGCGTTAAACTTGCCTTGAGAAAAGACGCCTAACTTGCCCTGGGAACAGGACAGGAACATCACGCATGGGGCAATCCTTCGAAAAATGGCAGGCATGGCTGCGGCGCGCGGGGCGGATCATGCTGTCAGGGCCTCAGGCCCTGGCATTCATGCCGGCAATGGCACTGGCGGCCTTCTGGATCGGGGGCGAGGCGTGGTTGATCATCGTGGCGCTTGGGGTGCCGCTGATCCTTGCCGTCGCGGCACGCGGTGCAGAGGGCAGGCCAGGCTCAGCGATGACGCCCCCCTCACCGCCGGAGGAATCGATGGAGGCCCTGAACCGGGCACTTGAAACGGCCATGTCAGGCGCTGCCAGAACCGGGCGATCGACGGGATGCATCATGTTGGCGGTGGATGATCTGCGCGACCTGCTGGATCGGCACGGCCTTGGCGCCACGGAAACAATCATGCTGCGCCTCGCCGCGCGGATCACGTCATCCCTGCGCGAAGGGGACCGGGTGGTGCGCCTGCCCGGGGGTGAATTCGGGATCGCCATCGCCCCGATGCGTCATCTTGATCTGGAAAGCACGATCCAGATGGCCGGGCGGTTGCAACTTTCCATCGAAGAACCGTTGTCCCTGGATGCGACCACCGTCTACCTGTCCTGTTCCGTGGGCTTTTGCCTCGCTTCACGCAATCCCGGGCAGGGCAGCATCGACCTGCTCGATGCCGCCCGCGTGGCATTGTCCGATGCACAGCAGAACGGACCTTCGGCCATTCGCGCCTATAACGACAGGATGCGGGCATCCCGCGTGCGTGAAGGCCTTCTGGCCGACGAGGCGGCGGCCGCGCTTGAGGGCGGTCTGATCGTTCCCTGGTTTCAGCCGCAGATTTCGACGGATACGGGGCAAATCACCGGGTTCGAGGCGCTGGCGCGCTGGCAACATCCCGAGCGTGGCCTGATCTCGCCAACCGAGTTCCTGCCGGTCCTCGAACAATCCGGCCAGCTTGAACGCCTGGGAGAGGTCATGCTCTTTCACGCGCTGACCGCGCTGCGGTCCTGGGATGCGGCCGGGCTCGACATTCCGCGTGTCGGGGTGAATTTCGCAACCGAGGAGCTGCACAATCCCAAACTTCTGGACAAGATCCGGTGGGAGCTTGACCGCTTCGATCTGCCTCCCTCGCGTCTATCGGTCGAAGTGCTGGAAACCGTCGTGGCGGCAGCCCCTGACGATACGGTGTCCCGCAACATCAACGGCTTGGCGAAACTGGGCTGCGTCATCGACCTGGATGATTTCGGCACCGGGCATGCCTCCATCTCGTCGATCAGGCGCTTTGCCGTGGCCCGCATCAAGATCGACCGTTCCTTTGTCCTGAAGGTCGACCGCGATCCCGAACAGCAAAGAATAGTCAATGCGATCCTGACGATGGCAGACCGCCTTGATCTGGACACACTGGCCGAAGGCGTGGAGACCCTTGGCGAACATGCCATGCTGGCGCAGCTTGGATGCGGCCATATACAGGGATTCGGCATTGCCCGCCCGATGCCCTTTGACCAGACGGCGGACTGGATCCGCAACCATAACGCCAAGCTGCAGCAGGCACCCACGATTGGCCATTCCGCCGGGTGATGCGCTCAGTGGCATGACCGGTGCGGCAGGCCGCCCCGGATCGCCGCAGAGCATGGCGAATGGCCGCAGAGAACCGGGTTTTTCCCATAATCCGCTTGACCTTTCGGCTCGCACTCTGTTGAACCAGCCTCACTCAGACAGGACTGGCGGGAGCCCCCGATGGACGATCAGAACAAGAACCTACTTCTGGCAACAGCACTCAGCTTTGCCGTCATTCTGATTTGGTTCGTACTGTTCCCTCCACCGGAACAGCCCGCCGTTGACCCGAACGATCCCGCCGTGGCATCGGCGCCCCTGGCGACCACGCCACAGACGGCAACCGGCGATCTGCCTTCCGAAACCGAGGCTGCCGTCGCACCGGCGGAAGATACCCCGCGCATCATGATCGAAACGCCGCGTGTGTCCGGATCGATCTCGCTGTTGGGTGGACGCATCGATCAGCTGTCGCTCAAGAACTACCGCGTCAGCCAGGAGCCGGGCGCGGATATCGTGACCGTGCTGTCCCCGATCGGAAAGCCCAACGCCTACTACGCCCTCTATGGATGGGCGCCCGGCACCGGTATCGCGCCCGAGGATGTTCCGGGCGCCAACACGATGTGGCAGCAGGAAGGCAGCAACACGCTCAGCCCCGAAACACCGGTGGCCCTGGTGTGGGAAAACGGCAAGGGCCTCACGTTCCGGCGCCAGATCGCGATCGACGCGAATTTCATGTTCACCGTCACGCAAAGCGTCGAGAATACCGGCGCAAACAGCGCCAGCATGGCACCCTACGGGATCCTCGCCCGCCACGGAGAGCCGCAGGGCCTGAAGAATTTCTTCATCCTGCATGAAGGCCTGATCGCCATGGCCGACGGCACCTTGACCGAGACCGATTACAAGGACATGCCGGACTTCGCCTTCAACGATCGCGAAGGCGCGCGCGCCGAAGTCACGCAAGTCACCGAGAATGGCTGGATCGGCTTTACCGATCATTACTGGATGTCCACCCTGATCCCGGCGGCGGGCAGCCCCTTCAAATCCGTCGCGAAATACGACAACCAGCGCGACATCTATCAGACCGAGGCCGTGCTGCCGACGCAGACCGTGGCGCCCGGCCAGACCATCACCGCGGAAACCCGGCTTTTCGCAGGACCGAAGGAATGGGCGACGATTCGCTCCTACGAAAAGGATGATGGCGTCGACCGTTTTCTTGATTCCATCGACTGGGGCTGGTTCTTCTTCCTGACCAAGCCGATCTTTGCCGTCCTGCATTACATCAATGTGACCCTGGCCGGCATGGGGCTGACCGGGTCCATGGGCTGGGCCATCATCGGGCTGACGCTGCTGATCAAGGCGCTGCTGTTCCCGCTGGCCTACAAATCCTACGTGTCGATGGCAAAGATGAAGGAACTCCAGCCCAAGATGGAGGAACTGAAGAAAGCGGCGGGCGACGACCGTCAAAAGCTTCAGAAAGACATGATGGAGCTTTACAAGAAGGAAAAGGTGAACCCCGCCTCGGGCTGTCTGCCGATCCTGCTCCAGATCCCGATCTTCTTCTCGCTCTACAAGGTGATCTTCGTCACCCTCGAATTGCGCCACGCGCCCTGGATCGGCTGGATCACCGACCTCAGCGCGCCGGATCCCAGCTCTCTCTTCAACCTGTTCGGTGTGCTGCCGTGGGATGCGCCCGATCCCAACTCCTTCCTGGCGCTGATCTTCATCGGCATTCTGCCGATCCTGCTGGGTATCTCGATGTGGCTGCAGCAGAAGCTGAACCCGGCGCCGACCGATCCGACACAGGCCATGATCTTTGCCTGGATGCCTTGGGTCTTCATGTTCATGCTGGGCGGTTTCGCCAGCGGCCTGGTGGTGTACTGGATCGCGAACAACACGATCACCTTCACGCAGCAGTACCTGATCATGCGCAGCCAGGGCTACAAGCCTGACGTGTTTGGCAACATCAAGGGCAGCTTCAAGCGCAAGCCGAAAACCGGCGCGAAGTGATGGGGCGCCTAGCGCAGATCTGGCGCTATCCTGTCAAGTCGCACGGGCGCGAGGCCATTGCATCGGCCCGGCTTGCAGCAGGCTGCTGCCTGCCCGGCGACAGGATTTGGGCCGTCGCGCATGAGGCATCGCGGGCCGATGATACGGCGTGGTCGCCCTGTTCGGGTTTCACCCGCGTGGCCTCTTCGCCGGCGCTTGCGGCGATCCGTGCCGAACTGCATGCGGACGGGCAGACCATCACTCTCTCGCACCCCGATCAAGGCAGCCTGACCGTGGCGCCTGACCTGCAACCCTCCACCCTGCTGGACTGGGTGCGCCCCTTGACCGCGGAAGGTCGCGCGGCACCCGCGCGTATCGTCCGCGTGCCCGGCCGCGGCCTGACCGACAGCGACTACCCATCCCTGACCATCGGCAACCTGGCATCGCATCGCGCGGTCGAAGGCCGTTTGGGGCGAACGCTTCAGGTCGAACGCTGGCGCGCGAATATCTGGCTCGACGATCTTCCGCCTTGGGAAGAGTTCGACTGGATCGGACGCACCATCCTGATCGGAGAGGCCAGCTTGCGCGTGACGGAACGGACCGGGCGTTGCGCCGCGCCCTCCGCCAATCCCGATACCGGAAAACGCGATAGCGATCTGTTGGGCTTTCTGGAAGAACAGTGGAACCATCAGGATTTCTGCGTGCATGCCGAGGTCATCACCTCAGGCACCATCGCAATCGGTGACACAGCAAAGGTCGTGTGATGCAACAACTTCCCTTCCCCCTCGCAGAAGAGCCGGATGCACAGACGGCTGAAATCGGGCGCCTTCTTTTCGCGGGCGAGACCGAGTTTCTCAAAGGTGTTGTCGCCATGTCCGGACTGCCGCCAGCAGACCGGATCGAGGTGTGTTTCGCAGGCCGTTCCAACGTTGGGAAATCCAGCCTGATCAATGCCCTGACGGGTCGCAAAGGGCTGGCGCGCGCCTCGAACACCCCGGGACGCACGCAGGAAATCAACTTTTTCACCGTCGGGGCCCGGCATTACCTGGTCGACCTTCCGGGCTATGGCTACGCCAACGCCCCGGTGGCCGTCGTCGCCAAATGGCAGAAACTGCTCAAGCAATATCTGTCGGGCCGCCAGACCCTGCGCCGCGCCTTCGTGCTGATCGATGCGCGCCACGGGATCAAACCCGTGGACGAGGAAATCCTGTCCCTGATGGACAGCTCTGCCCTGGCCTTTCAGGTGGTTCTGACCAAGACCGACAAGATCAAGACGTCGGAGCGCGATGCGGTTCTGACCCAGGTCCGCGGTGCGCTGGCAAAACATCCCGCCGCCTTCCCCGAGATCATCCTGACCTCTTCCGAAAAGGGCGAAGGCATCGCCACCCTGCGCGCCGTGATTGCCACGCTGGTCTGACCTCTTTTCTTCTTGCCCGAAATATCCCGGGGGGAGCGTTCGCCGCAGGTGAACGCTGGGGGCGGCGCCCCCCTGCCCCGGTTCGTTCAGACGTGCTGGCCGCCGTTCACCTCGATCTCGGTTCCCGTGATGTAGGATGACTGATCCGAGCACAGGAAAAAGATCGTCGCCGCGACCTCATCCGGTTGGCCCAGACGCCGCATCGGCAGTTTTTCGACGATCTTGTCCGTGCCCGGCGACAGGATCGAGGTTTCCACCTCTCCCGGGGCCACGGCATTCACGCGCACACCGAACGGGCCGAAATCATGCGCCATCTCGCGGGTCAGCGCGGCAAGTGCAGCTTTCGACGTGGAATATGCGGCCCCGGCGAAAGGATGGACGCGCGCCCCTGCGATCGAGGTGATGTTGACCACCGATCCCTGCGCGGCCGCCAGTTCTTCCTTCAACCCACGCGCCAGCACAACCGATGCGAAGAAGTTGACATGGAACACATGCCCCCATGTCCGCAGATCGGTGCTGATCGTGTTGAGCCGCTCGCCCGTGTTTCCCTTGGGCGAGATACCCGCGTTGTTGACCAGCGCATCCAGTCGCCCATCCAGCCGCTCGCGGATATCGGTCAGCTTGGCGATCGTATCCTTGGGATCGGCAAGGTCGATCTGCACATGGTTCTCGGCCCCGCCACCCCAGGGGCATTCCGCCGGAAAGGCATGGCGCGAACAGGTGATGACGCGCCAACCTTCGGCGTTGAACCGTCGCACCGTGGCATGTCCGATCCCGCGGCTTGCGCCGGTCAGCAGCAATGTCTTCTGTCTGTCACCCATGCATGGCACCCCTTGTTGCATTGCTGCGCCGAGCCTATCACTTAGCTTGGCCGATACAACGCGACACTTGGCAGGCCGGACCCCAGCCGATAGGACAAGGGGGCAAGAGGAACACGGGATGAAGAAAAGAGACATGAACCGCGACTGGATCGCCACCGCCCGGACCCTGTCCGAGGCCCTGCCCTACCTGCAACGCTACGCCGGGGCCATTGTCGTCATCAAGTTTGGCGGCCATGCCATGGGGGATGACGATGCGATGGACACCTTCGCCCGCGACATCGTGCTGATGCGACAGGTTGGCGTGAATCCGGTCATCGTTCATGGCGGCGGCCCGATGATCAACGAGATGCTGGACAAGCTGCAGATCAAGTCCGATTTCGTTCGCGGCAAGCGGGTGACCGATGAAGCCACGATGGAAGTGGTGGAGATGATCCTGTCCGGCCGGGTCAACAAGCGGATCGTCCAGGCGATCAATGCACAGGGTGGCCGCGCTGTCGGGCTGTCCGGCAAGGATGCGAACCTGATCTTCTGCAAGCAGACCAACCCCGAGCTTGGTCTGGTTGGCACCCCCTCGGAGATCGACCCGTCGATCCTGCGGACATTGTTCGATGCGGGCGTGATCCCCGTCATAGCACCTTTGGGTGCCGGCCATAATGGCGAGACCTTCAACATCAATGGCGACACCGCTGCAGGGGCGATCGCCGCGGCGCTCAAGGCTGACCGGTTGTTGCTGCTGACGGATGTGGCCGGGGTGAAGAACAAGGAAGGCGAAGTCCTGACAGCGATCACCGCCGAGCAGATTCGCGAGATGACAGCCGATGGCACGATTGCTGGCGGCATGATCCCCAAGACCGAAACAGCCCTTGAAGCCATCGAAGGCGGCGTGCGGGCCGTTGTCATTCTGGACGGGCGCGCGCCCAATGCGACGCTTCTGGAACTGTTCACGGAACATGGTGCGGGATCGTTGATTCGCGCCAGTTTCGATTGAACCGGACCGGCGCGCAGGCACCCCGCATGCAAGCGGTCCTGACTGCGGCCAAGGCTGTCCATCTGGATATCGCGGGCGCGTTTCATCCGCGCCCGGACCAGGGGTGCCCGCCCGGCACCGGCACCCTGCTGTTGCTGGCCCCGCAAGAGCCGCAGTTCTGGCCAGCCTTCACCGAAAGCGCCGAATACCGCGATGGTGCGCCCGATCCGATGGACAGATGGTCGGCAAAGGTCATTGGGCAATTGGCGCAGGATCTTGGTGGAACCGCGCTTTTTCCCTTTGGCGGTCCGCCGTTTCACCCGTTCTATTCCTGGGCGCTGGCCTCGGGGCGGGCCTGGGCCTCACCCGTGCGGCTGCTTGTTCATGACAGCGCGGGGCTGTTCATATCCTACCGCGGGGCGCTGGCCCTGCCGGGGCGGATGCAGCTTCCAGCCCCCACAGCCCCCATGCCCTGCACGACATGCATGGACAAGCCTTGCCTGTCCGCCTGCCCTATCGGCGCATTGGGGGCAGAGGGCTATGACGTCCCGGCGTGCCGTGCCCATATTGCAGGCAACCCGGGCCGCGATTGCGCCGAAGGCGGCTGCCTGGTGCGCAGGGCCTGTCCCGTCAGCGCGCGCCATGGCAGATTGCCGGAACAATCCGCCTTTCACATGAAAGCCTTTCGATGACCCTGACGTTGATCCTGATGCGCCATGCGAAATCCGACTGGGGCAGCCCCGGCCTTGCCGATCATGATCGCCCGCTGAACGGTCGGGGATTGCGCGATGCGCCCGCGATGGGGCAATGGCTGCGGGAAATGGGCCATCTTCCCGATCAGGTCCTGTGTTCCACCGCCACGCGGACCCGCCAGACACTCAGCGGGCTCGGGATCGACGCGCCCACGACGTTCCTGCCGGCACTCTATCATGCCGATCCAGCCACCATGCACGACGCCTTGCAGCAGGCGCAGGGGCGCAAGGTGCTGATGATCGGGCACAACCCCGGCATTGCGGCCTTTGCCGATGGCATGCTGCGTGACGCCCCGGACCATCCAAGGTTTCACGACTATCCGACCTGCGCCACGCTGGTCGCGGAGTTCGATCTGGAAGGTTGGGCGGATCTGCGTTCCGCAACGGGACGGGCCATGGACTTCGTGATCCCTGCGGACCTTGGCTAGCCGAAATGCAAAACGCCGCCCGAGGGCGGCGTTTCACGTCAATCTTGTTCAACCGGTCTAGTGCCCCAGGATCTGGCTGAGGAACAGCTTGGTACGCTCGGACTGCGGATTGTTGAAGAACTCTTCCGGTTCGTTCTGTTCCACGATCTGGCCCTGATCCATGAAGATCACGCGGTTCGCCACCTGACGGGCAAAGCCCATCTCATGCGTGACGCAGAGCATGGTCATGCCTTCTTCGGCCAGGCTGACCATCGTATCCAGCACTTCCTTGATCATTTCGGGGTCAAGTGCCGATGTCGGCTCGTCGAACAGCATGATCCGGGGGCGCATGCACAGCGAGCGGGCAATCGCCACCCGCTGCTGCTGACCACCGGACAACTGACCGGGATATTTGTCGGCCTGCTCGGGGATCTTCACCTTGGTCAGGAAATGCATCGCGATTTCCTCGGCCTCGCGCTTGGGGATCTTGCGGACCCAGATCGGCGCGAGGGTGCAGTTTTCCAGGATCGTCAGATGCGGGAACAGGTTGAAATGCTGGAACACCATGCCGACCTCGGACCGGATCCGGTCGATGTTCTTGAGGTCGGAGGACAGCACGGTACCGTCCACCGTGATCTTGCCCTTCTGGTGTTCTTCCAGCGCGTTGATGCAACGGATCAGGGTGGACTTGCCCGACCCCGACGGCCCTGCGATAACGATACGCTCGCCGCGATAGACGGTCAGATCGATGTCGCGCAGCACATGAAAGCTGCCATACCACTTGTTCATATTCTCGATGGAGATGGCAACTTCGTCAGAGACGTTTGTTGCAACGCGCCCGGTCGATTCCGTGTTCAGCCCAATCTCGGCCATGATGGTCTCCTCAGCGATGATCGGTCCGGAGGCGCTGCTCCAGATACATTGAATAACGTGACATGAAGAAGCAGAAGACGAAGAACAGCAGGCCCACGAAAACATAAAGCTCCCAGTAGATGCCGTTCCATTCTGCCGTAGCCCGGATCGCATTGGTCAAGCCAAGCGGATCGCGCAGGCCGATGAAGACCACCAGCGTGGTATCCTTGAACAGGCCGATGAAGGTGTTCACGATCCCCGGGATCGAAATCTTCAGCGCCTGCGGCAACACGATCAGCCGCATCGACTTCCAGTAGTCCAGACCCAGCGAATCCGCCGCCTCATACTGACCGCTCGGCAAGGCCGCCAGACCGCCGCGCACCACTTCGGCCAGATAGGCCGAGGCAAACAGCGTCACCATGATGATCACGCGCAGCAGCAGGTCAAAGGTCGTGCCCGGCGGCAGGAAGTAGTTCAGCAGCAAGGATGCCGTGAAGAGCCACACGATCAGGGGCACGCCTCGGATCACCTCGATGAAGGAGACGCAGACCCATTTGATCAGTGGCATGGAAGATTGCCGCCCAAGCGCCAGCATGATGCCCAGCGGCAGCGACAGCACGATGCCGGACGTCCCGATGATGATCGCCAGCATGAAGCCACCGAACTGGTCCGATGATACGGCGGTCAACCCCCATGGCATGATCCCGTCCAGCGCGCCCATCACATGGGGCAGCAGCGGAAACAGCCCGGCCGCGCCGATGAAGGACAGCGGGTTCATGAAGATCATCAGGAAGGCCAGGATGCCCGCCAGCGACCCGCCCAGCATCCCGAAGCGCGCACCGACAGCCCGCCCGATCAGGATCGTCGCCAGAAGACCCAGCGCGACCAGCACCGGCAGCCAGACCGACCCGCCCCAGAGCAGGAAGAACGCGACGAAGGGATAGGCCAGAGAGAACACCAGCAGGGATCGCGGCAGACTGGAATAAAGGATGGGCGCGACGGCCACGACCAGCAGCAACAACGCGACCAGAGGACGCCAGTAACCGAAGATGAAGATCAGGCCATTGCTCAGTTCGTTCTTCATGGCCGACACGAATTCGATGCGCTGCGTGGCGTTCATACCGCCACCAAACACCTGGTCCGCCCCACCGGCAGCCGCAAGGGCGTCACCATGGAACAGCGTCGCCAGAAGCACATCGTCGGTCGGATAGAAACCGAACAGGATCTGCAGCCACCGTTCGTTGATCACGGCCCAGCAGGCGGCGGTTTCAAGGCCGCGCGCATCGCGGATCTCGCGGCATTCGCCCAGCGATCCCGCATCCCAGATGCCACCCAGCGTCCAGGGAAGCACGCCGGACAAGACGTACCAGATCACATAGAGCGACAGCAGCGTCAGGATCGTGTTGAACCAGCCCGAGAACAGATTCTCGCGGGCCCATTTCAACGCGCCGGTCTGCCCCAGAGGTGGTGCCGCGGCTTCGATCATGTCGCGGCGCACGAAGGCGACGGATTTGGATCTGTCCTGGCTCATCTCACCGCTCCTTCAATTTGACGCTGGAGTTGTAGAGGTTCATCAAGGCCGAGATGATCAGACTGGTGATCAGGTAGAAGATCCCCAGAAGCAACATCCCTTCAAGCTCGCGCCCGGTCTGGTTGATGGTGATCCCGCCCAGGGTCGAACGAACGTCCATGTAACCCACCGCGATCGCCAGCGAGGAGTTCTTGGTCAGGTTCAGATACTGCGAAATCAGCGGCGGAATGATCACCCGCAGCGCCTGCGGCAGGATGATCAGCTGCATGGTGCGGTTAGGCTGGATCCCCAGCGCAAAGGCCGCTTCGGTCTGCCCCTTCGAGATGGCGAGGATGCCCGAGCGCACGATTTCCGCGATGAAGGCCGAGGTATAGAGCGACAATGCCAGCCAGAGCGCGATGAACGAATTGCGGATCTGCAAACCGCCCGAGAAGTTGAAGCCACCCAGTTCAGGCAGTTCCAGCGTGACCGGACGCCCCATGACGAAATAGGCCAGCAGGGTCGGCACGAAGAAAATCAGCAGCGACAGGCGCAGGACCGGAAGCTGCTGCCCGGTGGCCTGCTGCCGCTTGCGCGCGATGCTGCGCAGCACGAAGATGCCGATGATGGACAACACGAAAACGGCCACGACAATGCCTGAGCCTGACTCCCAGATCGGGCGGGGAATGTAGACGCCACGGTTCGAAATCGCGACGCTGTCCCACAGGATCATCGACGCCCCGCCCCCCTCGCGGAATTCGCGGGGTTGCGGCGTGGCCTCGGTCATCACGGCGAACACGATCAGGATCCAGATCAGAAGCGGCGTGTTGCGCATCGCCTCGACGTAGAATGTCATGATCCGCGCCACGATCCAGTTCTTGGACAGGCGCAGGACACCCGCCAGAACCCCGATCACGGTGGCAAGGATACAGCCCAGAAAGGCGACAAGAAGCGTGTTCAGGATCCCGACCACGGCGGCACGCGCATGCGTGTCCTGCGAGGAGAAGGGGATCAGCTGCTGGTTGATGTCATAGCCAGCCGTGCTCCAGAGGAAGCCAAAGCGGATATCCTTGCCCAGCGCCGCCAGGTTGGTGACGGTGTTGTCCACCAGTTCGACCAGCAGCAGCATGATCAGGATGGCTGCGACAACCTGGATGGTCATCGAGCGATAACGCGCATCGTAGAGAAGCTGGCTTAGCCGGAATGTCTCGCGCGGGGGGTCGGTCGCTTCGGCCATACGCACTCCTGAACGGAAAATGAGAGATGGAGGGCCATACTGCGCATGGCCCGCGAAGAGGTATCAGTCGATCAGACGGTACAGGACCCAGGGGGCCGGCACAGGCCAGCCCCCTGAAAGTCAGATATCAGCGGAACGGCGGAGCGTAGAGCAGACCACCTTCGGTCCACTGTGCGTTCAGGCCGCGTGCCAGGCCGACAGGCGTGGCTTCGCCGATGTTGCGCTCGAACACTTCACCGTAGTTGCCCACGGCTGCGATGGCGCGAACGGCCCAATCCTTGTCCAGGCCGATCATTGCGCCCAGTTCACCTTCGGTGCCCAGAAGACGGTTGATCTCGGGGTTGGCGGTCGGGCCTGCGGCCAGTTCCATCACGTTTGCCGAGGTCACGCCGTACTCTTCAGCAGCAACCAGTGCGTTCAGCGTCCAGCGGACGATATCGCCCCAGTCGTTGTCGCCATGGCGCACTGCGGGTCCCAGAGGCTCTTTGGAAACGATTTCCGGCAGGATCACGTGCTCGCTTGCGTTCTCGAAGGTCGCGCGGGTCGCGGCCAGGCCGGACACGTCGGTGGTGTACACGTCGCAGGCACCGGCAAGGTACTGCTGCTGGCCTTCTGCGTTCGTCGCAACAGGCACGGGCTCGTAGCTGATGTTGTTGGTACGGAAGAAGTCCGCCAGGTTCAGCTCGGTCGTGGTGCCGGTCTGGATGCAGACGGTGGTGCCGTCCAGTTCCTTGGCCGACGAAACGCCGATGTCATTGCGCACCATGAAGCCCTGACCGTCGTAGTAGTTCACACCGACGAAATCCAGTTTCAGGTCCGTATCGCGCGAGAAGGTCCAGGTGGAGTTACGCACCAGAACGTCGACTTCGCCAGCGGCCAGCGCGGTGAAGCGGGTCTGGCTGGTCAGCGGAACGAATTCCACGGCCTGCGCGTCACCCAGCACAGCGGCAGCGATTGCGCGGCACAAGGACACGTCGAAACCCTGCCAGACACCGTTGGCATCCGGTGCAGCGAAACCCGCCAGACCTTCGTTGGATCCACACTTGAGCGAGCCGCGTGCCTTGACGTCGTCAATCGTGGCTGCAGCGGCGGCACCGGCAGCCAGCCCAGCAACTGTGAGCGCGCCCAAGAAAACTTTTTTGTTCATTTTTACCTCTTCCTGATTGACCGCTCTTTAAGCAGAGCGCTTTTACCGGCCCAGCGGACGGTTGGATTGTTCTGGGGAGAGTGGCCCCCAGTGTTCGCAACTTTGGTCGGATTCATCGCATTCCGTCAAGTCAATCATCACGAAACGCAAAGGGAGAAAAGATCATTCCGTTGCGGAAGCCTGAGGATTCGGCAGTTATTCGGAAGGCCGCGAAAGATCGTGGAAGAATTTTGCGTGCAGGAATGCCGATCGTTTCGTCGCGGCCATGGCCTCTGCCTCGTCATCGACGCCCCATTGCTCGATCTGCCAGTCTTCATCGACCCGCGACAAGCGCCAGACGTCTTCGGCGGGCAGGTGATTCATCATGGCCGCAAAGCCGAGAATCAGCGAACCGGACAGGCTGACCAGGTCGTGAAATGCGGCCAGCGCGAAATTGTCCATCGCGTGAACCCGGCCCGCCAACCGCCTGAGTGCAGCGCCATCCTGGGGAACGTGCATCACGCCCGATGCGGTCGCCAAGCGTGCATCCAGCGCCTCGGCAGCCCAGTCAAGGACCGGGTCCCACATCTGCGCCTGTCGCGCGATCAGTTCAGCCGGCCCCGGCGCGCGATAGCACAGCAGATCACTGTCACCGTAGTCGGCGATCATCTGCGCCACCTCGGCATGCTGGATGGCGACCTTGTCGATGGCCGCGTTGGCCGAGCGCGTGACAGGCATGGTCCGCGGGTCGATCGCACCCTCCTGGGCATCCCATTCGGCGGCGATGGCCGCGGCCATGGCGCGCGTCGGCACGATCAGTGCGGTCTTGGCCGGTGTCTTTACCGGACGCCCATCCAGATGAACGGCAAAGCCCCCCGATGCCTCGACGGCACTGGCCGCTTTCCAGAAACGCTTGGCTTTCCATTCGCTCATGCTGCGACCCTCCAGATTTCGTCAAGCCGGGATGGCAGATCCTCGAACCTCTCGATGACATGGTCGGCCGCATGAAGCGCCGTCGGCGCGTGATAGCCCCAGCTGACGCCGATGGCCCGGATCCCGGCAGCCCGCGCCATATCCATGTCATAGCTGGTATCGCCCACCATGACCGCGTCGCGCGCCTCGACGCCGGTTTCGCGCAGCGCCGCCAGCAGCATGGAGGGATGCGGCTTTGACGGGTGGTGATCGGCAACCTGCCGGGTCTGGAACAACCCTTCCAGACCGTGGCTGGCGATCAGCGCATCAAGACCGCGCTGCGACTTGCCCGTGGCCACCCCCAGCAGCGTGTGGGACTGTCCCGCCAGCAGGTCCAGCACCGCGCGCGCGCCCGGATAAAGCGGCGAGGTCTGGCGCGTGTCACTTGAGACGCGCGCCGTCATGTAGGCATTCTTGTATCCCGCCACCAGATCCGCGCGCAGCCCTTCGGGCAGGTCGGGCACAAGTCGGGCCATCGCCTCGTTCAACGACAGCCCGACGATCGACAGCACGGCCTGGCGCGGCGGCACATCAAGGCCATGCGCCGCAAAGGCTGCAGCCATGGCGCCAAGAATATCCGCCTGGCTGTCGACAAGCGTGCCATCGACATCGAAGATCACCAATCGCAGACGATCCGTCACCGCAGCGCCTCGAACGGGTCCTCTGCGGCCAGATCCTCGGTCCAGCCGAAAGTGTCCCAGCTATGGGCCATGTGATCGGGCAGCGGCGCGGTGATGGTGATCACCTTGCGGGTATGGGGATGCTCGAACCGCAGCATCCGCGCATGCAGGTGCAATTTCTTCGAGATGATGCCGCCCAGTTGCGCACCCCAGCCGTCGCCAAGGTTCTCCTGACCCGAACCGCCATATTTGCCATCACCGACAATGGGATGGCCGATCTCGGCCATATGCGCACGCAGCTGGTGGGTGCGCCCGGTCAGGGGCTCCATGGCCACCCAGGACGCCCGCCCGCCGACACGGTAGAGCGTGGCATAAAGCGTATGTGCCCGCTTGGCGCCGGGGGTCTTGTCGATGTCGCGGGGATGGACGGCGTGCATCTTCTCGCCTTCGCCCTTGGCACCGTGGCCGGGGGCCTTGACCAGACCGAACTTGATCTCGCCCAGGTAAGGCGTCGGCACACCGGCGACAATCGCCCAATATATCTTGCGCGTCTCGCGGTGGCGGAAGGCTTCGGTCAAGGCCGCGGCGGTCTTGCGGTCGCGCGCCAGTACCAGAACACCGGTCGTGTCCTTGTCCAGCCGGTGCACCAGGCGCGGCTTTTCCTCATAGCCAAAGCGCAGCGCCTCGGCCAGACCGTCCACATGTTTGACCGTCTTGCTGCCCCCCTGCGTCGGCAGACCGGCAGGTTTGTTGATCGCGATGATGTAATCGTCACGATAGATCACCGCATCCTGCATCATCTTGATATCTGCCGGGTTCAGCCGGGTTTCGGTGACCAGAGTCATCTGCTCGGGATCTGGCAGCGGCGGAATGCGCACCTGCTGGCCGACCGCAAGCCGGGTTGCCGCCTTCACGCGGCCACCA
This sequence comes from Seohaeicola sp., assembly GCF_048006315.1. Classification (GTDB taxonomy): domain Bacteria; phylum Pseudomonadota; class Alphaproteobacteria; order Rhodobacterales; family Rhodobacteraceae; genus Seohaeicola. The sequence continues at coordinate 2,836,096 of NZ_CP180350.1, read as the reverse complement.
TCGACACGCAACTCGCCCTTGCGGCACATCTTTTCGACCATGCCCTGGGTCAGGTGCGGGAAGATCCGCCGCAGCCAGCGATCAAGGCGCTGATCACTGTCGGCATCGGAAACGGGAATGGTTTGGACACGGCTCATTGGAGCACCTCTCTTGCGACCACCATGGCCAGGACCAGCGCACTGAGCGACAGGATCACCGAGGCCCCTACATAGAAGGCCGCAAGCATCGTCTCGCCGCGCTCATATAGAGCCATCGCATCCAGCGAAAACGCCGAAAACGTCGTGAACCCGCCAAGAACCCCCGTCAGAAGGAAAGGGGCCAATCGGGTTGCATCGCGCTGTGCCAGAACCACGACAAGCAGCCCCATCAGGAACGACCCGATCACGTTGACGGCCAGCGTGCCCCATGGAAAACCCGCCCCAAGCAGGCGCAGCGCGCCCATGGAGGTCAAATAACGGGCCGTGGCCCCGATGGCGCCGCCGAGGGCGACCTGCAGCAATGTGGTCAACATGCCCGCACCAGTGAAGAGGGGGGCGGGGAATGTCAAGTTTTCCCAGAAAAACGGCGCGCTAGCCCTGCTCGCGCCTTGAACGCAACTTGCTGAAATAATCCAGCCGCCGCTTCAATTCCCGCTCAAAGCCACGCTCGACGGGCTGATAGAGAACCGGGCGTTTCACCCCGTCCGGGAAATAGTTCTGCCCGGAAAATCCGTCTTCGGCGTCATGGTCATAGGCATAGTCGGCACCATAACCCTGTTCCTTCATCAGACGGGTCGGCGCGTTCAGGATATGTTTGGGTGGCGGTTCCGATCCGGTCTTGCGCGCCAGCGCCATCGCCGCCTTGAACCCCACATAGCCCGCGTTCGACTTGGGCGCCAAGGCCAGGTAGGTGACCGCCTGCCCCAGCGCCAACTCGCCTTCGGGGCTTCCCAGCCGCTCATATGTCTCCCAGGCCTGCAGGCAAACGGCCTGCGCCTGCGGATCGGCAAGTCCGATATCCTCGACCGCCATGCGCGTCAGACGGCGCGCCAGATAGCGCGGATCCTCGCCCCCGGTCAGCATCCGCGCGAACCAGTAGAGGGCCGCGTCAGGGTCTGACCCGCGCACGGATTTGTGCAGGGCTGAAATCAGGTTGTAATGCTCGTCCCCCGACTTGTCGTATTTCGCGGCGCGCCGCATCAGGCGGGTCGCCAGCGCATCGGTATCCAGCTTGCCATCGACACGCCAGGCCGCGACCTGTTCGATCAGGTTCAGCAGCGCGCGCCCGTCACCATCGGCCATCTCAAGCAGCGCCTCACGCGCAGGGCCGGTCAAAGGCAGGGCGCGGTCCAGTTCCTTTTCCGCCCGCTGCGCCAGCCGTTCCAGATCCGCGGGATCCAGCCGCTTGAGCACCAGGACCTGGGCGCGGCTCAGAAGTGCGGCGTTCAATTCGAAACTGGGGTTTTCGGTGGTGGCCCCCACCAGAAGGATCGTTCCATCCTCCATATGTGGCAGGAAACCGTCCTGCTGGGCCTTGTTGAAACGGTGGATCTCGTCCACGAACAGCAAGGTGCCCTGCCCGTTCGCACGGCGGATCTTGGCCGTCTCGAAGACCTTTCGCAATTCGGGCACACCGGTGAAGATCGCGCTGATCTGGACGAAATGCAGATCGGTTTCATCCGCCAGAAGCCGCGCGATGGTGGTCTTTCCCACACCGGGCGGCCCCCACAGCACCAGTGAGGACAGCGAACCCGAGGCCAGCATGATCCCCAGCGGCGCGTCAGGCCCAAGGACCTGCTCCTGACCGATCACCTGGTCCAGCCGCTGCGGACGCAGACGATCCGCAAGGGGGCGCGGCGACCCCTTTGCCGGTTCCTTGCCTTCGGTGTCGAAAAGATCAGCCATGGCTTACAGCCTGCTGCGCAAGGACAGCCGCTGCAAGCCACGTTGCAGATCCATCCGCAGCGCACGTGCCTGAAGCGCCTCGCGCAAGGCATCCCGCACCTGCGCGGTCCGCGTGATCGGTTCCCCGTTGATGGACAGGATCACATCGCCGGGGCGCATCCCGAACCGGGCGCCGTAAGGGCCGGGGTTTTCCACGACGACACCTTCGGCCCCCAGCGGCAGGTTGAATTCCGCCAGCACGGCCGGATTGACGTTCAGGACCGTCAGACCGGGCAAGGGTGTGCTGTCGTCAAGCCGAACAGGCGCGCGCGGCGGTGTCTCGGGGGCGGATCGCAGTTCCACGGCGGCGCTGACCTGCACACCCTCGCGCAACGACGTGACCTGCGCCGCCTTGCCCAGACCCGCAACACTCATCCGAAAGACCATCTCGGCGGGCGTGTTCACGGGTTGGCCGTCCACGGTCAGGATCACGTCACCAGCCCGCAGGCCAGCCTCGGCAAAAGGGCTGGACGGGTGCAGGGCTGACACAAGGATGCCGCCGGGACGATCCAGCCCGAGAGAGGCCGCGATATCCGCATCGACCGGTTGCCCCGACATGCCCGCCCAGGGGCGTTCGAACCGGGTGCGCCCCTCGCGGGCCTGCTCGACAAACCGGGCCACAAGGTTGGCGGGGATCGCGAAACCGATGCCGTTCGATCCGCCCGACCGCGTCAGGATCGAGGTATTCACCCCGATCAGCGCGCCATTCACGTCGATCAGCGCACCACCGGAATTGCCGGGATTGATCGCCGCATCCGTCTGGATGAAATAGCCGCGCCCCGTACCGGATGCCGTGCCTGACCGCGCCAGACCTGACACGATCCCGCTGCTGACGGTCTGCCCCACGCCGAACGGATTGCCGATCGCCAGCACCAGTTCGCCCACCTCGACACTGTCGCTGTCGCGCAGGCTCAGCGCGGGCAGATCGGTCGCCCCGTCAAGCCGCAGAACCGCCAGATCGCTTTCCTCGTCGCCAAGGATGACCGTGGCATCATATTCGCGCCGGTCGGTCAGCACGACCCGGATATCCGTCGCCTCGCCCACCACATGATAGTTGGACACGATGATCCCGTCAGGGGACAGGATGACGCCCGAGCCAAGGCTGTTCTGCACCTGCGGGCGCACGGTGCCGAAATCGCGAAACAGATCCTGGAAGAAGGGATCACCTGCAAAGGGGCTGGAACGTACCGCAACAACGCGCTTGGCGTAGATGTTCACCACGGCGGGCGCGGCCTTTTTGACAAGCGGTGAAAAGCCAAGCTGGATCTCGGCCTGGCTGGTGGGCACCCGCGTTTCGGCCGCAAGCGCCAGTGGCGCCAAACCGAAGGCCATGACCGACAGGATCGCAAGACCGGAACGCAGCATCGGAACCTCCCTTGTCCTTTGCCGTCATATGATCCCCGCAGCGGCAAGATGCAAGTTCCGCAAGACCGGGCGCGGCAAACGAAAAACCCCCGCCCTTGCGGGACGGGGGTCTCTGTTCTTGGCCAAAAGGCCCGAGGATCAATCCTCGGCAACCTCTTCGGCAGCGACGCGCGCCTTGTCGGCGGCACCTTTGGCTGCCGGATCGCGGTCGACGAATTCGATGATCGCCATCGGCGCCATGTCACCATAACGGAAACCGGCCTTCAGGATGCGGACATAACCGCCCTGACGTTCCTTGTAGCGCGGGCCCAGGATGTCGAACAGTTTTGCCACATAGGCATCCTGCTTCAGCTGGGATGCGGCCTGACGGCGGGCATGCAGATCGCCGCGCTTGCCCAGCGTGATCAGTTTTTCAACGATCGGGCGCAGTTCCTTTGCCTTGGGCAGAGTGGTCTTGATCTGCTCATGTTCGATGAGCGAGCCGGCCATGTTCGCCCACAGCGCCTTGCGGTGCTCATGGGTACGGTTCAGGCGGCGGTAGCCTCTTGCGTGACGCATTGTCGTTCTCCTTCAAGCTTTATGAAGCTTTTTGCTTTGTCTGACGGCCGATGCGTGTCAGCCGCTCTCCTTGGGGCACCATGCCCTTGTTTTCCCCGCTACTGCGGGCATTCATGGGGCAGGCTTGCGGCCTGCCCCATATTCTCAGAACGCGTCTTCGAATTTCTTGGCCAGATCTTCGATGTTGTCTGGCGGCCAGTCCTCGACATCCATGCCAAGGTGCAGGCCCATGCCGGACAGCACTTCCTTGATCTCGTTCAGCGACTTGCGGCCGAAGTTCGGGGTGCGCAGCATCTCGGCTTCGGTTTTCTGGATCAGGTCGCCGATATAGACGATGTTGTCGTTCTTCAGGCAGTTTGCCGAACGCACCGACAGTTCCAGCTCGTCCACCTTCTTCAGCAGAAGCGGGTTGAACTCCAGACCGTCATCATCATCCGAACGGGTGGCGCTTTCGGGCTCGTCGAAGTTGACGAAGATCGACAGCTGATCCTGAAGGATACGCGCAGCATAGGCCACGGCATCATCCGGGGTCAGCGAACCATCGGTTTCGATCTTCATGGTCAGCTTGTCGTAGTCCAGAACCTGACCTTCGCGGGTCGGGGTCACTTCGTAGGACACGCGCTTGATCGGCGAATAGATCGCGTCGATCGGGATCAGACCGATGGGCGCATCTTCCGGCTTGTTCTTGTCGGCCGAGACGTAGCCCTTGCCGGTGTTGACCGTCAGTTCCATGTAAAGGTCTGCGCCATCGTCCAGGTGGCAGATCACGTGATCCTTGTTCAGGATCTCGATGCCTGCGCTGTCCGAAATGTCACCGGCGGTGACAACGCCCGGACCCTTTGCATTCACGGTCAGGCGCTTGGGCCCTTCCACTTCCATGCGGATCGAGACACCCTTGAGGTTCAGGATGATGTCGGTCACATCCTCGCGCACACCGGCGACCGAGGAAAACTCGTGCAGCACGTTGTCGATCTGCACGGAGGTGATGGCCGCGCCCTGCAGCGACGACATCAGGATGCGGCGTAGCGCGTTTCCCAGCGTCAGGCCAAAGCCCCGCTCCAGCGGTTCGGCGATCACGGTCGCCTGACGGGCCGGATCGTTGCCCGGCTTGACTTCAAGCTGTGTCGGCTTGATCAGTTCGGCCCAGTTCTTGTGGATCATGCGTCCCTCCATTCTTGTCTTGTCCTCATGTCCAAAAGGCCAAGACGCCCGAGGTTTCTAAATGACGTCGAGGGGCCGAGCGCAAGGCGCGGCCCCCTGAAAAATAAGCGGGATCAGACCCGGCGACGCTTGGGAGGGCGGCAGCCGTTGTGCGCGATCGGGGTCACATCACGGATCGAGGTGATGTTGAAACCGACAGCGGCCAGGGCGCGCAGTGCGCTTTCACGGCCCGAACCGGGGCCCTGCACTTCGACTTCCAGCGTCTTCACGCCATGTTCCTGAGCCTTCTTGCCGGCGTCTTCAGCGGCCATCTGGGCGGCGTAGGGGGTCGACTTGCGCGAACCCTTGAAGCCCATGGTGCCGGCCGAGGACCATGCAATCGCATTGCCCTGCACGTCCGAGATCAGGATCTTGGTGTTGTTGAACGACGAGTTCACATGCGCCACGCCTGCAGCGATGTTCTTGGAGACCTTCTTCTTGCCTCCGCGACGGGTATCACGTGCCATTGATGCAGCCCTCCCTTATTTCTTCTTGCCGGCAATGGCCTTTGCGGGGCCTTTGCGGGTGCGAGCGTTGGTATGGGTGCGCTGGCCGCGAACCGGCAGGTTGCGACGGTGACGCAGGCCACGGTAGCAGCCAAGGTCCATCAGGCGCTTGATGTTCATCTGCGTCTCACGGCGCAGGTCGCCTTCCACGGTGTAGTTGGCGTCGATGTGCTCGCGGATCGCGAGGACTTCGGCGTCCGACAGCTCGTTCACGCGACGGGTTGCGTCGATGTTCACGGCTTCACAGATGGCTTTGGCCGAAGTATGGCCAATTCCGGTGATGTAGGTCAGGGCGATCGGGACCCGTTTCTGGGTCGGGATGTTTACGCCGGCGATACGTGCCACGTGTCACTTTCCTTTTCGTTGCGGTTCCGTGGTGCCAGAACCTTTTTTCACAACGTAGGCCCGAGGCATCGTGCCATCGGGCCGCAGCTGAATTCAGGTGTCGATTCGTTTGCAGGTGCGACCCGCGCAGAATCAAGTCTCGTGTCCGAGATAGGGCTGGTTATGGAGAAAACCGGGGGCCGTCAAGCCCCCTGCCCGTGGTTTCCTGCTTTCCCTCCGGATCAGTCCAGAACGGCGGCGATCGCCTTTTGCACATCGCCGATTTCGGCCAGACCATCAACCGAGCGCAACTGACCCTTGGCATAGTAATACCCGATCAGCGGCGAGGTCTTCTTGTAATACTCCATGAGGCGCTGGCGCAGGCTGTCTTCGTTGTCATCCGCGCGCCGCTTCATGTTGGTGCCACCGCACTTGTCGCAGACTCCGTCCACGGTCGGGCGATGGGTGACGTCATGATAGACCTCGCCACAGTCGCCGCATGTGAAGCGGCCTGTGATCCGCGCCACCAGGGCGGCATCGTCCACCTGCATCTCGATCACGGCATCCAGCGTCTCGCCGGTGCTGGACAGCAGATCGGCCAAGGCATCGGCCTGGGGCAGCGTGCGCGGGAAGCCATCGAAGATGAACCCGCCCGCCTTGTCGCCTTCCAGTTTTTCGCGGATCAGCCCGATGACGATCTCGTCCGTCACCAGCTCTCCTCGATCCATCACATCGGCCACGACACGCCCCATCTCGGTCCCGCTGGTGCGGGCCTCGCGCAGCATGTCACCAGTGCTCAGCTGGATCATGTTGCGCGTCTCGACCAGATGGCGTGCCTGCGTACCCTTGCCTGCCCCGGGGGGCCCCAGAAGTATGATGTTCATCTGCGCGCCGGTGCCTTTCTGGTCGTGCGTTTCTTGCTCTTGCCGCGAAGCTGCGACTTTTCGATCAGACCTTCGTACTGATGCGCCAGGAGATGGCTTTGCACCTGCTGGATCGTGTCCATCGTCACCGACACCACGATCAGAACCGATGTACCGCCAAAGTAGAACGGAACAGCCAGTTCTGCGCGCAGGATCTCGGGAAGCAGACAGACCGCCGCCAGATAGGCCGACCCCAGCGCAAGGATGCGGCTGACCACGTATTCCAGGTATTCGGCGGTTTTCTTGCCGGGACGGATACCCGGAACAAAGCCGTTCTGGTTCTTCAGGTTCTCGGCCACTTCATCCGGCTTGAACGACACGTTGAACGTGTAGAAATACGAGAAGAACACGATCATCACGACGAAGAACAGCAGGTAAAGCGGCTGTCCCGGTCCGAAATAGGCCATGATCGTGGACATGACGGGACCCGTATCGGCACCCGAAAAGGTGCTGATCGTCGCCGGCAGCAGCAGCAGCGAGCTTGCAAAGATCGCGGGGATCACGCCGGCGGGGTTGACCTTGACCGGCAGGCTGGACGAACCACCCTCGTAGACCTTCATGCCGGCCTGACGACGGGGATACTGGATGTGGATCTTGCGCAACGCGCGTTCCATGAACACCACGAAGGCAATCGTCACGATCACCATCACGATCACGCCGATGATCACGGCGGGGCTGATGGCGCCCGAACGGCCCTGGCTGAAGAACTGCGCCATGGCAGCCGGGATTTCGGCCACGATACCGACGAAAATGATCAGCGAGATACCGTTGCCGATGCCGCGCGCGGTGATCTGTTCACCAAGCCACATCAGGAACATGGTGCCGCCCACAAGGGTGATCACGCAGGACGCACGGAAGAACAGGCCCGGATCGGTGACAAGATCGCCCGCCTCAAGGCTGGCGGCCAGCCCGTAGGCCTGCAAGGTCGCCAGGAACACGGTGCCGTAGCGGGTGTACTGGTTGATCTTCTTGCGGCCCTGCTCGCCCTCTTTCTTCAGCTGCTCCAGCTTGGGAACCATCGAGGTGAGAAGCTGCACGATGATCGACGCCGAAATATAGGGCATGATGCCAAGGGCAAAGATACCCATCCGGCCAAGCGCACCACCGGTGAACATCGACAGGATGCCGCCGATCCCTGTCGCCGCGCCTTCCATGAACTCGCGCAGCGATGCGCCATCGATACCCGGCACCGGAATGAAGGTGCCAAGGCGATAGACGATCAGAAGGCCAAGCGTGAAGAAGATGCGATTGCGAAGATCGGTCGCCTTGCCAAGGGCGGCCCAGCTGGTGTTCGCCGCCATTTGTTCTGCTGCAGATACCATTCGCGGTCTCTCTCATGTGACAACGCCGCCAGAGCGGTTTTCCGGCTCAGGCGGCGTTCAGGAAAACTAGGGCCTATGTAAGCGGCGCGCGCGCCGCTCACAACCCGTTATTCAGCCGCAGGGGCCTCGGCAGCTGCCGCAACGTTCAGCGCGCCACCCAGTTTCGCAACCGCTTCCACGGCTTGAGCCGAAGCACCGGTGACGTTCAGCGTGACCTTGGCCGAGAATTCGCCCTTGGCCAGAACGCGCACGCCGTCCAGTTTGCGACGCACGAGGCCCGAGGCCACCATGACATCTTCGGTAATCGGCGCGGAGGCGTCGATCTTGCCGGCTTCGATGAACTTCTGCAGGATGCCCAGGTTCACGACAGCATAGGCCTTGCGGTTCGGCTTGTTGAAGCCGCGCTTCGGCAGACGCTGATAGAGCGGCATCTGGCCACCCTCGTAACCACCGATCGAGACACCCGAACGGGATTTCTGACCCTTGATACCACGGCCACCGGTCTTGCCGGTACCCGAGCCGGGGCCACGGCCCACGCGCTTGCGCTTCTTGGTTGCGCCTTCGTTGTCGTGCAGTTCATGCAGTTTCATGTCGCTTCTCCTTGTGCCGGATGCGGCCCCCAGCGACGGGAGCGGCCGAACACGGCTTTGAATGTTGAAACAGGGCGGGACTGATCCCGCCCCGAATGATTATTCGCGCTCTTCGATGATCTGGACGAGATGCGGGATCTTGGCGACCATACCGCGGATCGAGGGTGTATCCTCGAGTTCGCGGGTCTTGTGCATCTTGTTCAGACCCAGACCGATCAGGGTCTGGCGCTGCTTTTCCGGACGGCGGATCGGCGAACCGATCTGCTTGACCACGATAGTTTTTGCCATGGGACCGTTTCCTTACGCTTCAGCCGCTTCGGCAGCCGGCGCATCGTCCTTGCGCAGGATGTCGGCGACCTTCTTGCCACGACGCTGTGCCACGGAACGGGGGCTGGATTCTTTCTTCAGCCCGTCGATGGTGGCGCGGATCATGTTGTAGGGGTTCTGCGAACCGAGCGACTTGGACACGACGTCCTTGAGGCCCAGCATCTCGAACACGGCGCGCATCGGACCACCGGCGATGATGCCGGTACCTTCCGGTGCTGCCCGCATCACGACCTTGCCGGCGCCGTGGCGACCTTCCATGTCGTGGTGCAGCGTGCGGCCTTCGCGCAGCGGCACACGGATCATCTGGCGCTTGGCCTGTTCCGTTGCCTTGCGGATGGCTTCGGGCACTTCTTTCGCCTTGCCCTTGCCAAAGCCCACGCGGCCCTTCTGGTCACCCACGACCACGAGCGCTGCAAAGCCGAAACGCTTGCCGCCCTTCACGGTCTTGGACACGCGGTTGATCGCCACGAGACGATCGGCGAACTCCGGGGCGGCCTCTTCGCGGTCGCGACGGTCGCGGCGGTTGTCTTCTCTTGCCATTCTCTCGTCTCCTTAGAACTTGAGGCCACCTTCACGCGCAGCGTCGGCCAGAGCCTTCACCTTGCCGTGAAAGAGGAAACCACCACGATCGAAGTAGCAGTCTTCGACACCGGCCTTCTTGGCACGCTCGGCGATCGCCGCGCCCACCTTGGCAGCTGCTTCGACGTTGTTCTTGCCAACGACACCAAGCGCCTTCTCCAGGGTGGAGGCAGCGGCCAGGGTAACGCCACGCACATCGTCGATCAGCTGCACGCTGATGTTCTTGTTGCTGCGGTGAACCGAAAGACGCACGCGACCCGCGTTCACCTTCCGAAGTTTGTTCCGAACGCGCAGGCGGCGCTTCAGAAACAGGGTTCTTTTGCTGTTTGCCATCTCTCGCGTCCTTACTTCTTCTTGCCTTCCTTGCGGAAGATGTACTCACCCTTGTACTTGATGCCTTTGCCCTTGTAGGGCTCGGGCTTGCGCCATTCGCGGATATTCGCCGCGACCTGGCCCACAAGCTGGGCGTCGTCACCTTCCACAACGATTTCGGTCTGCTTGGGGCAGGTCACCGTCACGCCGTTGGGCACCTCGAAGTTGACTTCGTGGCTGTAGCCCAGCGACAGTTTCAGCGTGTTGCCCTGCATCGCGGCGCGGTAACCCACACCGGTGATCTCAAGCTCTTTCTTGAAGCCGCTGGTCACGCCGGTCACAAGGTTCGCCACCATCGAGCGGGACATGCCCCACTGCTGGCGCGCGCGCTTGGACGTACCACGCGGGGTGATCGACACCAGGTTGCCATCGACGGCAATGGTGACATCGTCGGTTGCGTTGAAATGCTTGGTCCCCTTGGGGCCCTTCACTTCGACGGTCTGGCCGGACACGGACGCCGAAACGCCTGCGGGCAGCTCGACCGGTTTCTTACCAATACGAGACATTGCCTTCCTCCTTAGAAGACCGTGCAGAGCACTTCACCGCCAACATTGGCGCTGCGTGCTGCTGCATCCGACATCACACCTTTCGGAGTGCTGACAATCGACACACCCAGGCCCTGACGGACCGACGGGATGTCCTTGACGCCCATGTAAACGCGACGTCCGGGCTTGGAGACCCGCTTGATTTCGCGAATGACAGGGGTGCCATCGAAATATTTCAGGCTGATGATCAGGGTCGGGTGACCATTCTCATCGGTGCCCTTCTCGTAACCGCGGATGTAACCTTCATCCGCCAGCACATCCAGAACCCATGCCCGCAGCTTGGATGCCGGGGTCATGACGGTGGACTTGCCACGCGCCTGGCTGTTGCGGATACGGGTGAGCATATCGCCGATAGGATCGTTCATATCAGTCTCTCCCTTACCAGCTGGATTTCACCAGGCCGGGGATCTGGCCCATGGAGCCCAGGTCCCGCAGCGCGATACGCGACAGTTTCAGCTTGCGATAGTATGCGTGCGGACGGCCGGTCAGCTGGCAGCGGTTGTGCAGACGCACAGCCGAGCTGTTGCGCGGCAGCTTCGCCAGCTTCAGGGAGGCGCGGAAACGCTCTTCCATCGGCTTGGACTGGTCGTTCACGATCGCCTTCAGCGCAGCGCGCTTGGCGGCGAACTTGTCTACCAGCTCCTGACGCTTCTTTTCGCGTTCGATCATAGATTTCTTAGCCATTACTCTCTCTCCCGCGCTTAGCTGTTGAAGGGCATGTTGAATTGCTTCAACAGCGCCTTAGCTTCCGCGTCGGTTCTCGCGGTGGTGGCGATGACGATGTCCATACCCCAGACCTCATCGACCTTGTCGAAGTTGATCTCGGGGAACACGATGTGCTCCTTCAGGCCCATGGCATAGTTGCCGCGGCCGTCGAAGGATTTGCCCGACACGCCGCGGAAGTCGCGGATACGGGGCATTGCGATCGTGATCAGACGATCCAGGAATTCGTACATGCGGTCGCCGCGCAGCGTGACCTTTGCACCCATCGGCATGCCCTCGCGGACGCGGAAACCCGCGATCGAGTTCTTGGCGATGGTGGTGACAGCCTTCTGGCCGGCGATCGTCGACAGGTCTTCCTGCGCCGATTTGGCCTTCTTGCTGTCGCGCACGGCTTCTGCACCGCAGCCGATGTTCAGGGCGATCTTGTCCAGACGCGGGATCTGCATGTCGTTCTTGTAGGAGAATTCCTCCTTCAGAGCAGCGCGGATCGCGTCCTTGTAGAGCGCCTTCAGACGCGGGGTGTATGTTGCGGTATCAAGCATCGATCACGTCCCCCGTGGTCTTGGCGATACGCACTTTCTTGTCGCCTTCGATCTTGAAGCCGACGCGCGTTGCCTTGCCGTTCTTGTCCAGGAAAGCCAGGTTCGACAGGTCGATGGGCATCGCCTTGGGGATGCGGCCGCCCTGGCTGGTCTGGCTCTGACGAGTGTGACGGATGGCCATGTTCAGACCTTCCACCACGGCTTTGCCGGCTTTGGGGTCAACGGACGAAATCGTGCCCTGCTTGCCCTTGTCCTTGCCGGCCAGTACGACGACCTTGTCGCCCTTCTTCAGCTTGGCAGCCATCTTACAGCACCTCCGGCGCGAGCGAGATGATTTTCATGAAGTTCTTGGCGCGCAACTCACGAACCACCGGCCCGAAGATACGGGTGCCGACCGGCTCGTTGTTGTTGTTCAGGATAACTGCTGCGTTGCGATCGAAACGGATCGCGGTGCCGTCTTCACGGCGAACTTCCTTGGCGGTGCGAACGACGACGGCCTTGCGGACATCACCCTTCTTTACGCGACCGCGCGGAATGGCTTCCTTGACGGACACCACGATGATGTCGCCAACGGACGCATACCGGCGGTGCGAACCGCCGAGAACCTTGATGCACTGCACCCGGCGTGCGCCGGAGTTGTCAGCAACATCCAGATTGGTCTGCATCTGGATCATTTGGTTTCTCCCGACCTTTGGGGGCCACTATCGGCTTTTCCCCAGGGTTTCGATGAACCGAAAGGTTATCGCTTAGGACGCGATAACCTCCCAGCGTTTCGTTTTCGACTTGGGCGCACATTCCTGGATACGGACGGTGTCGCCGACGTTGAAAGCGTTCGTCTCATCGTGAGCCCGGTATTTCTTGGACTTACGGATGGTCTTTTTCAGAACAGGATGCGTGAAGCGGCGTTCCACCAGAACGGTAACGGTCTGGGCATTGGCCGTGCTTGTCACGGTGCCTTGAAGAATACGTTTGGGCATCTGTCAGGCTCCTTATTCTGCGGCCGCGGCTGCGGCTTTTTCGTTCAGCACGGTCTTCACGCGCGCCACTTCACGGCGAACCGTCTTGATGCGGGCGGTGGATTCCAGCTGGCCAGTCGCCTGTTGAAAGCGCAGGTTGAATGCTTCTTTCTTCAGCGCAACCAGATCCTCGCGGAGCTGATCGAGGGATTTATTGCGTAGTTCCTGGGCGTTCATGTCGCCGGTCCTTTTTAACAACGTCACCGGAGAGCCCCTTGTGACAGGGTCACCCTGATTCCCGGTGGAGATGGATGAAGGGGCCGTATAGGCCGGTTCCCTCAAGTTGACAAGGCCTGTTTGCAACAGACCCCGGTTCGGAAAAAGACAAGGCGGGGTTACCCCCGCCCTGCCCTGTCATCTGACGGCGAAAACCTTACCAGTCTTCGCGCGCGACCACGCGGGTCTTGATCGGCAGCTTCATCGCGGCCAGGCGCAGGGCCTCGCGTGCGATGGTCTCGTCAACGCCGTCGATCTCGAACATCACGCGACCCGGCTTGATGCGGGCTGCCCAGTAATCCACCGAACCCTTACCTTTACCCATACGGACTTCGGTCGGCTTCGAGGTAACCGGAACATCCGGGAAAATCCGGATCCAGACACGGCCCTGACGTTTCATGTGACGGGTCAGAGCGCGGCGAGCCGCCTCGATCTGACGCGCCGTTACCCGCTCAGGCTCGGTAGCCTTGAGGCCGAACGACCCGAAGTTCAGGTCGCTGCCGCCTTTGGCCAGACCGTGGATACGGCCTTTGTGCTGCTTGCGGAATTTTGTGCGCTTAGGTTGAAGCATCTGTCATTCCTCCTTAACGGCGGCCGCCGGCGCCACGGGGCGCGGGACCATCCTGGAGTTCCTGCAGACGACGGTCATGGGCAGACGGATCGTGCTCCATGATTTCGCCTTTGAAAATCCAGACCTTGATACCGATGATGCCATAGGCCGTGGTGGCCTCGACATGGGCGTAATCGATATCGGCACGCAGCGTGTGCAGCGGCACGCGACCTTCACGGTACCATTCGGTCCGTGCGATCTCAGCACCGCCCAGACGACCGGCGACGTTCACCCGGATACCCAGGGCGCCCATGCGCATCGCGTTCTGAACAGCACGCTTCATTGCGCGGCGGAAGGACACGCGGCGTTCCAGCTGCTGCGCAATGCTTTCACCGACCAGAGCGGCGTCCAGTTCCGGCTTGCGGACCTCGACGATGTTCAGGTGCAGTTCGCTTGCCGTCAGCTTGGCCAGCTTCTTGCGCAGGGTTTCGATATCGGCGCCTTTTTTGCCGATGATCACACCCGGACGGGCCGCATGGATCGTGACGCGGCACTTCTTGTGCGGACGTTCGATGATCACGCGGGCAATACCGGCCTGCTTGGCTTCTTCCTTGATGAACTTGCGGATCTTCAGGTCTTCCAGAAGAAGATTACCGTAGTCCTTGGTATCGGCGTACCAGCGGCTGTCCCAGGTGCGGTTGACCTGAAGGCGCATGCCGATCGGATTGACTTTCTGACCCATTAGGCTTGCTCCTCAACTTGACGCACCTTGATGGTGAGTTCCGAGAACGGCTTGACGATACGGCCGAAACGACCGCGTGCACGCGGACGACCGCGCTTGAGCGTCAGGTTCTTGCCCACATAGGCCTCGGCGACGACCAGTTCATCGACGTCCAGGTTGTGGTTGTTCTCGGCGTTGGCGATTGCGGACTGAAGGCATTTCTTCACGTCCACTGCAATCCGCTTTTTCGAGAAGGTCAGGTCCGTCAGGGCCTTGTCCACCTTCTTGCCGCGGATCATCGCTGCCACCAGGTTCAGCTTCTGCGGGCTGGTACGAAGCATGCGCAGTTTTGCCATTGCTTCGTTATCTGCCACGCGGCGGGGGTTTTTTTCCTTGCCCATGACTTACTTCCGCTTCGCTTTTTTATCGGCCGCGTGACCGTAATAGGTCCGGGTCGGGGAGTATTCGCCGAATTTCTGGCCGATCATGTCCTCGGAGACGTTCACCGGGATATGCTTCTTGCCGTTGTAGACGCCAAACGTCAGGCCCACGAACTGGGGCAGGATCGTCGAGCGGCGCGACCAGATCTTGATAACTTCACTGCGTCCGGATTCGCGGGCAGCTTCGGCTTTCTTCAGCACGTAAGCGTCGACGAACGGACCTTTCCATACAGAGCGAGACATCTGTTAACGCCCCTTCTTCTTGGCGTGACGCGAGCGCAGAATGAGCTTGCTGGACGCTTTGTTCTTGTTCCGGGTGCGCGCACCCTTTGTCGGCTTGCCCCACGGCGTCACCGGATGACGGCCACCCGAAGTCCGGCCCTCACCACCACCATGCGGGTGATCGATCGGGTTCATGACCACGCCGCGAACGCTCGGGCGGATGCCCTTGTGACGCATGCGGCCTGCCTTGCCGTAGTTCTGGTTGCTGTTGTCGGGGTTCGACACGGCACCGACGGTGGCCATGCATTCCTGACGCACGAGACGCAGTTCACCGGACGACAGGCGGATCTGGGCGTAACCGCCATCGCGACCCACGAACTGGGCATAGGTGCCCGCCGCGCGCGCGATCTGACCACCCTTGCCGGGCTTCATCTCGATGTTGTGGACGATCGTACCGATCGGCATGCCCGAGAACGGCATCGCGTTGCCCGGCTTGATGTCGACCTTGTTGCCTGCAACGACAGCGTCGCCGACGGCCAGACGCTGCGGTGCCAGGATATAGGCCTGTTCGCCATCCTCGTACTTCACCAGCGCGATGAAGGCGGTCCGGTTCGGGTCATACTCGATCCGCTCGACGGTGGCCGCCACATCGAATTTGTTACGTTTGAAATCGACGATCCGATAGAGGCGTTTCGCCCCGCCGCCCTTGCGGCGCATCGTGATCCGTCCGGTGTTGTTCCGGCCGCCATTCTTGGTCAAACCCTCGGTGAGGGCCTTGACCGGACGTCCTTTCCACAGCTCCGAACGGTCGATCAGAACCAGCCCACGCTGGCCCGGCGTCGTCGGCTTATACGACTTGAGTGCCATGCTTTCTGTCTTCCGTTGTGCGTAGCGGGGCCAGGCCCCGCGATGTTGAAGGCCCCCGAAGGTGCCCATGGTATAGGGCCCCGAAGGTCCCCGTCTCAAAAGTCCATGGCCCCGGTAAATCCGGGGCCATGGAAGATTCGCGTCCTACTATCAGAGACCTGTAGTCACGTCGATAGTGTTTCCCTCTTCCAGGGTCACATAGGCTTTCTTGACGTCCCGACGCTTGCCCGGCTGGCCGCGGAAGCGCTTGGTCTTGCCTTTGGTGATCGTGGTGTTGACGGCCTTGACCTTCACACCAAACAGCGCCTCGACGGCCTGCTTGATTTCGGGCTTGTTGGAATCCATCGCCACCTCGAAGACGACCGCACCGTTCTCGGACACCATGGTGGCCTTTTCGGTGATGATCGGCTTGCGGATCACGTCGTAATGTTCAGCCTTCGCGCTCATTTCAGACGAGCCTCCAGTGCTTCGACACCCGCTTTCGTGATCACCAGGGTGTCACGCTTGAGGATGTCATAGACGTTTGCGCCCATCGACGGCAGGATATCCAGACCTTCGATGTTGCGGGCGGCCTTTGCGAACATGTCGTTGACGGTTGCCCCGTCAATGATCAGCGCGCGCTTCCAGCCCAGCTTTGCGACCTGCTTGGCCAGAACCGAGGTCTTGCCTTCGGCTTCGGCGGCAGAGATGACGACCAGTTCACCGGCCTTCAGCTTCGCGGACAGGGCATGCTTGAGGCCCAGTTTGCGGAACTTCTTGGTCAGCTCGTGGCCGTGGCTGCGCGGGGTCGGGCCCTTGTAGACACCACCATGACGGAAGATCGGCGCGTTCTTGTCACCGTGGCGTGCGCCGCCGGTGCCCTTCTGGCGATAGATCTTCTTGGTCGAGTAGGAGGTCTCCGAGCGGGTCTTCACCTTGTGGGTGCCGGCCTGCGCATTGTTGCGCTGCCAGCGGACCACGCGGTGCAGGATGTCGGCGCGCGGCTCAAGACCGAACAGCGCCTCATCCAGATCCACGGAACCGGCCTTGCTGCCGTCCAGATTGATCACATCAAGTTTCATGCTTCACCCCCTTCGGCGGGCGCTTCTGCGGCCGGTGCCTCGGCGGCAGCCGCGGCCATGGCCGATTTCAGGGCCGCCGGGAACGGAACGTTCTCGGGCAGCTTCTTCTTGACGGCGTCCTTGATCGTGACCCAGCCACCTTTGGAACCGGGAACCGCGCCCTTGACCATGATCAGGCCACGTTCAGCATCGGTTCTCACGACTTCCAGGTTCTGCGTGGTCACACGCACGGCACCCATGTGGCCGGCCATCTTCTTGCCCTTGAACACCTTGCCGGGGTCCTGGCACTGACCGGTCGAACCATGCGAACGGTGGCTGATCGACACACCGTGCGAGGCACGCAGACCGCCGAAGTTGTGGCGCTTCATCGCACCGGCAAAACCTTTACCGATGGATGTGCCTGCAACGTCGACCTTCTGACCGGCAACGTAATGTTCGGCCGAGATTTCCTCGCCCACGCCGATCATGTTGTCGGGGCTGACGCGGAATTCCGCGATCTTCCGCTTGGGGGCCACGTTGGCCACCGCGAAATGACCACGCATGGCCTTCGAGGTCCGCTTGGCCTTGGCATTGCCAGCACCCAGCTGAACGGCGGTATAGCCGTCCCGCTCGGGCGTGCGCTGTGCCACGACCTGCAGGTTCTCAAGCTGGAGAACGGTCACAGGGATCTGCTTTCCGTCTTCCATGAAAAGCCGGGTCATGCCGACTTTCTTTGCGATTACACCAGAGCGCATCCTGGATACCCTCCTTCTTACGACTGCAGCTTGATCTCGACGTCCACACCAGCGGCCAGGTCGAGCTTCATCAGCGCGTCCACGGTCTGGGGAGTCGGATCAACGATGTCGAGCAGACGCTTGTGCGTACGGATCTCGAACTGATCACGGGATTTCTTGTCGATGTGCGGCCCACGGAGAACCGTGAACTTCTCGATCTTGTTCGGCAGCGGAATCGGGCCACGCACCGTCGCGCCAGTGCGCTTTGCGGTGTTGACGATTTCCTGCGTGCTGGCGTCCAGTACGCGGTAATCGAATGCCTTCAGCCGGATGCGAATGTTTTGGCTTTGCATAGTCTAGCCTTTCGCGGCGTTGGAGTTGATAGGAGGACCACCGGCTCATCCGGTGGCCCTCTTCGAACCCGAAGTGGTCTTTTACTTCAGAATTTTGGACACGACACCC
Organism: Seohaeicola sp.; assembly: GCF_048006315.1. Taxonomy (GTDB): domain Bacteria; phylum Pseudomonadota; class Alphaproteobacteria; order Rhodobacterales; family Rhodobacteraceae; genus Seohaeicola. Next base: position 2,818,030 of record NZ_CP180350.1, on the reverse strand, counting down.
GCGCCGACGGTACGACCGCCTTCACGGATGGCGAAGCGCAGGCCGTCTTCCATCGCGATCGGTGCGATCAGTTCGACGGTGAACTTCAGGTTGTCGCCCGGCATCACCATCTCAGTGCCCTCGGGCAGCGTCACGGTCCCGGTCACGTCGGTCGTGCGGAAGTAGAACTGCGGACGGTAGTTCGCGAAGAACGGCGTGTGACGGCCGCCTTCTTCCTTCGTCAGGATGTAGGCTTCTGCCTCGAACTGGGTGTGCGGGTTCACGGACTTCGGCTTGCAAAGAACCTGACCGCGCTCGACGCCTTCACGGTCGATACCGCGCAGCAGAACGCCCACGTTGTCGCCGGCCTCACCACGATCCAGCAGCTTGCGGAACATTTCGACGCCCGTGCAGGTCGTCGTCTTGGTGTCCTTGATCCCCACGATCTCGATGCTGTCGCCGACGTTGATCACGCCACGCTCGATACGGCCGGTCACAACGGTACCACGGCCCGAGATCGAGAACACGTCTTCGATCGGCATCAGGAACGGCTTGTCCACGGCACGCTCGGGCGTCGGGATGTAGCTGTCAACCGCTTCCATCAGCGCGCGGATCGAGTTCTCGCCGATCTCCGCGTCACGGCCTTCCATCGCCGCCAGGGCCGAACCCTTGATGATCGGAATGTCGTCGCCAGGATACTCGTAGGAGGTCAGAAGCTCGCGGATCTCCATCTCCACCAGCTCCAGCAGCTCCTCGTCGTCAACCTGGTCAACCTTGTTCATGTAGACGACCATGTAGGGGATGCCCACCTGGCGGCCCAGCAGGATGTGCTCGCGCGTCTGCGGCATCGGGCCGTCAGCGGCGTTCACAACCAAGATCGCGCCGTCCATCTGCGCAGCACCCGTGATCATGTTCTTCACATAGTCAGCGTGGCCGGGGCAGTCGACGTGTGCGTAGTGACGCGTCTCGGTCTCGTATTCAACGTGCGCGGTCGAGATCGTGATCCCGCGCGCCTTCTCTTCCGGCGCGCCATCGATCTGGTCATACGCGCGGAATTCGCCGAAATACTTCGTGATCGCAGCCGTCAGCGTCGTCTTGCCGTGGTCAACGTGACCAATCGTGCCGATGTTAACGTGCGGTTTGTTACGTTCAAACTTTGCCTTGCCCATCAGGGAACTCCTTGTTTTGTCGTCGGTGGTGGGCCGAGGCCCACCCTACGGGGTTGTGGTAGGGTGGGGGTGACCCCCACCAACCGTTATGCGTATTTCTTCTGGATCTCGTCCGAGATGTTCTGCGGCACGGCTTCGTAATGGTCGAACTGCATGGTGAAGTTCGCCCGGCCCGAAGACATCGAACGCAGCGTGTTGATGTAGCCGAACATGTTGGCCAGCGGCACGAAAGCGTCGATGACGTTCGCGTTGCCACGGCTGTCCTGCCCGTTGACCATGCCGCGACGGCTGGTCAGGTCGCCGATGATGCCGCCGGTATATTCCTCCGGGGTCACGACTTCCACGCGCATGATCGGTTCCAGCAGCTTGGCGCCGGCTTTCTTCAGACCTTCGCGCATCCCGGCACGGGCCGCGATTTCGAACGCCAGGACCGAAGAGTCGACGTCATGGTAGGCACCATCGATCAGGGCCACCTTGAAGTCGATCACCGGGAAGCCTGCCAGCGGACCGGAGTCCATGACCGACTTGATGCCCTTTTCGACACCCGGGATGTATTCCTTCGGCACCGAACCACCAACGATCTTGCTTTCGAAGGAATAACCTTCGCCCGGCTCGGTCGGCATGATGACCATCTTGACGCGCGCGAACTGACCCGAACCACCCGACTGCTTCTTGTGGGTGTAATCGATCTCGGCTTCGCGGCTGACGGTTTCACGATAGGCCACCTGCGGCGCACCGATGTTCGCCTCGACCTTGAATTCGCGCTTCATGCGGTCAACCAGGATGTCGAGGTGAAGTTCGCCCATGCCCTTCATGATCGTCTGACCGGACTCGAAATCGGTTTCGACGCGGAAGGACGGATCCTCGGCGGCCAGACGTGCGAGGGCGATGCCCATCTTTTCCTGGTCGGCCTTGGTTTTCGGCTCCACGGCGATTTCGATCACCGGCTCGGGGAAGGTCATGGTTTCCAGAACCACCGGATCCTTTTCCGAGCACAGCGTGTCACCGGTCGTGGTGTCCTTCAGACCCGCCAGAGCGATGATGTCGCCTGCAAAGGCTTCTTCGATCTCTTCGCGGTTGATGGCGTGCATCATCATCATCCGGCCAACGCGCTCTTTCTTGCCCTTGGTCGAGTTCAGCATCGCATCACCCTTCCGCAGGATACCCGAATAGAGGCGGGTAAAGGTCAGCGAGCCGACAAACGGGTCGTTCATGATTTTGAACGCCAGGCCCGAGAAGGCCATGTTGTCGTCGGCGCGGCGCGCGATGTTGCGGGTTTCGGTCTCGTCGCCCGGCTTGAAGCCCATGTAATCAACCACGTCCAGCGGGCTGGGCAGGAAGTCGATCACGGCGTTCAGCAGCGGCTGCACACCTTTGTTCTTGAAGGCGGAACCGGCCATGACAGGCACGAAGCTCAGCGACAGGCAGCCCTTGCGGATCAGCTTGCGCAGGGTCGCCTCGTCGGGCTCATTGCCCTCCAGATAGGCTTCCATGGCCGCGTCGTCCATTTCGACCGCGATCTCGATCAGGTTGGCACGCCATTCGTCGGCCATGTCCTTGAGTTCGTCACGGATCGGCTGACGGACCCAGGACGCGCCCAGATCTTCACCTTTCCAGACCCACTCTTCCATCTTCAGCAGGTCGATGATGCCTTCCAGCTTGTCCTCGGCGCCGATCGGCAGAGCGATCGGTGCGGGGATCGCGCCGGTGCGGTCCTTGATCATCTTGACGCAGTTGAAGAAATCGGCGCCGATCTTGTCCATCTTGTTGACGAACACGATGCGCGGCACCTTGTAGCGGTCAGCCTGACGCCACACGGTTTCGGTCTGCGGCTCGACACCGGCGTTGGCGTCCAGAAGGCAGACGGCACCATCCAGAACGGCCAGCGAACGCTCGACTTCGATGGTGAAGTCCACGTGGCCGGGAGTGTCGATGATGTTGAAGCGGTACTTGGTGTCCGAGGTGCCCTCGACGCTCGGATCTTCCTGGCGCTGCCAGAAAGTCGTGGTCGCAGCCGAGGTGATCGTGATGCCGCGTTCCTGCTCCTGCTCCATCCAGTCCATCGTTGCGGCGCCGTCATGGACTTCGCCGATCTTGTGGGACTTGCCGGTGTAGTAGAGGATGCGCTCGGTCGTCGTGGTCTTGCCCGCGTCGATATGGGCCATGATCCCGAAGTTGCGATAACGCTGCAGCGGATATTCGCGTGCCATCTGGGTGTGCTCCTCTTACCAGCGGTAATGGCTGAACGCTTTGTTCGCGTCGGCCATCTTGTGGGTGTCTTCCCGCTTCTTCACGGCGGAACCACGGCTGTTCACTGCATCCAGCAGTTCGCCAGCCAGGCGCTCTTCCATCGTGTTTTCGTTGCGGGCACGCGATGCGTTGATCAGCCAGCGGATCGCCAGGGCTTCACGACGCTCGGGGCGCACTTCGACGGGAACCTGATAGGTGGCACCACCGACGCGGCGCGACCGGACTTCGACCGAGGGTTTGATGTTGTCGAGCGCTTCGTGGAACACTTCCACGGGCGCGCGCTTGATCTTGTCCTCGACGCGGCTCAGCGCGTTGTAGACGATGCGCTCGGCGGCGGATTTCTTGCCGTCGATCATCAGGTTGTTCATGAACTTCGTCAGAACCCGATCGCCATACTTGGCATCGGGCAGGATTTCGCGTTTTTCAGCGGCGTGACGGCGGGACATCTGTATAGATCCTCTTACTTCGGACGCTTCGCGCCGTACTTCGAACGACGCTGCTTACGGTTCTTGACGCCCTGGGTATCCAGAACACCGCGCAGGATGTGGTAACGGACACCGGGAAGGTCTTTCACACGGCCGCCACGGATCAGAACCACAGAGTGTTCCTGAAGGTTGTGGCTTTCACCGGGAATGTAGCTGATGACCTCAAAGCCGTTGGTCAGGCGCACCTTCGCAACCTTCCGCATGGCCGAGTTCGGTTTCTTCGGCGTAGTCGTGTAAACACGAGTGCAGACACCGCGCTTTTGCGGGCACTGCTCCAGGTGCATCGACTTGGACCGTTTGACTTTGGGCTGCCGCGGTTTGCGGATCAGCTGCTGGATCGTTGGCATTGGGCTTCTTTCCCCGTCTATCAACACATGTGTCTGCGCGGGCATCCCCGCGGGTTAATCTTGAGCACTTTGCGCGTCCACAAAGCACAATCACCGCCATCGTTCCCATTCCGAGGTGAACGACGCGGTGGGTTTCCAGAGGATCGAGGCAGCATTAGCCCGGATCTTGTCCACTACACTTCTGAATTCGGCAAAGGGCATGGGCCCGGCCGGATGAGGGGCGTATAGGGGGAGTTGCAGGGGTTGTCAACACACTGCCCCCCCGCCTGCCGAACATCCGACAAGGCCCCGCCGAACGGGCGTCCGGCCTAATGTCCGATACCGGTCCGCAGCCGCGTTTCAGTCGCAATACGCCGCTTCAACTGGGCCTCGCGATACAGCATGAACACACCGCTTCCCACCACGATCACGGCCCCGACAAGGGTCAGTGGCGCAGGCCAGTCGCCAAAGACGAGCCAGCCGAGCACAAGCGCCCAGATCAGCCCGGTATACCGGAATGGGGCGACGAAACTGATTTCGCCCACGCGCATGACCATGACGGAAAACACATAGCCGAAGACAACCATCACCGCCGCACCCAGGATCATGCTGCCACGGTGCA